>CAMYYI010000007.1 GCA_947303465.1 uncultured Bacteroidales bacterium
GATGTAAACGGCCTCGCTGACGGCGCTGGTGGTGGGCAGGGTGCCCTGGCGCAGCCTTGCGTAGAAGGCCTTATGGTCGTAGTCCTCGCTCTCTACATAAGGGTGATAGAGTTTGCCGTCTATGGCGTACGGCATGGGGATGATTACTTTGTAACCGAACTCGCGCGCAAGGGCGGGAGTCATGTCGCAATCGGTGTCGGATATCAGTGTCAGCATAATATGAATGTGTAATCGAAGACGGGCTGGCCGCCATGGTTGTAAATGAATTCTGTGGATGGATACTTTTTGCCGAGCCCTTCACAGAGGGCGGAGGCCTCTTCTTCGGGGGCGTCTGCGCCGCCAAGTATGAGCACGACGTCGTGGGTGCCGGCTTCCAGGGCCTCCAGGAGGGCAAGGGCGGTGGCGCTTCTGTCCTCTCCGCTGGAGAGTACTTCATCGCCCTTGTAGCCTATGAAGCCGCCTTTGCGAACCTCCAGGCCGTCCTTTACGGTGTCGCGTGAGGCAGGGGAGACCATGCCGCAGATTACTCCGGCTGCAACTTCTGCGAGGCTCTGCTCCAGCTGCGCCGGGTCTGACGCCGACGGATCGAAGGAGGCCATGGCCACGTAGCCCGCACCTATGGTCTTGGTGGGTATTACGTGTATGACGGCATCCGCATAAACCTCGGCGGCCTGGCGTGCCGTCATGACTATGTTGGAGTTGTTGGGGAAGACGAATATGTGCTTTGCGGGCACCTTGTCGAACGCGGCTACGAAGTCGGATACGGACGGGTTCATGGTCTGACCGCCTTCCACCACCTCGTCGGCCCCGAGCTGCTCCTTGAATATGTCTTTCAGGCCCGCACCGCTGGCAACCGTAACCGTGCCGTACTCCTTGCGCTTGACGGGTTTGGCCCGCTCTGCGAGGTTGGAGTTGTGATGCTGGAGCGTCATGTTCTCTATCTTGAGCGTTAGGAATTCGCCCCAGCGCTGGCAGTGGCTGATTATGTCGCCGGGAGTCTTGGTGTGCACGTGGACCTTGATTATGCTGCCCTCGCGGAAGAAAACCACTGAATCTCCGGCGCCGGTGATGTAATCTTCTATTTCCTTTTCGTCGAAAGTATCCAGGTTTACTTTGGAACTCTGCAGACGCAGCAGGAACTCGGTACAGTAGCCGAACTTGAGCTCGGTGTTTTCGTCGAAGAGGGAGAAATCAACCGCCTGGGCGTGTTGGTTCTGTGCAGGGGCGGCAACTGTGCTGCTGATGCCCAGAAGAGCGTCCTGGAAACCGTAGAAAATGTTCAGGAGGCCGGCTCCGCCGCTGTCTACCACACCCGCTTCTGCAAGCACCTGAAGCTTTTCCGGAGTGTGTTCCAGGGAGTTCTCCATGCCGTGCACTATGGCGGAGAGGTACTCTTCCATGGACTTCTTGCTGAGTTCGGCAGCTGTCTCGGTGCTCTCGCGGACCACGGTGAGGATTGTTCCTTCTACGGGGTGGGCTACAGAACTGTAGGCCTCTGAAACTGCAGACGCCATTGCTGCCGCAAAACCTTCAGTATCAGTCTGGGTGAGGCCGGACAGGCCTTTGGCCATGCCGGCGAATATGCGTGAAAGTATGACTCCCGAGTTTCCGCGGGCGCCCATGAGCATTCCGGAAGAAGCGGCACCGGCTATTTCGCCCAGGGTGGCTCCACCTATCTGGGATGCCTGGGAGTATCCGGATTCGATTGTGAGGCACATATTGTCTCCCGTGTCGCCGTCGGGTATGGGGAATACGTTTAAGTCGTTGATGCTTTGCCTGTTACTGGAGATGCGCGCATATCCCTGCGCAAGCATTTTCAAGAATAGTTCTCCTGTGAGGTCGTAGGTCTGTACTGTTTTATTGTGCATAACACGCAAATATAATGATTTTTGTGCGTATATTGTAGCGCCTAGACTAATATTATTATGAAGAACTTCGTTATTCTGATGGCCCTTGCGGCCCTTTTTCATGAACCCGGTTTTGAATTCGCCGTCCTGGTACTGAGCGGCGCTTCTTCGCTTGAAGAACTGGACGAGAGTACCATGCAGCATTACCGCGACCTGAATCTGCGTCCGGTAGATCTGAACCGTGCCGGACGCGCCCGGCTGCTGTCCTGCGGCCTCCTGAATGCCTTTCAGGTTGCGTCGCTGCTGGAATGGCGCCAAAGCTCCGGCGATATCCTGTCTTATGTTGAGCTGGGCCTGATTGATGGCTTTTCCCCGGAATATGCCGAGGCGCTCAAGCCTTTTACACGTCTGGAAAGTGACGGCCCTCCGGGAATGCCGCACAAGGCCCGCTTGCATCATGACCTTACGGTAAAAGGCTCTGCCAAAGAGAACGACGGCCATGCTTATGCTGCAGGACTGAAGTATAAGGCGAGCCTTGGCGAAGTGGCGGAATTCAACTGGGCCAGCCGCACCACATATACGGACCGGCAAATAGGACCAGGAACCGTAAGCGCCGCTTATTATGGCAGCCGACATCTGGCAAAAGTGGTTCTGGGGCACTTCAATGCCCGGTTCGGGCAGGGACTTGCACTATGGAGCGGCTTTTCCATGTCAAGGTACGGCAGCGTTTCCTCCTTCCGCCGAAACGGCAGCGGTTTTACCCCTACAGGCTCTTTTTCGCCCGAGCATTGCGGGGTGGCGGCGGATTTCAGTTTCGGGCAGTGGACGGCCGGGGCGGCGTATTCGTTTACTGCCAGGACGCCCGTGGGCTATGTGAGTTGGTGCGGCAGGCGTCTTACAGCATGCGTGTCTGCCAGCAGCCATTCTGCGTCGGCAGACTTCAAGCTGGGCGTTAAAAACACGAGCGTTTTTGGCGAACTTGCCTGGAACGGTTCGCCGGCGGCACTGCTGGGGGCCATCTGGAGCCCTGTTTACGGCAGCAAGTACGGTCTGCTGATGAGCTGGCAGAACGGGACCCCCGAAGCCGCTCTTGGCCTGGGGCTTAAGGGACTGGATGCCGTTGCGATGGTATCTTCAAAGCAGGTCAGAGTTATGACCAAATATGCCCCTGAGCTGTCTGCGGGGCCGTTTACAATTACCCCGGCGCTACGGCTGGCAGCTAAGAGAACCGATGAATGGAGGCTGGAAAGCAGGGGAGAGCTGAAGCTGGCAGCTGGCCCCTGGGCCCTGAATTCCAGGCTGGATGTCGTGCACTGCAAGGCGCTGGCCTGGCTCGCCAATACGGAGATAGGCTGCTGCGGGGAACGCTTTAACCTGTGGCTGCGCGGCACCCTGTTCTGTATAGACAACTGGGCGGACAGGATATATGTTTACGAACGCGATGCACCCGGCAATTTCAATGTGCCGGCATATTACGGAAGGGGATGGAACGCATCCTTGACCGGGAGCTGGAAACCCTCCCGCAGACACGCTCTTTATCTGAAATTATCGTACGTTGAATATCCTTGGACTACAGATGCTAAACCATCAAAGGCTGAAGTAAAGCTTCAGTACAGGATCAGCCTTTGACGACATTGACCTTGCGGCCATCCATTTCTATGGAAAGGGGCAGCTTGCCCTCTATCTCGCCGTCCAGTTCTATTATGTCTTCCGATGCGTTGTCCAGGGGAACTATCTGAAGGCTTTTGCACCTGCCGGAAAGCACCACGCCGGATTCGTTTATAGTGCCGTTGAAGAGCCTTGGAATTTCCTTCAGCATTCGCCGGAGCGATACTTTAGGTACTATCATGTAATCTATTATCCCATCGTCCATTTGGGCCAACGGAACCTGTCTCATTCCTGAGCCGCTGTAGCACCCGTTGCCAAGGGCGATGGAGTAGCAGATTCCCTCATGAACCGTCTGCCCGTCCGCTATCACCTTGAGATGGAGCTGGTCCAGGTGCATCATGGTATAACGCAGGGCGTTCAGGTAGATGAGCTTGCCTCTTTTTCCGCGCTCCTTCTGCAGGTTAACGCGGCTGCATACATGGGAATCGAAGCCGGTGCCGCCCACATTCGCCATCCAGGCCCTCTTGCCTCCGGAGCACTGCACCTTTACTACGTCCATCTGCCCGAAGGAGTCCTTTGAGATGAGTTCTATCACCTTTTCGAGGTCGTGGGGGACGTTCAGGGACTTTATCCAGTCGTTTCCTGAACCTATGGGCATGACGCCCAGGTAGAATTCTGAAGCATCGGTACCGCTTTCCTCGCAGTATTCCGCAATTCCGCTCAGGACCTCGTGCAGTGATCCGTCGCCTCCGACGGCCATAATACGACGGTAACCGTCGGCTGCAGCGTCATGGGCGAGTTGGGTGGCATGGCACTTGTAGTCTGTCATTGCGGTTACGAAAGGTATACCGCGTTTTTGCAGTATCCGCTCTGCGGGAACCCACTCGGACATGGTTTTGCCGGATCCGGCGCGTGGGTTAACGATAAAATACCAGGCAGTTTTAGGTTCAGTCATAGTGCAAAAATAATAATTAATTCGTACTTTTGCATGATATGGGAAAAGTAATTGCTATTGCAAACCAGAAGGGAGGAGTGGGTAAGACCACGACCGCCATCAATCTGGCTGCATCTCTCGCCGCCCTTGAGAAGAAGGTGCTCATAATAGACGCGGACCCGCAGGCCAATACCACCTCCGGCCTGAATTTCTCTCCGGACGACGACCGTCACCGCAGCCTTTACGAGCTGATGGAAGGTTCGATTTCCGTGGAGGACGCACTCATCCAGACGGAGATGAACGGCCTGCACATGATTCCTTCCCACATCAATCTGGTAGGCGTGGAGATAGAAATGATAAACGAGCCGGACAGGGAGTCGGTGCTTAAGAAGGCCATCGCTCCGGTTCGCGACAACTACGATTACATAATTATCGACTGCTCGCCGTCGCTGGGCCTCATTACCGTGAACACCCTCACTGCGGCGGATTCCGTGATCATTCCCGTTCAGCCCGAGTTCTTTGCCCTCGAGGGCCTTGGCAAGCTGCTGCAGACCATACGCATAGTCCAGAACGGCCTCAATCCTGACCTGACGATAGAGGGGTTCGTGGTAACCATGTATGACGGTCGCACCAAGGTGCACCAGCAGGTGCTGGCGGAACTCCGCGAGCATTTCCAGGACCTGGTGTTCCGCACCGTGATACAGCGCAACATCAGGCTCAGCGAGGCCCCTTCGCACGGCAAGCCCATACTTCTGTATGAGATTGCGTGCTCCGGCTCATCCAATTATCTCAACCTTGCATCCGAGGTGCTTGAGCGCAACGGAGAAAACATAAGCGAAAAATGAGCAACAAAGTAAGAGGTCTGGGCAAGGGCTTGGGCGCCCTCATGGGAGGCGTGAACCCTGCCGACCAGCTCCGCAAGCCTGTCGGCTACATCAACAAGGACTTTGGCGGCAACCGCCGTGGAGAGGCCGATATCACCCGCATCCCAATGGATATGGTGGAGGCCAATCCCTTCCAGCCCCGTATGAATTTTGACTCGGAGTCCCTTAAGGAGCTTGCCGAGTCTATCAAGGTCTTTGGGCTCATCCAGCCTATTACGGTTCGCCGCACGGAGGAAGGGGGATACCAGATAATCAGCGGTGAACGCCGCTTCCGCGCCTGCCGTATGGCCGGCATGACCACAATTCCCGCCTACGTACGTGAGGCAAACGACCAGGGCATGCTGGAGATGGCGCTTGTGGAGAATATCCAGAGACAGGACCTCGATCCTATAGAAACCGCCCTAAGCTATCAGCGCCTGATGGATGAATGCTCGCTTACCCAGGAGCAGATGGCGGACAGGGTGGGGAAGAAGAGGGCTACCGTGGCCAACACCCTAAGGTTGCTGAAATTGCCTGTCAAGGTACAGCACGACCTCAAGGTGGGACTCATATCCACCGGACATGCCAAGGCTCTGCTTGGAGTCGAGAACGCCGAGGTGCAGGAGCAGTTCTGCGACCTCGTGATTACCCAGGGGCTGTCCGTGAGGGAACTTGAGGCCCTTGTGCGTAAGGCGGCCGCAGGGGAGTTGCCTCCCAGCCATACACAGCCCATATTTTTTGACGAACTTCCGGACAGCTGGAGCCGTCTGAAGTCCGGACTGGGCAAGTATTTTTCTAACGATATCTCCGTCCGCAGGTCTGCCAGCGGCAAGGGCACAATGACTATCCGTTTTGCCTCCGACGAGGAGGTTGAAAAGTTCCTGGCCGCTTTGGATGCCGCACAACTCTGATGAAAAGATTCCTTGCCGTTACCGTTCTGCTTCTGCTCGCCTTGAACGCCTCTGCGCAGTTCAAGAGCGAGGCATTCCAGCAGTCTTACAATGACGACAAGGCCTCATCCAAGGACTCCACGGACGTACTCTTCTCATTCAAAGAGTATTTTGGAGGCCTCAAGCACGAGAACGAGATTAAGATAGGCACCATGTTCGCCGGCTCCGCCCTCATTATCGGCGGGGAGCAGATATACAACCGTCAGTACTGGAAACTGCCTATCGTTTACGGCAGCATCCTGGCTCCCCTCGGCGCCGGCATCTATCTCAATGCTCAGGGAAAACACGAGGCCGCGAAGTATTGCTTCATTGGCAGTGGCGTGGCCTATTGGGGTACCTTGCTGGATGGCGTAATCAGTTATAAATCGGACCGCTATCCTTTGCCAGGCCGCTCCACGCTGTTCTCTCTGCTGTGCCCGGGCCTGGGGCAGGCGTACAACGGAGAATACTGGAAGATCCCCATCTATCTCGGGGGATTGGCCACGGCATACTATTTCTACGACACCAACAACATCAACTACCAGCGCTACCGTCGTATCTACAAGGAGGCCACGGACAAGGAAACTCCATATTCCGGCCCCATTACGGCGGAGCAGGCCGTGTATTACAGGGACATTTTCCGTCAGTACAGGGATTACTCCACCCTGGCTATGGTGCTGGTTTATGTGCTGCAGATAATAGACGCCAACGTGTTCTCCTACATGCACGACTTCGAGATTGCGGACGACATGGCCATGACCGTACGTCCTGCTGTAATCATGCCTGACACACAGCTGGCATTCAATCCTTCTCCCGCGTTTGGCATAAACGTCGGTTTCAGGTTCTGACGGCATTATGAAGCGGCTCTATCTTGTGTTGTGTGCCCTGGCACTGTCGTCTTTTGCGCTCAAGGCGCAGGAGGCCGCAGACAGCGTTATGGTAGCAAACCTGGATTCCCTTCACCTGACTTCTTCGCTGCCGGATTCCGTGCTGGTGTCGCGCCTGGCCGCGCTCAATCCCTACTTCTCCCTCCCGTTCAACGACATAGTGAGGAATTACATGGTGTCTTACTCCGAGAAGCAGACGGCATCTATGAAGAGGGCCAGGAGCGTGAGCGCCTACTATTTCCCCATATTCGAGGAGACTTTCCGCCGTTACAGCCTGCCGCTTGAACTAAAGTATCTGGCAGTTGTGGAGTCCAAGCTGAATCCTACTGCCATGTCGCGTGCAGGTGCCTTGGGTATATGGCAGTTCATGTATCGTACGGCGCGTGCTTACGGTCTCAAGATAGATTCCTTTGTGGATGAGCGCATGGATGTGGAGAGGTCCAGCGATGCGGCGGCACGTTATCTTCAGAACCTGTATAGCATATTCGGCGACTGGCCGCTGGCCATAAGTGCCTACAACTGCGGTTCGGGCAATGTGAACAAGGCTATACGGAGGGCCGGGGGAAAGAAGGACTTCTGGTCCGTCTATCCGTATCTGCCCCGGGAGACCAGGGCGTATATGCCGGCTTTCGTGGGAATGATGTACGCGTTCGCGTATGGAAACAGCTGGGCGGCAGATACGCTGGAGGCCTATGTGCCCGAACGGGTGGACACCTTTGAGGTTCACCGCAACCTGCATCTGGGGCAGGTGAGCGAGGCTGTTGGTGTGCCGCTGGACCAGCTGAAAGACCTTAATCCTAAGTATTATAACGATGTGGTTCCGGGAGCTGCCGGCACCTGCATTTTAATTGTTCCGGAGGAATGGAGCGAGGCATATATGGCGGTGGAACCGGATTCGCTTTATTCCCACAATGCCTCCAAGTATCTGTCGGAACAGGTTGTCAAGGATATCGCTGCCGGCAAGAGCGCCGGGGGCGGCTCCAAGACCTGTTACGTAGTGCGAAAGGGCGATACCCTCAGCCACATCGCCCGGCGCTACCGGGTCAGCGTCAAGCAACTGATGACCTGGAACCACCTCCGCTCCGACCGCCTCTCCATCGGTCAGAAGATTTACATTTACTAGACTTTCTCTCCATGCCCTTTGTCACGGCAGTCGGCGTCATTTTACCCCATTAAATGTCGCCAGCTCACTGTTTTTCTGCCAGTCGGCGACGATTTGACCCTGGAAATGACGCCGACTATTTGCCTTGTCATATCTTTGCGGCAGTTATGGCTACGATTTGCAAAAAAGAGGATGACTTGGCCGCGAGACCTTGTCATCCTCTTAATTGAAAAGTGTCAGAGAAACTACTTCAAGTAGACTTCAATTTCATCGATATATGTGGCACCGCCTTTAACTACCAGTATGAAGGATTTTGTATCACCGGTAAATTCCATCGTCACTTTTCCGCCGACTGTTCCTGAATCGACATGTCCATAACTATCAGCCCACAGAGTGTCGCCATAGCTAGAGTCGGTTGTAGGTACATCGGTAGTTGAAGGGATTGCGTATAAAGTACGATTGGTAGTAGCCTTTTCATTCATATCTATTACAATCTTCTGAATGGGGCTGCTGAATTCAGGCGACACAATCTTGGCTCCCTTCTTATTACGAATCTGGAGATAAGTAATGTCTTTTTTATAATTGGCATTGACACTCCATTCACCACTTGCACTTGAAATAGAATAATCAGCATATCCATCTTTCTCCTGCGTTGACTTTGAAATTGCAGCAACAATTTCTTCATTGGTCAACTTCACGACAGTAAATGAAGTTCCGGCAGCCAACTGGCTTACTACGATAGTAGCAGAAACATCGGCCATACCACCCTTGGAGAGGGTAACGGTGATTTTTCCATTACGTGCCGCACCGGTGTTGGCGGAAACGGAGTATGTGATTACATTGCCGGAAATTGAAGCTGCAGTTACAACGGTTCCGTCTGGAGTAACGGCAGCATTCCATCCATCTCCATTTTTGATGGTAATGTCCTTGGTTGCATTAGTTACACCCTCGGCATCCACACCGGTGATATCAGTCACTTCGACTGAGGCAGGCTCGTTCTCGACGTTAAGGTCGGCTGCTTTCCAGACTTTGATTTCCTCGGTCTCACCATACTTGGTAACGGTTCCTACGACTGTGATGACCTGACCGGGTTTAACGGAAGCAGTGCCATAATTGGTATAAACAATGTAAGTGGCGGTAATACCGTCAACTGTGATGTTCTTTCCGTCAACTGCTACAACCTGGAGTCCGGTGAGTTTGACATACGCATTCTGGTAAGTCGAATAATTACCAATGAGATTGGCGAGAGTGACTTCTTCAGGATCAATTACGGCTCCGTCACCGGCAAACTTGGTGTCGGAAGTGATGGCGGTAATTTCGCTGTATAATCCGTTATACAGGAGAGCCTTCACGGTCAGGTCGCCTGTAAAGGTCTGGCCCTGCTTCAATCCGTGGCTGCTCTTGTAGTACAGGATTGATCCGGTCGCATCCTTGATGATGGCGTTGCTGCCGTTAGGGACAAAGGAAACTACGGCATCGGTCAGATGGCCGTTGAAGTCTTTGGCATCTGCAGTGAGCAGGGCAGCCAACTCGGCAATGGTGCTGAAATCGGTGTAAGAGATATTGTCCTTAACGGTGTAAGAAGCAGAAACCACAGGAGAATCAATCATGCCCTCCATCCTGGCTACGGCAGTAATCTTAACCGCCTCGGTAATCACTATAGGAGCACTGTAAAGGGTGGAAGGCTCCTCCTCGGTGAGAGAGTAATAGATGGAAGCTCCGTCTGTAGCGCAGCTAAGGCTGACCTGGGTTCCGCTTTCAACCACGCCGGCAGCAGGGTCGAATACAGGTGCGGCTACCTTCTTCGTGACTATCGGATCCTGTGTGGAGCCTTCGCCTACGATGATGGAGGAAATCTTGCGATGTCCCTTTGTGCCGCCAATAAGGAAGCTGATGGTCTTTTGTGAGCCTGTCCAGACATTACCCGTGAGGACTTCTCCGTCGGCACCACCGGGAAGAATACTGTTGGTGTTATCCTCTGTTTCTGAGCCGCTGAATGTGAACTCAACCCTGGTGATGTCCTTTTCGCTCGTCAGGGTGATGATGTTTCCACCATAGAAGCGTGCGGCAGAGCCTTCATCATAATACTTGGGAGGATTGGAGTTGCTTCCCTTGTCAGTAACAAGGGTAACGTCCTCAGAAGAAATCATGACGACCTCTTCGCCATTGGTGTATCCCATCTTGGGGAAGTCGAATGTGCCGTTGGCCTCTTCTGCGATACTCGGCTCACCGGAAGAGAGAGCAGGAACGGTGTGCACCTTGCCGCGATATACGGAAACGGCCCCGGATGTGCTGATTACGAAATCAGGCTTGCTGTCACTGTATTTGAGGGTGAATGTTGCGCCAGAAGCGAAATTCATGGGCGGAACAGTCATGTAGTAAGTGCGGTTTGGAATGAAAGAATCATTACCCCTGGGAACAAGGGTGATGACGTCAACGGGAGCTACATCCACGGCGGGAGAGCACTGAGGATTGCCGTATTCGTCGAACCGGACAATGTAATAGGATCCGAATTTGTCCTTCTCACTGTCATTTCCCTTAAGCTCAATGCTTACGACGTTCTTATCTGCAACCTTGATGGCAAGGAGGCCGAAAACGTTGCGGAAAGAGAAGATGTTGCTCTTGGACTGTGCGACGCATGAGCATGTGGACAGCACGCCGAAAGGGGTATCAGTCCTGGAAAATGAATCAGGAACACCCCCCTGTTCATTCCTGAACGGGATACGCAAATAGCTTCCCACCTCATCTTTTGAGCGGGTATTGGACCTGTCGTAAGGATAAACGGCAAAATAGGTGGGGTCACCTTCCGTCTTGAGATTGTCGCCGGTAAAAACGGCAGTCGTGGACGGGGTGTAATCACCCTCAATATAGAAGAAATAACCGGCGTCCTGATCGTCAGAATCAAAAACGCTGATCTGGTCGTCACGATACCAGAAAGTGGTTTTGCCATCAGCCTGGAGATCGGTCTTAGAAATGCCGGATTCATGTGAAGCGCGCAATTCAAACTTTCCTCCGGATGCGGGGCTCTGGACTTCTACGGAGAGTTCCTGGTTACAGCCCACGGTTGCGAGAGCTGCGAGAGCAATAGCTCCAATAGTGAATATCTTTTTCATCTTCTTTCTCGTTTTAAGCGTTAGAATTCCCACGGATCTCCGTCATCAATCAGCTCGATATCACCACCGGCGCTGTCACATAGAATGTCTGGGGCCATTTCTTCGGCCTCAAATTGGGGAGTAATGTACCTCTCCCTCTCAAAGATTTTTTTGACCATATCAGTTAGTATTAGTGATTACTTTTCTCAAGTCCGAAAATTACGAACAAATTCTTACTTCAGCAAGATGTTTATGGGAGTAAATACTATTATTATAAACAATTTATTAACAAAGCTTATATTCGCAATTCTTTCGGGCTGCAAAAAATCGTAAATATTTCTTACCTGATTCTTATGATTTCTTGCGTTTCTGCAAACCCTGCTGCATATTTGCCGCATGAAAAACTTCAAATCATTTTGCCTTCTGGCGGCAATAATTGCGGCTGCAGGCTGCGCGGCTCAACGAAAGATAGAGCAAATGAAGTCCGGAGAACTGCAGGCTCGTCTGTCCCTGCCCTCAGAATCCGCTTCCGCCCTGCGTGAAATACGCCTGCCGGACACGGTGCGCGACACCCTGCAGGTGGTAGACTTCGAGGGGCATGAAATGCTGATAATGAATGCAGTACGTGACGAGGACGGAGAGATGGTAGCCACCGACCGGCTCGCAGCCGCCGTTGTTACCGCCCGTTTCCGTAACGTGGCCGAGCGCGGGGGCCGGGTAAACCTGGAATTCGAAGTAACTGTTCCGCGCGACATGCAGGACAGCCGCTGGCAACTCAGGCTCTACCCGGATATGTTCATTCTGGGAGATTCGCTCCGTCTCAATCCTGTAGTGATGACCGGACGGGACTACAGGCGGGCCCAGTTGCGCGGCTACGAACAGTACCGGCGCTTCCTGGATTCCATAATTACGGATTCCACCCGTTTTATCAACAAGGCCGCGCTGGAGATATTCCTGGAGCGTAACATCCCTCAGATATATGCTTTCCGGAACGATACTACCATAGTGTCAGACGAGCAGTTCGCTTCTGCATACGGAGTTACCGAGAGGGAAGCGGTAGAGCATTATACCTACCTGCTTCTGAAGCGCTGGAACAGCGCCCGTGCCGGTCGCAAGGACGAGATGTTCCGCCGTTACGTAAAGGCGCCCATAGTTACCGAGGGAATACGGCTGGACACGGTGATAGCTGCCGGAAACGGAGACTTCATATACAATTACGTACAGACCATCAATACCAGACCCGGATTGCGCAAGGTGGATGTAGTGCTGTCGGGCGAAGTGCTCGAGCAGGACAAAAAGATATACGCCATACCGCGCTCCGAACCTCTGTGCTTTTACATATCATCCATTTCCGGCCTGGCCGACGGCAGCGAACGCTTCCTCAAGCGAATCGTAAGCCGTAAGGTGGAGGCCAATACTGCATGCTACATTGAGTTCCCTCAAGGAAAGGCCACGATAGAGCCGGCGCTGGGGAACAACCCGGAGGAGATAAGGCGCATAAAGGGGAACATACGCGACCTGGTGCTCAACGAGACCTTCGACCTGGACTCCATATGCGTAGAGGCGTATGCGTCGCCGGAAGGGGCCTTAAAGAGCAATGAGGTCCTGTCTGCAAAGCGGGCCAGTGCCGCATCGGAGCACTTCGCACGCTATGCGGCCTATTTGCGCGACTCGCTCGACAGGGACGCCGGGGTAAGGCTGGCCCTTGGAGATGCAGATGCGTCGGCCGTCCGGGCACCGTCCATTTCTTTCAGAAGCCGGAGCGGAGGGGAGAACTGGAAAATGCTGGACGCGCTTGTGGCAGAAGATGACGTCATGTCCGCAGAAGAAAAAGACAGTTATTTCAAGTCGGCCAGAGTCAAGGATCCGGACTTGAGAGAGGCCTCACTGAGCCGCAGCAAAAGCTACAGATACATGCGTGAGCGCCTGTATCCGAGGCTGAGGGTGGTAAAGCTAAATTTCTACCTGCACCGCAAAGGGATGGTTCAGGATACCTTACACACTACTGAACCTGACACACTCTATATGCGTGGTGTGCAGTGCCTTAAGGAACATGATTACGAAGAGGCGCTGAAGATACTGTATCCCTACAGGGATTTCAACACTGCAGTGGCTTTCGTAGCCCTTGACAGGAATGCAAGTGCGGAGGAAATACTTGCCACGCTGCCCAAGAGTGCCCCCGGCGACTATCTGATGGCGATTATCCGTTCGCGGGCGGGCGACGAGCGTTCGGCTGTAGAATACTACCTGCATGCCTGCGCACAGGACCGTTCGTACATACATCGCGGCAATCTGGACCCGGAAATCAGCACTCTCATACGCAAGTATGAACTGAATCCGGAATGATGTAAACAGTTTGCAAATGCTGCGGGGATTGAGTAACTTTGCGGCCGTTATGAATCAGATACGTTTTGTTACCGCCGATGAGGCTGTCAGCCACATCCCTTCGCATAGCCATATACATTTGAGCAGCGTAGCCAGCGTGCCGCATTGCCTCATACAGGCTCTCTGCCGCCGTGCAGATGCCGGTGACGTGTGTGACCTGCATTTCCACCATTTCCACACGGAAGGTCCCGCACCCTACAGCGAGCCGCGCTATGAGGGCATATTCTTCGAGCAGGGCTTCTTTGTAGGCCCGAACGTGCGCGCCAACGTGAATGCCGGCTATGCCGATTACACGCCCGTCCATCTGGGAGAAACCCCGCGTCTGTACAGGAGCGGCGCCATCAAACTGGGTGCGGCACTTGTAAACGTATCGCTTCCCGATGCGGAAGGCCGTGTTTCATTAGGCACCTCGGTTGACTGTTCCGTTGCTGCGATTCAGACCGCAGATCTGGTTATCGGAGTCGTCAATCCCAACGTTCCGTTCGCTCTGGGAGACCTTATTCCGCTGGAGTCCTTCGATTATCTTGTTCAGGATGACGCCCCTCTGGTGACTGCGCATTTTGCCGAGCCCACTGCCACAGAGATGGAAATCGGCAAGAACTGCGCGGCCCTGGTAGAGGACGGGGACTGCCTGCAGATGGGAATCGGCGCCCTTCCAAACGCACTGGCATCGCAGCTGGGGGACCACAAGAACCTTGGACTTCATACCGAGATGTTTGCGGACGGGCTGCTGCGCCTCATCAAGAAAGGCGTTATCAACGGCTCCTGCAAGCAGATAGACAAGGGCAAGGTGGTGGCATCCTTCCTGCTCGGTTCGCAGGAGGTATATTCCTTCATAGACCACAATCCGGACGTGCTTATGCGCGACATTACCTATACCAACGACCCCTGGGTGATATCACGCAACAAGAAGATGAAGGCGATAAATTCAGCCACGGAAGTGGACCTTACCGGGCAGATCAGCGCCGATTCCATAGGCATGCGCATCTTCAGCGGAACCGGCGGACAGGTGGAATTCGTGCGCGGCGCCTCCATGTCGGAGGGCGGCAAGAGCATTACCGCATTCGCGTCCCGTACCAACAAGGGCAAGAACAAGATAGTCAGTACAATCAATCCGGGCGGCGGTATAGTCACTCCACGTGCCGACGCCCATTGGATCGTGACCGAATACGGAGCGGTGGATCTTTACGGACGAAGCCTCCAGGAACGTGCCAAGTTACTGATTTCTATCGCACATCCCGATGACCGCGAGATGCTTGAGCGCGAGGCTTTCGAGCGCTTCGGGCCGCATTTCAGATTCTGACTTTAATACTTACAATATGAGAAAACACTGGATTGACAATCTGCGCTGGGTGACAGTGCTGCTGGTGCTGTTCTATCACGTAATTTACTTCTATAACAACAAGGGTGTCTTCGGTGGCATAGGTGGTTTTGGGGAGTATCCTCAATGCCCGCAGTATCAGGATGTTGTGATGTATATCCTGTACCCTTTCTTTATGCCCTTGCTGTTCTTGCTTGCAGGTATGAGCGCCCGGTATGCGCTGAGTAAAAAGAAGGCTGGCGAGTGGTTCAAGTCCCGCACCCGCAAACTCCTGGTCCCTTCTACCATAGGCTTGTTCGTCTTTCAGTGGATGGTGGGCTATTTCAATACTCTCGTGGCAGGAGCAGGCGAGCAGCTGGCTGCCGCTCCCGGAGTTGCCAAATTTTTGATGTGTGCACTCAGCGGTACTGGCCCTCTCTGGTTCATCCAGCTGTTGTGGCTGCTTTCCCTCGTGTTGCTGATTGTGCGCGCTATCGACGGCAAGGACAAGTTCTGGAGTTTGTGCGGCAAGGCAAACATAGTATGGATCATCATGCTCGGTGTCCTTTTCTGGGCAGGGGAGCAGACAATAATTAAGAATCCCCGTCCTGAATCGCTTGACGGCCTGATCAATCTCTATAAGCCCCTGTTCTACCTGATTCCTTTCCTCTTGGGCTACTTCGTGTTCTCACACGACGAGGTTCAGGAGAAGGTGAAAAATGCATGGGTTCCCCTCATGGTTTGTGCGGTGGTTTCCGGAGTTGTGCTGATTGTGACCACCTTCGGGCAGGACAACACCTCGCCCCAGTATCTCGGGAGCCCGCTTAACTGCCTGTACGGCTGGCTCATGTGCCTTGCCATGATGGGATGGTTCAATGCCAGGTTCGACCGCACCGGCAAGTTTGCAGGCTATATGACCAGGACCAGCTTTGGCCTGTATATTCTGCATTATCTGGTTATAGCCAGCGTGGGATACATGATGAAGACTTATACCCAGCTGCCCCCGGTCGCCATGTACCTTATTCTCACGGTGGCCGTGTTCACACTTACACCTTTGATCTACGAGATAATCCATCGCATCCCGTTCATCCGCTGGTGCGTGCTGGGAGAGAAGAAAGTTAAAGCTTAAGTTTGTAAACGTTGGTCTCGTACCGCTTGAAGCCAATCGCCTGATACAGGAGGTTGGCTTTTTCGCGTGAGGGACGGGAGGTAAGATGCAGCTCGACAGGGGAGAGTTCCCTGCGGGCGTAGTCGATTATGTGCTCCATCAGGCGGCGGCCTATGTGTTTGCCCCTCTCTTCGGGACTCACAACCACGTCTTCTACGCCACCCTTGCGCCCAAGGGGATGACTTGTGACACAGAGGCTGGCAGTGCCTACTATACGACCGTCTTCCATGGCGGCAAAAAGGTGCGTCTGGGGGCAGCCGGCGGCGGCTTTAATTGCCTCGGCACTTACTGTGGTGCTGCTGTCCAGCGCGTTCATAAGGGCCAGCAGGTCTGCTAAGTTCTGCTCGGTAAGAGTTTGTAGTTCCACTATCTCCATGGCACTAAGTTAACATTTTTTTCGCTTCCTCTGGCGTATTCGGGAATAATCAGTATCTTTATGATAGCAAAACAAGGCAATGCAGAACAATCAATTGGATTTAGACAGGTATTCAGAGGAGCTCACCGAGTATCTTCTGAAGCTGGCCACCGGGGCGGGATACCTGGATGGCGAGCTGCTTTCATCTCCCGACATAGACGACGCGTGGTTGGGCTATTCCGCCGAATTCTATGCGGACGCAGTGCATAATTTCAACGAGTATCCGGAGTACTGTCTTGCCTGTGCTGGCTATCTTGGCATGGCTGTAGCGCACCTGTGGGATGCCGACTGGGAAAAGTACAGCAAAACTGCCTATTCTTATTTCCTGGGACCTCGCGGATTCGATGACATGGATGACCATATAACAGGTAATATCTTGCGCGAAGGGGAGAGAAGCGTCGCCGCCATGGAGTCATGCTCGGCTGCTGCAAATCATTTCCTTTTCAAGTCCGGTGCCGAACCTGGCACCTCCAAGGCCTACCGCCTCTTCCTCAAAAGTATGGAGGTAATGTACAGAATCGGCGCCGCCATCGAGCTATACAGAGCCGGCTACCGCTTCGAACGCCAATAGCCACTTCCGGAAAAATGCTCCCGGCATCATTTAATAGCTCAGATTGCTGCCGGCTGACAGTAAAAGGTCGAGTCGGCGTCATTATGCAGGCCATATTGCTGCCGGAGAGCAAGTAAACATGATGTCGGCGTCATTATGCAGGTCATATTGCTGCCATCTATTACGGGAATCTTTCGTTGATGACTTGCAGCGGGATGTGAAGCAGCCGGCTGATTTTCCGGTTATCTGCATGATACTCGAAATGAAGCACTTTAACTAACTCATCCTTTTGTGAAACGGTTAATAGAGCAGGTTTATCTGAGTTGAACCGCTGTTTGCACAGAGCATATACGATGCCGACCAATTCGTCATCAGTATAATAGTCTATATCACCAAGCAAAGCAGCAAGCTCCTTGTACGATTCTACGTCTCTGGTCAGTTTGTAGATATAATGTCTGGCATCACGGAATACACCTTCACCAAGCGCCAAATCACAAAAAGAATAAGGAGCGAAATAATTACCGATGACCATGTAGCAATCGGGATATTTGGTTTCCTTGGAGTGAAGCAAACGCATTTTTGCCCGTTGTGACAGCGAGCCAAACTGCCGCCCCTGGATACACTTTGCTATCGGGTTGAAATAAAACGAGTTAGCACCATATTGAAACGAGAAAGGGGTCTGATCGGGATCCACTACGAAATTGTTCCTGTTTGTATATACGATTTGATTTCGTAATGACTCCAAAGATTCGATGGCGATGGGTTCAGACGAAAAATGAGATAAGTCCAGGATTCGCTTTTCCTCTCTGAAGAACCTTGTCAACCGCTTTTTATAAAGGTTGAAAAACAATTGTGCGTCTTCTTTCCCATTACTTTGAACGATAAAGTGAACATGATTGCTCATTAGCTCAAAAGTAATAATACGTACCTTAGAGTCATAAGCAGAAGTGGCGGCGGCTACCATCCCGAATTCATAATCGTCTGGGGTCTCAAAGATAATGTGCTGGAATGTGCCAGGGGTACAAACATGCCAAAACGAAAAACCATCCCAGAGGAGAGAATCAAATATTGCCCGACATCGCTTTTCTTTCTCTTGAAATGAGCGGGGCGAAACTGGCGTGCCCACAATTGAAGTCTTCATAGAATCGACAAAGATTAAGGTCATAATCAACTCAAAGTTGAATATTAATCTCGGAAAAAACAAATCAGTCGCTGAAAATAAAGAGTCAGTCGCATTTTGAGGGCAAAAATGCGGCTGACTCAAACTAAATTATACTTCCGGTAGCAATTATGGCATTAAATTGCTGCCGGCAGCAGACATCATGTAGTATTTGTCGTGTTTTGCGCGGAAAGACACCCAGGGAATATGCACGTCCTTTAATCTACTACTGCGAACTGGGGATTCTCGATGTTCACGAAAGGAATGAAGAGGACGGGCGTGGTTTCTTTATAGACCCGGGAGTTTGCCAGGATGTATAAATCTCCACTTTTGGTTATGCAGTAATCAATACCGTCGGGGCTGAAAATGTTAGTGTCAATTTGAATGATTTCCTTATTCCGGGCCATATACAGGCCCCAGTTGACGATATTCCCGGCCTGATCGGGCTCTCCGTCCGGAGAATATGCGACTACGCATACTTCGTTTCCGCGGACAACCATTTTAGGGCTATACGCGTCTTTCAGGCTGTAAATTGCTTTCTCGTTTTTGAAAAGCGTCACTATACCGTCGCCAATATCTACCATGGAATACTCGTTCCCTTCACTGTCGAGAGAGCCGCACAGGAGGAGATGATCTGTGGGTAATTCGCGAGTGGAAGAAGTGCCGTCCGGTGACACGGTCAGGACGGACGGTCCGTTTGCCCAGACCCAGATATGAAGGTTTCCGCTCTCATCTTCGTCCATATCGATGATTCTGCCCCACGGGATTGAACCGTCTGTCCGGGTACCGTCAGGGGAGATGACGGAATAATTGTTCTGATGGAAATAAAAGAACTTGCCGTGACGGGTTCTTATGAACTGCTCCTTGGGAAACCAGCGCATATCCGGATATGGTTTTGTGAAACTTATCCCAAGGTCGCGGCCATTGTGCTTAATGAAATACTCCCCGTTCCGTGATACGCCTTGCCATAGATTGCCCTGGGAATCTGATGATATGAAATGGCAGGTCTCGTCGGTCAATACGCCGTTGACAAGCAGTTTGTCTGAATAATCGAAGCCCTTTTCCATGCCGTCTTCAGGTCTAAGACCCGCATCTACGTCCCAGCATGTGTAATAAATGGTACCGTGCGAAGGTCCTTTCTGGACATTTACGGTAAAAGTCACCTCATGTTCTCCAGATTTAATTGAAACCGAGGACTCGCCCCCGTGTATGGCATACAACATTCCCCAATAAAACATCAGTACGGAGGGGGCGCTGATGCTGAGCTCGGCATTTTCTTCCCGAACGCCCCACCAGCCGTCGCCGTCAGATGCGCCGGGACTCAGGTACTCGCCAATCTTGAGGTCGAAATGCTGACCGTCCTCCAGTTTGTCTGCGGTATTGTCGGGATTAATTATTACAAAGGAAAACTCCTTGGGCCGGGGAGTAAGGCCACCTAGTTCCTCGCATGACGAGAAGGAGAATAGAATAATAGCGGTTATGACAAATGCCAGCGACTGTTTCATGCACAAATATACAAAAAACAGGGCGACCCGCAAAGGCCGCCCTGAAAAGTCAACGAAAGCAAGATTACTTCATGATGACCTTGGCCATCTCAAGAACCTTGTTGCTGTAACCCCACTCGTTGTCGTACCAGGCGCAAACCTTCACGAAGGTAGGATCGAGCTGGATACCGGCCTTCTCATCGAAGATGGAGGTGCGGGCGTCGTTGCGGAAGTCGGTGGAAACAACAGCCTCGTTGGTGTAACCGAGAACACCCTTGAGCTCACCCTCGGAGGCGGCCTTCATGGCAGCGCAGATCTCCTCGTAGGTAGCGGGCTTTGCGAGCTCGACGGTGAGGTCGACGAAGCTGACGTCGGAGGTAGGAACGCGGAGGCTCATACCGGTAAGCTTACCGTTGAGCTCAGGGAGAACCTTACCCACGGCCTTTGCAGCACCGGTGGAGGAAGGAATGATGTTCTCCAGGATACCGCGGCCACCGCGCCAATCCTTCTTGGAAGGACCGTCAACGGTCTTCTGGGTAGCGGTTGCAGCGTGAACGGTGGTCATGAGGCCACGGACCACACCGAAGCTGTCGTTGAGCACCTTGGTGATAGGAGCAAGGCAGTTGGTGGTGCAGGATGCGTTGGAGATGATGGTCTGGCCTGCGTAGGTCTTGTGGTTAACGCCGTACACGAACATCGGGGTAGCGTCCTTGGAAGGAGCGGACATGATAACCTTCTTGGCACCGGCCTTGATATGGGCCTCTGCCAGCTCGGCGGTGAGGAAGAAACCGGTGGACTCGACGACTACGTCGGTATCCAGGGCACCCCAGGTGATGTTAACAGGGTCCTTCTCGCAGAAGACCTGAATCTTGTTGCCGTCAACGATAAGATAGTTGCCGTCAACCTTGATGTCATGCTTGAACTCTCCGTGTACGGAATCGTACTTGAGCATGTAAGCAAGATAGTCGGGATCGAGGAGGTCGTTGATACCTACAACCTTGATCTCATTGGGGAAATTCTCAACTGCGGCGCGGAAAACCATGCGGCCGATACGGCCAAATCCGTTAATACCAAGTTTTACCATTTTTTTGTCTATAAAAGTTTAACAATATATTTGTCCTAATTGGCGGCGCAAATTTATCAAAAAATTACGTAATTTCCTTATATTTGCAGATATATTTTTCGGAAAAAAGATGAGAATCCTTGTTACCAACGACGACGGCTTTCAAGCCCGCGGCCTGAGAAGCCTTGTGTGGGCCCTCAGACCTTTCGGAGACCTGACCATAGTTTCCCCCAAGCGTGCGCAAAGCGGCATGTCGATGGCGGTCAGCATGGGATTCAGGCCTATAGCAGTCAAGCACATAGAAACTCTGCCGGGGGAGGACTGGTGGTATCTGGACGGAACGCCCGCCAGCTGCGTCAAGTACGGTATAGACAACATATTCTTCCCGGAGAAGCCTGACCTTGTGGTCTCCGGCATCAATCACGGCAACAATGCTGCTACCGCCACCCTGTACTCCGGAACCATAGGAGCCACCATGGAAGGTACGCTGAACGGCATACCGTCGGTGGGCGTAAGTCTGGACACTTTTGCTGATGATGCCGACTTTTCCGCCGTGGAGCAGCTGTTTCCCGGCATACTCCGCAAGCTGCTGGCCAACTTTTCCACCCGGAAAGGCACTTTCTACAACGTCAACTTCCCGAATCTTCCGGCCTCAGAGATAAAGGGCATACGTCCCGCCCGCATGGGATATGCCCACTGGGAAAAGGAATACGTGCCGTATGAGTCCGATTTCCTGGCTTCCCACGGCCTTGGACAGTCGTTCGCCGCCCGCGCCTATGCGGATTCCAAGCTGCCGGACGAGGACCTCTACGTGATGGCCGGCGACTTCGTGAGCGAGCCGGACAATCTGCCGGATGCAGACCATCTGCTGATGGCAAAGGGATATATCACTATCACCCCGCAGAATATCTATAACACCGACCTGCAGGAACTGGAACGCCTATGCGATATTATCTGATAGCAGGAGAGGCCTCCGGAGACCTTCACGGCAGCAATCTGATGAAGGGGCTGGGAGCGGAAGATCCGGCAGCGGAATTCCGTTTCTGGGGAGGCGACCTGATGTCGGAAGCGGCGGGTGGAAAAGCGCCCGTGGTGCATTACAGAGACTGCGCGGTGATGGGGATTGCGGAGGTGCTGGCGAAGGCCGGCCGCCTGGGACGCAACCTGAAGTACTGCAAGCAGGATATCGCCGGATGGAAGCCGGACGTGGTCATACTGATAGATTACCCGGGATTCAACTTCCGGATTGCGCGTTTCTGTCACGAAAGGGGAGTGCGGGTATTCTGGTACATCGCGCCCAAGACCTGGGCCTCCAGGGCTGCCAGGAACCGCAAGCTGAAGGCCTGGGTGGACAAGCTGTTCGTGGTATTCCCGTTCGAGGTGCCGTATTTCTCTGCCAGGAACATACCCTTCGTATATAAGGGCAACCCCCTTGTTGATGCCGTAGACGGCCATGAGTACAGAAGCCCTTTCAAGGGGAAGTACCTCGCCCTGCTCCCCGGCTCCAGAAAGGCGGAAATAAACCGCATGATGCCCGTCTGCATGAAGGTGGCGGACGTCCTGGGAATGGATGTGCTGATTGCCGGCGCCCCTTCCAGAACGGCCGCTGACTACGAAAAGTTTATTTCTACCCGCAGCAACGTACACCTTATGTTCGGCCGCACTTACGATATACTCAAGTATGCCGACGCCGCCATAGTGAATTCCGGCACCGCGTCGCTGGAAGCAGCCCTGACAGGCACTCCGCAGGTGGTCTGCTGGAGCAGCAGCTGGCTGACATTCTTCGTGGCGGACAAGATATGGGGCGTGAGGCGGCGGATCAAATACGTCTCCCTGGGCAACCTTTGCCTCGGACGCCAGGCGTTCCGGGAGCTTATCCAGGGCGACTTTACCGTAGATGCCGTATGCGACGAGGTGCGGCGCCTCCTGGAAAACAAACCTTACCGCCGGCATATGAAGGAAGACTGCGCAGAGATTCGCGAAAGCCTCGGCGGCAGCGGCACCTCGACTGCAGTAGCCCGCGCCATGATAGACGAATTAAAATCCAACACAATATGAAAAGACTAATTGCTATTTGCTTCTCGGTGCTGTCCCTGTGCAGCTGCTCGATTCTCTCCCAGATTCAGTGGAATCCCGAAGGACTTGCTTCTGCCGCCGGCAAGACCATTACTGCGGCGAGTATTACAGACGACCAGATAGTGGCCCTCTGCCAGCAGACCGTAGCTTCTCTCGACCAGCAGAACCAGCTGGCCGGAAGCGCATATCAGAACCGCCTTGCCCGCCTCCTCAAGGGAGTTGACCAGATAGACGGCCTGCCGGTTAACTACAAGGTTTACAAGACGGACGAAATCAATGCCTTCGCCTGCGGAGACGGCTCCATTCGTGTTTATTCCGGCCTCATGGATGTAATGAACGACGAAGAACTCGTTGCAATCATAGGCCATGAACTCGGCCACGTGACGCACCAGGACACCAAGAAGGCACTCAAGAACGCTTACATATCTTCTGCGGCTCGCGACGTTGTGGGCTCTGCCGGTTCCTATGGTGCACTCATTGCTAACCTGCTCGGCGATATGGGCGAGGCCCTTGTGAGCGCTCAGTTCTCACAGGCCCAGGAGTACAAGGCAGACCAGCACGGATTCGAATTCGCACTTCAGCGCGGATATGGCCCCCACAGCATGGAGAACGCATTAAACAAACTGCTCACCCTTTCGGGGAGCAGCACAAACAGTATCGTTTCCCATATGTTCGCTTCACATCCCCAGACCGAAAAGAGGGTTGAGAAGATGAAGAAAGCGGCGGAAGACTACGAAGCTAGATCTTCGCGATAGCGTACACCAGGTTTTTCAGCACGTAGGCTGTAAGGCTGAGCAGTACGGCCAGCGACCAGTCCAGACGACATATCACAACTACAAGGATGGCGGCAAGCACGATGAATGCGAACGCCATCCTTTTGTTTTTCAGCAGTTGCGGATCGTCTGCATGGAACTTGAACGAGAACATAGGAATCTCGCTCACCAGCAGGGCCGCAAGGCACACGCTCAGCGCCGGAATGAATACCGGACCGGCGCACCAGGCAGACAGGAAAGAACCGGGATCCACGGCGACATAGTAACACAGCGAGCCGGCAATAAGGGCGCTGGCAGGCGTGGGGAGCCCCAGGAACGAATCGCCCTGACGGGTGTCCACATTGAATTTTGCCAGCCGCAGGCCGCTGCACAGGGCGATAACCAGAGGAATCCAGCAAACCCAGCTCTCTCCGAACATGCAGGTGCGGGAGCAGTTGTACAGCATAACGGAAGGCAGAACTCCGAAAGATACCATGTCGCTTAGAGAATCCAGCTCTTTGCCAAGGTCTGAATAAGCCCCCAGCGCACGGGCGGCAGCGCCGTCCAGGAAATCGGCGGCAGATGCAGCCAGCATAAGGATAAAGGCGATATCCGGGCGCCCCTTGAATGCAAAAACAACCCCGATGATCCCGCAAAGGAGATTCATCGAGGTTATCATGTCTGGAATATACTTCTTCATTGCTTACTTGATGCCGAGTTTGGCCTTGATATCCTTGGGGAGAGCATCCTTGTGCACTATGATGTCAAGTGACTGCCCTTTTACGTAAGCCTCTGTGGCATACCAGATTCCGTTATATTTACCGGTAACTCCCCAGGAGTTCTTGACCATGTAGTATTTCTTGCCGTCCTGATCCCTGGCGATGCCGAAGATCTGCATGCCGTGGTCGTCCGTCATGGTCTTGTTGTCAAAGTCTATCTGGCGGGATTCCTGGGTGGGTACGGCCTCCACGATCTTCACCGGCGGACGTGCAGGGCCGCCGTCTGCCTTTCCAACCCAGCGCTCCTGATCGGAACCGGCGGAGTTGGTGGCTTCTACGTCAACCAGGACCGCAAGGCCGGTGCGGTTGAAGCCGGGATGACTGACATCTGCACCCCAGGCAAGGGTGTATCCGTTATTTATGGCATTGTCGACGACCGACATGAATTCGTCGATGGGGAGGTTCCACGCCTGGTCCCAGCGCCAGTTGTCTTCTACCTCTACAGCAAATTTGGTGTAGAACGGATGATGCGTGAAGCTGGTGAGCGATACATAGTCGGCGGGGTTGATCTTAAGAGCGTCGCGGTAGCTGGCGGGAGTGTATTCCTTGCCATCAACCACAAAAGTCTCCGGCCGCTTGCCCAGATACTCGTCGAGGACAGCCTGCACGGCCCTCTTCCAGGCGGTGCTGAGAGTTCTGTTGGGATTCTTGATGACGGCGTCCAGCATGGCGTGCAGGACAGCATCCATCTCGCCGGTGACGGGCAGCTCGGTACCATAGTTGAGACCGGGCATCTCGGAGTTGGGCACGATGCCGTGGTCGCGGATAACGTCTAGCACGTCATCTCCTTCCGAGCCGATGGCATAGTTGAGCTTGCCGTCCAGGCGTACATATTTGACGGCCCTCTCCATGTAGGAATTGCTGACCACGAAGAACTCGGAGAAGTCAGGGTATTTGAGGGTGTCTGTTATCTTGTTGATACGTATGGCTTCGGACTCTATGAAACCTATTCCGGAATAGGCCCAGCAGGTGCCGCTGCGATACTGGTTCTTCACGGGCGTGATGGGGTTGGCCTTGACCGTGGTGAACTGATAATCGGGGAATTGTATTGCAGGCTTTGGCTGTGCGAAAGCACCGGCGGCGACAAATCCGAGCGCCAGGATAATCAATAACTTCTTCATTTTTCTTTATTCTAAGACTCACAAATATAAGGAAATTTGCAAAAATGTGAGTAACTTGCGGTGTTTTTTACTGACCATATGCATATGCGTAGAATCATAGTTCCCGTTCTTCCGCTTTTACTGGCCTTGCTCTCCTGCGAGCCCGGCGTCCAGAGCGGACGGGACACCATAAGTCTTGTGAAAGCCATAGCCTCCGATACGGGGGCCCCTGAGCACTCGATGCTGGCTTCGTTCCACAAGGTGCCTGCATCCGGTGATATCTATATCGTCGGCGCCCCTGGATCCTGCGACCTGATCTGCCGGGACTTCGTAAGCTGCGACGTCCATGAGAATGCGAGGGGCAGGGAATGGAGCGACGGGCTCAAGGACTTCGCAGGGGAGACCTTCGCCTGCGTAAGGGACTCCGAAAACACGCCTTACAGCAGCCTGGCCTCGCAAAAAGGGGAAGATGCCCTGCGGGAACTGGCAGTAAGGTATGCGGTCTCGGCCCTGTCTCCCAAATGCAGCGTGAGCATCTATGACCTGGACGGCAACCACGCAAAGAATCCTGCCAAACTCATTATCCTGGCCGATCCCTGGCTGCTGGACAAGGGTAAGTTCGACATAGACACGCTGTTTACGCTGACCGGCTGCAAGGTGCCGGTGGTTTCCCCTCAGAAACTGCTTCTGGATGCCGCCCTGGGCGGAGACAGGAAATGCTTCAACTGCGGCATACTCTGTGACTCCCTTTACCTCTCCGGCGGCGTTTATCCGGCCCTTTTTGCCAGTGAGGCCAGGAGCCGCGACATTGTGGGCGCACGTTGCTTTACGGCAGCCACGCCCGCTTCCGGAGGCGTTCTGGGTTCGTTCCTGGACGCTTATCTTGAAGCCGGCAATTCAGAGCCGCTGGATGTCCTGCTGATAGACGACTGGAGCGTGAATCCTGAATCCGTGCAGGCGGAACTGAATGCGATTAACGATTTCAGCAGGGAAGAATATCTGCGTTACGGCAAGCTTCTGGCCGGGGACTTTGCAGTGCTGAACTCCTCGGCGATTACCATGTCGGCATGCTACAACCTGCTGAGGGAACGCAGCCTCTTCACCCACAGGATTGCTCAGCCGGATTCTGTCAACTATGCAGTCAAGCCCTATCCCAACGCCTCCGACATGCAGTTCCTTTTGATTCCTGCAGAGAATGTTCAAGATTAGCATAGAGGCGTCTGAAATAGAGAATATGCCCCTGGGTGCATTCCCCGGGGAAATAAGAGTCATCGACAAGCCCGGCTTCGAATATGAGAAGGCGCTTTTCTACCTCTGCAGGCAGAAAGTGTTGGGATTCGATACCGAAAGCCGTCCAGTCTTTTCGCCGGGGCAGCACAATCACGGGGTTGCTCTTCTCCAGCTGTCCGGAGCCAAAAGGGCCTATCTTTTCAGGGTTCAGGAGCTGGGCATGCGGCACTCCCTGTGCAATCTGCTCTCCAATAAACGGATAATCAAGGTAGGTGCTGCAACGCTTGACGATGTTCACGGGTTGCAGAAGCTTCACCCCTTCAAGCCCGCCGGATTCGTTGACCTGCAGAAGATTGCCTGGGAATGGGGGATAAGGGACAAGAGCGTGAAGAAGCTGGCGGCCAACATACTCGGCTGCCGCATTTCCAAGGCGCAGCAGCTCTCCAACTGGGAGGCGCCGGAGCTCAGTGAGGCGCAGTGCAATTATGCTGCGACCGATGCCTGGGTGTGCCGGGAAATGTACCTCAAGCTGCTGGAGTCGGAGAAGCATCCCCTGTCTCCGGAAGAATTGCTGCCGCCGCAGGACCGACTTGCCCACGAGGCTGCACTTGAGCGCAAGGAGGCCAATATTGCTGCGGAGAAGGCCCGTGCCGGCACCTCAAAGCGCAAGCACAGACGCAGAAAGAAGAAAAGCTCAGAAGATGGTAAAGATAATACTGAAAAAGGGCAGGGATGAGTCGTTGCGGCGTTTTCACCCCTGGGTGTTCTCGGGTGCGATAGCGCAGATTCAGGGTTCGCCTGCCGAGGGCGACCTAGTGGCCGTGCACGATTTCGACGGCCGTTACCTGGCGTGCGGGCATTACCAGATAGGCTCCATTTCAGTACGTATACTGAGCTTTTCCGGCGACCCCCAGGCCCCCGGTTTCTGGGCGGATGCCATCTCCGACGCCTATGCCGCAAGGCAGGCGATAGGGCTGCCGTCGGCAGATACCAACTGCTTCCGGCTCGTTCACGGCGAGGGCGACGGCCTGCCAGGGCTGATAATCGACTGGTACGACGGCGTCTGCGTGATGCAGGCCCACAGTGCCGGAATGTTCCGCGCCAAAGGACGTATCTGCGAAGCCCTTAAAGAGGTGTTCGGCGACAAGCTCAAGGCAGTATATGACAAGAGCTCCGGCACGGCTCCGTTCAAGGCCGGTCTGGATCTGGTAGACGGGTACCTTTACAAAGCTCCCGGTTTCGAGTCCGGCGAGACTACCGTGTGCGAGAACGGATGCCGCTTCATAGTGAACTGGGTGGAAGGCCAGAAGACCGGATTCTTCCTGGACCAGCGGGACAACAGGGCCCTGGTAGGCAAGTACGCAGCCGGTCGCCGGGTGCTCAATCTGTTCTGTTACACGGGAGGATTCAGCCTGTATGCCCTCCGTGGTGGCGCCGTATCGGTTGACAGCGTGGATTCATCGGCCAAAGCCATGGCCATGGTGGACCGCAATGTGGAGCTGAACGGGTTCGGCGGCAAGCATACATCTTTATGCTGCGATGCCATAGACTTCCTGGGGCAGACCGAAGAGGGGAAATATGACCTTATGATAGTTGACCCGCCTGCATTCGCAAAGCATCGGGGCGTACTGAAAAACGCCCTGCGGGCCTATCAGAGGCTGAACGCGGCCGCTATTTCCAAGGTGGCTTCCGGCGGGCTCATCTTTACTTTCAGCTGCTCGCAGGTGGTTGATAAGATCTCCTTTGCGGAGCTGGTATTCAGCGCTGCCGCTCAGACCGGCCGCAGGGTACGGATCATAGACCGCCTCTGCCAGGGAGGAGACCACCCTGTCAACATCTATCATCCTGAAGGGGAGTACCTTAAGGGCCTTCTGCTTTACGTAGACTAGGCATTTTCCGCCTCTATCAGTTCCAGCAGGCGGTCTATGGCCTCACTGTCCGGAACGTGCCGCAGCACGGGTTCGCTCTTGCGGTAGATGGTAACTCTGCCGCCACCTTCCCCAACATACCCCCAGTCTGCATCGGCCATCTCGCCGGGGCCGTTGACTATGCAGCCCATAACTGCTATTACCATACCCTTGAGGTGGGCGGTGCGGCGCTTGACTTCCTCGAAAGTCTCTTGCAGATTGTACATGGTGCGGCCGCAGCCGGGGCATGCTATATACTCGGGACGGTAGAATCGCCTGCGGGCAGCCTGCATGATCTCATCGCGCAGATACTCGGACAGGCCGGCGTCTGCCGGAATCTCGTCGATTTCGCGCTTAAGCAGTTTCGGCCCCCATTCAATTGCGGCATCCAGCATCGGATCCTGCGCCGCCGACTGACAAGCGGAGCCGGAATTGGTTCTTCGAGCAGCTGCACGAAAAATAATTCCGGGCCTTCCGTCTGGAAGACTCCGTTCGGCGGCGCCTGCACCGTAGTTGGCAAGATATTGGGCGACAGGGAGTTCGTTCTCCGGAGGCTCCGTCAAAGAGACCCGTATCGTATCGCCGATTCCTTCCTGGAGCAGGGAAGCAATTCCAACGCAGGATTTGATTCGCCCGGCATCTCCGTTTCCAGCTTCCGTGACACCCAGATGCAGAGGGAAGACATGGCCGGATTCCTGCATCAGTTTCACCAGTTCCCTGTACGCCTGCACCATTACAACCGTATTGGATGCCTTAAGTGAAACCACCACATTGAAGAACTTTGCATCAATGCACATCTGCAGCCATTCCATAGCTGCCTTGGCCATGGCAAAGGGCGTATTGCCGTAGAGTTCCGTGATGTATTTGCCCAGGGATCCGTGGTTAAGGCCTACACGCACCGCAGTCCCATGCCGCATGCAAACTTCAAGGAATTCCGCGAACTTGCGGCGTGCCGTTTCGTGGTCGGGATGGAAATTACCCGGGT
The DNA here is from genome assembly GCA_947303465.1 of uncultured Bacteroidales bacterium. Taxonomy (GTDB): domain Bacteria; phylum Bacteroidota; class Bacteroidia; order Bacteroidales; family UBA932; genus Cryptobacteroides. The sequence continues at coordinate 29,616 of CAMYYI010000007.1, forward strand.
TGATACGTACCTTTTCCACTATTCCGGCGCAGGCAATGGCAGTATCGGAAGAGAAATGTATGTCTGCCACGAGCGGGACAGCGCAGCCTGCGTCATTCAGTCTCCGGCGTATCTCTTTGAGAGCGGGGACGTCCTGGAGACCGGGAACCGTCACGCGTACCATCTGGGCGCCGGCCTTCGCAAGGCTCAGGCACTGGGCTACCGTAGCGTCCACGTCCGAGGTATGTGTGTTGCACATGGTCTGAACGACCACGGACCTGCCGCCGCCGATGACCAGACTGTCACCGACCCTGACTTCAATCGTTTTCAGCCTTTCCATAAACAATCTCTCTTGCCTGTTGTTTTATCTGCTTGGTAGTCTTGCCGGTACGCTTGGTAAGCTGAATATATACTCCAATTGTTACCGATATGTCTATAGGGTTGGCATAACGGTAATAATAGGTATTGTAAGGGTGGAAGACTTCGTTGTAATAGTCCGGCTCGTAGAGATTGCTCATGCTCCAGCGCCCCAGCAGGTTAAGGTGAATCTCCACCGGGTCGAACATGAAGCCCAGGCCCGCGCCGCCGATGAGTCCGTAATCGAAGCGGTACTCGTAGTCGCGGAAAGCGTTGGTGTATTCCTGGTCCAGCCACTGTCCGCTTCTTTCTACGGACAGTCTGTAGCCCAGGTAGGCGCCAAGGTCTGCAAGCACTTTCATATTGCCGGAATCGAAGTGCATCTGCATCATCGCTGGCATCTCAACCGTCTTGATGGTCATGTCGGTGGCACCGTCCACGTAGCCCAGGGGATATCCGGTCTGCGGATTCGTGTCGAACTTGACTCCGGAGTGGGAGTATGAGAAGCCGGCAGTGATACCGAAGTAGGGGATATAGTTGAACATCTTCTCGTAATGCGTGTACATTACGGAGAAGTAGGTGGGCTGAAAGCGGAAGTTCGCCCCCATCTTGGTGGGGTTGAAGTAAACCGTTGAGAAAGTGACGCCGTAGTTCACTCCAATCATGTGGTAGTCGTTGATGCCGGTGGCGCGCTTTACGTTCACGGTGTCCAGATATTCAGGCGTGTACATCAGCGAATCCTTCTGCGCCCTCAGCAGGAGGCAGGAAGCCAGCAGAACTATGGTGAATAAGGCCTTTTTCATTGCTCGAACAGGGTTTTGACATTGATTTCCTGCTCCACTTCCGCGCTTGCCGGAATCTCCAGAAGGTCTTTGTCGCCTATCATGAAGAACAGCACGCTCTCGGGCTGGCGGTGTTCGAGCAGGGAGCCCGTGTCCACTATGGAGTTGCGGTTGCCGTCATCCGTGATGCGGATGGCGTACTTGCCTTCCTTCAGGTAGGGGAACATCAGGGTGCAGTCGCTGTCTATGATGTACTGGCGCAGTACGTTCTGGCGCTTTTCGTCCAGGAGGTCAACTATTATCTTGCGGTCAACCCCGCACATGACAGCCTTGAGGCTGCTGAGCTGTTCGTCGTTGGGCAGGCTGACCTTGACCTCGGTGCTGTCCGACCAGAATCCGTTGATATCGCGGAAAGCACGGTGGGGGACCTTGAGGAAATACTCGTAGCCCGGAAGCATGGCATCCTTGGGCCTTATGATATAACGGCGTATCTCCGCAGTATCGCGCTCTATCGCTATCTCGCCTACGAATTCCTTCTGCTTGGGATTGAGATAACGGAAACGCAGGGAGTCGAAGTTCTCATAAATGATGGGGTCTTCGAACATGAGTTCGAATCCGTTCTGTTCCACCGTCTCGGGTGTGGCCGTAAGCTTGTAAACGCAGATGGTATCTTCGTGCTTAAGCTGCCTGCGGGGTATCTTATGGCGCAGTTTCTTGCCCTCCGGCATGGTGAGCTTAAGGTGCTCCAGGGCAGGCTGGAGCCGGCCCAGTGAGTCTGTTTTGCGATAGTTGACGAAGAGATGCATGGTGTCCGGAGCCTGCTTGCGGCTGTTCAGCCAAAGCACCAGACTGTCCTGCAAAATGTTGAACTGGGATATGACCTGATCTGCCTTGTAGCCCCTGAACCAGAGGGAGTCTATCCAGACATACGGCGCCTGGAAGGTAATATATGCGGAACGGTCCGATGTACGTGCCTTGTTAACCAGGTACTGCTTGCTGGGCTTTTCGCGGAACAGGCGCATCTTGTAATCGACGCGGCGGGCTTCGCACATAAGGGTGTCCAGCATGTCGTATTTCAGCATTTCAGGCAGCGTATCGACCACCCGCACCACCGGACGCACCGCAGAATCCACGAAGGCTATCAGGTCGCTGTCCGGATCGTAGATATTGTTGCTGGATTCGTCCTTGATTGCGTACAGCCTGTAGAGCGTATCCGCCAGATAGGGCAGGCAGAAGTAGCCCCAGTCGTCAGTCTTGACCGCAGCATCCGGACGCCTCAGGAATACGGCCGAATCCGACAGGTCTTTGTAGAGCATAACGGTGGCCCCCTTGACCGGCCTCAGCGTATTGCAGTCCTGTACCTTGCCCGTAAGCAGCAGGGAGTCTATCACGGGACCGGTAGAGAATACATAAGTGTAGCCCGGGAACTTGTTGCCCTCGTTGTTGTCTGCCAGGGCATCGCTCATGTTCAAAGTGTAGGTAGTGTTGGAATCCAGCGGGGATTCGAAAGTGATTACCAGATACTTATCTTTGATGCGGGCTTTGAGGGGCTTTTCAGGAGGAGGTGACAGGAAGATGTTCTTCTGGTCCTTGATGGTCACATATTCATCGAATCGGAACACCAGTTTGGTGCCTTCCACCGGCACGTTGACGGCTCCCGGCAGGGGATTGATGCCGATAATCACCGGCGGGATGGTGTCCTTGTCGCCACCCGTAGGGGACTGCGTCGTATTGGCGCAGGAGTGAATGAATATCATCGGCAGGAAAATGGCCGCCGATATAATCAGGGGCAGGAATCTCTTTATCATATACCGATTACTGTGACGCTCTCGATGCCGTCTATTCGTTTAAGTGCTGTCTCTATGTCTTCTGCCAGTCCGGGCCGGCTGTGGCCCTGCAGGCTGATTTTAAGCGGGATATCTGCAATGCTGTCCTGCTCTTCCGGATTGCCGGCAAGAAGGCGTTCGGCCTCTTCTACATTCTCCGGCTCGTTGGCCCTTATCCATTCCATCACCCGGCGCTTGGCACTGCGGGTCTTGAGGAATTTCAGCCAGTCCAGCTTGGGATGAGCATTCAAGGCCGTAATTATCTCCACCTGGTCGCCTGCCTTGAGTACGCGGGACAGGCCCATGAGCTTCATGTTCACCTTGGCCGCTATGGCATGGCTGCCGACGTCCGTGTGCACCTTGTATGCAAAATCCAGGGCGGTGGAACCCTTGGGGATGCTGCGCTGCTCTCCCTTGGGGGTGAAAACCACTATTTCGCTGGTGTTTATGTTGTCCTGGACTATATCCAGCAGCTCAAGGGCATCCACGCTGTCGCTGCTCAGGATTTCCTGTACCTTGGCGAGCCACTGGTCAATCTGCGTATCGGCCTCCGACAGGTAACCGTCGTTCTTGTATGCCCAGTGGGCGGCGATACCCTTTTCGGCTATATCGTCCATCCTCCTGGAACGCACCTGCACCTCCACCCATATGCCGGAATTGCTCATTACAGTCATGTGGAGAGCCTCGTATCCGTTTTTCTTGGGATGCCTTATCCAGTCGCGGAAGCGGCTGTCCTTGCCCTTGTAAAGGGAGGTGACGGTTGAATAGATGATGAAGGCCTGGTCGCGCTCACGGTTGATGTCATCCGTCTCCGGGTCGAACACTATGCGCACCGCATACAGGTCGTATATCTGCTCGAAGGGCACATGCTTGGTCTTCATCTTGTACCAGATGGAGTACGGCGTCTTGATGCGCTTCTTGACCGTAAAACGGAAGCCCTTCTCCATCAGGGCGGTCGCTATAGGCTCTATGAAATCGTCCAGCTCGCGTATGCGGCTGGCAAGCCCGGTGTCGGTGCGTTCAACTATGTCATTATAATCGCAGGGATGAACGTAACGCAGCCAGATGTTTTCCAGCTCCGACTTGATGCTGTAAAGGCCCAGACGGTGCGCGAGCGGGATGAATATGGACATGGTCTCCACCAGCACCTTCTCCCTTTTGTTTTCTGGCATGGAATCCAGGTTGCGCATGCATTCCAGCCGGTCCGCGAGCTTGATGAGGACAACGCGAACATCGTCGTCCATGCTAAGCAGAATGCGCTTCAGGTTTTCCGCCTGCGCCTTTTCACTGTAAAGCTCGCCGTTTGCAGCCGGTACGTCCGACTCCAGTATCATGTTTACGTTGACCAGTCCTTCCACCAGACCGGCAATCTTGTCGCCGAAGACATTGCGGACGTCTTCCACCGTATAGAAGTCGGTGTGCTCTACTACATCTACCAGAAGCGCGGCGCAGATGGATTTATAGCCGAGTCCGACATTGGATACAACGATCTTCGCAACTCGCACCGAATGCAGCACGAAGGGGTCTCCGTTATGCAGCAGTACCCCCTTGTGGGCCTCGTCGGCTATGTTGAAGGCCTTGCGTATGAAATCCATCTCCTGCCCGTCCCGGCAGCGGCCGTGGGCAAGTTCCATCAATGCATCGTATTCTTTCCGTGTGCGCTGGTTCATCTGAGCGCCTCCTCCTGAAGGCCGTAGTTCTTGACGTTCTGGAAGCTGTAGGTGAGTTCGGCTCCGTAAATGATTATCTGCCAGCTGAAATTAAGCCACACCAGGAAGAGGGGGATGGCCGCTAAGACTCCGTAAACCGTATTCATCCTGGCAACGAAAACCTGGGTCTCCAGGTACAGGTACTGGAAGACCACAAAGACCAGTGCGGCAATCAAGGCCGCCCTGAGGGCATTTTTGTATTTAACCTCCGTTGCCGGTATGAACTTGTACATGGCCGACAGCGTAAGGGCCGTAATGATATACAGACCTACGTAGCCAAGCAGCTTGGGCAGGAAACGCAGGTCCGAGAGATCGAGACCGAGCAGGTTGGTAAAGTTACCGTAGTAGGCTATTCCGGTGCCGAATATGATAACCAGGAACGGGGTGAGGATGAGCACCAGCAGATAGTAACCGAAGCGCTTGTAAATCTTGCGGGGTATCTTGCGTATGCCCCATACATTGTTGAAGACGCGCTCTACCTGGAACATCATCCACAGTATGGTCCACAGGAAGGACAGGGCGGCCACTACACCTACCCAGCCGCTCTTTGCTATATCAATGAGGTTTACGGCCTTCTCTTCAATCATGTCCAGCATACTGGTATCTACGAAGGCGGAGAACATGCCGAGAACGGTCTCCAGATACCTTTCAAGGCCCATACCACCGGTAATCGCAAAAGTGAATGCAAGCAAGGGAATCAGGGCCAGGGTAAAGAAATAACTGAGCGCTACGCACTGGAAGCCCATGCGGTTTTCCGCAAAGGTGTTTATGGTTATGCGGACCAGCTTCATGGTGGTGACAAGCCGGGCGTAGCCCTTGGACACAAGGGAGACTTTGTTTGTGTCGATAGACCAGATACGGTCGGTAAACAAGTCTTTGAGTCTTCCCATATATGCTAAAACAGAGTCAGTTCCTGTATGTCTTCTTTCTGTGGTGCGTCCGGCAGCAGGGCTCGGAACTCCTCTTCGGAGAGTACGGGTATTCCAAGCTGGCTGCACTTGCGCAGCTTCTCCGGCCCCGGCTTGCTGCCTGCCAGCAAAAAGCTCGTGCTGCCGCTCACGGACCCGGCACACTTGCCGCCGTTGGCGAGGATGAGCTCCTTCATGTCATCCCGCGAAATGCTGAAGTTGCCGGATATCACTATGGTCTTTCCGGCCAGCGCGTCAGAGGATGCTGCGGCGGCTCCGGATGTTGCAAACTGCAGCCCGGCGGCTTTCAGGGCGGCAATCTCTTCCAGGTTGGCGGAATCGTGCATGAAGTCATAGACGCTGCCGGCTATAACATCGCCCACTTCTGCAACCTCCAGGAGCTGTTCGCGCCCTGCCGCGGCGATACTGTCTATATCACCGAAATGACGGGCAATATCGCGAGCCGTAGTTTCTCCTACGAATCTTATGCCGAGAGCGAAAAGGACACGCTCGAAGGGCACCTCCCGCGTCTGGGCAAGAGAGTCCAGGAAGCGCTGAGCGGACCTGTCCTGCCAGCCTTCCAGACTCAGCAGCTGATATTTGTTGATGCGGTAGAGGTCTGAGGGCTTGCGCACCAGGCCTGCGGCATAGAACTGGTCCACCGTTGCGTCTCCTGCCAGTACGTTCATGGCCTTGCGGCCTATGAAATGGACGATGCGGCCCTTTATCTGGGTGGGGCAGCCGTCCTTGTTGGGGCAGAACCACTTGGCTTCGCCTTCCTGTTTGACCAGCGGCGTACCGCAATCGGGACAGAGTTCCGGGAACCTCGGAGGCTGAGCACCAGTTGGCCGGAGTGCCAGGTTCACACCGGTAATCTTAGGGATTATTTCTCCGCCCTTCTCAACATAGACTGAGTCTCCGACGCGTATGTCTAGCGAGGCTATCTGGTCTTCGTTCACAAGGGTGGCGCGCTTGACTGTAGTTCCGCCAAGCTGCACCGGCTCAAGGTTGGCCACGGGGGTAACGGCCCCGGTGCGTCCCACCTGATAATCTATACTCAGGAGGGGAGTACAGGCCTGCTCGGCCTTGAACTTGTATGCCACGGCCCAGCGGGGCGATTTTGCCGTATAGCCCAGGGCCCTCTGCGCCTGCAGTTCGTTAATCTTGATGACGATGCCGTCCGTGGCATAGGGGAGGTCGCGGCGGGCCTTGTCCCAGTACTCTATGAACTGCCGTATTTCATCAATATCCTTGCAGAGGCGGCGGTGCCCGGAGACCGGCAGGCCCCAGGAAGCGGCTTTGGCAAGCGCCTCGTCGTGCGTCTCAAAGGGAACGCTCTGTGCGGGAATATGGTACAGGGTGCACCAGAGACCGCGTTTGCCCACCTCTTCCGGATTTCCCAGTTTGAGGGAGCCGGAAGCGGCATTGCGGGGGTTGGCGAACGGTGCTTCGCCTATATCTTCGCGCTCACGGTTAAGGGCCTCGAAAGATTCATACGGCATCAGTATCTCGCCCCGGATTTCGAACTCCTGCGGATACTCGCCGTGGAGCGACTGGGGTATATTGGAGATATGCTTTACATTCTCGGTCACATCGTCTCCCTGCACCCCGTCTCCGCGCGTGAGGGCCTGCACCAGCTTGCCTTCGCGGTAGCTCAGGCAGATGGCGGTACCGTCGAACTTGAGTTCGCAGCAGTAAGTGAAAGGAAAGTCAAGGCTCTTGTCCGCCCTGGCGGCGAAATCTTCCACCTCGGCTATGCTGTAGGTATTGCCCAGCGACAACATGGGGTAACGGTGGGAGCGCTTGACGAAATCGGTACCCGTCTGCAGTTCGGCATTCTGTCCGTAAGCGGCGTCGAGATCGCTTCCGACCCGCTGGGTGGGAGAGTCTGCCGAAAGAAATTCCGGGAATTCCGCCTCCAGCGCCTCCAGCTCGTGCATCAGGAAATCATATTCCTGGTCGCTCATGGTAGGGGCGTTGTCGACGTAGTATTTGCGGCTGTTCTCCCGGAGAACGGCCCTGAGCTCCTCTATCTTTTTCTGTGCCTCTGTGCGGTCCATTTTTAATTTACAAAGATAGTCATTTTTCGGGAATAAACCCATGTTTGAGAAGTGCGGAAATTTTCTTACATTTGTGGGCTTTTGCAAGGTTAATTAAAACTGAATATGAAAGATTCCATTATCATTCTCTGCGGCGGTGGTCCCGCTCCCGGCATGAACACCGTAGTGTGCTCCGTCGCCAAGACTTTCCTTTCCAATGGTTATCGCGTAATCGGCCTCCACGGCGGTTACAGCGGGCTTTTCAGCAGCGCTCCCCGCACCGAGGACATAGACTTCTTCAAGGCGGACGCCTATTTCAACAGGGGCGGCTCCTACCTGCAGATGAGCCGTTTCAAACCCACCGACGAAGACTTCGAGAAGCGTTTCAACCTGGAGCTTTTCCAGAGCAACAACATCAAGCTCCTCGTCACCGTGGGCGGCGACGACACTGCATCAACCGCAAACCGTATCGCCAAGTTCCTTGAGGCCAAGAAATACCCCATTGCGAACATTCACGTTCCCAAGACCATAGACAATGACCTGCCTTTGCCCAACAATACTCCGACCTTCGGATTCAATTCCGCAAAGCAGGAGGGCTCACACATCGCCCGCACCATTTACGAGGATGCCCGCACCTCCGGCAACTGGCTGCTCATCAGCGCCATGGGCCGCAGCGCCGGTCACCTCGCCCTGGGTATCGGCGAGGCAACCCATTGCCCCATGACCATCATCCCCGAGATGTTCAACAAGACCGGAATCAACCTGGACAAGATTGTAAAGCTTGCCATTTCTGCCATTATCAAGCGTAAGGTTCTCGGAATCGATTATGGTACCGTGGTGGTTGCGGAGGGAGTTTTCCACGACCTGGATCCTCAGGAAATCAAGAACGCCGGCGTTACCATGACTTACGACGAGCATGGACATCCGGAGCTTGGCAAGATAAGCAAGGCCGTTCTCTTCAACGATATCCTGGACAAGGAATTCAAGAAGATAGGTCTCAAGATCAAGACCCGTCCCGTGGAAATCGGTTACGACGTACGCTGCCAGGATCCTATCGCATACGACCTCAGCTACTGCTCGGAGCTGGCTATGGGTGTGTACGAACTCTTCAAGAAGGGTGAGACAGGGTGCATGGTGTATGTGGACGCATTCGGCAATCCTTCTCCTCTGTATCTGCATGACCTGCAGAACGCCGAGGGCAAGATTCCTCCCCGTCGCGTGGAGATTTCCGGCGGCATCGCCCAGAATTACTACAACCACATCTGCCACTACATCACTCCTGCGGATTACGAAGCCGCAAAGAAGTATGTGCCGGATCCTGAAGCATACGACTTCAAGAAGATACTCAACTGGTAATTTCTACTGGACAGGACGAAAAAACCGGATCACTTCGATCCGGTTTTTTGTTGCTCAATGGGGGAGAAAACTAGATTTCCTCTACAACGGGAGCCTCAGGAGCGTTCTTCATGACTGAAGCGATGCCCTGCTTGAGGGTGCGGTCGGAAGCATACATCTGGCTGGCGCCGATAACCTGGCCGTTGGTGGCCTTGAGGTTGAAATAAGGCTTGCCGTTCTTGGCTTCCTTGATTTCGTAGCGGGCCTCCACGGGAGCATTCTTCTTTACGGACTCTACACCGTTAAGGCAGGCGGCCTTGGTGTTGTAGCCTTCGCTGGTAAGGATTACCTGACCGTTGGTGGCCTTGAGGTTGAACTGGAATTCTCCGTTCTTTCTGACAGTGATAACAAACTTTCCCATTTCTGATTATTTATAATTGAGTTTCGCAAACTTAACGATTTATTGTTAAATTTGCAATAATTAAGCAGACAGAATGTTGACCAACGCCGAAATAAAACGCATAAAGTCCTTAAAGGAGAAGAAGTTCCGCGACGAATACGGACAGTTCACCGTAGAGGGCGAAAAGCTGGTAGAAGAGGCTTTGTGCTCCGGTTTCAAGGTTTCGGCGGTCTACAGGACTGAAGAAATAGGGGAGGACGCCATGTCCCGCATGAGTCTCCTGAGTTCTCCGTCTCCCGTGCTGGCTGTTGTCGAAAAACCGTCCCCCAAGGGCTTCGTGCTTGAAAGGGGACTGTATCTGGGCCTGGATGCCGTTCGTGATCCGGGCAACATGGGCACCATAATCCGCCTTGCCGACTGGTTCGGAATCAGCACCATATTCGCATCCCAGGATTGCGTGGAAGTCTTCAATCCCAAAGTGGTCCAGTCGTCAATGGGCTCCATTTTCAGGGTGGATGTGGTTTACTGCGACCTGGAGGATATCTGCCGCCGTTTCCGTCTCAGGGACATGCCTGTCTACGGGACCTTTCTTGATGGCGAAAACATTTATAACCAGACACTTGCAGATGAGGGACTGATAATTATGGGAAATGAGGCCTCCGGAGTTTCCCCCGAGGTTGCCGCACTGGCAAGCACCCGTCTCCTTATCCCTTCGTTTGCACGTGAGGGCAGGGGGGCCGAGTCGCTGAACGTGGCTACCGCTTGTGCCATAACCTTATCGGAATTCAGAAGGAGATGACAAGGAGAGCCGTCCACATACTGCTGTTTGTCTTTATGTCGATCCTGTGTGCCTCTTGCAGCAACACCAGGGTGCTCCCGGAGGGAAAGTACCGCCTGGCCTCCAACAAGGTGGCATTCAACGGCGATCCCAACGGCCTTACGTCTTCCGACGTTACTTCCTACATCAAGCAGCAGACCAGCAATTCCTTCGTCCTGGGGTGGATATACAATTGGTCCGACCCGCAAAAGGACGACTGGTTGAACAATTCGCTGAGAAAGGTTGGCGTTGCTCCCGTGGTCTTCAACGGAGGACTGCTGGGCAGTTCCTGCGAGAATATATCAAGGCACCTTGACTACCTCGGATATTACAACTCTGATGTTACAGCTAAAGTAGATACTGTCAAGAAGAACGTACGCGTTACCTATACCATTACTCCAGGTGCGCGCAGCCGTATAGACAGCATTGTTTTCAAGGTTCCGGAGGGGGAATTTGCAGAGGAATTCGCACAGGACATGGAGAATATCAGCGTCCGGGAAGGGGACTGGCTCTCAGAGAAAGTGCTGGAAAAAGAGAGCGAGAGGGGCGCGGCATACTTCCGCAACAAGGGGTATTACGACCTGAGCAAGTTCAACTATTTCTTTGAGGCCGATACCCTTGGCCCGCGAAATATCCTTACCTATGAAATACGCGAGTACTCCAGGAAGGAGGCCGAGACCAATGCGGCACCCATGGTGAAGTATCACATAGGAAACGTGCAGATATCGCACTCGACCATAGTCCCTTTCCGGGAGAAGGTTTTACGCGATATCAATATAATTAAACCCGGAGACCTGTACAGCGAGAAGGTGGCCGGCATTAATTACCAGCGTTTCAGCTCCCTGAGGCTTTTCAACAGCGTTGCTGTAGAGATGACCCCGGCCGACAGCGCGACGGTAGACTGCCATATTACCCTGGGGCAGAGCAAGTTGAAGGGGGCCAGAGTGAACCTGGAGGCTTCTGTAAACGCCAACGGATTCTTTGGTGTGTCGCCTGCAATCAGTTTCTACAACAAGAACATCTTCCGTGGCGGCGAATGGCTGTCAGTGGGCTTTACCGGCAACTTCCAGCGTCAGTTCAAAACCGAAACCAAGGCAAATGAGATCGGCGTGAGCGCCAGTCTGAGCTTTCCGCGTTTCCTGGGATTGCCTTACAGCGTATTCAAAGGCCCCAACATCCCCCGTACCATTATCCAGGCCAACCTGAATTTTCAGGACAGGCCGGAATTCAGGCGCTTCATCGGCAATGCTTCCTACGGCTATACCGGCAATAACGACAAATTATACTATGAGCTTTATCCCTTTAGAACTACTGTGGTAAAGGCGGGGTACATACGAGGCGACTTCTATTCTACCCTGTTCAGCAACTTGGCCCTGATGGAATCGTTCTACGACCATATCGATGCCGGTACTGGAGGACAGCTATACTGGTCTTCCGACTCCAGCGTAATTCCCAAAGGCGGGTACACCTCGATACGTTTCGGCTTTGATATAGCCGGTAACATCATCTCGCTGTTCAACCCCATTCTTCCGGAGAATGAATTCGGGGACAAGCTGGTCTTCGGAATGAATTATGCCCAGTACGCAAGGGCGGAGCTGAATTTTACCCACTGTTTCATGTTTTCGCCCTCGACCAAACTGGCCGTCAATTTTTCCGGAGGCATAGGCCATGGCTACGGGGTTTCCGAGTACATGCCGTATGAAAAACAGTTCTACGTGGGCGGTGCAAACAGCATGCGTGGCTGGCAGGTGCGCTCGCTTGGCCCGGGTGCCGAAAGGCCGTTTGGATTTTTCCAGATACCAAGCCAGGCAGGAGAGACCAAGCTGGAATTTGACCTGGAGCTGCGCCAGAAGCTTTTCTGGAAGTTCGAGGGAGCCCTGTTTGCAGAAGCCGGCAATGTGTGGGACTTTTACGGCCCCTGGGAGAGTGATGAGGATTATCCTTTCCCTATCGAATACCCCACATGGATAGAGACCTTCGGCCTTGACTGGGGCGTCGGCCTCAGGCTGAACCTCAATTTTATCCTGCTGCGCCTGGACTGGGGCCTTAAGATATTTGAGCCTTCGCTCAGCGGCGATGCCCGCTGGATATTGCCACACGAATGGCTCAGGACCGGAGGTTCGTCATTACATTTCGGCGTAGGTTATCCGTTCTGATGGGGAAGTGCATTATATACCAACTGCTGCCGCGGCTGTGGGGCGATGGAAAGTTTTCCTCTTGCGATGCAGCCCTGTCCGGATACCTTAAATCTCTCGAGGTCGATTATCTGTGGCTCACGGGCATTCCCAGGCATTCCAGCGGAAAGCCCTTTGTAAAGGGCGATCCAGGTTCCCCTTATGCCATATGTGACTGGTATGACGTCAATCCTTACCTGGCCGATGACTCCGCGCACCGTATGGAGGAGTTTGATGCACTGCTCGGACGCATTCATGACGCCGGCCTTAAGTGCATAATAGACTTCATTCCGAATCATGTAGGCTGTGACTATCAGGGCGGGCTGGCTGTGCACGATTTCTGCGACGGAGACTGGACGGATACGCTTAAAGTTGACTGGTCCGATCCGCGCACGGAGGAGGAGTTCCTGAAGATACTCCGTTATTGGGCCTCCCGTGGCGTTGACGGCTTCCGTTGCGACATGGTGGAGATGGTCCCCTCCAATGCTCTTGGACGCGTCGTAAAGGCCGTAAAACGGGAATTCCCCGGGCTTGTCTTCGTGGCCGAAGTATATGGACGCGAGAATTACCGCCGTTATCTGGACGAGGCCGGCATGGACCTGCTGTACGACAAGTCCGGCAGTTACGACATTTTGCGCGGAATCCTGGCCGGGGAACGTTCTGCCCGTGAGCTCAGCGGCAACTGGCAGTCGCTTGGGGATATGCAGCCGCATATGCTGAACTTTCTGGAAAACCACGACGAACAGCGTATTGCATCTCCCTGGTTCACCGGAGACGCCAATGCAGTATGGGGCGCACTTGCCTTCGACCTTCTGTTCAACCATGCGTCGTTCATGCTGTACGCCGGGCAGGAAGTGGGGGAGGATGCCGCAGAGGGGCACGAAGGTCGCACGTCCATTTTCTCCTGGTGCAAGCCGGAGGGCCTGGATAACCTGTACTCATACGTGCGCGAGGGCAAGGAATTGCCAGCCGCCCGCAGGGAACTGCTTTCGCGTTACCGTGAATTGCTGACGCTTGCCCGCCGGCCGGTATTCCTGAACGGCCACAACTGGGATCTCTGCTATTGCTGCGGTTCCGCAGCAGGATTCAATCCGGACAAGCATTTCGTCTTCATGCGTTACGACGACGATTCCGCCTGGCTGGTGTTCTGTAACTTCGGCGCAGATAGGTCTGATGTGATATTGACAATTCCGGAAGAACTCCGCCTGGCTGCAAATACAACACAGACGGAGTCCCCGGTTTCAGCGCCTCCTCACGGATATGCGCTGATAAAGCTAAGATAGAATCAGATTGCCAGAGATATCATCAAAACTCCGGCAAGGCCGAGAATCGCATAGAACTCCGGAAGAGCAGCGTAAATAAAGGTATTCGTCTGAACGTCGTGACCCTGACTGATACCAATGATGCCGTTTGCGCATACCTGCCCCTGACGTATCGCCGAGAACAGACATACAATACCCATACCCAGGCCCATCGCGAAGAGCAGGGGGCCGTTGGCGGCAAAATCGAATTTAAAGACCAGCAGCCACATGAAGAAACCCACAAATCCGTAAATGCCCTGGGTGGCTGGCAGTGCGGACAGAATCATGTAGCTGGTGGATTTTTCGGGTGCCTTCTTGAGGGCCCCTTCGGCGGCATTACCGGCAATGGTAGTTCCATAAGCGCTGCCTATGCCGGACAGTCCAAGCATAAGTCCGAGACCAAGATAACCGAGAATTTCGTTCATAATTAAAAATGTTTATTTGTTGATAATTACTTCGTTATGGGTTTATATGCACGGCCTTTCCCGTCGTATCCGGAATTCTTGAAGAACTCCAGGAAATTGAGTCGCAGGGGATGCACGAAGGCGCCCAGGCAGCACATGGCCAGGTTAAGGGCGTGTCCTACCAGGAAAATAAGCACGAAGAATACCCACCCGGGACCGAAGCCGCCGTCTCCGACAGTCATAGCCGCAATGTCGTTGAACGCCTTGCCCAGCATTCCGCCGGCAAGACCGAGGGCGTACAGACGCAGGTAGCTAAGTACGTCGCCAAGCAGTCCTGTAACCGTATTATACGTCTCCCACAGGCCTGAGCCAATGTTTTTCAGAGGACTGCGGTGAATGTCGTTGAAGAGGAAGATTCCCAGAGCGGAAATGATTCCAAGACAGATAATTATCCACTTGGTTACTTCCGGAGGAACAAGTTTGAGAAGGGCCAGTACGCCTACAATCACACCGCCTACTATAAGCAAGGTCCAGCCCCATACGCTGAGGGACTCGAGGAAGCCCTTGTTCCTGGTTGCGTAAACCGTTTTTACCACCATGGCAAGGCACAGGTGCACCACGCCTATGGCCAGAGCCAGAACCATCTGGGCCTCGAAGCCGCCGATAGAGCCGGTAATCATTATGGACTTCAGCCAGCCTGGTATCCAGGGCAGGGTGGCGATGTCGTAACCGAAGAAGGTATGCATCATGAGTCCTACCACGAAAGTTGCCACACCCAATATGCTCACAAGAGGAGCGATATTCTTAAAACTCGGTACCTTTTTGAGCAGGAATCCGCCGATGAAAAGCAGCAGTCCGTAGCCCGCGTCTCCCATGCACATTGCAAAGAAAAGCAGGAAGAAAACGGAGATGTACGGAGTGGGGTCAAACTCGTCGTAATCCGGCCTTCCATACATGTCAGTAAGCAATTCAAACTGCTTGACGAACTTATTGTTTTTAAGCTTGATGGGAGGGTTGTCCTCTATTGTTGCTTCAGATGCGAACCAGACGCAGTCGAGGGCATCGAAAGCGGCCGCGAGACGTCCGTTTTCGGAGCACGGAGCGAAGCCTTCGTAGACTATCAGAGCGTTGTCCGCGGCGGGCTCTCCGCTCTCTCCTGCAAGGTAAAGATTGAGCTCGGAAGCGAGCGATTTTTCTTCTTTTTTGAGCGCCGGGAGCTGGTCTTTCAGAGCCTCAAGTTCGCCCTTGTAAACCTCGATTTCCTTGTCTTTCAGGGCCGTGAAACGCTCCAGTTCCGCAAGGTCGCGGGAGGGCTCCGGAAGGGGAGCGAAAGGAATATCCGCGGGGCCGACGGTCACGAACCACACTTTTCCCTTATCCCGCTCAATCTCCTGAATCAGAGCGCTTTGTTCCCATTCAGGATCATACTTCTTCTCAGGTACGCAATAGAACTTTACCGGTAGCCCGAGCGCTTTCAGCTTCTCCCTGTCATACTCGCCCCAGTGGCTGATGGCGGCAGCCTCCTTGTCAAGCAGCTTCCTTTCTGCCTCAAGCTCCTCCAGATGGGCGTCGGTACCTTTCTCTATGCGGCGGATCTCTGCCCTGAGGGCCTCAAGCCGCGACAGCATGCCCTCGGAACGGGCGTCAACGGGCTTTGAGGAATGCTGGATATCCATTACTCCTAGCTCGCATAGACTGTCCAGAAACGCTTCTTTCCTGCCGGAAAGCAGGATGAAGTCGTAGCGTGTCATCTTCTCTATCATAGGCCTTCCTCCTCTTCCTGAGCCGCATGGCGGTTCTTGACTATCTTTGACGACGCCTTGGACAGGTTTTCTTCATCCTCCATGTAGCGCTTTATCTTGCGAATTGCCTCCTGGTATCCGGGAATCTGTACCTTTTCGTACAGGTTGACCTTCTGGGTCGTCTTCTTGCGGTTGAACTCGAGTATGCTGCGGCGCTCTTCCGACACCTCCGATTCTATGCCCAGTGTGCTGAGCTCCTTGAGAATACGTATGCCGTCGGCGTACCAGGCAGGGGATGCGAAAGCATTGAAGGGCTTCAGCTCGAAGTCTATCCTGTCCAGCTGAGGAGCCTTTACACCGGCTATCTTGACGGTCTTGAGATGGACGTCGCTGATGCTTATCAAGCCTGGCTGGAATTCGTTCCACAGTGCGGCCAGGTAATCGTACTCCTGCAGCTTTCTCTCAAGGGCGTCGGCCTGTGCCTGGGCTTCCGCCTTGGCAGCAATGACGCTTACCCGCAGAGCCGACTCCTTATTCTTCAGGGTCGGCAATGCGTTCTGCCTGATCTTCAGCTGCTTGCCCAGGTTGGTCAGGGATGTCTTGTTGTATTGAAACTTTATTGCCATCCTACTGAGGCCAATACTTATCTATCAATGTCTGCTTTATTCCGGTCTCCGCAGGGGAGAAGTACTTAGCAAAGAGCTTCCAGGCCGTATCCAGCATCTCGTCTATGGTGATATTGACGTCTATGCTTAGCAGGTCCCTGGCATAATCCTTCGCGTAATCCAGGCAGCGCAGGTCATAGTCGCTGAGGTCGAAGCCGTTTTGCAGCTTGGTTTTGGCGTTCTGCGCATCGGCATACAGGCGTACCCCTGCATTCATTACCTGGCTATGGTCTTCCCGCGTCTTCTTGCCCTGTACAAGCTGTTTCAGACGGCTCAGGCTGCGGAAGGGATCAACAATCACACAGCCCGAATCGGAGTCTGCACGCAGGAATATCTGGCCCTCAGTGATATATCCGGTATTGTCCGGGATAGCGTGGGTGATATCCCCGTCGTTCAGGGTTGTAACGGCTATGATGGTAATGGATCCGCCTGCAGGCAACTGTACCGCTTTCTCATAAATCCTTGCAAGGTCCGAGTAGAGCGAACCGGGCATGGAATCCTTCGAAGGTATCTGGTCCATACGGTTGCTGACTATGGACAGGGCGTCTGCATACAGAGTCATATCTGTCAGCAGCACAAGCACTTTCTCGTTCTTATCTACAGCAAAATACTCGGCTGCGGTAAGGGCCATGTCGGGTATCAGAAGGCGCTCCACCGGAGGCTCCTCCGTAGTATTGACGAAGGAGACTATACGGTCCAGGGCGCCTGCATTCTCGAAGGCATGACGGAAGAAGAGATAATCGTCGTTGCTCAGTCCCATGCCTCCAAGGACTATCTTGTCCACATCTGCTCGCAGGGCCACATCGGCCATCACCTGGTTGTATGGCTGGTCGGGGTCGGCAAAGAAAGGTATCTTCTGCCCGGAGACCAGCGTATTGTTAAGGTCTATGCCTGCGATACCGGTGGGAATCAGTTCGCTGGGCTGGCGCCGCTTGTAAGGGTTCACGGAAGGCCCGCCGGTCTGGCGCTCTTCGCCCTCCACCTCGGGGCCGCCGTCAATGGGCTTGCCGTAGGCGTTGAAGAAGCGTCCGGACAGCTGTTCGCCCACTTTCAGGGTAGGGGGCTCGCCGAAGAAGGACACTTCCGCATTGGTGGGGACTCCCTCGGTGCCGGAAAACACCTGCAGGGTGACACGGTCTCCGCTGGTCTTTACCACCTGGGCCAGTTTGCCGTTCACGCTGGCAAGCTCGTCATTGGCCACTCCTTTGGCGTCCAGGGACACGGTTGCCTTGGTGATAGCCTGGAGCCTGGTGTAAACTTTCTTGTATGCTATAGTTGCCATTTATGCAATCATGTTTTTAACGGATTCGTTGTAGGCATTGAACTTCTCGCTCCCAAAGGGGCAATAGTTCATCTGGCGCAACTCATTGATGAGCTTCTTGAAGTACTCGCGGCACTTCTCGTAGTCTTCGAAGTCGAATCTGCGGTCGCAGATATCCAGGATGAGGTCCAGCATGTATTTCTGGCGCTCCATGGGGCAGACGGAATCCACGGCGTCGAAGGCGTCCTGCTGGAGGAAGGCGAAATCTATGAGCTCGCTCTTCCAGTACGCCTCGTGATAGCTCATGGGCACGCCGTCGTCACCGAGTATGTTGATCTGGTCCGCCATTTCCTTGCCGCGCCGGACGTAATTCTTGGCCTTCAGTATCTTGGCTATCCAGCCGCGCTCCACCGTGCTTTCCAGGGTGGCCTGGATTTCCGGGTATTCAAGATATTTCGAGTAGGACTCCACCGGATTCACGGCCGGGTAACGTTTCTGGTCTGCACGGTTCTGCTCCAGGGCGTAAAAGCAACGGGCAGCCTTCTTGGTGCTTTCCGTCACCGGCTCCTTGAGATTGCCGCCGGCAGGGGAGACCGTGCCTATGAAGGTAACTGCACCCGTCTTGCCATTGTTAAGCACAACCTGGCCGGCACGGGCGTAGAAATTGGATATGATGGCTGAAAGGTCCACCGGGAAGGCATCCTGCCCGGGAAGCTCTTCCATGCGGTTGGACATCTCCCTCAGAGCCTGGGCCCAGCGGGAAGTGGAGTCTGCCAGCAGCAGGCACCTGTAGCCCATGGCCCGGTAATACTCGCAGATGGTCATAGCCGTATAAACCGAGGCCTCCCTGGCCGCCACGGGCATATTGGAAGTGTTGCAGATGATGACCGTGCGTTCCATGAGCTTACGGCCCGTATGCGGGTCTATGAGCTCAGGATACTCGGTAAAGATCTCTACGACCTCGTTAGCGCGTTCTCCGCATGCCGCCATGACCACTATATCGGCCTCTCCCTGCTTGGCAATGGCATGCTGGAGCACGGTCTTGCCGCACCCGAAAGGCCCGGGGATGAAGCCTGTTCCGCCTTCCGCTATGGGATTGAAGCTGTCTATGATGCGCACGCCGGTCTCCATAATCTTGCCCGGGCGCGGCTTCTCGACATACGCCTTTACGGCCACTTTGACCGGCCATTTCTGTACCATGCTCACGCTGCGGTCTTCTCCCTCGGCGTCTGTAAGAACGGCAATTTCCGTATCGATATTATAGCTTCCTGAAGGCGCTATGGATTTAACGGTATAATCCCCGTCGAACTTGAAGGGGACCATTATCTTGTGGGGGAGCCAGCCTTCCTGTACCTCTCCAAGCCAGTCTGCCGCGCGCACCTTGTCGCCTGGAGCAGCCAGCGGCTTGAACTCCCACAGCTTTTCGTGATTCAGGGGGTCGGTGTATTCACCTCTCTTGAGGAATACGCCCTCCATGGTCGTGAGGTCGTTCTGGAGACCGTCGTACACGCCGGAAAGCAGTCCTGGACCCAGGCTTGCCTCAAGCATCCTGCCCAGGAATGTCACTCCGTCCCCGTTGCGCAGGCCACGGGTGCTCTCGAAAACCTGAACGGATGCCTTGTCTCCGGTTACCTTGATGACCTCGGCAAGCAGCTGAGTGCCGCCGAGATCTATGTAACAGAGCTCGTTTTCACCCACCGGCCCGTCGACCTTGACGGTTACCAGGTTGGAGACTATGCCTGCCACTATTCCTTTTGTAGCCATATTATCGTGTGTTTCTTATTTCCTGTACGAGATTGCGGAACATTTCGCGTCCTGTTGCCGGGTCCAGCCTGTTCCATCGTTCCGTTATGAGCAGCCTGGCCACTACCGAGAGAATTACGTCCATATCCAGTATATGCAGGCGCACCAGATCTTCTGCCTTCTCCCACAGCAGGCGGTCCAGACCGCGCTCACGCGAGAGTATATCATCCTGCTCCAGCACGGCAAGCACTTCAGGCTTCTCGTCAAAATCGGGGAAGGATGGTGACTCGAATTCATCGGCACAGCCGGGGAGGGGAACTATATCCTGACTCTCCGGGCGCCCCAGGACCGTGTTCAGGAATTCAGTCTTGGTGTCGCGCAGAAGCAGGTCGTAGCGCAGGAACTCGCGGAGGAACGGATTCGGACTTGCAAGCGCCTTGCAGTAGAAGCCGTAATCCAGTATCTCCGGATTGAATGCATCCTGGATGCAGTCCATCAGCACAATATCCTTCTCCGAGCACTGGCTGCGGATAAAATCCAGTATGGCGCCGGTATCGATTCTCTCCGAATCCGGCTCAGGAACTGGAAGGGTAGCGATTATGTATTCGTAATTATTCACCGAAGAGCAGTTTACGGGTAACCGGGCGAAGGTACTCAGCTATCAGTTCGTTGAATGCCTTGTCCGAGAAACTGATGTAATAGCCGCCATCCCTGGGGGCAATGGTAAAACCGCCGCCTAGTTTCTTGGAAAAGCTCACTTCTACCGGCGATGCCAGGGTCTGGGAAAGCTCGCCTTTAACCCAGGGCTCAAGCTTGGCCTGAAGGCTTTCGGGAAGTACCAGGGCGATGCCGTTTTCGGCAGTGGCGGAGAAGTTTCCGGCCACGCAGCGTATGATCTCTTTCAGGAATTCGGGATTGGAAGCAGCGGCCTGGGTGTCGGCCTTTGCAACTATGAGCTCCTCAATACATTTACGGGTAGCCTGCAGTGCCTGTGCAGAAGCCATTCTCACGTCGGACTCCGCCTTGGACTTGATATCGTCGGCTTCTTTACCGGCTTTGACCAGAATCTCATCCGCTTTGCGTCGGGCTTCCTCTACCGTCTTTTCCGCCTCGGCGCGGGCTTCTTCCAGTATGCGTTCGCCTTCTTCCCGGCCCTTGGCAAGACCTTCGTTGTAAAGCTGGTCGGTTAGTTCCTGTAGTTTGTTTTGCATATAGAGAGTATTAATCTCCCAAAGTTACTTTTTTTTTATTGCTTCTGCAAAAAAAGAGCCGCCCGCGGCAAAGCGGACGGCTCATCGCAAGAAGCCGGAAAGGCTATTCTATTACAGGAAGGTTGTTGGAAATTACCCAGGAACTAAGCGTGAGGGTGGTTTCGCCAAGCACGAACTCGTTCAGCTTGGCTATGACGGTTTCACCATCCTTGAAGACGCCCTCGATGTATCCGACGTTGTTATCTATAACACAACTGGCTCCTGCGGTACCTTCACTGAGACCTCCGCCGAGATAGTGGTTGTCTGCAACCCTGACGCCCGCGCTGTTTGGAAGTAATCCGTAAAGGGAGCCGCTCTGGGGAGTGGACGGATCGAAAGCCGACCCCGCCATCGTGACAGTCCCTTCGACAAAGGTAGTCACACAGTTGACGATCTCCAGTTTTCCGGTACTCGATATGGAACCATAACCTACTATACCACCCACCGAAGGATGAGACATGTTAAGGTCCAGAGTCATTGAATCAAGGTAGGAATAACAGTTGACTATCCAGGCCTTGCTTCCGGAATCCTTCAAACGGGCCCAGCCAAGAATACCTCCATTCATGCAGTCGCCCTTTGCGGGATCTCCGCCGGTATCGCAGAGGGTGCCGTGAATGGAAGCATTCACGACGCCGCTGTTGATAATATACAGGTTGCCGTCGGCGTCCGGATAAGCATAACCGACAAGGCCGCCAAGGCTGTAAGTACCCTTGACGGAAGTGCCTCCGGTAACGGTGCATCCGTCAATCCAGTTGTCAGCGCCGCCCTTGCTGATGGCGCGCCCTATAAGGCCTCCGACACCGTCGTCGCTGCCGGTAATCTCAGTAGCTCCGCTTACCGTACAGCCCTCCATGGTGCCTGCATCGAACCACCCGACCAGGCCGCCAATATTCTGTTTGCCGCTGATCTTTGCGCCTTCAACCAGGCACGCGGTAATAGTGTCGCCGTTGAATTCGCCGGCAATGGCACCTGCGTGATTGACGCAGTTTACCTTTGTGCCGCCCAGGGCTTTACAGAACTTGATGCTGGCTTTGTCGTGTGCATATGCAACTATTGCAGCCGCATAGTTTGCACTTTGGGTAAGGACCACCTCGCTTGCAGAACAATTCTTTACGGAGCCACCTTTCATCTCGGCAACTATGCCGCCGAGCATATTGGCGCTTGCCGTAAGTTCGCCGCCCGTGATGTGGCAATCGTCTATTTCAGAACTATCTGCATAGCCGACGACACCGCCAACCCGGTTGAAAGAGCCTGTATTGCTTCTGTTTGCGACGGTCAGGTTCTTGACGGACGCTTCGCAGATATATCCGAACACTCCGCTGGCGGGATTATCGGAAGATGCTCCCTGGACGGAAAGATTGGAAATCTTGAAACCGCCGCCGTCGTAAGTACCGCGGAAAGGAGCGGCAGAAGTGGATCCAATGGGCGAGAAGGCCTTACCTTCCATGTCCAAATCCGCAGTCTGCACATAGAACTTGGCGGCAAAAGAGGCGTACTTGTTTTCGTCGGAAAGGAAAGTGGCCAGTTGGATAAGGTCTTCCGTGGTGGAAATCTTGTAGGGGTCAAGAGGCACACCCTCGCCGCCGGAGAACAGTACCAGATCGGCTTCGGACAATGCATCAGCCAAATCAACGGCAGGCATCTTGACCACCTTGCCAGGTACTATTTCATTATCCTTGTCGGTCGCGAAAACATAGGTGTTGTCCTCGGTATCAGTCAACCTGAGCACAAAGCCCTCTTTCAGGACCCCGTCAGGAAGCAGGAAGTAAAACTCCAGGGGAGTAGAGCTGAGAGCGATGGGCTTGGTTGTGAGGGTAGCGGTACTGCGCGCCATCGAGATGTTGGAAATCTCCGTCCATGCAATCCCTTTGTCCTCATAGTCCGGAATCACTTTCAGGGTGCCCCAGAGCTGGGCCTTGCCGCTGTCGGTAACGGATGCCTTGACTATTTGCTGGCCGTTACCGGTAACGGAAACCTTCAATGCTCCCAGAAGATACTCCATGGAGAAACTGGTGCTTCCGTCGGCCCAGAAGGCCACGGCCGCGTTGGCATTGGCCGGACAGTCTCCGGGTACCAGCTCGTTGGTCTCTGGAATGGAGAGTACAACTTCATCGTTATCGGAGCCTGGCTGCACCATGCCGTAAGGATAAACCGCACATAAGCGCCCTTCGGCCCTTGTACGACCCGTGAATTCAGCCGAATGACCATCGGCGCTTATCTGGGCCTCACTGGTCTTGAAGCAGTCGCCACGCTCCCATGCAGGCTGGGTATCGCTGCGCACCCAGATGCAGTCTCCGTCTTGCCAACGGGTCTCCGTATAGGTATCCTTGTCTCCGTTGAAATGGATCCTGGTGGCCGGAGTCCCTATGGAAGCCGTGAGGGTAACGGCATCGCCGGCATCGGCAATATCGATGAAGGGCTTTTCTTCGTTGCAGGCCACAACTGCGGCTGCAACAGCAATAATCGATAAAATGTATTTCGTTTTCATCACCATGCGCCGTTTAAGTTGTCAAAATCGCTGATAGAACCGCTGTCGCCTTCGTTGTACGTGGCGGAGGATTCAAGCCATGTGCCGAGTTCATCGTAAATCTTGTTCGCGATGAATCTCATAGCCTTGGCCGAATAGTGGTCGCTGCAGTTCTTGCGTTTGTCGTCGGTCTTGATGTCGTTCCAGTTGAAATCATGCTTGGGCATGTTAGGCTGGTAACCAAGGTCGAGATACTCGAAGTTCCATCCCAGGTCGTTGAAGCCGTTTACGGCATAGAGGTCGACCGCACGGCAGTTGTCGTAATGATCTGCAATGTGCAGCAGGGACTCTTCCACGTCCGGGGTGAGCGTGTCATGGATGAGAACGATGATCTTGACATGAGGGTACTGCAGGGTCATCATGCGGATGAGCTTGAGGTACGCCTCGATGAAGGTTGCATCCGGCAGGGCTTTGGCCTGATCCAGTGTCTTGGCCGCATCTGCAACCGCATAGGCGGCATTCATGGCTGCATCGTCCGGCCTGTGGGGCGTAGAAGCAGGGTAGCGCACAAGTTTCTGGTCGCCCAGGATATTGTAGCAGTTGTGAGCCCAGTCGTTGGCACCGCCGTTGATGATGATGATGTCGGGAGAACCCATGCCTCCGTTCTCGATGTAGCGTGCGCAGAAATCCTGACCATACCAGTACTGGCTGGACTTGGACGCATCGGTGCATCGGGTCGTGGCAGTTCCGGAGAATGCCAGGTTGGTATCCCATACCGCATTGGACAGCAGCTCGTAAGTGAGTATGTACCAATAGGTCTGGGACGCGGATGTCACGTTGCCGTCAGAAGTGGGATAATGGCAGCGGTAGCCGTTGGCAGCCCTGCTGCTTTGATAACAGTGAGGCGCATATCCGTCGAAGGTGGACAGCGAGTCACCGATCAGACTGACCCTGAGAGCCTTCTTCTTGCCGGTGGACGGATTGGGCTGCATGCCTTCCAGCACAGGATAGCAATTCTCTCCTCCCACCCAGCTCTTAAGCTGCAGGGGACCGGAGTAGGAATCCTTGAAGGCGTTCAGTCTGGCGAGCATGTCTCCGCCCGTCATCTGGGCTACCGATAATGCAGTGCAGTCGACGCTGCTGCCGGAATTGGAGGTTCCGAGGGCGGGCAGACTGCTGTCGACATAGTACACATGGTCGAAATTCGTCTTTCTGACGTATCCGATCAAAGCGCCGTAGTTTTTATAAGGGGCGGTTATATCTTCCTTGCCGTTGATTATGGCAGTACCGTAGGCGAGAGTATTATAGCATCCCATAATGCTCACGGTACCGGCCTGCTCGCCTATGAAGCCGCCCATGTCGGCCTCTTCGCCCTGAGGGAAATCGCAGCGTATGGCGGAAGGATCGCTGAAGCAGTTCACAATGTTGAGCTCTGCCGCGGTGTTCCCAAGACGGGCCCATGCAACGAGGCCTCCCACCATGGTCCATCCGGAGGTGGCATAACCGGCGTTGATTATCTCGCCGCCTACGTATGCGCAGTTCCAGATGTTCACTTTGCTGTCGTCACTTGTGAGATAGCACTCACCGACTATTCCGCCGACGGTGTAAGCGGCTGCAACGTCGCAGTAAACCGTGCAATTGCTGATGTTGACCGTCTGCGCGGTGTTCTTATGATAGATGTAGGCTACGATACCAGCGGCCTGCATCTGGCCCGAACGCACGAGGGCATGCGAGCCCACCACGCAGTCGGAAATGTCGCCGCTCTGTACCCAGCCGACAATGCCGGCGGCGCCGGGGTACCAGCTGATAACGTGTGCCTGTACTTCGCAGCGGGTGATGGAGCCTGAGCCGATAATTTCGCCTGCTATACCACCTACGTAATAGTTATCGCCGGTGATTGTAGATCCTTCGAGGACCCAGCAGTCTGAAACGCTGCCGCCTTCCATCTGTCCCACGATACCGCCGAGCTGCTCGGCATTTCCGGTGACATTTCCGCTGAAGGTGCACTCGCTGATGGCAGTTTTGTTGACGTAGCCTGCAATACCGCCCTGGCAGGTAACGCCGGAGACGCCCTTGAAGGAATCGCTGTCCTCGTTATGCAGGAAGCCGCTCACATGGCAGTCGGTAATGGAACCGCCCTCCATGTATCCGACGATTCCGCCGCAGGCGCACTTCACAAAGTCCACGGTGGCGTCAACCTTGATTCCGCTGAATGTGGTGTTGACCGGATGTCCTGCAATCACGCCCTGCTCACCCTTGGTTCCGTTGTTGGTATAACCGTCAATCACCAGGTCCTTGACCGAAGCGCCGGAGGTATAAGCGAACATACCTGCAGCTCCTGAGTCGGCAGGGGTGGGGGAGAGATTGGAAATGGTATGGCACTGTCCGTCATAGCTGCCCTTGAACGCCTTGTCGGAGACATTGCCTATACAGGCTATGGACACGCCGTCCATGTCGATGTCGTTTATCTGCTTGTAGCAGCAGGCGTTGTATGATTCCGCTTCGCTGCCGTTACACAGTGCAGCAAGCTGTACCAGGTCTGCAGGAGTACCTATAAGATAAGGATACTCGGCAGTTCCTGAGCCGCCGGAGAAGGGGAGTTCTTCCGGAGCTATGACCGCCATGCGGATGATTTCGTTCCGTTTGACCTTTGCGCTGCGCTCGGTGATGATGGTCTTGACCTCTTCATCGAGAGTATTGTAAAGTGTGCAGGTGAATCCGCTGGCAAAAGCGCCTTCCGGGACCACCAGGTGGAAAGATACTGCATCCTGCCCAAGGGTCACGCCGTCTCCGCAGTCCAGAATCAGGCGGTTGCGTCCGGCAGCCTCGTTGGTCCAGACTACGGAAGAAACAGAACTCTGTGCGGGATCGACGCTTACCGTACATGTGCCCCAGAGTACAGAGGCGGGGTCGTTGTCGGCAATTTCGATGCGCTTAATGCTCTTGCTCCCGGTGAAACTGAGTTTCAACGCGCCGGCCAGGTTCTTGAACTGCATCTGCTTGCCGCTGGCCCATGCTGCCACGGCTACGTTGGCTCCGTCGCCGAAGCTGTCTTGAAGCCAGGTCTGGTTCTGGGGAACGTCAAGTACAACCGTCTCGTTGTCTGATGCAGCGTTTACGAGAGCGTAAGGATAGACTGCCACATAAGGTCCGTTTTCGGGGGCCTGACCGGTGAAGTCGGCCACTTTGCCCTCGGAACTGATGGCAGATTTGGAAGTAGTGAAGCGATTGCCGGGAGTGGCAGCCTCCTGAGAGGCTGAGCGCACCCAGATTTCATCGCTTGCGCACCAAAGGACGGGAATCTTGCCGTCCCCGGGAGCGCCCAGGCATGTTCTGGTCTCAAGCGACTCTGCAGTAAGGGTAATGGAGGGATAAACACCCAGGTCATTCCTCTCCTTAACGCAGGAAGACAAGACCAGGGGCAGTACGAAGACCAGCCCCAGATGAGTGAAATGTTTCATAGGCGATACAGTTTTGTTTACCAGGAAAACACATCACCAGAATCATCGTAAGACTCAGTCTGTCCGTCTGCCGAAGAGCAGATTACACAAAAAGAGATACTGTCGTCCCTCTCGCACCTGGGAGGACGATACGAATGCTGTAGTTTCAGTGTACTCATAATTGAATATGAATTTGATTGGGAATTAGAATTCAAGTTTTGCTGAGACGAAGTAATGGTCGCTGGGATAGATTCCGCGGGGAGCGTCCTTTACTATTTCGGCGCTGATTGCCCTGACGGGGCCATGCATGTATATGAAATCTATGCGGCGGCCTTTGCCAGGACGTTCGAATTTCCATCCGTGGGCACTGAATCCGGTTTCTTCGTGCCCGTGTACCGCCTCGTAGGCATCCTGCCATCCGGCAGCGGTAAGCAGGGCATAGGGTTCATCCTTTATACCGGAGTTGAAATCCCCGAAAAGTATCTGCGGGAAGTCGGGGGCATATTGCCCGGTCTCCGCAACTATTACTTCCGTCTGCCTGGTCTTTGCTATTTTGGTTATATGGTCGAGATGGGTATTCAGCACACGGAACTGCCTGCCCGTCTTACGGTCGCGGAGCCGCACCCAGTTGCAGTGGCGGGCGCGGGACGATTCCCACGAAATGCTTCCGCCTTTAGACGGAGTCTCAGAGAGCCAGTAGCACCCTTCGGCAATCAGTTCATAACGGCTTTTGCTGAAAAAGATCACATTCTTGCCTATATAGTGGTAACCATCCGTCCAGGGGTCCATTTCGGGGCCTTCGAAGCCGAAGGCAATGTAGCCGGAGAGCTTTTTCTTCATGTATTCGTATGACTCGTAAATCACCTCCTGCATACAGATTATGTCCGGCTTACGGGACTTTATGACACTGAGGCACACATCTTTACGGTCATCCCAGCGGCGCCCGTCCACTTCATCGGCTTCCAGCCCGGTGATGCGGATGTTGCAGCTCATGACGTTATGAGTCGCCTGCGCAGATACACTGACAAAGCACGTCAGACCAAGGAGAAAACAGATCAGTTTTTTCATTGTCCAAGGAATCCAAGTAAGATACCGGCTGCTACGGCGGAGCCGATTACGCCTGCGACATTGGGTGCCATCGCATGCATGAGCAGATGGTTTTCCGGATCCGCTTCACGTCCCACGGTCTCGGACACGCGGGCGCTGTCGGGAACGGCGGAAACCCCGGCGTTGCCTATCAGAGGGTTGATCTTGCGTTCCGGCCTGAGGAACAGGTTCCATATCTTCACGAACAGCACGCCGCAAGTGGTGGCGATGATGAAGGAGAGGAGGCCGAGGCCGAAAATCTTGAGAGAGCGGCCGCTGAGGAAAACGTTTGCCTGGGTGGATGCGCCTACAGTGAGGCCAATGAGGGTGGTGACCACATCTATCATGGGACCGCCTGCAGTAGTGGCAAGACGCCTTGTGACTCCGGATTCCTTAAGCAGGTTCCCGAAGAAGAGCATACCCAGCAGCGGAAGTCCGGAAGGCACTATGAAAGCGGTGCAGATGAATCCTATTATAGGGAAGATTATCTTCTCTTTCTGGCTCACCTCGCGAGGCTTGGGCATGCGTATGAGCCTTTCCTTCCTGGTGGTAAGCAGGAGCATGATAGGCTTCTGGATAACAGGAACAAGCGCCATATACGAATATGCGCTCACCGCAATGGCGCCCATGAGCTCGGGAGCGAGCTTGGAACTCAGGAAGATGGCCGTGGGGCCGTCCGCTCCGCCGATTATGCCTATGGCTCCCGCCTCGTTGGGAGCGAAACCGCTGGCAATTGCAAGCATGTACGCCCCGAAGATGCCCATCTGTGCGGCAGCGCCGATAAGCATCAGCCTTGGCTGCGATATCAGCGCCGAGAAGTCCGTCATGGCCCCTATCCCCAGGAATATCAACGGCGGATACCAGCCCTGGCGTACGCCCTGATAGAGTATGTTGAGCACCGAGCCCTGTTCGTATATACCTATATTCAGACCGGGGAAGAAGGGGATGTTGCCGATTATAATTCCGAAGCCTATGGGCACCAGCAGCAGCGGCTCCCATTCTTTGACTATACCCAGGGTGATGAATACAATTCCTATGACAATCATCGCAAGATGCTGCCATGTGCAGTTCGCAAAGCCGGTGAACTGCCAGAACTGGGATAGGCTGTCCAGAATCTGCTCCATTATGCTATCTTCAAGATCTCGGCACCCTCAAGCACAGAGTCGCCCTTTTGTACGAGAATGGCGCTAACGGTACCGTCCGCATCGGACTGAATCTCGTTTTCCATCTTCATAGCCTCGAGCACAGCCACTTTCTGGCCTTTCTTTACAGCCTGGCCTTCCTTGACGTCTATGCTGATAATCACACCGGGCAGGGGAGACTTGACGACTGAGCCGGCTCCTCCGTTTGCGCTGACCGGAGCTGCTGCAGGTGCAGGAGCGGGTCCGCTGACGGGAGTGGCGCTCACGGGAGCGACAGGTTCGGCCAGGCCCGCCGATGCAGCAGCCGGGGCCTCATTTTCCAATTCTACATCATAGGCAACACCGTTGACGGTAACCGAGGCGTTGCAGCCCTCTATTCCGTTTATGTCAACACTGTAGTCTTTTCCGTTGATCTTGAACTTGTAAGTCTTCATATGTTTTTACACTTTTTTTCTGAAAGTCAATGATTTATTGCGCCAGTCCGAATTCTCCGCCTGACGTATGGTAATAAAGCCCGGCTCATAGTCGTGAACACTCTCCGAAAGGTAGAGGTGAATAGCCAGGGCAATAGCCGCAGGCTCGTCGCCGCCTCCCGTGTAACAATCCAGGGCCAATGCTATGGCTGCAGCCGTCCCGGCGTCCGGATCAGTCTTGGGCTTGCGCTTGAACATGCCCGTAAAAATGGCTCCCGAAAGGCTGTACAGCACAAACAGGATAATCAGGGCCGAGAACACTACGCTGACGGCAATAAGCGTCAGCGCCCATGGATCAACATTTATGACAAGAAGGTTCATCATAACGGCATGTTGTCGTGTTTCTTGGCGGGCAGTTCCTGACGTTTGCCGGCCAGCACTTCGAACGCCCTTATTGCGCGGAAGCGGGTGTTACGGGGCTCGATAACGTCTTCTATATAACCCATGCGTGCAGCCTGGTAGGGATTGCAGAAGAGCTCGTTGTACTCTTCTTCAGTGACGTCCTTGAGCACGCCAACCGCGCCCTTTGCGCCCATGACGGCTATCTCCGCAGAGGGCCACGCATAATTGATATCTCCACGCAACTGCTTGCAACTCATAACAATATGCGCTCCGCCGTAGCTTTTGCGAAGGGTTACTGTCACCTTGGGCACCGTAGCCTCACCGTAGGCATAAAGCAGTTTGGCGCCGTTTGTAATGATAGCTCCGTATTCCTGCTGGGTGCCACAAAGGAAGCCGGGTACGTCAACCAGGGTGAGCAGGGGAATATTGAAAGCGTCGCAGAAACGAACGAAGCGTGCAGCCTTGCGGCTGGCATTTATATCCAGAACGCCTGCAAGCACTCCCGGCTGGTTGGCAACCACGCCGACGCTGCGTCCGCCCATGTGGGCGAAGCCTACTATAATATTCTTCGCAAAGTTCCTGTGGACCTCAAAGAAATCTCCGTCATCTACGATGCTCTTTATGACACCGTACATGTCGTATGCCTTGTTGGGGTTGTCGGGCACCACGGAATTCAGGAAGTCGTCTGCACGGGAAACCGGATCGTTGGTGGCACGGAAAGGTGCCGTCTCCATGTTATTCTGGGGTAAAAAGCTCAAGAGTTTCTTTATCTGAGCAATAGCATCGTCCTCAGAATCAGCAGAGAAGTGAGCCACACCAGATTTGGATGAATGAACTCCTGCACCTCCCAGTTCTTCCTGGGTCACAGTCTCGCCGGTCACCGATTTCACTACTGCGGGGCCTGTCAGGAACATGTAGCTGGTATCCTTTACCATAAGGGTGAAGTCCGTGAGGGCGGGGGAGTACACGGCTCCGCCGGCGCAAGGCCCCATAATCAGGCTGATCTGAGGCACTACGCCGCTTGCAAGGATGTTCCTCTCAAAGATATCCCCATATCCGGCAAGGGCGTCTATGCCCTCCTGAATACGGGCGCCTCCGGAATCGTTAAGCCCGATGACAGGTGCACCGGTCTTTACGGCCATATCCATTACCTTGCAGATTTTCTCGGACATGGTTTTGCTCAGGGAACCTCCATTTACTGTGAAGTCCTGGGCAAATACGAAAACCAGACGTCCGTCTATCGTACCCTGCCCGGTTACCACGCCGTCGCCATCTATGTGACTGGCATCCATGCCGAAGTTGGTGCAACGGTGCTGGACAAACATGTCGAACTCCTCGAAACTGCCCTCATCCAGCAGGCGGGCAAGTCTCTCGCGGGCTGTAAGTTTACCCTTTGCGTGTTGGGCATCGATGCGTTTTTCGCCACCGCCGAGCCGGGCGCCTGCGCGCCTGTCGACCAGCAGCTTGATTTTTTCTTCTTGAATACTCATCGCGTATTATTTATCTTTCAAAGATAATCAATTCCATACAGTGAAACAAAAAAAATAGGGCTAACATTTTTGTTAACCCTATTAACTTTTATGTTTTATTGATTGGTTTATTGGTCGTTAAGTATAAATCTATATAATCTCGCAAAAAATGCAATGCAGCGGTTGTAAAGCGGGAAATATTGGCTTTCCTGCTACCCTTGCACTGAAAAAGGCGCGTCCTGGTGCCGATTGGACCGCTGGCCGCTATCCATACAGTACCCTCAGGATAGTGTTCATCTCCTCCTTCGGCGAGGCCGGTCGTAGCAACAGAAAAAGTACTGCCGGTCAGTTCCCGGACTCCCTCCGCCATAGCAGCCGCGACCTCTGAACTAACCACCCCTCTGGCCTTTATCGTGGCAGCCGGAACACCGAGCACTTTTTCCTTTACGCATATCGCATAGGAAGTAACTGAACCAAGGTAGTACGCGGAAGAGCCCGAAACAGTTGTAATCAGGTGGGATATCCTTCCGCCGGTGCAGGATTCGGCCACGCTTAAACTCAACCCGCTATCTTTAAGCAGCAGGGATAATTTCTCTTCGCATTTCATAGATTCTTGCCGGAAAGATGCCTGAGGATACGTTCCACAAGCCTGGGTCCTTCGCGCACGAGGCCCATACGCACCTCCACAAGGGAAGCGCCTGCCCTAAGGGCGTCTTCTGCCTGAGAGGGAGTCTTGATGTGGCAATTGGCGATAACCGGGAGGCGCTTTTTGGAGCGCTCCGCTATACAGCTGATCTGCTTGACTGAACGTGCCTCAATGCCGTCTATGCTGTTCATCATGCAGTAATCCGCGATGTCGCAGATATCCTCGAAAGGAATGTCTTCCGGCAATTTGACCACAATCGGCTTGTATATGTCGTAACTCAGCCTGGCCTCAAGCAAAGAGTCGAAGATGTCCATGTCCGGATTCTCCGAAATGTCTATGACAAAGAAGTCGCAAAAGTCGTAGGCAAGACAGAAACTCTCGAGGTAATCACCTGAAATACAGGCTGCCAGAACATCATTCTGAGGATCTGCCTGAATCTTGTAAAGGGCTTTGCGTATAGTAGAAAGCTCTTTGAAAGGCCCTATCTCTACAAAGCTGAAGCCAAGGTCGTTGAGATCGTTATACAGGTCTCCGTCCAAGTCCAGACCGGCTCCCAGGCCTACAGGATTGTAGAACTGAAGCCCGAAGACTTCACGTTCCAGACCTGTGGGCCGGTTGCCATGTATAAGGCGACTGAGGAAACGCCCTCCGGGAATCTTGCCCTCCAGCTTGAAATAGCGCTTGGCTATGGCGCTGGCCTTGTCGTTATCCTTGATACGCCTGGTTATTGGCCGTATTAAAATACTGTACATGACACAAAGATAGGAATATTACTTGAATTCCTCAAAGGTGCCGTCTGCAAAGAAGACCGTTATACGGCTGATTTTACGCCTTGAGCCTTCAGCGGCGGGCTCATCAAGCGTAAATAGCTGATCATCAGCGATTACGGCAGGGGCGTCGTCATCAGAAGCCTTATACATACGGCCCTTGCCGGTTATCAGCCACTCAAGGTTAAGGGCAGGGTAGCGCCTGGCCGTACGCTCGATAAAGTCAAAACCCGGCTTGTTTCGTCCCGCGAGAATGTGAGAGACACTTGCTCTGGCAACTCCTATGCTGTCTGCAAACTGAGACTGGCTGATATTCTCCGCCTCCAGAAAACTTATAAGTCTGTTGTTCATTTTTGTCCCATTTGATTTACAAAAGTAAAAAACAATAATCACAAACACAAAACATGATTGTAGAAGGGGAGGGGAGGACCGTGGCAAAACCGCCAGATACAAGGCCGATGCAATAATATAGATATAATATGCTATTTAATTGGTTTATAAATATTTAATTATGCAATAAATATATAATTTCTGACTTTTGCAGGACACTCTGGCGGGAATCGCCGCATTTCACCTGTATCGATACAAGATATAAATAATATAAATTACTGATTATAAGTAATATAGTATTTATTATATATTGTTATTAATAATTCTTATGATTATAAAAACACCTTGGTGAAACTCGGCGAGAGCGAGTTTCGCGCTTTTTACATTTGTAATTTCACGGATGCTTAAAATCATTTCATTTTGTAAATTAAATTATTGGTAACTTTGCGATACCAATAAAGGACTACAGAATGATACCGGAACTACATATCGAAGACTTCAACTACGATTTACCCGACGCGAGAATCGCAAAATACCCGTTAGACAGCAGGGATGCATCCAAATTGCTCATCTACAGAGAGGGAAAATGCAGTGAAAGCATCTTTAGCGAGCTACCTAAAATGCTGCCTGACAATGCGTTAATGGTGTTTAACGACACTAAGGTAGTACCTGCAAGATTGTTCTTCCGCCGCAAAAGCGGAGCCCATATAGAAATTTTTTGCCTTCAGCCGGTTTCGCCGGCGGAATATAATGTGGCTTTTGCTTCCCGGGGCCGTTGCAGCTGGGAATGCGTGATAGGGAACGCAAAACGCTGGAAAGACGACCTCCTCGATTACGATAGCGACGATGCGGAGCTGTCCCGTATCTGCCTGCAGGCGAGGCTGCTGGAAAGGTCCGGCCAGACCGGAACGGTAGAATTCTCCTGGGAGGGCGGAGCTGCCTTTTCTGAAGTTCTGGATATGTGCGGAAGAGTCCCCATACCTCCGTATCTCAATCGTGAGACGGAAGGAATCGATATGGAGCGTTATCAGACGACCTACGCCCGCGTGCGCGGCTCGGTAGCAGCTCCTACTGCAGGACTGCACTTTACGGAAAAGACGCTCGAAGACCTGGCCGCCCGGGGGATTGATATAGAAAAAGTCTGCCTTCACGTGGGTGCCGGCACATTCCTGCCGGTAAAGAGTTCCAATGTGGCGGAGCATCCCATGCACCGCGAGCCTTTCGTTGTCAGCCGCAGTCTGCTGGAACTGCTGGCGCATAACACCCGCCCCTTGGCCGCAGTTGGTACAACCTCTGTAAGAACCCTTGAGTCACTGTATTACGCCGGAGTCTGCTGCATAGAGAAAGGTACTCCGGAAGATGTGGGGCAGTGGGATCCCTACACCAGGGAATGGACTTACAGCACCGCCGAGGCCCTGAACGCCCTTGTGGATTATCTGGACCGCTGCGGCAGCGACAGCCTCAAACTGGGCACCCGCATCATTATAGTGCCGGGGTTCAGATTCCGCCTGGTTGACATGATGGTCACCAATTTCCATCAGCCGCAGAGTACGCTTCTGCTGCTTATAAGCGCATTCGTGGGAGGGGACTGGAAGACCATCTACGATTACGCACTAGGGCACGGCTTCCGTTTCCTCAGTTACGGCGATTCTTCGTTGCTTTTCCGAGGATAATTTGTAAATTTGTATTTCCAATACAAACTATTTATGGTTGACCTTTCCGAATTTGAAGACATACGCCCGTATAGCGACGAAGAAGCGGTAGAGGCACTCCAACGAGTTGCCAGGCACCCGGCTTTGCCCACCATTTCCAAGTATCTTTTCCCAAAGCAGAAAGGAAATGTGCTGAGCAACATGCTTCGCCAGGTCAAGAGTATAGATGAGTTCCAGAAAGTGGTGATGGTTGGTGTCATCAGTGGCATACTTGCCAGAACCTCAGAAGGTTATACCTTCAGCGGAATGTCCAATCTGGACAAGATCGACGGCAAGATACTGGCGGTTTCCAACCACAGGGATATAGTCCTTGATCCGGCGCTGATTCTATATGCCATGAATGCTTCCGGCTTTCCTATGGCAGAGCTTTGCGTTGGCAGTAACTTGCTAAGTAACAAGCTGATAGAGGACCTCATGAAGTCCAACCGCATGATTAAGGTCATACGTGGAATCAGTGCCCGCCAGATGTATCTGAACTCCCAGACCCTGTCTAAATACATACGTCTGTCAATCACCTCCGGCAAGGCCTCAATCTGGATTGCACAGAAGGAAGGACGCTCCAAAAACGGCATAGACAAGACTGAACAGGGCCTCCTGAAAATGTTCGATATGAGCGGAGAAGGCAGTTTCGAGGAGAATTTCAAGGAGCTGAACATAGTGCCGATGAGCATTTCCTACGAATATGAGCCCTGCGACAGCCGAAAGGCCCGCGAATTGCTGCTCAGCCGCGATGCACCTTATGTAAAAAAGAGGAACGAGGACCTTCACAGTATCCTGACTGGAATAGGCCAGCAGAAAGGTCATATTCATCTTTCCGTAGGCGAACCGCTCTCAGAAGCCGAAATTGCAGAAGCGGCTAAACAGAGCGGGAATGACCGTTACCAGGCTCTGCGCGGAATCCTGGACAAGCGCATACATGCGGGGTACAAACTGTGGAAGACCAATTATATGGGTTACGATTTGATGAACGGAACCAAAGAGTTTCTCGGAGAAAAATATCTTCCTGAAGATCTCGAGAAGTTCAAAGCGTACACGGAGCATAAGTTGGCTAAACTTGAAAGAAAACTGGATCGCAACGAGCTGCGAGATATATTTTGGCACATCTATGGCAACCCTGTAACGACTAAACAGTAATTTTGCCCTTTTGTTATACAATTTATATTATGTTAACTAAAGGATATTGACGCCTTCCCTACGATGTCCAGAAATAAAAAGATTGACCTGACATTGCACGACGTGGTTATAGAGAACGTCGCGGCTGAAGGCAAGTCAATTTCCCACGTACGATTATCTGACGACGATCCGGGTACTCCCGGCCGCATACTGTTCGTTGAATTCGCCGTTCCCGGTGACATTGTGGAGGTTAAGGTCCTTAAAAAGAAATCCAATTATATTGAAGGACGCATCTCAAGGATCGTAAAGCCCTCAGAAGCCCGTCTGGAGCCGTTTTGCCAGCATTTCGGTATCTGCGGCGGCTGCAGATGGCAGCCTCTCCCCTACGAAATGCAGTTGCAGGCAAAACAGCAGCAGGTTTACGACCAGCTGACCCGTATCGGCCATCTGGACTTGCCCGAAATATCCCCGATAATCGGTTCAGAAAATACGATTTTTTATCGTAATAAGCTGGAATTCAGCGCTTCCAACAAACGATGGATACTTCCAGGAGAAGATCCTGAGGCTTTGGACGAGGCCGAAAAATGCGGTCTGGGCTTCCATGTAGGCAAATTCTTCGATAAGGTCCTGGACATTGAACGCTGCTGGCTGCAACCCGAGCCGTCCAATGCCATACGCCTTTTCATTAAGCGGTACGCAATACGTAACGGCCTGAGCTTCTATGACATACGTAATAATAAGGGTTTGCTCCGGAACATGTTTATACGTACTGCAGAAGGCGGTCAGGTGATGCTAATCATCTGCTTCGGCGAGGACTCCCCTGCCATACGCCCCATGCTCGAGGCTATACGCGACGAGTTCCCCGGAATCACCTCCCTCTACTACGTTGTCAACACCAAACTCAACGACAGTATATCGGACCAGGAATGCGTGCTTTTCCACGGTGAGGAAGCCATTTACGAGCACATGGAAGGCCTCCGGTTCAAGATAGGCCCCAAGTCTTTCTACCAGACCAACACCTCCCAGGCCCTGCAACTCTATCGTAAAGCCCGCGAATTCGCCGCCCTGACCGGTACGGAAACTGTCTATGACCTTTATACCGGTACCGGCACCATAGCCCAGTTCGTGAGCGCACAGGCAGCAAAAGTAATAGGCATTGAATACGTTCCCGAGGCAATAGAAGATGCGGTGAGCAACGCGGAGGCTAACGGAATCACCAACTGCCGCTTCTTTGCCGGCGACATGAAGGATATACTCACGGACGGCTTCATCGCCGAGCACGGCAGGCCCGACGTAATGATTGTGGACCCTCCGCGTGCCGGAATGCATCCGGACGTGGTTGCCACCATACTCAGGGCCGCTCCCGGCCGCATAGTCTATGTAAGCTGCAACCCGGCTTCCCAGGCCCGTGACCTGGCTATGATGGCGGAGAAATACAGGATTACCGCCGTTCAGCCGGTAGACATGTTCCCTCACACGCAACACGTAGAAAACATTTGCAGACTGGAGTTATGCTGACCGACATCCTTTTACTGATTGCAGGATTATTGCTTATAGTGTTCGGCGCCGACTGGCTGGTCGATGGCGCTTCCGCAATAGCAAGAAAGCTGAAAATCAGCGAGTTCGTCATAGGACTTACCATAGTAGGCTTCGGCACTTCCTGCCCGGAGCTGGTGGTGAGCGTAACGGGAGCCATAAAGGGCATCTCGGACATTTCCATCGGCAATGTCATAGGTTCAAACATTTTCAATACCCTGCTGATACTTGGACTGACGGCTATAATATTGCCCATAGGCGTCACCGCCAACAACAAGCGCAGGGATATACCCATGACTCTGCTGGTCACTCTCCTGCTGATAGTATGCGGCATGAGTTTTACCTTTTTCCACATAGGCTCAGGCGACGGACTTTCCAGACTGGAGGGTATCATTTTCCTTCTGCTGTTCGCCCTGTACATTTTCTATTGTTTCAAAACGGACGATCACGACTCCGGCGAATCTGCCAACTCAAGCGAGATATCCACCCTGAAGGCCATACTGCTTACCCTGGCAGGACTTGCTGGGCTGGTGCTTGGAGGCCGCTGGTTCGTCAACTCTGCGGTAACCTTGGCACATGCCATAGGAGTTAGCGACAAGTTCATAGCCATCACCTTGCTTGCAGGCGGTACTTCCCTGCCGGAGCTTGCTGCATGCGTTGTTGCCGCAGCCAAGAAAAAGGGCCAGCTCGCACTCGGCAACATCCTGGGATCCAACATATTCAACATTCTGCTTATCCTGGGTATATCGGCGACCATCCGGCCTGTATCGTTCTCCGGTATAGACATGATTGACATGCTGGCACTGCTGCTCAGCGTCATTCTGGTGATGATGAGTGCGTACACCTTCAAAAAGGATAAGATAGACCGTTACGAGGGAGTCATTTTCCTCCTGGTATTTATAGCATACTACGTTTGGCTCTTCATAAAACTCTGATATGCAGTTATTTAAATTCAAACCTACAGAATACAGGCTGGAGAACGTCAAGACCGGCAGGGTCTTTGACGACGAAGGTTGGACGCTCAATGACCCTGAAGGCGGCGACCCTTCGCTGATCCGTGCGGTATATGCATCCGGCACCTTCAATCCCCGCAACGACCTGAAAGGTTTGTACCGTTACGCAGACTGGATGCCGGTAAAACGGACCCTCAGGCACTCCTGCGCACCGGTGACCTACAAGTCAAAAGGACTGGCCCGTCACCTTGGGCTTAACAATCTGTATATCACCTTTTCCGGATGGAATCCCAAGATAGGGGCCAGGATGCGGACCTGCTCTTTCAAAGAGACGGAAGCCTATTCAGTGTGTGCACGCATAGACAAGAAGGAGAAGCGGACCATGATAGTACAGTCCGCCGGCAATACCGCCAGGGCCTTCGCGCAGGTTTGCTCGGACAATGATATTCCCGTGATAATCTGCATACCGGAAGACAACATACACGATCTTTGGTTCCACAAAAAACTGAGCAGATGCGTTAAGGTCGTTGCGGTCTCCCATGGCTGCGATTATTACGACGCTATCACACTTGGGGAAAAGCTCGCCCGGGATCCCCGTTACTTCCTCGAGGGCGGAGCCAAGAACGTGGCCAGGCGGGACGGCATGGGCACTACCATTCTTAGTTTTGCAGAGAAGACCGGACGCATTCCCGACGCCTATTTCCAAGCTGTAGGCTCAGGGACCGGGGCCATTGCCGCCTGGGAAAATGCAGAAAGGCTTGCTGCCGACGGCCGTTTCGGTCCCAACGGCATGCGGGTCTTCGTTGCCCAGAACTCCCCTTTCACCCTGCTGTATGATTCATGGAAGGCATGCTCGCGCCAGCTGGCCGACATTACGCCCGAACTCGGCAGGCGTCAGGCTGAAGTTATCCTGGCCAAGGTGCTCTCCAACCGCAAACCGCCATATGGCATTGCAGGTGGTCTTTATGATGTGCTTATAAAGAGCCACGGGGATGTCTTCATTGCCAGCAACGACGATATTATCTACTGGCTGCTCCAGTTCCGTAATACAGAGGGTTACGACCTCCTTCCTGCAGCATGCGTGGCCGTCTCCGCCCTCGCCCAGGCGGTCAAGGCAGGTACGGTGGGCAAGGATGACTGCATTATGCTCAACTGTACCGGAGGCGGCGCCCTGGCATCTTTTGCCAAGGGTTACATAATAAAGGAGCCGGATCTGGTATTAAGTCCGGAACTGCCTGCGGAAGAGATAATCGCCAAAGTCTCCGCGCTTTAGAAATTCAGCGCGATAGACAGGTTAAGTGCCTGATATTCAGTAGAATTATTAGTAATCTTGGAACGGGGTACCCATTGACGCGTATCCGGGTCAGTGATGTTCTCCCAGTCCAGGGTGAAATTCCATGTCAGCAGCAGGTCCAGGCTCAGACCGCGTATCAGGGCTATCCTGTACGCCACTCCGGCCTGGGTTTCCATACCTGTTTCCCTCAGAACGGTCGTAGGGAAAGTCAGTCCTCCCCCGGCGACAAGCATAAAACCGTCTGAGCGCAGACCGGCCGGACTCCACTTCATCCGGAGCATCGCCGGCACAACCCACCTTCTGGAATAGACGCCCTGCAGCCCGGTATATGCGGAAAGGTTGATATGTTCCGTAATGTCGGCTCCGGCGCATGCCAGCACCGAACCGTTACTGAAGTAGCGCCAGGAAACGGGATTCTCTATTATGCGATAGCCCTCGTCGCAGACGAAATTGTGCTGGCTGGTCTTGAGAATGGTTGCCGTATATCCCCACTCCAGCCCCCAGGTGATACGAGGCATCCCTGCCCTCAGCACCAGCGGGGACAGAATCAGCAAGAGTACGAGGGGCAGTCTTTTCATTGCAGTTTGAATAAAACGGTAAGCTGGGGGTATATCGCCTGAAGGAAGCCGTTGTTGTAAATGCTGAGACTTGTGGCGGCGTAACTAGGCTCGTCCTCGTTGCGCCGGACATGGATTCCGGCATCGGCAGTGAAGGAAAGGTCTAGGGATACTTTCCTGCCAAAGCCGAAGCGGCACCCTGCATCTCCGCTGAGGGCAAACATGAAGCCGGGGTTCTCGCTTATGAGCGAAGTCAGGTCGAACCAGCGGCCCTTGTCATGGTCGCGGACAATTCCGGCGGAAAGGCCCGGACCGGCGTACAGGGTAAAACTGACTCCCCTGCTTTCAAGCTGCTTGAAAATGTACTGGCGGGAGAAATTGAAGCGTATGCCCGGTGAAGAACAGCGGCTGGTCGGAATCCCGTAGATGTCTATCAATGCCGTAGCAGTATGAAAGACTCCGTCTGACTCCGTAAAACGGTACTGTGCGCCGAAACCCTTGGGGGAATTCAGGAAACCCGCCTCCTGGGCCGCAGCTGGCAGACAAAGCGCCGCAAGCAGCCAGAGAGCAAACAGTCTGGTCAGTACCCGTTGCATACTACGAAGGTAGAGAAAACTTTGATATTATCCAATAAAAAGCTAACTTAGCAATCTAAAACCATTACAAACCTATGGCAGTAGAAATCAAGAAAGTGCTGACCCGGAAGCAATTGCGCGAGTTTGTCAATTACCCCGAAAACCTTTACAGAAACAATCCATATTATGTTCCGCCGCTGGTGTTCGACCAGATGGACACCCTCGACCAGAAAAAAGGCGCCGCCCAGGAGTTCTGCAAGTCCGCCCTGTATCTGGCATACAAGGACGGCAAGCCCGCAGGACGCGTGGCTGCCATAGTGAATTTCAAGGCCAACGAGCAGTGGAACCACAACGAGGTGCGTTTTGGCTGGTACGATTTCATAGACGACAAGGAAGTTGCAGACGCACTTATGGAAAAGGTGTATGAATTCGGCCGCGAGTACAAGATGGATAAGGTTGTGGGCCCTCTGGGCTTCACCGACTTCGACCCGGAAGGCATGCTGATTGCCGGCTACGACAGACTCTGTACGATGGCCCTCATATACAATTATCCCTATTACAACGAGCATCTGGAGCGCATGGGCTTCCGCAAGGACACCGACTGGATAGAGTACAAGGTTTTTATCCCCGAGGTGCTGCCCGAGCGGCTTACCCGTATATCCAAGATAGTGGCGCAGAGGGCGAACGTGCATGTGAGGCACCTGACACGCAAGATAGTGCGGGAAGAAAAGTACGGGGAAAAGGTCTTCCGCCTTATAAACGAGTGCTACAAAGACCTGTACAACTTCACCGTCCTGCCGGACCACATGGCCAAGAAGTACCTGGATTTCTACCTGAGCATCCTGGACCTGCGCTACCTGTCCATGGTAGAGAATGAGAAAGGCGAGCTGGTGGCGTTCGGCATTACCATGCCTTCCATAGTCCGCGCCCTTCAGAAGAACCGCGGCAAACTCTTCCCCTTCGGCTGGTGGCCCCTTGTCAAGTCCATGTATATCAAGCACGAAGAGGGCGTAGAGATGCTGCTGGTGGGCGTTCGTCCCGACTACCAGAACACCGGAATCAATTCCCTGCTGTTCGCGGATCTCTTCGAGAAATTCAAGAAGTGGGGTGTCAAATGGGCGGAGACCAACGCCGTGCTGGAAGACAACCTCAAGAACCAGGGGCAGTGGAAGGACTTCGAAAACGAGTGCGTCAAACGCCGCCGTTCATATATCAGGGAGCTTGAATAGACATGCAGTCCGGGCCTAACGAGTATTCCGCCAGCATACCGCTTCCAGAAAGGATGCGGCCACGGGATTTGTCAGAATACGTCGGACAACAGCATTTGGTCGGCCCCGGATGCATACTCCGGAAGATGATAGACAGTGGCAGCCTGTCGTCTTTCATACTCTGGGGCCCTCCCGGAGTCGGCAAAACCACCCTCGCCAGCATAATTGCGCACACCCTTGACAGGGAGTTCTTTACCCTCTCTGCAGTCAGTTCCGGCGTAAAGGAGGTGCGGGACGTGATAGACAAGGCGAAGAACAAATCGCTCTTCTCTTCCGCCTCCGCCCCCATACTTTTCATAGACGAAATACACCGTTTCAACAAAGCCCAGCAGGACGCCCTCCTCGGAGCCGTCGAGTCCGGAACCATAGTGCTGATAGGTGCTACTACGGAGAACCCGTCCTTCGAGGTCATAACTCCCCTCCTCTCCAGATGCCAGGTCTTTGTTCTCAAACCGCTTGAGGTAAACGACCTTAAGATATTACTGGACAGGGCGCTGACTACGGACCCCGTGCTCCGGGAGCGCAATATCGTGATGAAGGAGACGGACGCCTTGATGCGCCAGAGCGGAGGCGATGCCCGCAAGCTGCTGAACATTCTGGAGATAGTTTCGGACGCCACGCCCCCGGATGCCAGCGGAGCCATAGTGATAGACAACCGCGCAGTTACCTCCTGCCTGCAGGAGAACGTGGCCATATATGACAAGGGCGGCGAAATGCATTACGACATCATCTCCGCATTCATAAAGTCGGTCAGGGGCTCGGACCCCAATGCCGCAGTGTACTGGATGGCGCGCATGCTTGCCGGAGGCGAAGATCCCCTGTTCATTGCAAGGCGGCTGTGCATACTTGCCGCGGAAGATATAGGACTGGCAAATCCAAATGCCCTGCTGATGGCGGATGCGACCTTCCGCATAGTGCACTCCATCGGCATGCCGGAGGCGCGCATCCCGTTGAGTGAGTGTGCAGTTTATCTTGCTTCCTCTCCCAAAAGCAATTCGGCATATCTGGCCATAGACAGCGCCCTGGCTGCCGTAAATGAAGACAAGACCGCTCCCGTGCCTCTGTATCTGAGGAATGCCCCTACTTCGCTGATGAAGGAACTGGGCTATCATGACGGCTACAAGTACGCCCACGACTTCCCGGGGCACTTTACCGACCTGGAATTCATGCCGGAAAGCATGCACGGCCGTTCCTTCTACGAGCCCCAGCAAAACGCCCAGGAAGACAGGCTGAAAGCCTACCTTCAGGCCTGCTGGCCAAAGTACTACACCAAGAAATAGCTTTACTGCCTCTCTCCGAAGATGGCGGTGCCGATTCGCACCATGGTGGCACCGTACTCAAGCGCCAGCCTCCAGTCGCCTGACATGCCTATGGAGAGCTCCTTAAAATCTCCAAGTTCCGGGAACAGGTCGCAAAGATAGTCGTAGAAGGCCTTTATACGGCCGAAATCGGCACGTATATCCTCTTCGGCATCAGTATTGGTGGCCATGCCCATAAGGCCGCAGAAACGCAGGTTTTTAAAGGACCCCGCGCGGAAGAGTATGTCCAGTATCTCTTCTTCGTAAAAGCCCTGCTTGGTCTCTTCCGCCGCGACATGCAGTTCCAGAAGCACAGCTATCACTTTCCCATTTTTACCACCCCAGTCGTTAACCGCTTCAAGCAGATGCAGGGAATCTATAGACTGAACCATGTCCGCGTAAGGCAGGACCATTTTGAGCTTGTTGGTCTGAAGGTGGCCTATGAAATGCCATTCCACTCCCCTGCCTTGCAGGGCCTGGGCCTTCTTCTCGAACTCCTGGGGCCGGTTCTCCCCGAACACGGTCTGACCTGCTGCAAGAGCCTCTTCGATGGCTTCTACGGGATGGAATTTGGAAACTGCCACCAGTTTCACCCCTGATGGCAGTTCCTTTTTAAGCTCTCTGATCTGTTCAGCTATACCCATTATCTGCGGTTCTTCTGCTTCATTTGCTGCTCCTGCATCTTCTGCGCTTCCTCCAGCCTCTGCTGCCACTTGGACTTGGGCAGAGGCTTGCCCTCATTTGCCTTAAGCGTAGCCAGTACGTCCTCCGGATGAACGAAGTACTTGCGTATCACCCAGGTCTGAACTATAGCTATAAGCTGGGAGAGCAGGTAATAGTAGCTCAATGCGGCGGACAGGTTGTTACAGATAAAGAACATCATGATAGGCATCATCCACAAGGTCATGAACTTCATGGAAGAGGCCGTAGGGTCGTTGGATGCTGCCTGATTGGCCATAGTCATCTTGGAATACACCCACATGACAACTGCCATGAGCAGGGCGAAAAGGGACAGGTGGTCACCTATCAGCGGCAGGCGGAAGCCAAAGTCGACTATGGAGTCGTATGCGCTGAGGTCGTCGCACCAGAGGAAAGGCTGCTGACGCAACTCAATGGATGCCGGGAAGAAACGG
>CAMYYI010000008.1 GCA_947303465.1 uncultured Bacteroidales bacterium
GTCAGATGGTAGAGCATTGC
Organism: uncultured Bacteroidales bacterium; assembly: GCA_947303465.1. Lineage (GTDB taxonomy): Bacteria > Bacteroidota > Bacteroidia > Bacteroidales > UBA932 > Cryptobacteroides. Next base: position 21 of record CAMYYI010000008.1, read on the forward strand.
TTGAAAATCTCCGTTACAATTTCTTTTTCGTCAAAGTGCCGTTTCTCGGTACCTATTATCTGATAATTCTCGTGTCCCTTGCCGGCAAGCAGCACCGTGCTGCCGTCGGGAGACACCATCAGGGCCGTGCGTATGGCTTCCTTTCGGTCCGCGATGAACACGGCCTTGGCAAGTCCGGCAGGGCTGAAGCCCTTGCGTATGTCTTCCAGTATGTCTTCCGTTTTCTCGGTGCGGGAGTTGTCGGAGGTGACGAATATGCGGTCGGCCCATTTCTCCGCTACTGCGGCCATCTCGGGACGTTTGGTCCGGTCGCGGTCGCCGCCGCAGCCGAACAGGCATGCCAGATGCTTCTCCGGAGCCACCTCCCTGAGTGTCTTGAGCACGTTCTCCATGGCGTCGGGAGTATGGGCGTAGTCTATTACAGCGCAGAGTCCGCGGGGCCCGTGAATGGTTTCCAGGCGTCCCGGAGCTGATTCCAGAGTGCTCAGCGCTACCAGAACCTCGTCCTTGGGCGCTCCAAGTTCCACTGCCGTAGAATAAATTGCCAGCAGGTTGTAAGCGTTGTGCGCCCCTATCAGTCGGGACCAGACCTCCGCTCCGTCCATGCGCAGCAACATGCCTTCGAAGCTCTGCTCCATTACGCGGCAGTTGTGGTCTGCGGCGCTGTGGCAGGAATAGCTGACCTTGCGGGCTGCCGTATTCTGAAGCATAACCTCGCCGTGCTTGTCGTCAATATTGGTGATAGCCACCGCGCCGGGGCTGAGCCTGTCGAAGAAGAGCTTCTTGCAGCGCAGGTACTCAGCGAAGGTTCCGTGGTAGTCCAGATGGTCGTGGGTCAGGTTGGAGAAGATGCCCACCGCGAATTCCAGCCCGGTCACCCTTTCCTGCTCTACTCCAATGGAGCTCACCTCCATGAAGCAGTAGTCGCATCCGGCATCCACCATCTGCGCAAGCAGTGCGTTGATGGTTACCGGGTCGGAGGTGGTGTTGGCCGTCTCCAGACGCTTGGGGCCCACGTAATTGGCTATGGTGGAAAGCAGTCCGCACTCATATCCCAGCTTGCGGAAAAGCCTGTAAAGCAGGGTGACGGTTGTGGTCTTGCCATTTGTCCCGGTTATGCCCACCAGCTTGAGGCTGCCGCTGGGGTGGCCGTAGAAGGCGTCCGCCGCCATCGCCACTGCCACGCGGGAGTTCTCTACGATGATGCGGGTGACGGGGGTGTTGTTATCATGTACTCCCTGCTTGTCATCCTGATCGGAGCGAAGGATCTCCTCGTACATCACCGCCGATGCACCGTTCTCGATCGCCTTTCCAAGGTACGCCCTTCCGTCGTTACCGCAACCGTTCACGGCCACGAACAGGCAGCCGGGGCAAGCCTTACGCGAGTCGTTGGTTATGGAAGTGATTTCCATATCCACGTTGCCATTGACGGTGGCAACGCCGCAATTCTTTATGATGTCTGACAGTTTCATCTGGCTGCGCTTAATGTGGGCCGGAAGGCCGGGTCTATACTGTATATGTTATTCACGAGGCTCTTGACGGCCCTTGCTGGTATGCCGCCGCCCTGGAATTGCTTGGAAGTGGGTTTGCTGAACACGGTACAGATTACGCTGTACTTGGGGTCGTCGGCAGGGAAGAAGCCGACGAAGGTTCCCTGGTACTTGCGCCTGCCGTATTCGTCTTTGTATGCTCCTCCGCTGTAGGTGCCGAACGAAGTTCCGGTTTTACCCGCCACAGTGCACCTTGCATCTTTGAGCCTGCGTGCCGTACCTTCTTCCGTAACGGCCTTGAGGGCACGTGTGATGGTATCGGCTACAGCCTTGCTGCATATCGCAGACATGAGCGCAGGACCGCGCTTGCTCTTTACCACGCCGTTCTGCTCTATATCTTCTACCAGATAGGGCTTCATCATCCTGCCTTTGTTGGCAATTGCGTTGTAGAAGCAGAGTATGTGAAGCGGAGTTTCGCGGGTTCCGTATCCGTAGCCCATGACCGCAAGGTCGCTCAGGCTCCAGTAGCGGTTCTTGTCTTTCGGCGAAGGGATTGTAGGCGTGGCCAGGCCGGCGAGATCGAAGTCGAAAGCCTCTCCGAGCTTGTAGCTGTATATGTTCTCTATGAAGCGCATAGGCTTCTTGGAGTAATTGGAAACCGCGAGCGTGCCGAACACGTAATTTGAGGAGATGCGGAATCCCTCGATGACGGAAATGCTGGTTGTGTGATCATTCCTCTCATGGTCCAGGATGTGCACGTCCTGAGGCACTCCCTTCACTCCCTTGATTACTCCGTGGTTGGTGGGGATGGTCTCGTCCAGACTCTTTATGTAACCGTCCGAGAGAACCTGCATCAGAGTTACGGTCTTGAATACGGAGCCGGGCTCGATGGCTCGTCCTATCGCCAGGTTGCTCACCTCTTCAAAGTCGGCGGCTTCGCCGTCGCGGTACAGGTTCACCATGGAGCGTATGGCTCCGGTGGCGGATTCCATCAGCACCAGGCAGGCACCTTCCAGATCGGTCTCCTCCTTGATCTCGTCGTACAGGGCATGGAAGGCGATATCCTGGTAGTCGATGTTGAGGGTGGTGCGTATGTCCTTTCCGTCCTCGGGCCGGGTCTTGGTGCTGTCGCTGTCCAGTACCAGGCCGACGTCGGTGCGCCTTGTCCATTCCTTGCCGTCCCGGCCATGGAGTACATAGTCGAACTTGCCTTCCAGACCCACGTGGGTGTTGCCAACATCGGAGCGGTTGTTACGCACGAAACCTATGGTGCGCCTGGCGAGCTTGCCGTAAGGATAAATACGAATGTTCTGCTGCTCGGCTATGAGGCCGCCTTTGTATTTGCCCTCGTTGAACAGGGGGAATTTCTGAATGCGGTTGTAAACGTTACGGTCTACCGGCTTGCCGAACTTGAGGTACTTCTTGCCGCTTTTGCGGCCGTTTATTATCAGCTTCCAGTACTCGTCCGAGCTCTTTTCCGGGAACACCTTGGCAAGCTCCAGGCTGAGAGCGCGTGCCTTGTCCTGCCATTCCGCCTCTTTCCTGGCCCCGTCTTTCTGGTCCTTGGCGAACTCGTCCCGGCGGACGGTGCAGTCCATCGCTATCTGGTAAGTGGGACAGGACATCGCGAGCAGGCGGCCTTCGCAGTCTATGATGTTGCCTCGAACCGGTTCAATGGAGCGGGCCCGGCTGCCGGGCGTCAAGGCGCTTTCTATCTTATGGTTGGGCTTGAAGAAGGCCTGTATGTAAACTATCTTGAAGAAAAGCAGTGCGGATGCGAGCAGCAGCAGCACATAGACCACGTAGAGTATGACTCCTATGCGGTCTCTGGATTTCTTTATGTTGCCGTTGTTCGCTTCCATCTTTTTATTTAAGTACGGTTGCCGGGTTCTGTGGTTCGCTCACTTTGGAGCCCATTTTCTGAAGCATCTCGTTCACCGTGGAACGGCGGCTCAGGCTTACTACCTCGAAGGTCTTCTGGGTATTTACGATTTCCATCTCGTGCAGTATTGCCTTGTTGCGTTCCACCTTGTTCATGGTGCTTTCTATCATCAGGGATATCCAGATAATCATGGCAAAGAGGAAAAAGGTATAGACAATGTGGATGAAGTACCTGCCGACATCGAGTCTGAGCAGGAACTCGCCCTTGAGTATGGCTCTGAAGCTGTTCTTGAGCCATGTGCCTACGTCCTGTATTTTCCAGGTCTTGTCCATTATATCCTTTCAGCTATCCTGAGCTTTGCGCTTCGCGCGCGTGTGTTTCCTTCTATTTCATCCTCTTCAGGCTGCATGGGTTTGCGAATCATCGTCTTGAACGGAGCGCTGCTGCGGCCGTACATATCCCTGCTCTCGCTTCCGTCTACATTGCCGCTCCGGATGAAGTTCTTTACCAGCCTGTCTTCCAGGGAGTGGTAGGTGATTACCGCGAGAACGCCACCCCTCTTGAGGGATTTGGCTGCGCCGTAGAGGAATTTTTCCAGCGAGCGCATCTCGTCGTTCACTTCTATCCTTAGCGCCTGGTAAACTTTTGCCAGGTATTTATGCTCCGCGAAAGAAGGCAGGGCTCCCGCTATGGCATTGCCGAGGTCGCCGGTGGAGAGGATCTGCGCCTGTGAGCGGGCAGCGACGATGAGAAGCGCCAGCTTACGGGCGTTGTCCACCTCACCGTAGATTCTGAAGATCCTTTCCAATTCTTCTTGCGTATAAGAATTGACAATGTCAGCGGCGGTTTTAGCGCCCTGCACATTCATTCGCATGTCGAGGGGCCCGTCGAAGCGGAAAGAGAAACCCCTTTCCGCCGTGTCGAACTGGTGGGAGCTTACGCCAAGGTCGGCGAGCACTCCGTCCAGTCCTTTGGGCGCCTCGATAAGAGCATAGTTGTGTATAAACCTGAAGTTGTTGTGTATAAGCTTGAAACGCTGGTCGTCCGGGGCGTTTGCCGCTGCATCGGCATCGCGGTCGAAGGCTATTAGGCGGCCTTTTGGTGAGAGTTTCGCCAGGATTGCCTTGCTGTGACCGCCGCCGCCGAAAGTGGCATCGGCATAGAAACCGTCCGGGTACTGTACCAGGGCGTTTACGCTTTCGTTAAGTAAAACGGGATTATGATACTCACTCATTGCCTGCTTCTCCTATTTTCGGGAGAGGCTCTTGGCAATTGAAATGAAACTGTCGTTCGTGATGCGGGACTGCTCGAATGCTTCCTTCGCCCAAACTTCCAATTTGAATCCAACGCCGAAGAATACCACTTCCTTGGTAATACCTATTGCGTCAAGAAGTTCACGCGAAATGGAGATACGTCCCAGTTTGGAATCGGGCTCTACAATATCGACGTCACGCATGTATTCTCTCCAGAATGTGACGTGGTCGGGATTGAAGAAGTCCAATTCTTCCTTGATCTTGTCGGCCTGCCAGGTCCACTCGTCGAAAGTGTACATTTCCAGGCAGGAGTCGTAGATGCTTTTTTTGATTACAAACCTCATATCGCCACCCGCCGGCATATCCCTGCGAATGGCGGCAGGGAAGACTATTCTACCCTTGTCGTCGGTTTTCGCCGGATATTTACCGTAAAAAGTGACCATAATAATTCTTATACGCAGTCGCAAAGATATAAAAAATTTTCCACTTTATTACATTTCGTTACAAAATTTTCCACAAAGTTTTCAACGGGTGTGTGGTAACGCTGGAGCGTAACTTTCGGTACGATAGGTACATACAGAATCTGCCTGCATCGAAAAAGATGCAGGCAGAAACGTTATGTGCTTATTAATTAGGGGGTTACGCTCCAGCGCTTAGCGGCTGGTGAAGAGGGCGGTGCGGGAATTAAGATAATCTCTCAGCTCCGTCCACCTGTAGTAAGGTCCGGACACGGCAGGAAGGGAGCCGAAGCGGGTTTCTTCCCCGTTCAGCAGGATTTTCACCAGCACGTCGCCGTTGCGATTGCACCTGGGAGTATAGAACACCATCTGGAGATTGGTGGCCATCGGCGACATGTAGGACCTGAAATACTTGCCTATCTCATCCGGAGATTCGGGAACGGTACCGGAGCCATCTATATCCATGATCATCAGCAGCGTCATGAGCACGTGGTCGTGGCCAAAGCGGAGGTCTGCCCCCGTACTGCCTTCCGCCAGCCTGGCATCTGCCTTGACTATCATGTCATCTATAATGGACGAGCATGGCGTCTGGTATGGATAGTATTCGCGGAAGCGCTCATAATTGTCTGTCTCCCAAAGTATTGCATACTCTTCCGGGGTAAGTAGTCCGTCCATGTCTATACGCTCCTCTTCCGGCAGGCTGTTCATGCCGGCCACCAGCATGTAGAAGTAGAAGAAGACGTTGTACGCATCCCTTCCCTTAAGACTGGCGGCAGGGTCTTTGAACATGCGGCCCAGCACATCCTTATACATAGGGAAGTGACGATAGAAAAAGGCCTCTGAGCTCTCCCTGTAGGGGAAATCCAGAGCCGGGCCCTCGTAGCGGAAAGGATTCCGGCCCTCGTTGGGGCGGGTGGCCTGGATGTCCAGTTTGCTCTGGTGGGCATACACATCCGCCTTGGGAGCTTCCCGTGAGAATGTGGCGCATTCGGAGGCCATGCTCAGGATGGAGCGCACCGAGCCGGAGGAACACGCGTCTATGCGGCTGCCTTTTTTGAATGCATCCGGGAACTCCTTTACCATTGTCCTGGCAATCCAGTCGTGCTGCTCCCAGCCAAGGGGAGTAAGGTCTCCCACCTTGTACTGGCCTACTTTCATGAACACCTTCAAGTCGTCGAGCAGTTTGCGGCCGCGGGGCGTCAGGTTGCCCGCAGCGGCGCCGTCGCGCAGCATCTCAAGAGGTATATTATAGGTATCGGAAGTATAGGCGTAGCGGGAACCATGCCGTCCGTAGTGGCTTATATAAGTGGCTTTGTATCCCCTGGGGGCCGGTGTGAGCGTCTTGGGAGTCATGTCGTATGGCAGGTCCAGTCCGGCAGCCTTGCTCCAGTCTGGGAGGATTGGCGCGGGTGCCGGTCCGTCCTGTACGGCAACTATGCAGAAATGGGTATCGCGTTTGCGCTGGCCGGCATGGTCATACTTCTTGTTGGACAGGTCCTGGTCTATGACGAAGATCTGCTGCGCGGCCCCGGAGACTTCTTCGATCCCCGAGAATGAATAGTAGAATATGCCGTCGGCAAGCTGCTCGGCTTTCCAGCCCGGACCTTCCGGCCTCTGGCCGGCAAGCGACAGGGAAGAAATGACAAAGAAAAGTGCTGTAAGGAGAATATGGCGTGCTTTCATATTTGCAAATATAATCAGTTTTAGCCATATCTGCGCCTTTTGACATTATTATACTTTTCACTATCTTTGTAGTCTGATGAAACGGGCTATTGAACTGTTTGTAATTGTAATCGCGATGTTTTGTACGGCATCGTGCTCCGGGTCTTTCAAGGATATCAAAGTGACGTCCTGGGTGCTGACTGAGGTTGTGCCACGCGGCCTTTCCGCTTTCGACGCCACCATAGACCTGGGGATAGACAATCCCGCCCCGCAGGTAACGCTTTCGGAGATGAGCGCCCTGATAAAAATGGATCAGGCACCCTGCCTCCACCTTACTGCAGAGGATGTTACGATAGCGCCGCGCACCGAGTCCGTGTACACCGTCACTTTCCACGGAGTGCTGGACGAGAACTTCAATCCGTTCACGCTCCTGCAGCTCTTCAATCAGCAGAAGCAGACCGAGCTGACCGCCGATTTCGGCTTCCGCGGAACGCTGAAAAGCGGTATCGGCAAGTATTTTGTATATACTGACGTTCCGATAAACGATTTACTCGACAGACAATGAAACGTATCGGATTGATATTGGCCGCATTGCTTCTGGGCTTCGGGCTCCGTGCCCAGGAGGCCCAGCAGGACAGCACCGCCGTGTATGACGTGTTTTCAGCGCTGTCCGGCAACCTCGTCGTGAATCAGAGTCCCGAGGTATACGATGCCGTCAATGCGCATGTGGAGCGCAATGCGCGCCGTGCCGCTTCCGGTCTGGCGGGCCAGACATACAGGATAAGGATCTTCTTCGACAGCGGACAGAATGCCCGCGCCGGTTCGGAGGCCGCCGCAGCCCGTTTCCGCAGTCTGCATCCGGGAGTTCCCGTTTCCCGCACCTTTACCGACCCCTTCTTCAAGGTGACGGTCGGCAACTATTCGTCCAAGGCGGATGCGGCAGCAGCCCTGAAATACATCCAGCAGGAGTTTCCTGCTGCATTCATAGTGCGGAACTGATGCTCAAGACAGGACTCGAACTCAAGCAGCAGCAGAAGCTCTCGCCGCTACAGATTCAGACTATCAAACTGATTCAGATGCCTATACAGGAACTGGAGCAGAAGGTTAGGGCTGAACTGGAGAGCAATCCCGTGCTTGATGACGAGCCCGACCCCAACAGCGAGTCCGAGACGCGGGATGTTTCCATCGACTCCATTAAGGAAGACGGCGACATTCCCGCTTACCGTCTGAAAGTCAACAACTGGGGCAAGGATCCCAGGCCTGAATACAATACCTTTTCCGTCAAGGAGAGCTTCACCCAGAGCCTGCAGCGTCAGCTCGGTTTCCGCGACCTTACGCCGCACGAGCGGGAGGTGGCTTCTTTCATCATAGGCAGTCTGGATGACGACGGCTACCTGCGCCGCGACATTGATACTATAGTGGACGACCTGGCTTTCCGGGCCAATATAGAGACCACTCCAGAGGAGGTGGAGCGCATGCTCGCCATAATCCAGGACTTCGAGCCGGTGGGAGTTGGCGCAAGGGACCTGCAGGAGTGCCTGCTGATACAGTTGCGCAACCTCAAGCCCGGCCCCGAGGTCAACACTGCGATACGCATAGTTGACGAGTGCTTCCAGGACTTCTCCAACAAGCACTTCCAGAAGATTTGCTCGCGTCTGAACATAAACGAGGACCAGCTGAAAGCCGCTTTTGCAAAGATAGTCAAGCTGAACCCCTCTCCGGGGGGACAGGTGGACGACTCCTATGCCGACCAGTCCCAGCAGATAGTCCCCGACTTCATCCTGGACGAGCACGACGGCGTGCTGGATTTCTCCATGCCGCGCTTCAACGTGCCGGAAATAAGGGTGAACAAGAAGTATGCTGACCTGCTGCTGGAGGCCAAAGGCTCTTCCGAGCGTGCCCAGAAGGAGGCGGCAGCGTTCGTGAAGCAGAAGCTGGATTCCGCAAAATGGTTCGTGGAGGCGCTGAAGCAGCGTCAGAATACGCTGTCCAAGACCATGCGCGCCATACTCGACTACCAGCACGACTACTTTATCGACGGCGACGAGAGCAACCTGCGGCCCATGGTCCTCAAGGACATTGCGGAAATAACCGGGTTCGACATCTCCACGATAAGCCGCGTCGTCAACAGCAAGTTCATAGAAACCCACTTCGGCATTTTCCCTCTCAAATACTTCTTCTCCGAGGGTATGGAGAACAAAGAGGGCGAGGAAGTCTCTACCCGCGAGCTCAAGAAGGTTCTCCAGGAGTGCGTGGATGCGGAAGATAAGAAAAAGCCGCTCACTGATGAGCAGCTTGTAGAGGAGATGGCAAAGCGCGGCTACAATGTCGCCCGCCGCACCATTGCCAAGTATCGCGGTCAGCTTGGCATCCCCCTGGCGCGCTGGCGCAAGGAGATATAGTTTCTATTTGCTTTTCTCGTATTCGGCTCTGACCTCTTCCAGGAGCTTCTCAGCCTTGGCATAACCGTCGGCAGGCTTGTTCCACAGCAGGGCCAGCAATACCGCACCCACTACGCCCATGGCGATAGCGGCCACATAAACTCCGTTCCACCCCAGTTCCGGATTGTCTGCAATGAGTCCGAATACGGCACCTGAAACTATAGGGCTGAGATAGCACACTATGCCGACAATGCCGTTGGCAGTGGCGGCTGCCCTCTTGGTGGCCTGGTTGGAGGCGGCAATACCCAGCAGCGCCTGCGGCCCGTAAATGAAGAAGGCAGACAGAATGAGCATGGTGATGAACAGCCAGGGGATATCCTTCACCTGCCAGAATACAAAGAGGCACACGACCGCAAGGATGGTGCATATCGCGCTGGTGCACTGGGCTTTGCTATGGAAGAACTTGTCCGTTGCCCAACCGGCGAACAGCATGCCCACAATGCCGCCCACGATCTCGCAGGCACCGACTATAGACGCGGCGAGGGTTATGTCCAGCCCCTTGTCCTGAACCAGGATAGTGGACCCCCAGTCAAGAATCGTAAAGCGGATTACGTACACGAAGAAATCGGCCACCGCGATGATCCAGATAATAGGATTGCCGAATGCCATCTTGCTGACGAATTTCTTGTAAGCCAGTTTGGTAAAATCCGGATCTTCCTTCTCTGCCGGGGCGCTGCTCTCTTTGTGAGCGTCCATGTCTTCCGGGTTGGGAAGCCCCACGGATGCGGGAGCGTCCTTGAGCCCGAAAAAGATCATGGCGGAGCCGAATATGGCAAGGACAGCAGGAGCCCAGAAGCACCACTGCCATGCAGAATTGCCGAAGGTTCCGAGTATGCCGCCTATCATCAGGGCCAGGAGGCCTGCGCCGATGGAGTGTGATGCATTCCAGATAGACTGCTTGGTAGCCAGCTCGGACGGTTTGATCCAGTGGGCCATGAGCGAAGAGCAGGGGGGATAGCCCATGCCCTGCAGGTAGCCGTTGATAAGCCACAGGGAACCAAGGATATATACGAACCCTATGGTGGCTTTGCCGCCGGCGTCAAGTACGTTGAAGAAACTGTTGACTGCAGGGATGAAGCCGATGGCGATATTGACCAATGCGGAAAGCAGCAGGCCGAGGGCCATCATGCGCTTGCGGCTGTAGCGGTCTGCCAGCATTCCGTTTATGAAACGCGATACCCCGTAGATTACTCCGTTAAGCGTAAGGAAGATACCCAGTTGGGTCTTGCTGAGGCCGAGCTCGGCTTCCAGCGCCGGCATGGCGATGCTGAAGTTCTTGCGTACGAAGTAGAACAGGGCGTAGCCGATCATCAGAATAATCAGCGTGCGCCACTGCCAGTAATTGTATTTTTTTACGGTCTCCTTGTCCATGGCTACCTGCTTATTTTAGTATAAACGGTGTGCCATTCATTATCCCACAGCCACTTGACTTCAAGCACCACGGGATCTTTTTCCGGGAGTCTGTCCTGAAGGGGGAAGCTGGCATAGAAAGAATGCTCCTTGAAGAAATCCACGTTCTCGACAGAGACCTTGTCTTCTCCCGCGTTGTGGCGCAGTACGGTATGAAGCGTATCAGCGCTTGCTCCAGGTACTATCTGCAGGTTTACCGAGTGCTTGACGGTGGTGACATCCTTCAGCAGCAGGGTGAAGGCCATGTTGAGGTGACCTCCGGACCACCACCCGTCTCCCATGGCTATAGGGTCGTCCCCCAGGGCTTCGTCTTCCTCTTCCGTTTCGCAAATGACGGGCTCCTTGGAAAGGGGGACCCAGTGATTCATCAACTCCGCTTCATACTGGTTCCCGGTCCCTTCTACCTGGCGGTAAACATCGAACATGGCCACTATGCGGCCGGAGGAGGGGAGTGTGATCTCCAGATCCTGCAGGTTGGTGAAATGATAGGTGCAGCCGTCGTCTCCGAGCATAACCTCCGAGTTCTGCATGGTTCCGAACATGCATGCCCTGTAAAGCACGTCAAAGGCCTTGCCGCATGAGCAGAAGCAGAGTGCGGCAGCCAGTATAACGGGTAGAATACGTCTCATATCAGTTTCTTTCTTGTTGGGTGACAAAGTATCTGTATGTCGATATCATCGATCTTGTATCCGCGGAAGCGCCGGCCCCTGATGCCCTGGACGGCAGCGGAAAGCATCTCTTCTGCTTCCACATCCAGGAATTCGTGATTCCTGGTGTCGTAAAGGTGCACATGACGGTGTGCATTGATGTCGAAGACCATCTTGCTGTTGGAACTCATGCGCCTGGAGTATATCCCTTCGTCGGCCAGTCCGGACAGTATGTTGTAAACCGATGCCTGGGTTATCTTGCAGCCGCCGGCTTTGACTATGGCCTCGTACACCATGTCCGCACTTGCATGTATCATGTCCATCATGGCGGCATGCACGGCAATGCGCTGGGGGGTAGCCTTCAGGTTATGCGATTTGAGCATGCGCCTGAATGCTTCCATGTCAACGGATCTCTTCTTCAGTCTTGCCATGTCCTCAACTGTTTTGCAGAAGAGATTTTGCGTTTGCCATGGCCTCCGGAGTAATGCTGGCGCCGCTAAGCAGCCTGGCAATTTCCTGTATCCGCTCTTCGCCGCTAACCTGGCGTATGCCGGATACGCTGCGCGAGTCTCCGTCGTCGAAACGCTTGCTTACCACAAAATGGGCGCTGCCCTTTGCCGCCACCTGTGGCAGGTGGGTTATGGATATGACCTGCATGGTCTCTCCCATGCGGCAGATCATGCTGCCCATCTTGTCTGCAACGCTGCCGGAAACTCCGCTGTCTATCTCGTCGAAGATGAGAGTCGGCATGCCCTGGAAGCGTGCCATTACCGCCTTGAGACTCAGCATGATACGGGAAATCTCGCCTCCCGATGCGCACCTGGCTACGTCCACTCCGGCCCGGCCGTCGGCGGCGAACTTGAAGCTCACGCTGTCTGTCCCGCAAGCCGAAGGCGCTGCAGGCACCAGCTCCACCGAGAAAGCGGCGCGCTCCAGCTCCAGATATCGCAGGTTGCCGACAATCTCTTCCGCCAGGCGCGGGGCTGCGCTGCTGCGGGCCGCGTTAAGCTTCCTGCAGCACTCGTCATAGCTCTTCTGGAGTTTCTGCAGCCTGAGTTCCAGCTCCGAGCATAGTTCTTCCAGCCCTTCCGATCCGCTCACTGCGGCCCCGAAGCGGTCGCGTACGGCAATCAGTTCCTCTACGGTCTTGCAGGAATGCTTGCCCAGCAGCCTGTATATCAGGGACAGGCGCTCTTCCACGGCTTCCAGACGATCTCCGGAAACGTCTATGCGTTCGGCGGTGCTTTCGGCTTCGGCGCAAATGTCATCCAGCTCAATGCGGGCGGATTCTATGCGCTCCCCAAGCTGCTGCAGCTCCGGAAGGTAGCGTCCAGCATGGTCAAGCGATTTGCGTGCCTCCCGCAACGATTCGCTGATGCCTTCGCGTCCGGAAGGACGGAATACGGCCAGCGCAGTTGCGAGCTGTTCGCGTATCTCGGAAGCGTTGGCCAGGGCCTTATGCTCTTCTTCCAGTTCCGGAAGTTCGTCTTCCTTGAGGGCGGCGGCGCTGAGTTCCCGGTACTGGGCCTCGTTGTAGTCGTGCTCTGCGGCATCGCGTTTAAGGCGCTCGCGTGCATCTTCCAGCTCATGCCGGCATTCGCCGAGAGCCTTCCAGGCCTTGCGGCAGTCCCCCAGCAGTTCTTCGTTGCCGGCAAAATGGTCCAGAAGCGAAAGCTGGAACTGCTTGTCTGTGAGCAACAGGCTGTTATGCTGGGAATGAATGTCAATCAGGTGGGAACACAGGTCCGAGAGCTCCTGCAGCTGCACTGGGCAGTCGTCTATGAAGCTTCGTGAACGGCCGGACGAATAGATGACGCGGCGCACTATGCGCAGACCCTCGGGGGTGTCGAACTCGCCTTCCACTACGCAGGTTTCCGCACCCTCGCTGATCATCCCGGGGTCGGCCTTGTCTCCGGCCAGAAGGCCGAGAGCGCCCAGCAGGATAGACTTACCCGCTCCGGTCTGCCCTGTAATGATCACAAGACCCTCCGGGAGTTTGATGTCCAGAGAGTCTATGAGGATGTAATTGCGTATGTGGAGGTTGCGCAGCATGGCGGAACCTACTCGGTCTTGCCGTCTGCCTTAGCGAAGCGGAAGGACAGTTCCCCGTCCTCGAATTCGGAAATAGCCACCAGGCCCGGTTTGGGCTGACGCTCAAAGTATTTGGAGATTTCTATCTGCTCCTTGTTCTCGAAGGTCTCTTCCATTGTGTCGCGCTCGTTGCGGAATTCCTCAAGGCGCTTGTTAAGCTCTTTCTTCTCAGCGAGAGCAATCTGGTTGGCCCTCTGGGCAATAATCACTGCAGTCTCGTAGATGTTGCCGGTAGGGGCGGCGAGGTCTTTGATGTCCCTCGTAATAGTGTTGTTGGGTATTTTGTTTTCCATATTTTAAATACGCGGCCCGGTCAGGCGGAAGTTTCAATATTTTTCTTTCGCTTTCTTGTACAGCTTTTCCAGCTCGGGGCGGTGCCCGGACTCGGGATACTCTCCGATGAAGTTGTAATAGTCGTCGTAGAATACCAGGAAGCGCTCCTTCTGCTTTGCCGGGGTGCTCAATTCTGCATATTTGTAGGAAGCCATCGCGGTGTAAAACAGTATATCCTCGCGATAGCGGTTTTCCGCATCGTCTTTGAGGACGTTTCTCAGCGCTACCCGGGCGGCGAGGTAGTCCTCCATCTTATAGTAGAGGTAGGCGCTGTCGAAGGCCTTGTGGTCCAGGCGCTCGGTAAGGTCTTCCAGCATGTGGTAGCACACCGGCCTGTACTCGCTGTCCGGATGGTTGAGCAGATACTCGTTTATGGCCGTGATGCACTTGTACGTGGGGGTCTGGTCCAGCTCATAGCGCAGGGTGGAACGGTAGAGGCAGTCGAGACGGAGGAAGGCGGCCGACTCCGAGAACGGACTGCGGGGATAGTTCTCCAGGAAGCGCTCGAAATTGGTTTCCGCAGTGATGAAATCCTTGGAGCGGTAGTTGCTGAGGCCCCAGTAGTACTGGACCGTATCGTCCCTTGCCGTGCCGTTGGTAATTACCGACAGCGACTCGAAAAGCTGGCTCGCCTTGTTATATTTTCCCTCGCTGAAGTATTCGAAGGCGGCATTGTATTTGGCATCCGCGTCATTGCTCTCCAGCAGGAGCTCATATTGGGTTTTGCAGGCGCTGAAGACGGCAAGCAGGGCAGCTGCCACAGCAATCAGTCGTGTTTTCATCGTTTCAAGAATTTTTCAGCATCCAGGGCGGCCCGGCAGCCTGAAGCGGCTGCGTTGATGGCCTGGCGGTAAGTGGGATCCTGAACGTCACCTGCGGCGAAAACGCCTTCCACGTTGGTGGCAGATGAGCGTCCGTCAGTCAAAATGTAACCGGCCTCGTCCGTCTTGACCCAGGGGGCAAAGAGTTTGGACTGGGGGTCGTGACCTATGGCCAGGAAGAAACCGTCGATTGCAATGTCGAAAACCTCCCCGTCCTTGCGCTCCAGCCGCGCGCCGGTAACTCCGGAAGAGTCTCCCAGGACCTCCCTGGTATTGCAGTTCCAGAGTATTTCTATGTTAGGAGTCGCGGCCACGCGCTGCTGCATGGCCACGGAGGCCCTGAGAACGTCGCGACGTACTATCATGTAAACCTTGCGGCAGAGTCCTGCAAGGTAGGTGGCCTCTTCGCAGGCCGTATCTCCTCCGCCAACCACGGCCACGTCTTTTTTGCGATAGAAAAAGCCGTCACAGGTGGCGCAGGCGGACACTCCGAGCCCGCGGAATTTGAGCTCGGACTCGAGACCGAGATAGCGGGCGGTGGCGCCAGTGGCGATGATGAGGCACTCGGCTTCCAGCTCGTTGCTCCCGTCAACGGTAATCTTGAAAGGCCTGCGGGAAAGATCGACGGCACTTACCGTGCCCCTGCGTATGTCCGCTCCCAGGCGTGCGGCCTGCTCCTTCATATCCGCCATAAGGGCGTTGGCGTCCACTCCTCCGGGGAAGCCGGGGAAGTTCTCCACGACGGTGGTCGTGGTGAGCTGGCCGCCGGGCTCCATCCCCTCGTAAAGGACGGGGGAGAGGGCGGCGCGGGACGCGTAAATGGCCGCTGTGTATCCGGCGGGACCTCCGCCGATAATGAGGCATCTTACTTTCTCCATCTACTTCAATATTGAAATGGTGTTGTTGGCGTTATACTTGAGCCTGCGCACTGCGGTGTTGTTCTTGCCGCTGGCATCGAACACGAAGTCGGTCTGCAGGCCTTTGCCCGGATTGGCGTAAAGCTCTTCCTGCCATAGCGCAGGGTTGCTCCCGGCCAGGCTCCCGAAATAGTTCATGAGGTCGTAGCCCTGGAAAGACCATTGGCTGGGCTCTCCCTTGAACAGGCTGCGGTAACGCTCGGTAAAACGGCGTACCGGTATGCTTCCGGGGTCTGCATAATAGCTGGCTGCGATGTGGGCGGCCGCTGCATGCAGGCTCTCTACTTCCAGATCTGCGGTACTGCGGAGCTTGGCAGTGCTGTAAACCACGTTGTGGCCACCGCGCAGGTTCATGAGCGCAATCTCGCGTATGGCAGAGCTTGAGAATTCATCGTTTTCGGAGGCTATGACAAAACGGCAGCTGCCCCTCACCCTGTCTTCGAACGAGGAAGGGGAGGAACTTACCACATAGGAAATGCCGTTTTCGCCCAGTTTGGAGGCAAGCCTTCCGGTGAGCTCACCTGCGGCTTCTTCGTCGCTCTGCAACAGAACCACGGTATCACCGCCGCGCAGGTCCTCGCCCAGCCAGCTCACGAGCTCATCGGCCTGGGATTCCCATCCTGAGGGAGCCTGGATAACGTTGTAGCTCTCTGTCAACACTGCCACTTTGGGGTCGAGCGGCGACACCAGATACCTCCCGCGCATACGGGGAAGCATCTGTTCCATATCTTCCAGTCCCACGGGGCCCAGGATGAGCTGGCAACTGTCGAGCTGCCAGACCGACGGAAGCCCTGTTGTGGAATCGTAAACGTCTATCCTGTAGTGCATTTCGTCCGAGCTCAGGGCGTCGGCTGCGAGAAGGGCTCCACAGTAGAAATCCAGGAAATTGCTGTTGGGTGCGCCGGTGCTCTTGAACGGCAGTATCAGCGCCACCCGGGTGCACGGAATTACGGCCACGCTGTCCTCTGCCTCATAAAAGTCAGTAACGGCATCGGCTACCCTGATGCTATCTCCGGCGGCCACGGTAACGCTGTCCCTTACTGTAACGGAAGTGCTGTCGGATTCCGGACGGGCGCCGGGAAAAAGGTACCACTGGGCGCAGGCGCTGAAAGGCAGCGCCAGCATCAGTAATAGCATGGCTGTGAGATATCTTCTCATAGTGTCTTGTAAAAACCGGTTATTCCCTTGCAGAATTCGGACCATGTCAGGCGTTTCTTCTCCGTCAATATGTTGGAAACGAATTTTTCCCTGAGTCCGGGCGTGTCGAAGAATCGCAGTATCCCTTCACGCACGCAGCCTGCTTCGGCCTTGTCTACCACCATTCCGGTGCCCTTGCCTTCCACGCTGCGGCGCAGGGAACCGGTATCTGTGACTATCATGGGGACCTCGAACCAGGTGGCCAGGGCTCCGACTCCGCTCTGGGTGGCGCTGCGGTAGGGCAGCACAACTGCGTCTGCGGCAGAGAAGTAAAGACCGACTTCCGGGTCCGGTATGTATTTCTCTACCAGCTTGATGCGTTCCCTGTTGGGGTTGGTTTCAATGGCTTTTGCATATTCGGAGAAATCTCCGTAGGCCTCTCCTGCGATGAGCAGCTGGTAGTCTTCCGGCAGGCCTCCGAATGCTTCGAGAAGAATGTCCAGCCCCTTGTATTTGCGTATGAGGCCAAAGAACAGCAGGGTTTTGCGTCCGCTGTCCAGGCCAAGGATGCCTTCGGCTTCCGAACGCGGAATCCTGTCCCCGAAATGGGTATAGACGGGATGGGGGAGGACGGTGTAACGGGCGTCCGGCTTCCATTTGAGCAGGTCTGCCGCGACCTCGTCACTGAGGGTGATGCAGCCGTCAACAGCTTTCAGGAACCAGCATGTCAGGGGCTTGTCGAAAAAATGGCTCTCGTGAGGTATCACGTTGTCCATCACGGCGATAACCTTGCAGCTGCCGCCCAGATGACGGGCTACGGAGCCCAGCGAAGGGGCGAACCAGGACATCCAGTAACGGACTATCAGCAGGTCTGCACCCCATTTGCGAATTGCCCTGGCGGTCTTGCGCCAGGAAAAAGGATTGACCGTACTCAGCAGAGCCTCGGACTCCACGGGTACGGCCGTATCTCCTTCCGCCACGTACTGTGTCTTGCCGGGGAAGAGCAGCTTGGGATACTGTACGGTAAAGTTAAAGGCCTTTACAGTATGCTCCTTGCCCAGCTCGGCAAGCATGCTTGCGTTGAACTGGGCAACTCCTCCTCTGAAAGGATAGAAACAGGACAGTATGGCGATTTTCAATCAGCGTCAGTCTTTCTTCTCGGATTTGCTCTTGACGTATGCTGCGTTGAGGCCTTCGAGAATGTCGTCGGTAATGTCAAGCGAAGGGTCTGCAGTGACCACGGGGGCGGGCAGGATGTCACCCTGGGTGGTGAGTATCATGGCGTAGCCCTTCTCTGCGTTGTATTCATCAATGAAAGTCTTGATGGCATCTGCAATCTGGTTCATCATGACCTGCTGCTCCTCCGCAATTTCCTGCTGCTTCTGGGCGGCATACTGGTTGAAGCTGTTCTGCTGCTCCTGGAGCTTCTTGTACTGGATCTCGGCTACGGACTGGGTCATGAGGCCCTTGTTGATCTTATCCTGGAAGGTCTTGGTGTCCTTCTCCAGCTTGGTTCCGCGGCGGTTCACCTCCTGGTTGATGCTGTTGACCTTGGTCTCAGCAACGCTGCGCAGGTCGTTGGCCATGTCGTATTCGTTTAATACCCTGTCGAGGTCGAAATACACGATGGAACCTGCTGCGGCCACGCTTTCACCTTCGGTATTGGCGGCGGGAGCGTTATTGTTGTTGCAGCTTGTGAGAGCAGTGAGAATAACAGTGGCGAAGACGCCTGCAATAATCTTTTTCATCTTTTATCTTTTTGTTTTCTTATAATGCAGAATGCAAATGTAACTATTTTTTCCGAATCTCTTCAAGGTAGGACTTTATTGTGCTTTCCAGGCCCATGTAGAGGGCGTCGCATATAATCGCATGGCCTATTGAAACTTCGTCCGTCCATGGAATGGTATGAATGAAAAAAGCCAGGTTGTCCAGATTAAGGTCGTGCCCCGCGTTGAGTCCCAGGCCGCATTCACGCGCTGCCTGTGCGGCTTTCAAATAGGGGGCCACCGCAGCGGCGGGGTCCTTGGGGTAGCGCCCGGCGTAGGCTGCCGTGTACAGCTCCACCCTGTCGGCTCCGCAGGCCGCCGCTCCGCGAACCATTTCCGGGTCCGGATCCACGAAAACCGACACCCGTATCCCGGCCTCTTTGAAAAGGGCGCAGGTGCGTGT
The DNA here is from genome assembly GCA_947303465.1 of uncultured Bacteroidales bacterium. Lineage (GTDB taxonomy): Bacteria > Bacteroidota > Bacteroidia > Bacteroidales > UBA932 > Cryptobacteroides. Next base: position 18,732 of record CAMYYI010000008.1, read on the forward strand.
TAAAAAGTCCCGGTTGCGTATTGTGTCCCAGCCGGCATCGGAGGTGATGGCATCCTCCGCATCCGGAACCAGGGTCACCTGGTCCGGGCGCACCTGCAATACCAGTTCGCAGAAGCGGGGGATAGGATTGCCCTCTATGTTGAACTCGGTAGTAATCAGTGGTTTGAGAGCCGTTACATCGGAGTATCTAATATGTCTTTCGTCCGGTCTCGGATGAACTGTTATGCCCTGGGCTCCGAAGCGCTCGCAGTCCCGTGCGGCCTTGAGTACGTCCGGCATGTTGCCGCCGCGTGCGTTGCGCAGCGTTGCAACCTTGTTTATGTTGACGCTAAGTCTTGTCATAACTGCAAATATATCAAAAAATGTGCTAAATTTGAAGCCTGATATGAAACTATCATATTATATACAGGACAGCCGTCTGGAACTCGACCCCAAGGTGCTAGGTCTGCTGGCCGAACTGGGTGCCGCCGGCTTCGATGTGTGCCCCGTAAGTGCTGCCGGCGAGGTCCAGGAAGGGACGGAAATGCTGCTGAGTTTCGGCGGCGACGGTACTTATCTGGCGGCCGCTGCAATGGCTACTGAACTGGACCTGCCAGTACTGGGGGTCAACTTCGGCCGTCTGGGCTTTCTGTCGGAAAACAAACCCGAGGACGTCACTCCGGCTCTGCAGCGGGGGGACTATTACGTGGAAAAGCGCGGCATGCTGTGTGCGGAAGGGTGGTGCAGTGCAGACGGTCCCCAGCTGGCGCTGAACGAGATATGTGTGCTTCGCGAGGGCGCTGCAATGCTGGGAATAAACGTGAGCGTAGATTCCCGGCCTCTCCCGACCTATTGGGCGGACGGCCTGCTGGTTGCCACCAGTTCCGGTTCCACGGCGTATGCACTGAGTGCCGGCGGCCCTATCTGCATGCCGGATGCAAGAGTCCTGATCATAGCGCCGGTGGCTCCTCACAACCTGAATGTGCGTCCACTGGTCGTCCCCGATACCGCAGACATACGCCTGTCTTTCCGCTCCCGCGACTCCAGGGTGCGGCTGAGCGTGGACAACCGGGCTTATGACATACCGGCCGATTCATCCGTCAGCGTACATGCCGTGCCCGAGGCCCTTAAGCGAGTGGTTCTCGGCGGCTCAAATTTCATAGAGGCTCTCCGCGCCCGTCTTCTCTGGGGCGGGGACGTCCGAAACATGAATCAATAATTATGGAATCTTTGTCAAAGCTTCCCGTACACGTCACCTTCATAATGGACGGCAACGGCCGTTGGGCCCGCCAGAGAGGCAAGGAACGTGTCGAGGGTCATTTCGAGGGGGTGGAAAGCGTGCGTGCGGTTATGCAGACCAGCCATGAGCTGGGCATCAGGTACATCTCCTTCTTCGCTTTTTCAGAAGAGAACTGGAACCGTTCCGAGGCCGAAGTGACTGCGCTTATGGGATTGATGCTCAGGGCGATGGAAAAGGAACTCCCGACCTTCATCGGGAACGGGGTGCGCTTCCGGGTAATAGGGAACCGGGCACGTCTTTCAGAGGAACTGAATGCAACTATAGACCGTATAGAGGCCAGCACCGCCGGGGGCTCCCACATGACCATAATCATCTTCCTGAGCTACAGCGGCAAATGGGATATCCAGCAGGCGGCGGAGCGCATGGCGGAAACCGGTGGAAGGAAGATAGAAGATTTCCTGGCCACCGCAGGAATTCCCGATCCGGACTTGATGATACGCACTTCCGGCGAGCAGAGAATAAGCAATTACATGCTGTGGCAACTTGCATATACGGAATTTGTGTTCACAGATACACTTTGGCCTGATTTTAGAAAGCAAGAGTATCTGGCCGCTCTGGAAGAGTATGCTTCCCGGGACAGACGTTTCGGAAAAGTCAAATAATTCCGTATATTTGCGGTCTTATAGCTAGAAGATGACGAAAAGATTAATAGTTGTCCTTTTGATGTTGTCGGGTTTGTGCTCCGCCCTCCGGGCGCAGGACAGCCAGGTGGAGATAGATTACACGCATCCCAGGAAATATGTCGTGGGGGGCGTGAGCGTAGAGGGCAACAGCTATTTCAGCTCGTCCCAGATAATTCAGCTCACCGGCCTTCAGAAAGGTATGGAGCTTACGGTTCCCGGTGACGACGTGGCCGGAATAGTCAAGCGTCTCTGGCTGCAGCGTTATTTCGAAGACGTCTCCCTGGTCATAGACCATCTCAGCGAGAACGCAGATTCCGCATATTTCAAGATTGTCATCAAGGAACGTCCCAGGGTATCCCGCTGGACCTTCTCCGGCATCAAGTCCGGAGACAAGAAGGAACTGCAGGACCGCCTGAACCTGCGAAGGGGCGGAGAATTCTCGGAGTACGTGGAGAAAACTTCTTCCGACATCATCAAGCGTTATTTCGCCGAAAAGGGATTCCTGAATGCCGTGGTCAAGGCCGAGGTGCAGAAGGATACCATAGTCAAGAACGCCATACGCGTGAACTTCGACATCGACAGGGGAGAGAAGGTTCGCATCAAGGACATCAACTTCATAGGGAACGACCATGTGAGCGACTTCAAGCTCGCACGTTCCATGAAGAAGACCAAGTCCAACAAGATTTACAACTTCTTCAATAGCAAGAAGTTCAACGAGAAGGAGTACATCAACGACAAGAAGTCGGTGATTTCCGCCTTCAACGAGGCCGGCTACCGCGACGCACGCCTGGTACGTGACTCCATCTATTACGTCGAACCCAAGAAACTGGCCATAGACCTGGTATTCGAAGAGGGTGACAAATACTATTTCCGGGACATCAGCTGGACTGGCAACTCCGTCTATCCTACAGACGCATTGAACGAGGTCCTTCAGGTGAAGAAGGGCGATGTTTACGACGTGGTTACCATGGAGAAACGCCTTTTCGGAGGCGGCAAGCAGAACGAGATGGACGTTTCCAAGCTCTATCGCGACTACGGCTATCTGTTCTTCAGCGTTACGCCCGTCGAGACCAATATCCAGAACGACTCCGTGGATGTGGAACTGCGTATCTCCGAAGGCAAGCAGGCTACTCTCAACAACATAGTCATCAACGGCAACGACCTTACCAGCGAGCGTGTAGTGCGCCGGCAGGTCTTTACCCGTCCAGGCTACCTGTTCCGCCAGTCCGATTTCGAGAGATCCATACGAGAAATCGCCTCCCTGGGACAGTTCGATCCCGAGGCCATCGCCGACCCCGCCACCGGCTACTCCATCATCCCCAACCAGCTTAACAACACCGTAGATATCGTCTACAACGTTACCGAGAAACCTTCCAGCCAGCTGGAGCTTTCCGGAGGATGGGGCGCCAACACCTTCGTGGCCACCGTGGGCGTAAGCTTCAACAACTTCTCCACCAGGAGGCTGTTCGACAAGAGCGCCTGGCGGCCTGTGCCTCTCGGAGACGCCCAGAACCTGTCTTTCCGCTTCCAGACCAACGGCAAGTACTATACGGCCCTTACCGCCAACTTCAGCGAACCCTGGCTGTTCGGAAAGAAGCCTACGTCTCTCAACCTTTCCGGATATTATACCCGCTACACCAACTCCAACCTTTGGCTCGGCATACTTAGCAACGACCAGCAGATGGAGGTGTTCGGTGCGGCGGCATCCCTGGGTAACCGCCTGAAATGGCCGGACAACTACTTCGTGCTGTATAACGGCCTTAGCTGGCAGACCTACAGGCTCAAGAACTGGTCCGGCTACGGTTTCATCTTCGATACCGGTGTATCCAACAACATAAGCTATACCGTCAACCTGTTGCGTAATTCTACGGACCAGCAGATTTATCCCCGTTCCGGGTCCGACTTCTCGCTGTCCCTGGCGCTTACCCCTCCTTTCTCGCTGTTCCGCAACTTCGATTACGGCCCCGACGGGCAGAAGATTACATCCCGCGACGGAAAGCCTATCGGCTGGCAGGACGTGCAGTATGACAACTGGACGGTGCAGCAGCGTTACAGGTGGATTGAGTACCACAAGTGGAAGCTCTCGGCTGCAACCTACAGCAAGCTGGTCGGAGATCTGGTGCTAATGACCAGGGCCCAGTTCGGTTATCTGGGCTTCTACAACCGCAACTGGGGTTATTCCCCCTTCGAGGGTTTCCTCGTGGGCGGTGACGGCATGTCCGGATACATGACCTACGGTACTGAGATCGTATCTCTCCGCGGTTACGAGAACTACAGTCTCACCCCTCAGAAGATTACTCCTTACAATACTTCCGGTTCCGCTTATGCCGGCAACGTTTACGACAAGTTCACCATAGAACTGCGTTATCCCGTCATACTCCAGCCTTCATCCACCATCTTCGTGCTTGGATTCCTCGAGGGAGGTAACTGCTGGAGCGACATCAGGGATTTCAATCCTTTCCAGATCAAGCGCAGCGCCGGTGTCGGCGTGCGTATCTTCCTGCCGATGATTGGCCTCCTTGGCGTCGACTGGGGCTACGGCTTCGACGACGCGGATCACGGAGGCAGTCAATTCCACTTTGTTATAGGACAACAATTTTAAAGTTTGATAATATGAAAAAGATTCTTTTGGTTGCCGCTTTGGCAATGATGAGCGCAGGGGCTTTTGCCCAGCAGAAGTTCGCCCATGTCAACTTCTCCGAACTGGTGCAGTTGATGCCTGAGGCAGACCAGGCACGCACCACCATGGACGCTTCCAGCAAGGAGGCAAACGAGACTTACCAGGCCATGGCAGATGAGTTCAATACAAAATATCAGCAGTACCAGCAGAAGGCTGCCACCTGGACACAGGCGATTCGCGAGACCAAGGAGAAGGAACTGACTGATATCCAGCAGCGTATCCAGGAATTCCAGCAGACGGTTCAGGCCGAGCTTCAGCAGCAACAGCAGCAGCTGATGGCTCCCATTTACCAGAAGGCCCAGGAGGCGGTGGAGAAGCTCGCCAAGGAAGGCGGTTACATCTATGTGATCGACCAGACCAGCGCCCTTTACATCGATCCTGCACAGAGTACGGACCTTACACCGGCTGCGCGCAAAGCTCTCGGAATCCCCGATGACAGGACTCTCGAGTCCCTCCAGAAAGAACTTCAGGCCAAAGCCGAAGCACAAGTTCAATAGTATTTTACAAGCCACATAAAATGCAACACAAAGTCGTTGACTTAAAGGATGTTGTGATCAGGTTCGCCGGAGACTCGGGAGATGGTATGCAGCTCACCGGGTCTCTTTTCGCAGATATGTCTGCGATTTACGGTAACGGCCTGGCCACCTTCCCCGATTTTCCCGCCGAGATACGTGCGCCACACGGCACCGTGTCCGGCGTTTCCGGTTTCCAGGTACACATAGGTTCCGAGGGAGTAGAGACCCCCGGCGATTTCTGCGACCTGCTTGTCGCAATGAACCCGGCCGCGCTCAAGTCCAATGCCAAATGGTGCAAGCCTACGGCCATGATACTGGTAGACGGCGATGCCTTCGACGAAAAAGGCATGTCCCGCGCAGGCTTCGAGACCGACGATCCCTTTACTGAACTTAAGGTCGAGGACCGTACGCTTATTGTCGCACCCATAACCACCCTCACACAGGAGTCTTTGAAAGACAGCGGACTGGACCCGAAAACCGTGCTCAAGTGCAAGAATATGTTCACTCTCGGCATGGCCTGCTACATCTACAGCCGTCCGTTGGAATACATATACCAGTATCTTGAGCGCAAGTTCTCCAAGAAGCATCCGGAACTCATCGAGCCTAATAAAAAGGTCTTGAACGACGGCTTCAACTATGCCGCCAATATACAGGCTATCCCCAACACCTATACTGTTGCTCCTTCAAAGAACAAGAAGCCCGGCACCTACCGTAACATCACCGGTAACCAGGCCACTGCATGGGGATTGCTTGCCGCATCCGAGAAATCAGGCCTGCCGCTCTTCTGCGGTTCCTATCCAATTACTCCCGCGACGGCTATCCTGGAGGAACTTGCGATACACAAGAGCTTGGGCGCCAAGACTTTGCAGGCAGAGGACGAGATAGCCGGAATATGCACTGCCATAGGCGCCAGCTACGCCGGCAACCTGGCAGTTACCACAACTTCCGGTCCCGGCCTTTCGCTCAAGACGGAGGCTCTCGGCCTGGCCGTTATGGCAGAACTGCCGCTCGTGGTGGTGGACGTTCAGCGCGGCGGCCCTTCCACCGGCCTCCCTACCAAGACCGAGCAGTCCGACCTTAACCAGGCACTCTATGGCCGTAATGGAGAATGCCCCATGCCCGTCATAGCAGCTCACTCACCGTCCAACTGCTTCGATGCTGCCTTTATGGCTGCCAAGATAGCGCTGGAGCATATGACTCCGGTGATGCTGCTTTCCGAGGGCTTCCTCGGCAACGGCAGCGAGCCCTGGAGAGTACCTGCAATGGCAGATTATCCGGATATCAAGCCGCCGTTCGTGAACGGTATCCTGGCCGATGGAAACCGTTTCCAGCCTTTCGAGAGGGACCAGGAAACGCTTGTCCGCCGCTGGGCGATCCCAGGCCAGAAGGGCTTTGAGCACCGGGTGGGCGGTCTGGAGAAGAACCATGCCGGCGTGCTTTCCACGGACCCCGCCAACCATGAACTCATGGTGCGTGAGCGTGCAGAGAAAGTGGCGCGCGTCGCCAGGAAACTTCCCAAGCTTGAGATCCTCCGCGGCCCGTCTTCCGGCAAGCTGCTGGTAGTGGGCTGGGGCGGTACCTACGGCCACCTGCTCAATGCGGTGGAAGAAGTTGGAGATGCAGTCTCTTACGTACATTTCGACTATATCAACCCTCTTCCGTCGAATACTGCGGAGGTGTTTTCCGCTTTCGAAAAGATTCTGGTATGTGAGCTCAACAGCGGGCAGTTCGTGGGTTACCTGCGTGCCAGCATGCCTCAGTTCAATTACCTGCAGTACAATAAGGTCCAGGGACAGCCGTTCCTTGTGAGCGAACTCGTGGACGCAATCAAGAAGGAGATATAGCCATGGCAAATCTTACATTCAAGGATTTCAAGTCCGACCAGGAAGTCCGCTGGTGCCCCGGTTGCGGCGACCATGCCGTTCTGGCTGCTCTCCAGAGGGCTCTCCCCAAGGTCAGCTCGGCACTGAACTACGAGAAAGAGCGTTATGTGGTAGTGTCCGGCATCGGATGCTCGTCCCGTCTGCCTTATTATATGGACACCTACGGATTCCACAGCATCCACGGGCGCGCTACCGCCATTTCCACCGGTATCAAGGTTGCCAATCCCTGGCTTACCGTCTGGCAGGCTTGCGGAGACGGTGACGCCCTGGCAATCGGCGGAAACCACTTTATCCACGCAATCAGGCGCAACATAGACATCAACATCATCCTCTTCAACAACCAGATTTACGGACTCACCAAGGGACAGTATTCTCCTACCTCCAAGTTCGGTGCGATCACCAAGACGTCTCCTTACGGTACGGTGGAGCATCCCTTCAATCCGGGATCGCTGGTGTTGGGCGCAAAGGGTACATTCTTCGCCCGTTCGCTGGATGTGGAACTGAAGCTGAATGAGGAAATCATGACCGCTGCGGCCCTGCACGACGGCTGCTCGGTTATGGAAATGCTTACCAACTGCGTCATTTTCAACGACGGAGCGCACAAGGCTATATCTGATCCCGAAGTTCGCGCTGACCGTACCATAGTCCTGCGCGACGGCGAGAAGATGGTGTTCGGCAAGAATTCCGAAAAGGGCCTCGTGTTCGACGGACGCAAGATACGCGTGGTGCACATTGGCGAAGGCGGTTTCACTATGGAAGACGTGCTGGTGCATCATCCTCACGAGGACAACATAGGCCTTCAGATGGCCCTGGCGGATATGAAGGGCCCCGACTATCCTGTGGCGCTCGGTGTCATCAGGGACGTCAAGGATATCACTTACGACGACGGCGTACGCGACCAGGTCAAGGACGTCATGGCGAAGTCAAAGATACACAGTGTGGATGAACTGCTTCACAGCGGGTCCACATGGGAAGTCAAATAACTAATAACCAATATCATTAAATGAAAACTACAGACATTATGGCCCGTCTCCAGGCCAAGTATCCTGGAGAGAAAGAGTATCTCCAGGCGGTTCAGGAGGTTTTGGAATCAGTAGAGGATGTTTACAACCAGCATCCCGAATTCGAGCAGGCAAAGATAGTGGAGCGTATGGTCGAGCCCGACCGTATCTTCACTTTCCGTGTTACCTGGGTCGACGACAATGGCGAAGTGCAGACCAACACCGGTTACCGTGTACAGTTCAACAGCGCCATCGGACCTTACAAGGGAGGTCTCCGTTTCCACAGGGCTGTCACTCCTTCCATGCTCAAATTCCTCGGCTTCGAGCAGACTTTCAAGAACGCTCTGACCACTCTCCCCATGGGTGGTGCAAAGGGTGGTTCCGACTTTGATCCCAAAGGCAAGAGCAACGAGGAAATCATGCGCTTCTGCCAGGCCTTCATGATGGAGCTCTGGCAGTGCATAGGCCCCGACCAGGATATTCCTGCCGGCGACGTCGGCGTTGGCGGACGCGAGATCGGTTATCTCTATGGCATGTACAAGAAACTGGCCCGCCAGTACAATACCGGCGTGCTTACCGGTAAGGGCGGTACCTGGGGAGGCTCTATCCTGCGTCCCGAGGCTACCGGCTTCGGCGCCCTCTACTTTACCCAGAACCTGCTGCACAAGGCGGGCAAGGACATCAAGGGCATGAAGGTAGCTGTCTCCGGCTTCGGCAACGTGGCATGGGGCGCCTGCATCAAGGCCAGCGAACTCGGCGCCAAGGTGGTGGCCATCAGCGGTCCCGACGGCGTCTGCGAGATTCCCGACGGTATTACCAGGGAGATGATTGATTACATGCTGGTTATGCGTGCCTCCAACCGCGACCGCGTTGAGGATATGGCAACCAAGTTCCCTCAGAAGGCAAGGTTCATAGCCGGAAAGAAGAGCTGGAGCATCCCTGTCGATATCGCCCTCCCTTGCGCGTTCCAGAACGAGCTGTCGGAAGACGATGCCAAAGAACTCAAGGCCAATGGCTGCTTCTGCTGCTGCGAGGTATCCAACATGGGATGCCAGCCCGGAGCTATCCACTTCTTCCAGCACAACGGGATACTCTTCGCTCCCGGCAAGGCTGTAAATGCAGGCGGCGTGGCGACTTCCGGCCTGGAAATGACCCAGAACGCCGAGCATATCAGCTGGAGCGGAGCCGAGGTAGATGAAAAACTGCACTTCATCATGGATTCCATCCACGAACAGTGCGTCAAGTACGGCACCCAGCCCGACGGCAGCATAGATTACGTGAAGGGAGCGAACATCGCCGGCTTCATGAAGGTGGCAACTGCCATGCTTGAGCAAGGAACGATTTAGCGTCCGCGCTGACGCGCTGCCCCCAGGGGCACGGGGAGCATTCCCCCCGATCCCCCCTGCTAAAAAGAAAAGCCGACTGATTGCAGCCGGCTTTTCTTTTTAGCAGAAATCTGCTATTTCTTGCGGTATTTTTCGGGCATCACAAAGTGGTAGGAGACCGTCAGGGGCGTATCGACGTCGGTCAGCCAGTTGGCAATTGCAAAATTCACATCGAACTCGTCCAAGCCTATGGGTTTGCGGCTGTCGGAGCCGTTGATTGTGATACTCAGGTCTTCACCTCCGTTGATGTAGAGCAGACGGTTGTAAGTCAGCTGCTCGCTGCCGGGCGCCTTGGTTAAGGTAATGGGTATGGTGCTGATATTCTTTACATTGAAAGAAACTTTTTTCTCGGAATACTTGATGTCGCTAATCTGCAGGCAGGCCTTGAGCAGCGGCTCCAGCCATTCTGCCTTCCCGTACACGCAGCGGTCTGCGTAAGCGGCGGTGCGGCGTGCTTCCAGGGCTTCGCGTATGCCCTTCAGAGAGCGCTCGGTGGCAAATACCAGGGTCATTGGACGGTATTCACCCTTTTCATAATCGACCCACTGGAACATGGCTTTGTGGGCGTCGGTGCCGGTAACTATCGCCAGGTCTTTCTCAATGGCCCAGTGGAAGGCTTCCGGGTCGTATCCGCTGAAACGGTTGACTATCTCTATACCGTCCATCAGCCCGGCGTTCAGGACTTCCGTATGGATGGGCCACCATTTGGTCTCATTCCGGGCCTGCTGTTCCCAGTCGGGGTGGTTCCAGACTATGAAGGCGCCCTGGCTCCTGGCCTCTTTCAGGCCGGCTTTTATGGCCTCTTCTTCCTGCTTGAACTCATCGTTCCCGTATTTGCCGTTGTGTGCCTCGGAGGCGGCTGCAATGGCATCTCCGTCCTTGATGAAATGGGTGTTGAAATGGCCGGGGAAGATGCGGGTGCCGCGGGTGAGCTCGGCTCCGTGGATAACCAGTATGCCGTATTTCTTGGCGGTCTTGGCTGCAAGCTCGTATGAGGAGTTGCGGTTCACCTTGGCCCCGAAATCGTTAAGCAGGTGCTGGTGGTGAGTCTCCAGGTGATCGGTTATGGAGATGAAATCCAGACCGTCGAAGTCGGCTTCATCCACACGGGTGACAGGCCACACGGAGGCGTCGCTGAAGTTGGTGTGAATATGGAAATCTCCCTTGAGGGTTACATATCCCGGGATGTCGGGAATGGATGATTTGTGGGGGACCGTAGCTGCCGCTGAAAGGCACAGGGCGGCGATCGTGAGGGTCAAAATGGTCTTCTTCATAAATATTTACGCTAAGCAGAACAAATATATGAATTTTTTTTATACCTTTGCAGTCCTAAAATGAAAAGGGGGTGATATAAGGAATGATCATCGTGCAAGTTAAAGAAGGCGAAAACATCGAGCGTGCATTGAAAAAGTTCAAGCGCAAGTTCGAGAAGACGGGTGCTGTCCGCGAGATGCGCGCCCGCAAGAATTTCGAAAAGCCTTCCGTGAAGAGGCGCATCGCAAAGCAGAAGGCGATATACGTCCAGCATCTTCGTCTTTTGGAAGAGCAGTAAAATTCTCAGCCCGATACAGGTTCCCGGAACGTCAATGTTTCGGGAACTTTTTTTATTCCCGCATGCACCATTGTACAAATATTTTTATATATTTGCTATCTGAGTGAATAGTGTGAAACATTATTAACCATTAATTATACATTTATGACCAAGAAAAAACAACAATTCACACTCGTAAAGGGGTATATGGCCCCCGCTACAGAGATTGGGCAGCAGGTCCTCGCCGACCTGCTTTGCGAAAGCCCCGACGGTTATACCGAGGAATTCGGTGACATTGAAGATTTCACTTGGTAAACAGAAAGCGCTATGAGAAAGATTTACATTTTTGCGGCGCTTGTTCTGGCCGCTGCAGTCTCCTGTTCAAAAGAGGTTGCACCCATCGAGAAGATTTCTCCTGATGTAGTACCCGAGGGCTATGTGCCCGTAACTCTCACTGCACAGCTCGATCCCGAGACCAAAGCCACCATGAATGGCAAGATCATCATGTGGGAAGTAGGTGAGGAAGTGGCTGTGTTTGCCAACGGTGCCGGCGATCCTATTCCTTTCAAGGTCATCGCTATCAACACCAACGGATCTTATGACGGTGTTCAGTTCGGCGGCAGCGTCCCCGAGGGAACCGAGACCTTCATCGCTGCTTATCCTTATCAGGAGGAAATGAAGTGCGCAGAGGGTGTCGTTACCATGTCTATCCCTTCCGAGCAGGTCATTCCGGAGGGCAAGGTAATTGCTCCCAATGCATTCGCATCCGTAGCCTATTTTGCCAGCGCCTCTTCGCTGTCCCAGTTCCGCAATGTCATGTCGCTCATCGAGTTCAACGTCGGCCAGACGCAGAACGTGAGCGAAGTTGACATCTATTACAAGGGCGAGTCGGGCAGCGCCGGTGATATCTCCGTGACTGTAGGCGACGGAAGCCAGGCTCCCGTGATCGCCAATGCCTGCAAGTCCTTTGCCAAGGTAGTCTGCGATTTCGTTCCCGGAACCAACTACTATGCTGCCGTGGCACCTGCCGCCAACATAGAGGGATTCTCCGTATATGCACTTGCCGGAGCAAAGGCTTCCGTGAAGGAGGCCACCCGCGAGAAAGAGGACCCTATCGTGATAGAGCGCAACAAGGGCCTCAATCTCGGCGATATTACCGCTACCGAGGCTTACAAGTATCTGGAGATTACCAAGGTTGATGAGCTTGCCGAGTTCCTTGCCGCTGCCGACACTTATCCCAATGCATGGGAAGTCCGCGTGATGAACGACATCGACTGCTCCGGCGCACAGATCGCTCCGGCAGCCAATTACGGCGGTGTCTTCGACGGACAGGGATTCACCCTCAACAACCTGACTGTCAGCAACGCCCTCTTCGCCAACCTCAAGAAGGGCGCTGAGGTCAAGAACGTCAAGGTCAACAACGGTGTCATCAACTGGACCGATCCCGTTGAGGATATGACCGGTATTGCATTCATCGCTTCTGCATCCAAGGGTAAAGTTATCGACTGCGAAGTCAAGGGTGACATCACAGTCAACACTCCTACCGCAGGCCGTATCTACTGCGCAGGTGTGGTTGGTGAGTCCACCACCGGTTATGTTTACGGCTGTAAGTTCAGCGGCAATATTGACGTTACTCTCGGAACTTCCGCAAGCTGCAGCGCTATTGCCGGTGTTGCCGCACGTGTAGGTAACAAGGCCATGGCCGAAGAAGTTATCGTCAGAGATTGCGTCAACGAGGGCAACATCAAGTTCCTCTTCAACGGTAAATCCGGAGACATGAAGAAATTCGGTATCGGCGGTGTCATAGGACAAACTCCTTCTGTTGCCAATGCAGATACGCCCATGGGCATCATTACCGACTGCGTCAATAAGGGCAACATTGAGTGGTCCTATCCTGAAGGCGGTTCCGGAAGTTATCCTGCACTCGGCGGCGTTGCCGGTATAGTTGAAGGAGAGCTTCATAACAGTTCCAACTATGGAGATGTTAAGTACACTGGAGATATGACCAAGGTCAAAGCTGCAACCGATGCCAGCATCGGCGGCGTGGCCGGTTATGTCACTTGTGGCGCATCCAATTGCCACAACTATGGCAAGGTTTCTACCGAGGCTTATTTCGCCGGCGGTACCAGCATGGCACAGAGCGGCGGTAACAGCGACTACAGTACTTTCGGCGGTGTGTTCGGTAATGCAGGTCCTTATGCTGCCAACAAGACCAATAAGGCAGAAAGCGGCATCACCGTTTCCAATTGCTCCAATGAAGGTGTACTTGACATTATTGCATATATGGTCAACTCAGGCGGTCCCCAGATGTGTTTCGGCGGCGTTATCGGCTATTCGAGTGCAAATGTCAGCAACTGTGAAAACAAGGGTGAGATAACTATCAAGACCCAGACCAAGACCGTCAATGCCGGTGGTATCGTCGGTTTCATGTCTGCCAACATCGATAATTGTTCCAACAGCGGCAAGTTTGTTGTTGATGGCTGCCAGGAAAAGCATCCTTCCTCCGTTACTGCCCAGAACTACGTAGGCGGTATCTATGGCCAGATTGTCTCCAAAGGTATTGCTGAGAATCTTTCCAACACCGGTGACATAACCCTCCAGAACGTGTTTACTGTTAAAGACGTTCTCAATTATGTCGGTGGTATCGGAGGCAGCTACTCGGGAGGTTTCAAGATGACCAACGCCGAGAACTCCGGAACCATTTCCTGCGTTTCCGATTCTCCGGTTTGCCTTGGCGGTCTCTTCGGTGCTGTCAACGGCATCCTGGACGGCCTCAAGAACAGCGGTGAGGTCATTTACCCCAAGACTTATTGCTCAGATGTAGACGGCAAGCAGCCCGAGGTCGGTGGTATTGCCGGTTATGCTTACACTGAGGGTGCAAACAATTTTGAAAATACCGGTAAGCTTACCAACGCTGCCGAGGGTGGTTCAATAGGCGGTCTCTTCGGATCTCACAACCCTGATGCCGGCCGTTCATTCGAGTGGAGCAACTGCACGGTCAACTGCACCATTGAGGGCGCTGCAACTGCAGGTTCTCTCCTCGGTAAGTTCCGCTATGCCTACACCGATAAGACAAAAGCTCCTGCCACCATCAAGTTTGGTACCGCAGAAGGTCCCGTGAAGGTGGAGGGTGATGCCGCTGTCCTGAAGCTCCCTCTCGTGGGTAATGCCAATGGCAATGTCGGTATGCCTATCAATGTCATCGTAGGCGGCGAACCTTACACTTCCTATGAGGGCATCAAGATCTTCGAGGACCTCGACAACAATTACTTCATCTATGAAGGCAAGAAGTATCCTGTGGTGAAGCTCGCAGACGATCGCTGGTGGATGGCCGCCCCTCTGGCTTATGTTCCTGAGGGAAAGACCGTTTCCGCTGATCCTGTTGAGGATTCCGGTATCTGGTATACCTACGACACTGACGGTACCAACTGCACTGCCAGGACCGATTTCACGGATGGCTACCTGTATGACATCCCTACCGCTTTCGGCGTAAAGGTTGAAGATATTACCTTCGGAACCAAGGCTGATTATCAGGCTGGTACCAACGTGGGTAACTTCCGTCAGTACAAGGGTACCCAGGGTATCTGCCCTCCCGGCTGGTACATCCCTCTCAAGGAAGACTTCAACAAGCTCTGCGGTGCCTGCAACAAGGACGATTCCGTTGAGCCTGCAGAGCCTGCACTTGACGATCCTACCGCTCTCTATTACGTGACGGATTATAAGGGATCTACCGTGAAGAAGTTCAACGAGGCTGGATGGAATTTCTCATTCCTTGGCGTACGTGGCAAGACTTCCACCGCTCAGACCGGCGCTTACAATAAGGCAGCTACAGATGCTACCAAGTGCTCTGTGCCCGAATGGATCCCCAAGTCCGCTCTCAACCAGATCCTGAGTTCTACTCCTTATATGCCTAATGCGGCTGGAAACAATGTGCAGTTCTTCTGCTTGATGTCCACTTTCACCGCAGCTTATCCTGACGGACGTCTGAGTGTCAGCTACACCAACCTTCTGCAGGGTGTTGAGGTGCGTTGCATCCGCAAGGCCGAAGAAGCAGCCCAGTAGCAGTAAGATACCATTATGAAAAAACAGCCTCCTTTCGGGGGCTGTTTTTTTGTCCCTTTTAACCAACGCTGGTTTTTTTCGCCAGCAGGAGGCCCCTCCACTCAGGAAGCCTTCGCTTCGCTCATCCCTCCCACTGCGTCATGCCCGGCCTGACCGGGCATCTCCTTGTGGGCCCCTCCCGTCTCTACGAGACGTATTCCCCCCCCCCCTGTAGTCCCCCGAGGGACATCTGCCCTGCGGGGTGGCCACGGGCGGCCACGGGCCCCTGAGTGGAGGGGCCTCCTGCTGGCAGTTGAGCCCGGAAATTAGAAATACAATCTGACGGCACCGAGGACGGCGGCCCGATGACGGAGGGTAAGCCCGGACAGGTCGGTGGCGTCTTTGCAGGAAGCGAAGAGTATCTCTCCCGCACCGCAGAAGGCGAGTCTGAGACCTTCCCCCACGGGGAATGCATATTCCGCAGCCAGCCTGGAACTTACGCGGTCTGCAGAAAGTATGGCAAGGTCGTGCGGATAAAGGTCCCTTACCGGTGGCGTTCCGGTCCTGTGGCCGTTGTATTCATAAATTGCATCCAGATTCTTCACAGCAGCGAGCCTGAGCCCCAGCAGCAGGGAACTGCCTCCGGAGAATCCTATACGGCGTTCCGCACCCGCACTTGCTAAGACGTTTGTGTATTCGAAACGGGAAGCCGGAAGAGCGTAACTGTCCCTCTTGGCCTCCATTCCCATACTGCCGGACAAATGCCAGCTGTAGCTGCCACCGTCGGTCAGGAATGCGTCGTATGACAGCAATGCATTCAGGGTCAGCAACCTGCACTGTTGGGCCGAATAAGTGATTTCCCTTTCTCCGGATTCGGTGTTATATTCAGTAGTATGCTCTGTGCCGTAAGTGATGGAGGCTTCAGAGGATAGACTCAACTTGTGCAGCCATCTGCTGCCGAGCAACGCGGTGACGCTGGCGGAAACATCCTGCTTGCGGGTATCGCCATGGGGTTTCGGCTGGGTGGCGCTCTCGTGGATTTCCGTAGCGTGACTGCAGTATCCGGCTTCTGCCATCAACTGCCAGTCGGAGCTGTACGAATACTGCATCCCTCCGCCCCAGCTGTTGCAGCGGAAGTACATGGTACTTAAGCCATTTCCGCCGCCTACCTGCTCCCCAACCCAGTTGCCCAGGCCTCTCAGCAGATATACTTTCTGTGTCTCCTGGGTGTTGCTGATGCTTGCGGTCGAGCGTTCGAAAGTGTTGGAATACAGACCGTTGAGGCCAAAGACGCTACGCCCCGCCTTCCATGAAAGCCCCGGGCGGACGGTTACGGAGTAATTAAATGATTCCGCCCTGGGGTCTATCTGCCCCGCAGCGATACGGTCCTTGTATTCCACATGAACTCCTGCAGCAAGATGCTCTCCTATGGGCACTGCGGCCTTGAACTGCATATCGTACGACTGCTTCTTCCATTGCCCGGCCACGGTGTCGGCGGCGGTGTACATGAAACGTTCGTCGTAAGGGTCGTAAAGCAGGGTGTTGAAGGAGGAACCGCGCTCATCGGTATTGTCGTAACGGAAACGGCCCCACAACTGCACCTTGCCGACCTTCAAAGCTCCCTGGGTGTCGAAGTCGAACACGCCGTTTGATGTGCCGCTCTGCATGCGCCTGTAGTCGCCTGCTTCATAAGAATAGGCGGCATCCACCAGATTGAACGCATCCGGTGCGGAGAAGGCAAGGCCGGAGGCGTTGGCACTTTGGAACCAGATGGCTCGTGTGGTGTTCAGCAACAGTGCGGCCCTGTCTCCGGCTCCCTGGGCGAATACAGTCAGGGGAGCCAGCAGAAGTAATGCGACATATGTCAGCCTTTTCGTCATTGGGCAGAGGTCCAGGTGCTCCAGGAAGGCCTCTTGACGCCGTAACGGCGTATCTCCGGCTTGTTGTTCACTGTGAAGTCTTCGCTGGTATTGTTGGTATCTTGCAGCACGATGCTGCCATCCTCGCGAGTTGATGCAACTTTGCGTACGACACTCTGGTTGCCGCCGGTGGTCTCGCACTTGATCCAGCCGGCGTCGAGTTCGGGCTCCAGGCGCTTGTCGTCCGGATTCTCAGTTTTAAGAAGATCGATTGCATCCAGTATGTCAGATTTGAGTACTTCCAGGCCGTAATTGTTTGGCTGGTCAGATTCCAGATATTCGCCGTCTTTACGCAACGGTACCGAGGGGTAAAAGATAACCCATGCCCCGTCAAGGAATCTTCCAAACTGGTTTGCCAGCTGGCTTATTTTTATGGTGCAGGCCAGTATCATATTCACGGCATTGGCATCACTCTGGCCGTTCTGTTCGTACTTGTCGCAGATGCACTCGAACTCGGCGGTAGAGAGGTCCAGGCTGTTGGAAACGGCCGTGTGGTCAATTGCGGATGCGGCAATTATGAATGATTCGCCAGGGGCTATGGGGTAGTCCGTACCATTGCCTGGCACCTGCCACACATACGTGCCGATGAATACGTAATCAGATTCGTTTTCAACCTTGTCTGCGAAATGGAACACTTTGTGATTCAACGGGTCTCCTAAGCACAGGCCGTCGGCATAGACCGTATCTTCGGAATTGTTGTATATCTCAAAGAAAGTATCCCTCATGTAATTGGAATTAGTGAGCTCGCCGGCAGTATTCTTTGACTTGCTGGCGTTATAGTGTATCTCCTTGAATACCAGTGCAGAAGAGACTGAGGCGGAGACTTTTATGACCGTGCTCACACCGTTGGGATCGGTAATGGTTACGCTGCTCAGGGAGCCGATGTAATTGTAGGCTCGTCCTCCCTGGTTGCCGTGGGCCTGAGCGGTGACGGAATAAACTCCGGGAACTATCTCGAAGCTTTCCTGTGAGTCCGGTTTGACCGAAAAGACCTTTACTTCCTCGGTTCCCACATTGGTGATAGTAACTTTATAAAGTCCGGGACTCGGAGTTCCGCCGAGGGCAGTCTCGTCTATAACCGGTGTCCATTTCACCGCTGTAACTCCCGGTTTGTCGGGCTTGCCGGGATCCTCCGGGTTATCAGGTTTCTCCCCGCAACAGCAGACAGTTGCCAGAAAGATCAAGGCGCAAACAAATCTTTTCATATTTTCAATTTTAATTCAAATCCGAAATACATTGGGGTGCCGAGCTCGCTGTAGCTGCCCTTGGTAATCTCCGAAGGGTCGAGCGGCCTGGAGTTGAACAGGTTGTTGACGTAGAACGCGGCAGTCATAAAATTGCGTATCTCCTTGGATACGTTGAGGTTGAAAGTCAAGACCGGAATGGTATGGCTTACTATGAATCGGGAGTCGGACAGCTGTCCGACCATGTAACGGTACTCTGAATCCCCGGCCATCGCTGCTGTGAACTCATACACCTGCCCGTCATCTTTGCTGATGTAGCGCTGGGGCGCTTTATCGTTATGGTATTCAGTCCAGCTCATGGTGTACGCGTTAAGCTGTGTGGTGAGAGTAACCACGAAGCCGATGGACGGAATGTTGTGGGTTGTCCTGAGGGTGGTAAGGAAACGCTCGCTGTGATATTTGCTTACGCCCGGATCGTACACGGCTACGTGGCTGTTAACATAACTGCCGTTCTTGAGGTTAAGGGCGAAAGTTTCGCCCGACGAGGTGCTCATGCTGTGCATCCATGCTCCGTTGAGGAAGAACGACGTGCGTATAGCGCTGAACCGGCCCAGGTCCAGTTCGTATTCCAGTCCGTAATGGTGCTCCCAGGTGTTGTTGGAAGGCTTGTAGAAGCCGAAGAAACGGTGAGTGTCGGTGTCTGTTGCGAACAGGGGGGCGCCGGAGGCATCGTGACCGGCAATCTTCCAGGTTTTGTATGGCACCCATGCAAAGCTGTCGTAGCTTCTGGAATAACTGTAACCGTTCTTCATCAACTCGTCATAGACGGTAACGCCCAGGCGGTAACGGCCGGCGATCTTCAGGTCGAATCCGAGCTCGGCCTTGCGGTTACGGGCAATCTGGAGGTCCGGATTCTCGGTGGAGTAGATACGCGTGGTGGCCATAACCCTGCGGTCGCTTTCCAACGCGGCCTCCGTGGTGTTTATGTTCACCTGGTCGTAATAGGCATTGGTGGGGTAGAGGTATGCTGCCGTAGGTGCCTTGGCCGTTATTCCCCATCCTCCTCGGAGTGTCCATATTTCCGGAATAAGCTCGAATGACGCGTTAACGCGCGGACAGAGGGCGGATTTGCCGTTAACGAGATCCAGGCGGACGCCGGCGGTGAGATTGAAGGTGCGCTGCAATAGCTGGGTGCGGAATACACTCTCCGCAAAGAAGCCATTCTGGTTCACGAATGGAATATCGTAAAGCGGGCGCTCCCGGTAGCCGGATTCGCTGTTGCTGCGGCCTGGAGGGCAGTCTTTGGGGAATACGAGCCCCTGGCCCAGGTTGCCGTCCGACTTGAAATCGGTGCCCAAAAGAATCTTCTCGCTGGTCTTGTCCCACTGCTTGAATATGTTGAGCGTCAGCTTGGCAAAGGTGTTGACCTCCTTGCCATAGAAATCGTAATGGCAGAAGTAGGTGTAAGGCGTCATAATGGCGTACGCATCCGAGGTCCCCAGGGATGTAATCTCATTGCCGTCGGTATCGTAAAGCCGCAGGCCAGGCAGGTTCGCCACGGTAGTGCCGCTCTCCATGTTGGTGGTGTAAATCGCCACCGCGTTGGTGTTGTCCTGCTCGTGGAACGATTCCTTCCAGGTGAGGCTGTTGGATACGTCGTATCGCAGTGTCTTGAACCAGCCCCGGTTGATGTTCCAGGTGCCGTTGGTGTTGATGCGGTAGCCAATGTTGGTACCGCCGGAGGCCAGGTTGGTGCGGAGGTCGTCCGGGTTCTTGTCGCGGGTGTCCTTGCCAAAGCGAAGGTCCAGGGCGGTGGATGTTACCAGCGGCCCGAAGGTCTTGGACCACAGTCCTTTGACGTTCAACCTCTGGTAGTAAGCATAGGATTCGGTGGTTTTGGCGTTGCTGTAGGCGTAGTCGCCGCTGATGTGCAGGTCTCCCGCCTTTTCGCCCAGCCGGAATCCCTTCGATGCGGCAACCTGGTAAATCTTGGGATCGGCCTTGAGCCTGACGGTTAGAGGCTCGGCTCCGGCTTTGGAGTTGATAATCACGGCTCCGGAGGTAAGGTCGCCATACTGCACGGACGGGATGCCGCGTATAACCTCCACAGACTCAATGTTGTCTGTAGACAACTGGCGTACGTCTATGCCTCCGGACGGAGATGCTCCGCCCGCCGATACAGAGGTGCCGGCGATAGGGGAGGACACTCCGTTCATGGCGGCCGTTATGCCCTCCATGTTGGCGTTGTTCGACATGGGCGCGCCGTCAACTATAATGGCGGTGCCAAGGGAGTTCATATCGCTGCCGCTTACGGAACGCAGGCTTATGCTGTGTGCGGAACTCAGGTCCGGGTTGGTGATGGATGCTCCCGGCAACAGGGCCATGATGTCGCGAAGGGAACTGGTCTGGCTGTGGTCTATGGCCTGGCGGGATATGAGCGAGGCGGTGGATTCGCCGGCCTTGGACGCCTCCGCCACCACGTGCACCTCTTCCAGGCGGAAACTGCTGGCCTTGAGCACGAAGTCCTTGCGTACGCTCTGGCGTATCACCAGGGTGGTGTCGACGGTCTCGTAGCCTATCAGCTGTATGTTCAGGTCGTACGAGCCCGGGTCCAGCCCGCTTATCTTATATGCTCCGTTTGCGTCGGTTACTGCATACAGTCCTGCCGGTTTCAGGAGGACTACCGCATAGTCTACAGGCACCCTGGCGCCGTTTTCGAGCGTGCTCACGGTGCCATGGATTTCGGCTTTCTGCTGGGCTGCAAGTGATGTGGGCAGTGCCAGCAGAGCCAGTAGGAGTACCAATCTAGCGGGTATGCGCATTGTCTTCCAGTCTTCTTATGCTGCGGTATACTTCTTCATCTACGCCCGGATTGAGGTCAGTCATGGCCTTCAGCGCATCGTATATTTCCTGACGGCGCCAGGAGTGAGTGTACCATCCGAGCGCTTCAGCGGCATCCATGCGCATGCTCTTGTCGGCCCCCTCATCGGCAACCATCTCGATAAGGGGATCTATGGCTGCAGGCAGGCAGGCGTTGCGCTGGTGCCTGATGGTAAACAACCTGTCTTTGTAGTTTACGTGTCTGTCGTTCAGGGCTTCAAGCTCCTTGTCGCTGCGTCTTATTCCGTCGCAGATGCGTTTTACTGACGCCTCAAAGTCGGCTGAAACCGGCCAGATGCCGTTCCATGCGTTCCTGAGGGCGGATTCAACATCATCGGCAGGGTATAACGACAGCGCGCTCAGCAGGTGATAGCGTACGCGGGAGGTCTCCTGCGGGTCCATGTAGTGCCTTGCCAGCTCGTCCAGCAGACCGGGGTCTCCGTAGTTCTCGGCGTACCGGGCGGCCATGCGGCGCAGCATCTCATAGGAATCGTTGAGCCCGGCACGTATCGCGCTGTCTATCAACTTGATATCGGCAGCTTCGCGCATCAGGAAGTAAAACGCCTCCAGGCGTACGTTCATGTAAGGGCTGGTCCGCAGCAGTTCCATGCACTTGGCCTGGCTGTATCTGCCGTTGTTAATCTTCAGGCAGACGGTTACGTCGGGATTCCTGGGCGCGGTGGCCTGGAAACGGTAGGTCGGGTCGCCGAAGAGATGGGACTCCAGTGTCATGTAGTGTCTTGACCATTCGCCCACGCTGTAGCCGGCGGCGAGCATTCCGGCGAGCTCATTTTTCCAGTGGTCCTGGATTATGTTCACACTGTTGCCTGTGACGGCCATGCAGCGGCTGCCGTGCCCGAAGGCGTAGCGGGCGGCCACATAATCGGGATGCAGGAAGGCTCCGTTGAAGCAGGCGTCGAGCAATACGACTTTCGCGGCGGGCTTGTAGCCGTCCAGGTCTGCCAGGGTGATGTCGACGGACGCGGATTTCAGCGAATCGCGGCGGGTTACTTCAGGGTCGTCCCAGCCGGCGAGCCAGCTTTCGGGCACGGAGTAATTTGCCTGAAGCCTGGCGGCAGCGGTGGTCTTGTCCTTTGCGCTGCGCATCTTTTCCCTGAGGAATATCCTGGCGTACTCCATGTGCTCGGTAGCCATAAAGGTATAAGGCTCCTTGCTGATGTACTGGGCTCCTACCGCACCATGCGTATGCAGATGGGCGAAATCCACTTCCGGGTCGGCCAGGGCAGCTTTCAGCCGGTCGCGGGTGTAGCGTTCCTCGTCGTAATTCAGGAAACGCACCTGGCCGGCAGGCTCCTTGAGGCCGAACTGTTCATAGTATGCGCGTTCCTCGTCTATGCGGGCGTTGAAGCTCTCGGAACTGTTGCCATGGCCTCCGAAGTGGAACACCCTGTCGAGCGGCTCACGCTGAAGCTTTGCCTCGGCTGCCCTGTCCAGGAATTCGCAGACAAGCTCCTCGAAACTGTGCTCCAGGTCGGTACGGGCAGGTTTTATGCGGGCGGTGTAGATGTCGCAACGAACGCGCTGGGCTCCTTCGGGAGAGAGGTTGTAATACCAGAGTCCGTCTTCCTGGCGAATGAATTCGAAACGCAGGTCGAAGTCGTCGTAGAATCGGTCGGAAGGCACCGAGGAGCGTTTGTCCGGCATTTTGGGGTCCATCTTGAATGCGGTGCACAGATGGTGGGCCTGACGGACCATGACCACGGGAATGTCGCCTACCAGCACCGCACCTTCCAGCCTGCGCTTTCCGTGCAGCAGTTGCAGGGTGTCGCGCAGCCGCTCCGGGGTCCATGCGGCAACCAGCAGCATGACATCTTTGCCGTCGTACTGTCTGATTGCGGCGGCATAGCGGTCCACGGATTCCTTGCATGCGTCAAAAGTGGCCGGGTCGGTCACGATGGCTACCGAGTTGCGGCCGTGGCAGGGGAGGGCTGCGGCGAGCAGCAGCGCTAAGAGTATCTTTTTCATAGTTATTGTTCAAAGCAGGGGCGGATAGGTAATACGGCCTGACGGTTGTTGCCGTAATTTGTGGCTACTGAGCTCATCAGTTTGCCATCCTCCGTGTAATAGTGATATGCGCTGAGATAGTAGGTCGAAGTAGTATTCTTGCCGTTGCCGGCCCAGTAAGACAAATGCGTGCCTACATTGCGCAGGGAGCCGAACACCGAGGTGGAAGTGTTGTTGCTGGTGCTCATGGAACCGCAGGCTGGATAGAACACGGTCTCTCCTTCCTTGTTGGGTTTGCTCCAGAAATTCCATCCCTTGTTGAATTCACCGTCGGTATTAGTTGTGCTGAAGGCACTCCATGCGCTGACTGGAGGCAGGCTGAGGCCTGCAGGGCAAGGATCGTATACCGTCTTCACTATGCTGTACGCCGGACCGTCCGCCTTATCCTGGGTGGCATTCCACAAATTGCTATATTTCTTATCTCCGCCGGAATCGATATTGTATACCGTGGGGTTACTGATGAACGCGGCTATATCATTGCCCAACAGAGCGGCGCGGGTGCCTATGGTATCCCTGCGGGCTGTCGTGTACCAGATTTTCTTGATGTTGTCGCCCCTGGCGTCCTTGACGTCGGTACCGTTGCTGCCGACAAAAGGATCCTTGCGTCCGCCTTCGTAAAAGGTACAGTTGCCAAGTTCGTTGGCGGGCAGCGAGGCTCCCAGCTGAACCAGAGTAAACTGTATGGACTTGCCGCTTCCGTTCTCTGTCAGCCGTACCCTGGTCCTTCTTTCCGGGTACACTACGGGAGTGTCATACGGCGCCACCCACCCCAGATTAATTCGCATGAATCTGAAATCGTTACCGGCTTTGTTCGTGATGGTTACGGGACTCAGTTCGGAGTCGGAGGCTCCGCAAACCCATATATGCCAGCTCCACAGAACCTTGCCCTGAGCGTCAAGTGCGCTTATCATGGCGTTGCCCTCGCGGATCGTTTCGGCAGGTACGTAAAAACGTATTCTGGCGTCCGTGCCGGAGCCGCCGTACACGGAAATATCCCTGTCAATCAGGCAGAGGGCGTCTTCCCATTCCAGGCGCGCGCCTGCAACTCCGCCGATGTAAGGAGAACTGATACCGTTTCCTTTTGCGTCTATAAAGGGGGAGAGCATGCTGGCGGAAGCGGCCCCCGGTGCGTAGGCCTTGGAGTTGTCGTTGCCGCCTTCAATGGCATTGCCGTATACGAACGGGAAGGAATACCAACCGGGGGCACGTACTACGTAGCAATTGGCTGTATTGACTCCGCTGAGGGAAACTCCCGGAATGTTGTTGTCCGTAGACAAGTCTATCGGGCTGTCTTTCGTTCCCCTTAAGGATGCGGATTTCAGTCGCGTATTGTTGTCGTTTTCTCCTCCGCTTGGCAGTGTCGGGCTCAGGTCAACGGTACCGGATGCCCCGGAGAACCCTGCACCGATTATGGCGGAGGCGTCTGCACCCGACTCGCTGCCGTCAAGGAAGTATTCTGCGGTATAGCCTGAAGATTTGATTGTGTAATTGAACGAATTGACGCCGGAATAAGAATAGACCAGGCTGATATCTTCTCCGGGGTATATGGTTCCGGATTGATTGCCGTCATCATAACTCAGGCAGAAACTGTCATCGGCGGAAACGGTCTGGAGATCCAGCCCGCCTGTCAGCAGGCGCATGCTGCGGCTTGCGGTAACAGGTTTGGTGGTGGATTTTACAGCCCTTATCCCATCACCTTCAAGCGTCAGGGTAATACCCCTGCTGAAAGTCTGGGGGATAACTGCCAGATAATACTTTCCTTTCTGCAGTACTGTACCATCGGAGATTGAAACCTCCTTGTCTCCTTTGACGACCGTGGATACGGGAACGCCTTCGTCTTTGGACGGGATACTTATTCGTACCGTTCCGGCAATCAGTTCTCCGTTGTTGCCACGCATGCTGATGGTCTTTATCCCGTCGGTCTGCAGATCTACTTCAACCAGAGTAACGCAGTTGCGGAAATTAAGCGTTTTGCCCTCGGTGGAGCCCACTGCGATTATGTTGCTGAACTGATTCACAACTGCCTTCTGCTCGGTGGGAAGGGTAGTCGTTACGAATCCGGTCGAGTTGGTGGCGTCAGGATCGTAAGGATAGAGAGCATAATACTTGCCGGTGACCTGGGACAGGGTCCCCTCCAGCCAGAAACTGTCATCGCCTCCCTTAATGGCCGTGAAGCGGCAGTTGTCGGTCTTGGCGAATATAGAAACCTGATCCTTTTCTGCCTCCCAGCAGATCTTGTAGCCGTCCGAGAGGAAGGCTTTGGTGTCCATCTCGTTGATTTTGAAACGGGCGGATTGTCCGGTGGAGATTTCTACGGAAACGGGTTCTTTACCGCAGGATATGAGTGCGGCGGCAGAAATCAAAACAATAAACATTCTTTTCATAGCCTGTCCTCCTACCACTCTATCTGGTCAGAATCAGTAAAATCTTCAAGATCAGTACCTGCAAGGCTGTTGCAAAGCAACTGCTCCAGTTCTTTGTCCAGAACTTCGGCTTCCGGGTGTACGTAATACTTCATAAGAAAAGCTTAAAGTACAAATATACCATTATTTTTTTTGCAATTCACGTTTTTCCTCGCCATATTTGCGTAACATTTTTGTTTTGCGGGCATGGAATCTCCATTTGTATATAGCCGGCCGGTAAGCGGACGCTGGTTCATAGGGCGCAAGACCGAGTGTGCCGTATTGTCCAATCTGCTCAACAACGGGGAAAACGTGGCTCTGTATGAGCCTCCCAAGGCGGGCAAGGATTCCCTTTTGCAACAGGTCTTTTCATCCCTGAAACCGTTTGAAGGTCAGTATCGCGTAGTCCGCGTGCCCCTGATGAACGTGCGCAGCATCAGTGCATTCTGCCTGCGACTCGGGGCGGAAGTCCTCAAA
Organism: uncultured Bacteroidales bacterium; assembly: GCA_947303465.1. Classification (GTDB taxonomy): domain Bacteria; phylum Bacteroidota; class Bacteroidia; order Bacteroidales; family UBA932; genus Cryptobacteroides. The sequence goes on from CAMYYI010000008.1 coordinate 44,557, forward strand.
GCCTGCGGTTCCACATCTGCGGATTACACTGCCCTTGCGGCGGAGACGCTGGGAGGTACTCATTTCGTATTTGACGAGCTGGCATGGCAGGGGGGCGGGGAAGTCCTTTCCCTGGGCTGGGACATAGACGACGAGGATCTCCGTGCCATGGTCACTCTCCCTTACCGGGTGGCCCGGCACTGCGGTTATCGCCTTTTCGTTTGCCTGGACGAGTTCCAGAGCGTTATGCTCACGGAAGACGGAGACCGCATCTGCCACATCATGCAAGATGTTTTCTCATGCCGTTCAGAAGAGGACAGGAGGTCTGCGAGCTACATATTCAGCGGCTCTCAGGTAAATGCCATGCATGAGATTTTCGGTAGGCGGAAACTGTTTTACAGGCAGGTGGAGAGGGTAAAACTGGAAGAAATAGATTCCAAGGAGATAGCCGATTCCATTAACCGTGGCTTCCTGTCCGGCGGCAAGGTGGTGGAAAGGAACCTGATTCTCGGGGTATGCAGCCTTTTCAAGAACAACGTCTACTATATAAACTGTTTTGCAGCGATCTGCGACTCGCTTTCCAAGGGCTATATCATGGAGCCGGTACTCAACGAGGCCCTGGAAAACCTGCTGGCAATTCATCAGCCCCGTTTCCGCGCAATCATGTCCGACCTTACCACCTTCCAGGTCTCGCTGCTCCGCGCTGTGATAGACGGTTATACGCGTTTCAGCAGCGCAGAGGTCATACGGCGCTACGAGCTCAACTCTTCTGCGAATGTCCGGCGACTGAAGGACGCACTCTGCAAAAAGGAGATCCTGTTTTTCGACAGTGAAGACGTGCCCCACATCCTGGACCCTCTGTTCGAGTATTGGGTTACAAAATATTATTTTGAAATTCAATAATAATTACTATCTTTGCGGTCCATTTTATGACCGAAGAGCACGTAAAGGGCTGCCGGAAGGGCAGACGCTCCAGGCCCAAACATTAAAAAATTTGTTTGATGTACGCAATCGTAGAAATTGCAGGCCAGCAGTTTAAAGTTGAGGCTGGCAACGAAATCTTTGTGCAGCGGCTCGCCGATGCCAAGGGTGCTGACGTAGAGTTCGGCAAAGTGCTTCTCGTCGCTGACGGTGAGGCTGTCAAGGTCGGAACTCCGTATGTGGAGGGAGCCGTTGTAAAGGCTACCGTTATAGATGATGACGCCAAGGCAGACAAGGTTCTCGTTTTCAAGAAGATCCGTCGCAAGGGCTTCCAGAAGCTCAACGGTCATCGTCAGAAGCTTACCAAGATTAAAATCAACGCAATCGCTTAAGAATTATGGCACACAAAAAAGGTCAATCCAGTTCAAAGAACGGACGTGAGTCGCAGAGCAAGCGCCTGGGTCTCAAGAAATTCGGCGGCGAGGTCGTTAAGGCCGGCAATATCATCGTCCGCCAGAGGGGTACGGTCCACAATCCTTCCACCAACGTGGGCATGGGCAAGGACCACACTCTCTACGCACTTATTGACGGTACCGTCAAGTTTACTCGCAAGAGAAACGACAAGTCCTACGTTTCCGTAGTTCCCTTCGAGAGCTAAGCCCGTAGGAATCATGTAAACCAATGACTTGCACTTCGTTCCCGGGGTTGCAGGTCATTTTTGCTTAAAAACCCGTCAGTCATGTTGACACTCAAGATGCTTCGCGACGACCCTCAAGCGGTTGTCGAAAAACTGAAAATCAAGAATTTCGATGCCCAGCCTATAGTCGACAAGGTGCTCGAGCTGGACTCCATTCGCCGCAACTGCCAGACAGAGAGCGACGCCCTCCTGGCCCAGCAGAAGCAGAAGGCCGCCGAGATAGGGTCCCTCATGAAGCAGGGCCTGAAGGATGAGGCGGAGAAGGCAAAGGCCGCCGTGGCCGAGCTCAAGGCACGCTCCGGCGAGCTGCTCGCCCGGATGGACGAGGCCGCCTCCGAGATGGAGAACAACCTGGTGCTCCTCCCCAACATCCCTTGTGCACTCGTCAAGCCCGGCAAGGGAGCCGAGGACAACGAGGTGGTGAAGATGGGCGGCCCTGAGGTAAAGCTGCCGGAAGGGGCTCTGCCGCACTGGGAGCTTGCAAAGAAATATGACATCATAGATTTCGACCTCGGCGTCAAGATCACCGGCGCCGGTTTCCCCGTCTATAAGGGCAAGGGCGCGAAGCTTCAGAGGGCTCTTATCAACTTCTTCCTGGACTGCAATACCGCAGCCGGTTACAAGGAGGTCGAGCCGCCCGTGCTGGTTAACCGCGACTCCGGTTTCGGTACCGGCCAGCTGCCCGACAAGGAGGGTCAGATGTACCACGCAGAGGTGGACGATTTCTATCTCGTTCCTACTGCCGAGGTGCCTGTAACCAACATCTTCCGCGATGTCATCCTCTCCGCCGAGCAGATTCCCCAGCGCCTTACGGCCTACACCCCTTGCTTCCGCAGGGAGGCCGGCTCCTATGGCAAGGACGTCCGCGGCCTTAACCGCCTGCATCAGTTCGACAAGGTGGAAATAGTCCGCGTAGAGAAGCCGGAGGACAGCTATAAGGCTCTCGACGAGATGGTCGCACATGTGGAGGGCATAGTGAACAAGCTCGGTTTGAAATACCGCATCCTGCGCCTCTGCGGCGGGGATATGTCTTTCACTTCCGCTATTACCTACGACTTCGAGCTCTGGAGCGCCGCTCAGGGCCGCTGGCTGGAGATAAGCTCCGTGAGCAATTTCGAGACTTACCAGAGCAACCGTCTGCACTGCCGTTACCGCGACGCGGAAGGCAAGACGCAGCTTGCGCATACGCTGAACGGCAGTTCGCTGGCCCTTCCGCGTGTGGTCGCCGCCCTGCTTGAGGACAATCAGACCCCGGAGGGAATAATCATCCCCGAGATCCTCCGTCCCTACACGGGCTTCGACAAGATTGACTAAGTCCAGAACTATACTCGGCATAGATCCCGGAACCAACCTGCTTGGTTTCGGGATTGTGCGTGTAGATGACGCAGGCAAGCCTAATTTCGTGGATATGGGCGTGCTGGACCTGCGCCGGGTAGATGACATCTACGAGAAGCTCCGCATCATTTATGAAAAGGTGGATGCCCTTTGCGAGCTCCACCGCCCGGACGACCTGGCAATAGAGTCTCCTTTTTATGGGCGCAACGCACAGGTAATTTTCAAGCTCGGACGCGCTCAGGGGGCGGCCATGACGGCGGCCCTCAGACACGGTGCCAGGGTTTATGAGTATGCCCCGCGCAAGGCCAAGCAGGCTATCTGCGGGAACGGTGCGGCCAGCAAGGAACAGGTTGCCATGATGGTTGAGAAGACGCTTGGCATAAACATAGAGGCAAAGCATCTGGACGCTACGGATGCCCTGGCCATTGCCATGTGCCATTATTACGTTCTCAGCAGTCCGCTTTCCGGAAAGTCTTCTGGCGGTTCCTGGGAAAAGTTCGTTGCGAACAATCCGGACAGGGTGAAGTAGATCCTTCACTTCGTTCAGGATGACAATTGTTCAAGATAATAAACCACTGTCATTCTGAGACAGATGAAATCTGTCGAAGAATCTTTAAACTTTTACTATATTGGCGCGTCTAACTGCTGATATGAAATATTTTAAGATAGTTACAGTGCTGTTGGCACTGATGGTTGGTGCCACCGCAATGGCGCAGAATCGCGTGAGTGCGGTGCTTGTTGATGAGTCCAATGGCGATCCTGTAGGATTCGCCACCGTTTCCCTTACCCGCGAGGGGCAGCAGAAACCGGCCAAGTACGTTCTGAGTGACGCGGAAGGCAAGGTGGAGATTACCGGCGTAAGGGCTGGAACCTATCACTTCAAGGCCGAGCTCCTTGGCTATGTGAGCTACGAGAAGGAGATCAAGGTGCCGGATGTTAAGGACCTGGGCGAGATTCGTATGAAGCTTGACCGGGAGCAGCTGGATGCCGCTTCCGTATCGGCGGTCGGCAATCCCATCATCATCAAGAAGGATACTATCGAATACAACGCATCCTCTTTCAAGACCACGGACAACGACGTGTTGGAGGACCTGCTGAAGAAGCTCCCCGGAGTGGAGGTCTCGGAAGATGGCGCCATTACGGTTAACGGGCAGACTATCAGCAAGATAACTATTGACGGCAAGACCTTCTTCCTGGACGATCCACAGCTGGCTTCCAAGAATATTCCTGCCAAGATAGTCAACAAGCTCAAGGTTATCCAGAAGAAGTCCGAGCAGGCTGAGTTTACCGGCATAGACGACGGCGAGGAGGAGCAGGTCATCGACCTGAGCATCAAGCCCGGCATGATGAAGGGGGCCTTCGGCAACATTATGGCAGGCGGCGGTCACGATGTGCCTTCCACTGATGTTCAGGGAGACTGGCGCTACCAGGGAGCCGCTTTCGTGGGCAAGTTCACGGACAAGACCCAGCTGTCTTTGATTGCCAACGCCAACAATACCAACAACCGGGGATTCAACGATCTGGCCGGCAATATGATGGGCGGAATGCGCGGCGGTGGCGGCGGATTCGGCGGCGGACGTGGAGGCAACTGGAACGACAACGGCATTACGGAATCCTGGATGGGTGGCGTAAACGGCGCGTGGACCCTCTTTGACAACAAGATGGACCTCAGCGGCAACTATCTGTACAACAACACCCACAAGCTGGTGGAGGAACAGAAGGCCAAGACCACCTATCTGGAAGACCATAACATGATTTCCGATTCGGAGGGTACCAACGATACCCAGTCCTGGGGGCACAGGGTTGGCATGCGTTTGGAACACAAGTTCTCTGAGAATACGTCGATTCTCTTTGAGCCTCAGCTCAACTTCGGCGGCGGCCATTTCGATCAGAAAAGTTTATCCTCTACGGATTATGACTATCTCAACGGCGGCCCGTCTGTTAAGATTAACGAAAGCAACTCCGTGAATTTCGGTGATAATAAAAACCTTAATACCAGCGGGTTCTTTCTGCTGCGGCAGAGGCTCGGCATTCCAGGCCGTACCCTCACAGCCATGACTCGGTACAGCTACTCCAACAATGAGCTTAACAGCACCAACAAAGCAACTGTGCTTTCTGGAGGCTATGACGACGCGACCGGTACCTGGGGCAACGTGGATCCTACTTACCAGACCATAGAGCAGCTGAATACAAGTTCCAGCATCTTCGGCCGTGCCACGTACACGGAGCCTCTGGGAAACCATTTCTACATAGAAGCGAATTATGCCTACCACTGGTCCAGGTCATCATCCGTGAAAGATACCTATGACATGCTCAACGACGGTGCGAAAGATGAATTCTATTCCAGCCGTGTGGTCAACGATAACAAAATGCACAACCTGGGCGCCAACGCCCTCTACCAGACGGACAAGATGCGTTTCCAGCTCGGATTTTCCGCAAGGTGCGTGACTACTCACAACGAGACTACCAGGGCGGGAAAGGCTCTCGATCCCTACGATGATCCTAACCGCTGGCGCTTTGCACCCCAGGGAATGTTCTGGTGGGAGATGAGCGAAGATGCGAATATGCGACTGTTCTACCGTGGATCTTCGGAACAGCCCAGCGTGTCCAAACTGATTCCGGTACCCGACAATACCGACCCTCTGAATATTGGATTCGGTAACCCATATCTTTTCCCGTATTTCAGTCACAGCCTACGCGGCGAGTACCGCTATTCCAACAGGAGGCAATTCTCGTCCGTCAATGTGCGTTTCGATGGTGGTTATGTTCAGGATCCTATTGTAAACGCAATATGGTATGGTTCCAACGGCGCCCAGTACACCATGCCGTTCAACGGCCCAGATTCGTTCAATGCAAGCGTGAACATGTTCGCTAACCTTCCTATCAGCCACTCGAATTTCTCCATTAGCGACATGACGAGGGTGAGCTACAACAAATCTTCTTCTCTCGTAGGAGGAGATGATGTATCATCCCAGATAGGCAATTATTACAATGCCGCCACTGGCGATATGGATTACGACAACTTCCTGAAATCATACAATCTTGGACAGTTCAAGTTCACTGAGAACACCACACGCACCTTCAGCGCTACCGAGCGCCTCCGCGTGACCTACCGCAGCGATGACCTGGAGCTGTCTCTGAGCGGCCGCACACGAATGAACAAGAGCTGGTACTCCATCTCGGATGTGTCCGACAACACCATGACTTTCAACAACCAAATCCGCGCTACAGCCAACTGGACCTGGGATCTGGCGGGGCTCACGTTGAAGAGCGAATACAACTTCAACTGGTACGACGGATATGCAAGCAACCTGAATTATGAACCCGAGCATATCCTGAACGCGGAAATCCAGAAACTGCTGTTCAATAACAAGGTCACTCTTGCATTGAAGGGTTACGACATACTCGGACAGGCAAAGAACCTCAGCGTCTCGGATAATGCAAACTATCACTCCGAGACCATCAACAACACTCTGGGCCGTTATGTCATACTGTCCCTTACCTGGCGCTTCGGCACTTTTGACAGGGATAAGATGCGTCCCCGCGGAATGGGTCCCGGCGGTCCTGGCGGTCCCGGCGGCCCCGGTAGAAGATAATCCGAAGATTTATTATATGGCGCGGCGTTTTGTCGCGCCTTTTTTGTATATTAGCAGATTGTAAAGCTAATCGCATCATGGCACAAGTTAAACAGACCAAACACAGTTTCAAGTACTGGCAGTGGAGAGTCATAATCTGCTCGATGATAGGCTACGCGATGTTTTATTTCGTGCGTAAGAATTTCTCCTTTGCCATACCTCTGTTGCAACAGGTTTATCCGGAAATCACCAAGGCGCAGTTCGGCGCCATCATTTCTGCAGGCGGTATCATCTACGGAATCTCCAAGCTCATAAACGGAGTGATAGGGGACCGTACCAACGCAAGATGGCACCTGGTAATCGGCTTGGGCGTTTGTGTGGCGGTGAACCTCTTCTTCGGATGGACGGACAAGCTCACCACGCTGATTACCGGCGCTCAGGGCGGTCCCGACTTCATAGGCGGCTTCGTGACCATAATGTCTGTGCTGTATATTATCAACCAGATATTCCAGGGATGCGGGTTCGCACCATGCAATCACCTGATGGTCAGCTGGGTACCTCCGCATGAGCTGGCTACCAAGATGAGTATCTGGAATACTTCGCACAGCATCGGGGCCTTCGTGGCTGCAGTCATCTGCGGCTACCTTACAAGCTGGCAGCTCTGCTTCTGGGTCCCTGCATGCATATCGCTCTTCGGAGTATTCTTTATAATAGTCACGCTGCGCGATACGCCCAAGTCCGTAGGTCTCCCGGAACTGCCAAAGGTTGAGGGAGAGCTGGACGAGAGCAAGGGCAAAGACAAGAAGGAATGGCGCAAGTTCCTGCTGCACAAGGTGTTCCTCAATCCTGTAATTTGGATTCTTGCTCTTACTGACCTCTTTGTTTATGTTGTCCGTTTTGCCATCCTGGACTGGGGCCCTTCCATGCTCCAGGATATGGGCCTGAGCCAGGCGCTGTCCGGATGGACGGTAGCCATCTTTGAAGTGGCGGGCTGCCTGGGTATGATATTCGCCGGCTATGTTTCCGACAAGTTCTTCAAAAGCCGCAGCCAGAGGGTCTGTGCCATAGAAATGGTGATTGTAGCGGGCTGCCTTGTAGCTCTGCACTTCATTCAGGACATGCACACGCCGGTGCTTTTCCTTACCGTTCTGGCACTCGCCGGCTTCTTCCTTTACGGCCCCCAGGCCCTCTTGGGAGTAATTGCTTCCAACGAGGTTAGCAAGAAGGCCGCTTCTTCTGCAGTGGGAATTATCGGCTTCATGAGCTATTTCAGCACCCTTATCACCGGTTATCCCCTTGGTAAGTTTGCAGATACTTACGGCTGGCATCCCATTTTCATACTCATGGCGGGCGTATCCGTAATTGGTTTCCTTCTCATTCTGACTCAGTGGAATCTCAAGGACCGTTCCCGCAGCCTCGCCGCCGAAGAATAGCCTTGTCGTTCTAACGTTGTCATTCTGAGCGCAGCGAAGAATCTACTATCATGGTCTCTGCAAAAACAGTAATATCCGCTCCCACCGGCCTGCATGCCAGGCCGGCAGGAGAGCTGGTGGCACTCATAAAGAGTTTCGAGGGCTCCGTAGTCAAGATATCCACTGCGGCGCGATCCGTCAATGCCGCCTCTATGTTGTCCCTGCTTTCGCTGGGCCTTAAAGCCGGCACCGAGGTGGAAATCAGTGTCGAGGGAGGTCGCGAGCAGGAGGCCCTGGACGCCGTAAGGTCGTTCCTGGAAACACTTGCCTGATTATGAAGGTCAGCGGACCTGCATATCTCTGGACTCCTCGTTCCGGCCCATTCGACCCTCATCCCGGGGCCCCCATCCCTCATTCCGGGTCCCCCATCCCTCATCCCGGGGCCCCCATCCCTCATTCCGGGCTTGACCCGGAATCCCCCGGTTGCTCCCTGGAATCTCTTAATTGTCATTCTGAGCGGAAGCGAAGAATCTCCTTCTCCGACGCCTTCGATGCCGTCCACGGCGAGTTGTCCTCCCTGGCCAACGGCACGGAGTCGTCAGACGTCTATGCCGCCCATCTGGCGATGCTGGAAGACCCTATGCTCCGGGAGGCGGTGGAAGCGAACATCGCGTCAGGGATGAGCGACAGCGAAGCCGTTGATGCGGCCTGCACGGGTATCTGCGCCATGTTTTCTGAGATAGACGACGAATACCTCCGTGCACGCGTCGATGACGTTCGGGACATCTTCCGGCGCTTGAAAGACGCCCTCGGCGGCGCTGCCGACAGTTGCTCGCAGTATCCCCCTGGGGCTTCGTCCATTCTCGCATCCCGCGTCATCCGCTCTGCGGAGAACTTGTCTGCTGCGGCTGAGGGCGCCCATGGGGGACACTCCTCGCATATTTGCAGCGCCGCGAAACCGGTCATAGTGGCAGAAGAACTGCTGCCCTCTGATATAGCAAAAATAGATTTAAGCAGTATCGCCGGCATTATCTGCCACCGCGGCAGCAGCACGAGTCACGTCAGCATAATAGCCCACGCCCACGGCATTCCCATTCAATTCGGCACAGATATCAGCGGTATTGCAGAAGGGGATATCGTGACCGTGGAGGATTCCATGGTAGGGGTTTCTTCCATCGCCGAGCAAGTTCGTTCCGCCGGCCGAAAGGTCTATGTAAACGCCGGCAGCATTGAGGACATACGCGCTGCAATAGCCGCCGGAGCCGATGGAATAGGCGTTTTCCGCACCGAGTTCCTTTTTATGGACAGGGACTCCATGCCTTCCCGGGAAGAGCAGCGTTCCATATATCGCCAGGCTTTGGAGATTTGTGCAGACAAGCCGTTGATTATAAGACTTTTGGATATAGGAGGGGATAAGGCTGTGCCGTATCTCAAGATGCCTCGGGAAGACAATCCTTTCCTTGGCCTGAGAGGGGTGCGCTTCGGGCTTGCACACCCGGAGCTGTATGAGGTTCAGCTTGGCGCCATAGTGGATGCCGCCATGGACGTCCCCGGTTCCCGGCCGCGTATAATGATTCCCATGGTCAGCACGGTGGATGAGGTGCGGAAAGTGAAGGAGATGTTTCTTGTCATCCTGAGCGAAGCGAAGGATCTACCCCTCGGCATCATGATAGAGACTCCGGCCGCAGTGCTGGACGCCGAGGCCCTGGCGGCGGAGTGCGATTTCTTCAGCCTGGGCACCAACGACCTCACCCAGTACATCATGGCGGCAGACCGCGGCAACTCTGCCGTCGGCGATCTTTACGATCCCATGTCGCCCGCAGTCCGACGGGCAATCGAAATGACCGTATCTGCGGCCCATTCGTCCCCCCGCCGTACTTCCGGCATCCCGGTCGGCATCTGCGGCGAGCTGGCCTCCGACCCCCGTGCTACCGCCTTCCTCCTGGCAGCCGGGCTCGACTCCCTCAGCCTTTCGCGCCTTTAGGCCCTTGCACGCTGGCGCATATTGCTTTGACTTATAGCGACTTGTGGTTTCTGCCTGCATGCAGTATCATGCAGGCAATATGAGTAAGTTGTTGCTGTTTAGGGAGTTGCGCTCCAGGGGTAACAAATTTTGAAATGAGCGGTTGATTGATTAATTTTGCTTGATATTTCAAATACTCGAACAATGAAAGCTATTCAATTCGGCGCCGGCAACATAGGCCGCGGTTTTATCGGAGCAGTGCTCTCACAGGCAGGTTATGAACTGGTATTTGCAGATGTGGTGGAGGAGCTCCTCAGCCAGATCAATTCCCGTAAGGAATACACGGTTCACGTTTCCGACCACAACAGTTACGACATAGTGGTAAAAGGCGTAAGGGCTGTCAATTCCGGAAGCGAAGAAGCCGTGCAGGAGATTGCAGGAGCCGATATTATCACTACGGCGGTGGGCCTGCGTATCCTCAAGTTCGTTGCCCCTACCGTGGCCAAAGGCATTGCTGCCCGCAAGGCTGCCGGCAACGAAAAGCCATTGAACGTTATTGCATGCGAAAACGGTCTCAAGGCCACGTCGCAGCTGAAGGAGCTGGTGTACGCCCTGCTGGATGCAGAAACCGCAGCCTGGGCCACCGCACACGTGGGTTTCCCGGATGCCGCCGTCGACCGCATAGTGCCTCCGGTACGCTGCGAGATCCCTCTGGACGTAGCTGTGGAAGAGTATTTCGAGTGGGACGTGGAGCGTGCGTCTTTCGTCGGCCCCGTACCCGAAATCAAGGGCATGACTCCAGTGGATAACCTGCTGGCATACGTGGAGCGCAAGCTCTTCACCCTGAATACCGGCCATGCCACCGCCGCTTACCTCGGCAAACTCAAGGGCATAGGAACTATAGGTGAGTGCGTGGCGGATCCCGGGATTGCCGCAATAGTCAAGGAGGCTATGCAGCAGAGCGGCGAAGGGCTCGTGCGCAAGTTCGGTTTCGACCATGACGCCCATTTTGCATATATCGAAAAGATACTGCGCCGCTTCAGCAATCCATACCTGCGCGACGAGTGCGACCGCGTAGGCCGTGAGCCCCTCCGCAAACTGGCCCCGAACGACAGGCTTATCCTTCCTATGATGACTGCCAAGGGCTTCGGTCTGCCTTATGACAAGCTCCTGCTGGCCATCGGCGGCGCGCTCCATTTCGACAATCCCCAGGATGCCCAGAGCGTAGAGATGCTGGAAAGCATCAAGACTGCAGGCCTAGAAGCGACCATCTCAAAATACACGGGTATTCCCGCAGGTGACCCCTTGATTGCCGAGATTGCGGATGCATATTCCCGCGTAACGGAACTCTAACGGAGCGGCAACGGCTAGTTCCGGAAGACGTTCTGGCAGAACAGTATAAAATACTTCCTCCAGTTGTACCATTCGTGGCCGCCAGGTGTGGCCACGAATTCGTGTCTGTACCCCTTTCGGCTCATGCTGCGGTCGAACAGTCGCATATGCGGATAGAAGAAATCCGTATTGCCTATCATAATGCTGTAATACTCGGGCGCATCAGCAAACTGCCTGCGCATCTTGTGTCCCAGCCCCCCGTAGAATTCGGGGTGCCGCAGACCGAAAACGGTGTCGTAGGCGTATGGAGAAAAAAGCCCTACGGAGCCGAAGCTGTCCGGATAATTGGCGGAGAGGTAAATTGACTGAAGCCCCCCGGTGGACATTCCGGCTATGGCTCTGGCCGACTTGTCAGGGATGGTCCGGAACAGGCTGTCAACAGTTGCCACTGCATCCTGCATGAAATGGGTCTCCGTCTCACCATCCACCAGCCAGAACGCCCTTACTGCATTTACGGCATGCCCTTCCCTGTAATCGGCCTCGGAGAAGTAATTATTTACGTTTGGCAGCACCAGGATAAATTCCTCCGCAGAGCCTGCGCGCCTGAGCGAGTCCAGGGTAATCAAGCAGTCGCCCCTTTCTATCCAGGTGACTTCGTTGCCGCGCGCGCCGTGCAGCAGATACATGACCGGATAACGGCGTTCCGGCTCTTTGAAGTAACTTTCTGGAAGGTAAACCACCATCCTGCGCTCGCTGATAGCCTTTTCGCTGCTTTTGTAGCGCACTGCCCTGATTGTCCCGTCGTAGTCCCGGAGCCCTTCTATCTCGGCGGATTCCGCTACATGGGAGTAGCGCACGTTGGCACAGGAACACAGGAACACCAGAATGGCGCAGAGCAGCAGGGGGGAGGGTTTCATTATGACTCGTGACTGTTGTCGGCAAGAGCGGTTTCGTACATCGCGACAATCGCCTTGATGGAGTCGTCCACATCGAAGCGGCGTGCTGCATCGGCATAGGCCTGGCTGTAGCGGTCCCGCTCTTCAGGGTGTTCTATCCACCAGTCTATACGTTCTGCCAGAGCCCTGCTGTCGCCGGCAGGATAGATGCTCTCGGGGCAGATCGCAAACTGCGGCGTGCCTATATGGCGGCCTTCTCCTATCACCGGAACTGCGCCCGCACGGGTGGCCTCCAGGCATGAGAGGCCTTCCACTTCCACCCAGGCGCAGTGGATGTAAAGATAGCACTTGCTCGCAAGCTCGCCCAGCTCTTCATGGGTGTAAAATCCGAACTCGGGCTTGTAGCCTACTACTCCGTCCCGGAATAGTTTGTCTGCCAAGCGGAGGTATTTGCCGGCCTTGGGCCCGTTGCCGGCGAATATCAGGCGTATTTTCCGGGCATATTTGCTGTATCGCATGGCCTCGATGAGCGTATTCTGGGATTTCTCGTTGGCAAGACGTCCGATGCAGAGCAGGCGTATTTCCGACATGTCTCCGTACGGTTTTGTCACAACCGGCACCGTGGGAATCTCTATGCCATTGGATATTACATGATAGCGCGTCTGTGTGCGTTTGGCCATCAGGTACTGCTTGCAAATCAGTGTAGGACACTGGATGTCAGAGCATTTGTCAAACACCACCGCGTTCCAGTATTTCATAATAAGAGGATTGAGAAAGTTCCTCTTGGGCAAGCCCAGGTTCGCAGTGATGTTATGAGGAAACAGATGAAAAGTGCCCACGCACACCTTGCCTTTCTTTTGAGCGATGCGCATTGCAACATCTTCCAGGGGGAGTGCCTCCTCGAAGTGTACCACATCTGCCCACTCTATTGCCTGTTTTATCATTTTACGGCTGATCTTTGCAAAGCAGAAACCGTTTGATGCTATGATAGGCTCGAATATGGGGAAGACGAAGTGCTCCAGGGGAAAGTCGGGCTGCGGACCTTCCGGGTCGGGATTGCGCACAGCCATGAGCCGTGCATCTATCCCTTTGTCTTTCAGCCTCTTTATGGTGTTGAGCGCCGACACGCTAAGGCCATTGCCAGGGTTGTAGGCGTTATTGCAGACAAATAGAACTTTCATAATCGGGGGCGCAAAGATACGAAAAAAGTAGTATATTTACATTCCACATGAAAGAGAAGATTCAGAGATTCGGACGCGCGCTCAGCGCGATGGTGATGCCCAATATAGGGGCGTTCATAGCCTGGGGACTCATTACCGCCATATTCATTCCTGGCGGCTGGTGGCCCAACGAGAGCATCGCAAAGATGGTCTCTCCCATGCTCAAGTACTTGCTGCCCACGCTTATAGCCTTTACCGCCGGAAAGAATGTGGGAGGCTACAGAGGGGGAGTCGCAGGTGCCGTTGCCGCGATGGGCGTCATAATAGGAACGGAAACCCCCATGTTCCTGGGCGCCATGATAATGGGCCCTATAGCCGGCTGGTGCGTAAAGCGCTTCGACAAACTGGTGGAGGGCAAGATCGGAGCAGGTTTCGAGATGCTGGTGGATAATTTCTCCCTCGGAATAATCGCCATGTTGCTGTCTATTGCCGGATACCTGGTGATAGGCCATGCAGTCTCCTGGGTTACCGACGGGCTGAGTGCTGGAGTGAACTGGATGCTTGCACACAAGCTCAACCCCCTGCTGGCCGTGCTTGTAGATCCGGCTAAGGTGCTGTTCCTCAACAATGCCGTCAACCATGGTATCATGACGCCGCTCGGCATTCAGCAGGCTGCTGAGATAGGGCAGTCCATGCTGTTTCTGGTGGATCCCAACCCCGGTCCCGGACTGGGTATCCTGCTGGCCTGCTGGGTGTTCGGCAAGGGCAGTACCAGGCAGTCGGCTCCGGGAGCCGTTGTCATACAGCTGCTGGGCGGTATCCATGAGATTTATTTCCCCTATGTGCTGGCACGTCCCATACTGCTGCTCGCAGTCATGGTGGGCAACATATGCGCCCTGAGTTTCTTTACCCTGGTCGATTTCGGCCTGGTGGCACCTGCATCGCCTGGAAGCCTGATATCGATAATACTCATGTCGCCGAAGGGAAAGACGCTTCTGGGAATCCTTGGCGTGCTTATAGGCACGGTGGTTTCCTTCCTGCTGGCGGCGCCTATGGTCAAGGCCCGTCCCGATTTCCAGGGAGAGAGCGAGTCCGCTCCTGTCCCCGGACCCGATGCCGCCGGTCCTGCCATCGCCGGAGGGGTCATAAGAAAGATTGTCTTTGCCTGCGATGCCGGCATGGGGTCGAGCGCCCTCGGAGCCACCCGTTTCAAGGCGCGGCTGATGAAGGCGGGGCTGCAGGATATAAAGTGTACCAATTGCGCAGTGGGAGACATTCCGGCGGATGCCTCGCTGGTCATTTGCCAGAAGGAGCTGGCGGACCGCGCCCGGCTGAGTGGCAAGGAGGTCCTGCCGATTACCAATTTCCTTGGCGATCCTGCCCTGGATGCCCTGTTGGCGCGTCTGCAGGGGGATTCCTCGACTTCGCTCGGGATGACAGAAGGGGCCCCTCTGTCATTCCGGCCGAGCGAAGCGAGTGGAGAAATCCCCCTCCTCGCAGCCCGGAACATCATAACAAGTCTGCCGCCGGAGGACAAGGAGGCGGCGATACTGAGGGCCGGCAGGCTTCTGGAGGCCTCTGCTTATGTCGATGAAGGTTATGCCGAGGCAATGCTGGAGAGGGAGCGTATCGCCACTACCTATATGGGCATGGGCGTAGCCATTCCTCACGGAACCGCAGAGGCCAAGGCAAAGGTGCGCCGGTCCGGAATAGTCGTGCTCCAGTATCCCGAGGGTGTGGATTTCGGCGGGGAGAAAGCGCGCCTGCTTATAGGAATAGCAGGGGTAGGGGATGAGCATCTGGATATACTTGCCAGGGTTTCCTCATCCCTGGAAGACCCCGATACGCTTGAGAAACTGTGTACGACATCTGATCCAAACGAAATATTAAACGCTCTCAGTTGACATCTTGCATTTTTAGTCCGGATTTGTTAAATTTGTGAACTATGAACAAGCATTTCACCTTACCCTACGAAGGCGGGCTCATCCAGGACAATCTGCCTGCCGGCATTCTTCACAGCTACGAAAAGATTTGGACCAAGGTATTTGACGAGTCCCGTCCTGCATCCTATGAGATTGCGGACCTCATAGTCAACTCCATCAACACCCATAAAGACGGACTCTTCCGCCTGGGACTCACTACCGGATCTACGCCTATTTCCCTTTACAACGAACTGGCCCGCCGCTGCGCTTCCGGCCAGGTTTCTTTCAAGAACGTAGAGATCGTATCCATCGACGAGTACTATCCTTTCTCCAAGGATGCGCTCCAGAGCCGTAACTGCCGGCTCCACGACGCACTTCTGGACAAGGTGGACATACTTCCGGAGAACGTGCATATCCCCGACGGCTCCGTCCCTCAGAAGGACCTCACCGAATATTGCCGCGAGTTCGATGCCATTGCCACCGGGCTTGACCTGCTGGTCATAGGAATTGGCGAGCGTGGCCAGGTAGGCTTCAACGAGGCCGGCTCCAACGACAAGACCCGCACCCGTGTAGTCCGTCTGCCTTATTCTTCCCGCAAGCGTCAGGCAGACAACTTCAACAATGATGTGGCAGCTACTCCGGACAAGGCTATCACCGTAGGTATCAGCACCATGCTCTCCGCCAAGAAGATAGTGCTCATGGCCTGGGGCGAAGGAAAGGCACCGGCGGTGAAGGCAATTGCGGAAGGCGAGATAGATTCTTCCTGCCCTGCTTCCTACCTCCAGCGTCACGACCATATCTCTTTCTATGTTGATGAGGCTGCGGCCAGTCTGCTCACCCGTTCCGTGGCTCCATGGCTGGTAGGCCCCTGCGACTGGACGCCCAAGTTTGTGCGCAAGGCCGTCGTATGGCTCTGCCAGACCGTGCACAAACCCATACTTAAGCTCAAGGATAAGGATTATCTGGACAACAACCTTGGCGAGCTGCTGGAGAAGGTGGGATCCTTCGACCAGATCAACATAAAGGTATTCAACGACCTGCAGCATACGATTACAGGCTGGCCGGGCGGCAAGCCGAATGCGGACGACAGCACCCGTCCCGTAAGCGCGACGCCTTTCCCCAAGACGGTTCTCATTTTCTCTCCCCATCCGGACGATGACGTAATCTCCATGGGAGGAACTTTCATCCGTCTTGCCTCCCAGGGTCACGACGTGCATGTTGCTTACGAAACCTCCGGCAACGTGGCAGTCAACGACGATTTCGTGCTGCAGATGATAGACTGCTCCGCGCAGCTGGGCTACGCAGACAAGTTTGCCGAGGTGAAGGCGCTGGTGGATTCCAAGGTCCCCGGCGAGCCCGAGCCCAGGGCGCTCCTTAACATCAAGGGGGCTATACGACGCAGCGAGGCCCGCGGCGCCGTGCGCTCCTTCGGCCTGAACGACAATACCAACGTGCACTTCCTCAATCTTCCGTTCTATGAGTCGGGAGGCATAAAGAAGAACCCGAGAAGCCAGGCGGATGTGGACATCATCAAGGAACTCATCCTGAAGCTCAAGCCTCACATGATCTTCATGGCGGGCGACCTGGCGGACCCTCACGGTACGCACAGGGTGTGTACGGAGGCGGCTTTGGAGGCCCTGGAGCAACTGGATAGGAAGGCGAATCCCTGGCTGGCGGACACTCACGTGTGGCTGTATCGCGGCGCATGGATGGAGTGGGAGCTGGGACGCGTAGATATGGCCGTTCCCCTGTCTCCGGACGAGGTGGTGAAGAAACGTCACGCAATCTTCCGTCACATTTCCCAGAAAGACATCGTTCCCTTCCCCGGTGAGGACTCCCGCGAGTTCTGGCAGAGGGCCGAGGAACGCACCCAGAATACCGCCAAACTCTACGACGAACTTGGAATGGCGGAATATCAGGCAATGGAAGTATTCCTAAAACTATATTAATAATATGAAACTAATTATTCGCGACACCATGGTGGAGGCCTCCGTTTGGGCGGCCCGTTACATTGCAGACAAGATTAACGAAAAAGCGGCACGTACAAGCGAGCCTTTCGTGATTGGCCTCTGCACCGGTTCTACTCCTATAGAGACCTACAACGAACTTATCCGCCTGGTCAAGGCCGGCAAGGTTTCCTTCAAGAATGTGATTTCGTTCAACATGGACGAGTATGTGGCCCTGCCTGTCGAGCACCCGGAGAGCTATCACAGCTTCATGCACAAGTACCTCTTCGACCATATCGATGAGCCCGAGGCCAATATCCATATCCTCAATGGCAACGCTCCCGACCTGGCTGCAGAGTGTGCAGCATACGAGAAGGCCATTGAGAAGGCAGGCGGCTTCGACCTGTTCCTCGGTGGTGTGGGAGAAGACGGCCACATCGCATTCAACGAGCCTTTCTCCTCGCTTGAGTCCCGTACCCGCGTCATCACCCTCACCCCTCAGACCCGCGAGGTCAACTCCCGTTTCTTCGACAACGATCCCGAGAAGGTGCCCGCACAGGCCCTGTCCGTAGGCGTTGCAACCGTCATGGGAGCCAAGGAGGTAGTGGTGCTTGCATTCGGTTCCAAGAAGGCTCACGCCGTCAAAGATGCCGTCGAGGGCCCCATCTCACATTATTGCACCCTCAGCGCCATGCAGATGCATCCCGCCGGCATTATTGCCTGTGACGATGCTGCCGCCGGCGAGCTGCGCGTAAACAGCTACCGCTACTTCAAGGCTACCGAGTAGCGTTTTGAGCGCTGTCTCGACCATAATCAGGAAGTGGACCGATACCAGTCTGGTGATTAGAATAGCCATCGGACTGGTTATCGGCGCCGTTCTCGGACTTTTAGTTCCCCAGTGGACCGGAATCGGGATTCTGGGGCATATTTTTGTAAGTGCGCTCAAGGCCATAGCCCCCGTTCTGGTGGCCTTCCTTGTGTGCTCTTCAATCGCCAAGGCACAGGGCGGGCTTGGACCCCGCTTCCGTACTGTCATTATCCTGTATCTGTCCGCCACGCTCCTGGCGGCAGCTGTAGCAGTTACGGGGAGTTTTCTCTTCCCGGTAACTGTTGACCTCAAGGATGCAGCCAGCGGATCCGCTCCGGGCGGGCTCGCAGACGTGTTCAAGAACCTGCTCTCCAATATGGTCATGAATCCGCTGCAGGCAGTCGCCTCGGCCAATTACATTGGCATACTGTTCTGGGCGGTGATTATGGGCTTCGGGTTCAAGCTTGTGGCGAGCGACAGCACCATAAATGTGATTTCCGAGATTTCCGATGTAATAACCGTGGTTGTTAAATGGATTATCCAGTTTGCACCTTTCGGCGTTCTCGGTCTGGTGTTTACGGCGGTGTCCGAGAGCGGCCTGGACATATTCACAACCTATGGCCGCCTGCTTCTGCTGCTCGTGGGGTGCATGCTTTTCAGCGTCTTGCTTGTGAATCCGCTGATATCTTTCATCGCTACCCGGCAGAATCCTTATCCGCTGCTTTTCACCTGCTTGAAGGAAAGCGGCATCAACGCTTTCTTCACCCGTTCTTCCGCTGCAAACATCCCCATCAACATGGAGCTTTGCAGGAAGCTCGGGGTAGAGGAGGACTTCTACTCGGTAAGTATCCCCCTGGGCGCCACGGTCAACATGAACGGAGCTGCCGTTACCATCACCGTCATGACCCTGGCGGTAGCTCACACCATGGGAATAGAGGTGAGCTTTGCCTCCGCCCTTTTCCTGAGCGTGATTGCGACTCTGGGGGCCTGCGGTGCATCCGGGGTGGCCGGCGGTTCGCTGCTGCTCATTCCCATGGCCTGTTCCTTCTTCGGCATTCCCAATGACGTTGCCATGCAGGCCGTCGCCATAGGGTTCATCATAGGAGTGGTGCAGGATTCAGTGGAAACTGCTGTCAATTCCAGCGGAGACGCTTTTTTCACAGCTACGGCTGAGTATCATAACAGGCGCAAGGATGGAAGAAGTTAAGCTGCATTGGTACGCCCTGAAGGTGTTCTGGCGCCGCATCGGGAAGATTAAGGATCAGTTCGACGAAAGGGGGCTCGAGTACTATGCCCAGAACATCCTGCCTTCGTACATGTTCGTCCGTACCGACGTCAGGACAATAAAGAAACTGCGTCAGGAGTTCTTCGGCAAGTTTTACGTGTACTCCGATATCAAGACCAAGGAGCCCACGGTGGTGCCGGACAAGGAACTGGAAATCTTCCGCATCGTAACCTCTTCCGGCGATACCGGGCTGCAGTTCCTGGACAGCGACCCGGTAAAATACCAGAAAGGCGACAAGGTACGGGTGACCGACGGGCCTTTCAAAGGCGCCGAAGGCTACATAGTACGAATCAAAAAAGACCGCAGGCTCGTGGTTACAATTACCGGCGTGGCGGCTATAGCCACGTCTTTCATTCCTCCTGAATTACTCGAAAAAGTAGATGAATAAGAAACCTTTGGCCGGCCTTGCGGCACTCTTGCCCCTGGCGGCCTGTTCCGATAAAGCCCAGCAGCCCAACATTGTCTTCTTCCTGGTAGACGACTTCGGCTGGGTGGACAGCAGCGTACAGTACGGCGAGGAACTGTATCCCAACAATCTCAGGTTCAACACTCCCAACATGCAGCGCCTGAGCGAGCGCAGTACCGTATTCGGCAATGCCTACGCCTGCGCCGTATCTACTCCTACCCGTACCAGCATCATGACAGGCATGAATGCCGCCCATACCGGCATTACAAATTGGACTTCGGCGGTGCGCGACACCCCGTCGGATGCTACCGGAGGCGGTTTCTGGATGGCGGAACACAGCGGCAGCGGCGATGCCCTGGCGGGCGATGTGCTGTCCCGTCCCGATTGGAACATGAACGGCATCAGCCCCGTGCCGGGAGTCCCTTATACCCAGTATGCCAACTCCCTGGTGCAGTTCCTCAAGGACGCCGGGTATTTCACCATACATGTAGGCAAGGCTCATTGGGCGTCTGCCGGCACCCCGGGCGTGAACCCGTATAACCATGGATTCTGCGTGAATATTGCAGGCACCATGGCCGGTATGCCCCGCGACTACAGCGGCATGCAGAACTATGGCAATACCAAGGAGCGCTGGAACGACTTCGCCGTTCAGAACCTGGTGGAGTACTACGGTACGGAAACCCATCTGACAGAGGCACTTACGCAGGAAGCTCTGAAGGCTCTCGATTATCCGGTAAAGCATAAGCAGCCGTTCTATCTTTACCTTGCCAGCTATGCCACCCACACCCCGATACAGCCGGACGAGCGCTTCGCCCAGAAGTATCGCGACGCCGGCATGGACGAAGGTCAGGCCGCCTATGCCTCCCTGGTGGAAGGCGTGGACTGCAGCCTGGGCCAGGTGCTTGACTATCTGGAAGAGAAGGGGATAGCGGACAACACCATCGTCATATTCATGACAGACAACGGCGGCAATTCGGAGAATAAGCAGAAGGGCGGTGTGCTGCACACCCAGAACCTGCCGCTCCGCGAGGGCAAGGGCTCCTGCTATGAAGGCGGCATTCGAGTGCCGCTGATGATATACGTTCCAGGCAAAACAAAAGTGGGCCGCTGTGACATACCGGTGATCTGCGAGGATATGTTCCCGACCATCCTTGACATGGCCGGCGTGCGCGGCTATGAGACGGTACAGGAGCTTGACGGGCAGAGCATATTGCCGCTGGTGACCGGTCGCGGCGAAGGTCCCGATCCGGAGCGTCCGCTGGTATTCCACTACCCGCACAAGTGGAAGCCTTACGATCTTGAGGATATAGATTTCCTTAGTGCGGTCCGTATAGGAGACTGGAAGCTGGTATACCGCATAAGCGAGGGCGCCCGGTCTGCAAATGACAGACTGTATCCGGACAGCCGCAATACGGCGCGCGCTGCAGCCGTCGAGCTGTATAACCTGAAGGAAGATATAGGAGAGACACGCAACGTGGCAGCCGATTATCCCGAAACCGCCGCCAGGCTGGCCGATACCCTGTCTGCCCGGCTGAGGCGCTGGAACGCCCCTATGCCGGTAGTCGTTGCTACCGGAAAAACCGCCCCGTTGCCGGACGAGTTGTAGCTTCTGACAGGATTTTAGCGGATTTCTGTCAGATAATTGCCAAAATTGACTAAATTTGCGCCGCAAACAAGTAAAACCACTTAATTTTTTAAAGATATTATGAGAATTATCCAAGTTACAGGAAGGGAAATCCTCGATTCAAGAGGAAACCCTACAGTTGAGGTTGAGGTTATCCTCGAGTCCGGCATCAAAGGCGTAGCAGCCGTTCCTTCAGGTGCATCGACCGGTGAGAACGAGGCTCTTGAGCTTCGCGACGGCGACAAGAAGCGTTATCTCGGCAAGGGCGTGCTCAAGGCAGTCGCCAATGTCAACGACGTCATCGCCCCCGCCATCATCGGCATGTCCGCCCTCGAGCAGCGCGCTATCGACAAGACCATGATCGAGCTTGACGGCACTCCTACCAAGAGCAAGCTTGGTGCAAACGCCATCCTCGGCGTCAGCCTTGCAGTCGCTCACGCGGCAGCGGCCTACCTCGACATCCCCCTGTACCGCTATATCGGCGGCACCAACACTTATGTCCTGCCCGTTCCCATGATGAACATCATCAACGGCGGTGCCCACTCCGATGCTCCTATCGCATTCCAGGAGTTCATGATCCGTCCCGTCGGCGCAAGCTGTGAGGCTGAGGCCGTCCGCTGGGGCGCAGAGGTTTTCCATGCTCTCAAGAAGGTCCTCAAGGACCGCGGCTGCAGCACTGCAGTAGGTGACGAGGGTGGTTTCGCTCCCGCTCTCAAGGGTATCGACGACGCTCTCGACTGCATCATCG
>CAMYYI010000009.1 GCA_947303465.1 uncultured Bacteroidales bacterium
TGGTCCCTAACCAGGTGCGCTACCAACTGCGCCACATCCAGAAGTGGACCGCAAAAGTAGAAATTTTTTCTTACACGTGCAAATCTTTTTTTGTAAATTTGCGCCGCTATGACAATAGACATGGAAACCAGACAGATACCCGTGCTTCTTCTGACCGGATATCTCGGGAGCGGCAAGACCACCCTCCTCAACCGCATACTCGCAAACCGTAAAGGAATAAAATTCGCCGTAATAGTCAACGACATAGGCGAGGTAAACATAGATGCCGACCTGATTCAGAAAGGCGGCGTGGTAGGCCAGGGAGACGACTCCCTTGTCGCACTGCAGAACGGCTGCATCTGCTGTACCCTGAAGATGGATCTGGTGGCGCAGATCGCCGACCTGGCATCTTCCAAGCAGTTCGACTACATAGTAATAGAGGCCAGCGGCATCTGCGAGCCCGCCCCTATCGCCAACACCATCTGCACCATGCCCAGCTTCGGCGTGCAGTACACCCGCGGTGCCATCCCCTACGTAGACTGCATCGTGACCGTGGTCGATTCCCTGCGCATGAAGGACGAATTCGCCGGAGGCGAGGCTCTGGGCAAGGAAGACATTGACGACGAAGACCTTGAGAAGCTCATCATAGAACAACTGGAGTTCTGCAATATAGTGCTCCTCAACAAGGCCTCCGAGCTGAACCCCGAAGAACTGGGCCGCCTGCGCGCCATAGTAAAGGGCATAAATCCCGGCGCCAAGGTTCTGCAGTGCGATTACGGCGACATAGACCTGGACGAGATAATCTACACCGGCATGTTCGACTTTGACGCCGTCGCCACCAGCGCCGCATGGATTGCCGCGATAGAGGGCGAAGACGAGGAAGAAGAAGCCGAGGGAGAGGCCCTGGAATACGGCATAGACACCTTCGTGTACACCCGCCGCGAGCCATTCGACATCAACAAGTTCGACAACTTCATATTCAAGCACTGGCCCGCCGGAATCATTCGTGCCAAGGGCCTCTGCTACTTCTCATCCGAGCCCGACCAGTGCTACCTCTTCGAACAGGCAGGACGGCAGAAACTCATCAAGGACGCAGGCCTGTGGTATGCCACCATGGACGAATACGAACTGCAGCTCCAGATGGAACGCGACCCGCAGCTGCGCCGCGACTGGGACCCCGTGTACGGCGACAGGATGCAGAAAATAGTCTTCATAGGCCAGCATCTGGACAAGCAGGAAATCACCCGCCTCATGGACGCTTGCATAGCGGAATAGCCTTATGTCACACGAGCATCATCACCACCATCATCATCACGACGCCGCAGACCTTCAGTCGCTCAAGGGCGTATATACCCTTTCCATAGTCCTCAACCTCTCCTTCGTGCTCATAGAGGCCGCCGTCGGCATCTGGGGCAAGTCCCTTGGACTGCTTTCCGACGCCGGGCACAACCTCAGCGACGTGTTCTCGCTGCTGCTGGCGATGGTGGCACTGCGGCTCGCATCTACAAAGAGCACCAAGACCATGACGTACGGCTTCCGCAAGGGTTCGGTACTTATATCCCTGCTGAACGCCATAATCCTTCTGGTCGCCGTGGGAGCCATTCTGGTGGAGAGTATACATAAATTCCGCGACCCCGTGGAGGTGAACGGCGGGGCCGTGGCTTGGACGGCGGGCGCCGGCATACTGGTGAACGGATTCACCGCCTTCCTGCTCATGAAGCACCGCAGGAACGACCTCAACGCCCGCGGCGCCTTCCTGCACATGGCAGCCGACACCCTGGTATCCGTCGGCGTACTGATTTCCGGAATAGTGATTTCCTTTACCGGCTGGAACTTCATCGACCCCGTCATAGGTATAGTTGTGGCCTTGATAATCCTTGCCGGCACATGGGATCTCCTGGCAGAGAGCCTGCGGCTCAGCGTAGATGCAGTGCCCGAGGGCATAGACAGGGACGAGGTCCTGGAGCACATGAAAGAAGTACCCGGCGTGCAGGATATACATCACGTGCATATATGGCCCATCAGCACCACGGAAACGGCCCTTACTGCCCACGCCGTGATAGCTGACGATTCAGAGCCCGAGACTGCCGTAGCCGCCATCAAGCAGGAGCTTAAGGAACACGGCATCACCCACGCCACCATAGAGACAGAAAAGTCCGGACACGAATGCCCGGACCACGACTGCTGTTAAAAAGTTCCCTACTTCCCTGCTGCGGCTATGACGCGCAACAGTGCGGCGGGATAGTTGGTGCAGATAGCCTTCATATCGTCTATCTGGGCGACATAATAATTCATCTGATCGACGCTGTCCGCATTGAAAATGCTGATAGCAACCTTGTTCTTCTTGAATTCCTCTATAGTCCGTGATCCGCCGCCGCGCTTCATATAATCTTCTGAGAGGTTGGCCCACACGTAACCGTTCTTCACATAGGTCTCCGCGCTCTTGTTGGCCATCCAGCCTATGGGAATACCGGCAGAAGCCGCCGCACCGAAGGCGGAGCCGTCAGTCTTTCCCGCAACGCCAGCCATAACCTTGGAATTGCTGGTACAGATGAACTCGCACCAGGGCTCGGCCTTTTTCTCCTTGATTATCTCGCAGGCGCGCTTTACAGCCTTGATAGCATAGTTGGCAAGCACGTTTGCGTCCATATCGGAGGGTTCTGTAATATTCTTGATATCCAGCCACAGGCGGGTGCATTTCTGGGTCTGCACGACATCCAGGAAATCAGACAGCGTCGGAACCTGCTCACCGTTGGACAGATGTCCGGCGTCGCGAATCTGGGCAACTGTAGACTCCCATGGCCTGAGACCGTTAATACAGTCGTTGCCGTCGGCGTGGGCAACAATCACATTGTTGTCGGCCGTCCAGTAAATGTCGCACTCGCAGGCATAGCACTGGAGTTCCATTGCATAATTCAGGGACGCGATGGAATTGTCGGGCACCCTGGCCTCGGTAGCGCCGCCGCGATGGGCCACCACTTTGTTCTTGACCTCCAGCTTCACTTTATCTGTAGATGGAGTAACCGGCGTGGGCGTCGGATCCGGATCGGGTTTCTCGCAACATGCGGCAAACATCAGTGCCGCAAGTATGAAAACAAGACGCAAACTTTTCATAATCAGAGGTTTTTGGTCTTTTGTATCAACCACGAAGGGTAGTTGGTAGTAATACATCTCAAGTAACTGTATTCGTTCAGGTAAAGCTGGACGTTAGCTTCCGTATAAACCGCGCTGCTGCTGGAATAGCGGTCCAGATGGAATACGCTGAGCTGCAGGCCGGCATCTTTGAATTCCTTGATAGTACGATCGCCACCGCCCTTGTCTTCGCTTCCATCTACACCCAGGCTCATGTAAGAACGCGTGCTAAGATTCGCCCAGTCTGTATA
The DNA here is from genome assembly GCA_947303465.1 of uncultured Bacteroidales bacterium. Classification (GTDB taxonomy): domain Bacteria; phylum Bacteroidota; class Bacteroidia; order Bacteroidales; family UBA932; genus Cryptobacteroides. The sequence continues at coordinate 3,363 of CAMYYI010000009.1, forward strand.
TCCTTTGTTTTTAAAGGAAGCAGCGGAAATGCTGCCTTCCATCCAACCGCAGGCCAGCCCGGCAGCCTTCATGGGCCCGGCTATCTGCTTCATCACCTGCTCATAACCGGTGCAGATGAATTCTACATAGTTCTGGGCGTTTTTCTCCTTGACTATCTCTATAGCCCGCAAAGCCGCTTTGGCAGGATAGTCATAGTTTTTGCTGGGCTCTGTTATCATCTTGATATCCAGCAGCAGCTTGGTGTGGCTGCCGCTTTCCATCACTATGTCTATGTATTCCTCCAGCGTGGGTATGCGCTCATAGTTGGAAAGGCGCTTGGCAGCTATAATTTCGTCAGCCGTATATTCCCACGGATGCATGCCGTTCACGCAATCGTCACTGTCGGCGTGAGCCACTATCACCTTATCGTCTTTGGTCCAGTAAATGTCACATTCGGAGGCGTAGCAGCCCAGGCGCATGGCATAGCGCAGGCCTGCACGCGAATTATCCGGATAGCCGCTCTCCTTGGCGCCGCCGCGATGCGCCACCACCTTGTTGTTGGCCTCCAGCGGCTTGGGAAGGCCTCCGGTCTCGGTAGATGAGTGCGCAGTAACGGTAAGGGTAATAGCACCTGTCGACTGCGGGCACGCCCATGCAGCCTTGTCGGGAGCCGCTCCATGAGTCACGGTGTTCACTTTTAACGCATCGCATACGATGGCGGTAAAACTGCACTCGTTCACTCCGGCCACCGCTCCGGCGACCACGCCCTCCACATTTCCGAAATTAGAGTTGACGGTATCAAATCCTGCCATGACCACCTTGCCGAAGAGCCCTCCGGCACCGGAATAGCCTTCACTTGCAGAAATGCTGCGGACCGTACCGTAATTTACGTTGGAAAGGAGCGACGACGCGGAAGACGCGCCGCTGTCCTGTCCCATTATGCCGCCCACGTACAGATAGGGCGCAGAGGCATGCTTGTTCTGCGCCTCAACATTGCCCCTGTTGACGTTGGACGAGATTGCCATGGTAGAAAATGGCATACCGATTATGCCGCCTACCGCTACCCGGTGGTAGCTGGTGTTGCCGACGGTGCACACGGTGGCGGAAACATTGCCGGAGTTGGTGCAGCCGGACACCTCGCGGGTGCCGCTTGTGCCCTCCGAGAAGCCTGTAATGCCTCCCACTCCCTGCCAGAATTCTATAGTAGCAGAAGAGTTGTCCAGCACTACCGCCCCCTTGTTCTGGCAGTTTCGTATGGTGCTCGAATTGATGTTGCCCACGACGCCGCCTACGCGGTTGACATTCGGTTTGTCGGAACTGATGCATCCCTGGTTGGTGCAGGAAGTAATAACGGAGCCGTCATAGGCATGAGCCGATACTCCGCCGATGGCGACATAGCCATCGGCCGCGGAAGGGTTGGAGAACGAAATGTCTCCGCTGTTGGAGCAATTCTCCAGCAGATAATAAGAAGTATATCCACTGATGCCGCCGACACGCATTATCTGCCCGTCACCCTTGGCGCTGATATCCCCATTGTTGGTACAATCAAGGACATTGCCGAAGGTAGATGCGCCTCCCTTGGCATAGGCGATAATGCCGCCGACTGCAGTAGCCACGCCGACTGTCGCCGAGCGCTGCTGCACACTGCCGGTGTTGGTACAGTTCTGCAAGGCGGAGCCGCGGGAATCATAGCCGGCCACGCCGCCTACGGCCGAAACCCAGGGATTGACGGAATACACGTCGCCATGGTTGGAGCAATCCTTTACCGTGCTCCTTACGTCGAAGAATCCGACCACACCTCCTATCAGGCTGCTGTTGGAGGTAGCGTCGGTAGAACTTGCCTGCCCGGTAACGGACGACAGGTTGCAGATGGTGCCGTAGTTGACGCAGTCCTGAAGGGTGCCGCTGCTGTTCCAGTTGCCCACGATGCCGCCCACGCGGGTTTTGGAGGTGGCGTCGGCAGAGACCTCCACGGTGGCGAAGTTAGTGACTCCGGTGACGCAGCTGGTACCGCTGGCCTTGGGAATGGCGCCCGCGTAGTACCAGGTGTAGTTGTTGGCCGATTTGGAATGCCGTATGACGCTCTCGCCGTCGTAGCTTATGCCGTCCGCACTGCCCAGGACAAGGTCCTTGACCACGGCGGCGTCCGTCAACTGGCGGAAGAAGCCTGCATAGGTGTTACTCACCACGTTCAGACGGCTGAGCCTGTGCCCGCGGCCATCGAAGGTACCGGAAAAGTCGCGTGGCGTCCAGGAGTCCATTTCCATGTCTATATCGGCCCCCAGGCTGGCCTGCTCAGAAGGATCCAGAGGCGTACGCTGCTGGTTCCAGGCAAAGAGCTGGTCCTTGGTATAGATTACCCGCTCCCAGTTTGCAGCCTGCTCCGGGCTTCCCGCATTAACGCAAGCGTTGCGCTTGAGCTCCACATTCTTGCTTATGGTACGGGTGCAAGACATGGCGTCCGAGCGTATGAGGGAGAGGGAGAGGGCCCCGGCCTGCACGGCTCCCGGAAGCATGGCGGCATAGTACACTCCGGGGGTAAAGCAGGCCCCGGCAGGCAGGAGCAGCACCTCGTCGGATGCGTCCGCCTTGCTCTCCAGCGTTCCATCGGAGCGCACCTGAGCCCTACCGGAGATTCCGGGGGCACGGATGAGCACGGCGCTGATGTCGGAGCCGTCTATAATAATTTTCATCAGCGCAGTGATGTTCTTGAACTTGAGGGTGCTGCCCTGAGCCTGCGCAACTACCGCAAGGGCACCCGGAGCGGCCGGGGAGCTGCCGGAGAGCCGCTGCTCACGGGGGACCGAGATGGTTATCAGTCCCCCGTCGCAGGACTCGGCCGCAGCAGCCGGATAGGCCGCATAAAGGGTTTTGGCACCTTCGGCAACCTCGCCGCTGAAGCGGGCGGAGCTGCCGGAGTTGCCGCCTGAAGGAATAGTGAAGATGTTCTTGGACACTCCGTCGAATACGGCTATCTCGTCGCTGTCCTCCCATTTTGCCGAAGGGAAATCAAGCACGGTCTTGCCGCCGCTGCCGTCTGTATATGCTTCCAGCGTAAGCGGGACGCGCGGCCCCCCGGAAGGAACGCCTTCCGGGGCCGCCGTCTCAAGGCTGCAGGACCACATCGACAAAGCGAGGGCCGCAGACAGCCATATTCTGATGTAGTATCCTGTCTTCTTCATTATTTCTCTTCAGCGTCGTGAGCTACATAAGCAGGAGTTATGGTACCGGTGTTGCTAGGGCAGAGCCAGGCGTCAACGTCTGCCGCAGCTGCCTTGGTTACGCCGTTCACGGTAACTGCATCGCAAAGGGTCACAGCAATGGTGGCAGTGGAATTGGATCCGGCCACGGCACCGGCGCTACCGGCAGCGCACGCCACATTGCCATAGTTCTTGCAGGAGGTGATTGACGTTGCTTTAGCTATAGAACCGAAAAGGCCACCGGTGAAAGCATACAAAGCCTCTGAGGTGTTGTTGGTCACAGTACCGTAATTGATATTTCCTGAAATAGCTGATACAGTGGCTGCACCGGAATCAGTACCGATAATACCGCCAACCTGGCAATAAGGATCAGTTGCATGGGTATTCTCAGCAGTAATATTGCCACGATTGACATTGCCGCTGATAGTAGCCGTTTTATAAGGCATGCCAATAATACCTCCGAAACAAGCTCTACTGTTGCTAGGAGCTGTCTTGATTGATCCCAGGATCTCTCCAGAGTTCGTGCATCCTGTGATTTCCGGAGCAGTGTCCCCCTCAGAAAAACCAGCGATGCCTCCCACTCCCTGCCAACTGGTAATACTCTTAGTCTGAGTAAGCGTTAGTGTGCCTGAGTTAGTGCACTTGTTGATGACTGAACTCGCATGTGCCGTTCCTACTACTCCACCAATTCTGTTAACCTGACAGTGGTAGCTTGTAACATCGCCACTATTGTCACAATTGCTTAAAGTCTCTTGTGTAGTATATCCGAACAAACCTCCTAAATAAAGGTTTCCTGCGGTATCTGACCTTACAATCTCAATACTACCATAATTATCGCAGTTTGTTATAGTTGAGGTAGCTGAAGTTTTATCAACCTTACCATGTCCTACAATGCCTCCAATGTACGTTGTAGTGGAAAGGTCGGCATCATACGTTATACTGCCATAGTTTGCACAATCTGTAAACGAGGATCCCGAGTAAACACCGGACACCAATCCTCCAAGTTGCAACACCTTCGGATTCTTGCAAACTATAGCGCCGCGGTTCACTATATTGGACATGGTAACTGCAACATCGCATCTTCCGATAATTCCACCGAGATTGCATGTGTTTGAGGCAGTTGTAGCATTGTTGGAGACGGAGCCGTAATTGACGCAATCGTGGAAAGTAACTGATGCTCCGCTCTCAACAACACCAACCAAGCCGCCAACTCGGGTTTTAGTGGTATTGCCGGCTTGAACCTCAACAGGAATGTAGTTCGTAATGCCGGATATATCTGCGCCGTTTCCAAAGCGTATAAATAGACCCGCATAGAACCAAGCATCACTGGAGCTGGTATAAAGCAGTTTTATGTAACTTACGCCATCAGCGGATGCACCGTCAGAAGATCCGAAGCATATATCCTTTACGGTTCCTGTAACTGTCTTGAAAAAAGCCGCAGTCTGGCTGTCTGAAGCCGAACAAGTGTACTTGTAGATTTTCTTGTTGTTTCCGTTCAAAACGCCTGCAAAGTCTTTTACTGGCCAAGATGCAGATATTGAAGACATGTCAATGTCGGCTAACAGGTTAACCGTGGAGGTGAATGAACTGCTCCACTGTCCGGCACAGTTCAGCAGCTGCTCCGGGGTGCTGATGTTGTACTCCCAGGAGCTGATGGCGGTATCCTTGATCCAGGCCTTGGCGACACCCTGCTCGAGGGTGACAGCGGAGGCTGTGGTGCGGATACCGGTATAGCCGTCAGATTCGCGAGTCATGCCCACAGTAAGTACCGTGGTAGAAGGCAGGACTGCAATGTAGTAGTCGGTGCCGGACCCGGCGTCTGCAGGGAAGGTTCCGGTTGCGGAAGTCAGGGTTATATTGTCTGTGCGGGCGGTGGAAGAGGAGATGGTACCGTCAGGGTTGCAAACCACGGTGCCTGCGAAGCCGGTGCCGTCCAGCGTCACAGCAGACAGGTTCTGAACCTTAAGGGTAACCTTTACCAGTGCGCAGACCTGGGTAAAGCTGAGCAGGCCCTCAGCGTTGCAGGGTGCTACTGCAACAAGTGCTGCAGGATCCACGAACTTGCCGTCGGGAACAACCTGGGCGGCAGGCACTGAGACACTGATGGCCTCGCTTGAGGTATTGGTAATGGCGGAATAAGGATAGACAGCCTTGAAGTCTGTGACCTCGAATCCTCCCTTGGGAGTGATTTCTCCCTCGAACACGGCGTTGCTTCCGTCAACCGAAGTTGCGGCAAACTCACACCATTCTGTACCGTCCCAGACGGCAATCTCATCGTCTGCGTTCCAGCTCACATCCACGGTGGCTCCGTCGGTAATGAAAGCCTTGGTGCTGAGACCGGCAGTAAACGACATGTGAACCTTTTCAGGCTGATTAGCGGACGGCGTTACTTCCACACCGATTTCCTGGCTGCAGGAGATGCCTGCCAGCAGCACCGCTGCCAGCATGGCTACAGTATTGAATATCTTTTTCATAACGCGTCTATTCAGGCCAAAAACTGTCATTCCATTGATTGTCGAATCCTCCAAGTTCCGCATCCTTGGAACTGGTTGTAAGAAGAGCCCCTGTCATCTTCACTTGTATTATGCGCGTCACTGGACGCTCATAACGGGGAATGTTGATTTGTAACATATTGGATAAAAATTGCTTGCTATTCATTTGCCGAGTGTGCCACATAAGTGGGAGTTATGGTTCCCTTGTTTGCAGGGCAGAGCCATGCATTTACGTCGGGAGCGGCCGCCTTGGCGGTTCCGTTCACGGTCACTGCATCGCAAAGGGTAACGGTAAGGTCGGTAGCGTTAACTCCGGCTACCGCGCCGGCGCCGGGTCCCTTGACAGAGCCGAATGACGAACCTGTGACTCCGGTAGCCCTGGCTATACGGCCAAAGAGTCCGCCTGCTGCAGAATACTCAGCACTGGCACTGGCATTGGTGATCTCTCCGTAGTTTACATTATCTGTAACGGTTGAGGCCTCCTGTTTATTGTGTTCATCATCATCGAAGCCCATTATACCGCCGGCGTAAGACCACGGTGCATCCTCGTTGGTATTCTCCGCAGAAACGGAACCGTAATTCTTGTTGCCGGATATGGGATAACTGGAGAAAGGATGACCCACAATGCCACCGACTCCGAACCTTGCCTTATAATTGGGCGCAGCGTTCACGGACACCGAAACGGCACCGCGATTGATGCAATCCTGGATGGCACGTGTGCAACCTGCAGTCGTACCTTCGGCAAAGCCGACTACACCTCCTACTGCCTGCCAATACGCGACTACGGTTCCTGAAGGCACTGAAACCTCAACCGCACCGGTATTGGTGCAACTGTAAAGTGCACTGGAGTTAACCGTACCCACTATACCACCGGCACGGTTGACCTGCTTGCGGTCAGAGAAAATCTTGCCGCTATTGGTACAACCGCTTGCAGAAGAGCCCTTTACCAGGTGGCCTACTATACCGGCAATATGGATAGTAGAGCCCCCAGCCTTTACATCTCCCATTTCATAACGGATGTTACCCTTATTGGTGCAGTCTTTCACCTCCATATAGGACTGAACCCATGCAGCCACACCACCTAATCTATGGGTCGCACTCCCGGAATTGGCATTGGTGGTAACATTACCGTTATTGGTGCAGTTAGAGATGCAGCTGCCCATGCCGCTTCCGCCGACAACATTTGCTGCAATGCCGGCTATACTTGCATTATTCTGCACGCCTGCGGCAGTTTCCGATAGAGTACGGGTGATATCACCATAGTTCTCACAACCGTCGATAATAAGGACGCCGCTACCCATGTTCAGGAATCCGGCCACACCTCCAAGCGTGAGCACATTGCGGTGCCCGGCGGTAAGAGGAGCGTAGTTCTTGCAGGACTTGATGGTAAGGGTTCCGTTATTCGTAGAGGGGGCATTGCCTACGACACCTCCAACAAAGGCCTGCTTTTCAAAGGTCTCCGGATTAAAGGTGATTGTACCCTCATTGCCGTTTGAGCAATTCTCCAGAGCACATCCCACGCTTGCCCTGCCAAGGATTCCTCCGACCTTGAGTTCTCCGTCACTTGCGGAAGAAATGGCGCCGAAGTTGTCGCACCATGAGATCGAAGAATCTTTTCCTTCGCCCAGGATACCGCCTATGCACATAGGATGGCTCCCGCTTGCGGTCACCGATATGTCGCTCTTGTTGAAACAATTCTCCAGTGAAGACCCGGCTCCGTCGGAAGCAAGTATACCTCCAATAAAGTACTCAGTGGATGCGTTGGCCACGGTTATTTTGCCCAGGTTAAAGACGGCATCAGCTGTGAGCGGACCGTCAGCCCGACCTACGACTCCTCCTATAGAACAGGCTTTCTCAAGATACGCCGACTGGTTGAGCACTTTCACTTCTCCGCAGTTTTCGCAATTCTTGATAGTTGCGGCACCGGCGACAAGGGCTACGAGGCCGCCTATTCTGGTCCTGCTCGTAGAGGTCTCTGCCACCGTGACGGGGACGAAACTCACTACATTGTCAAGCACCGCACCCTCGTTCAGTCGGGTAATAAGACCGGCGTACCTCCAGATATCAGCTTCTGCAGTATCTTCCGGGTTATCCTGAATCAGGCGGCTTACTCCGTCGTATTTCTCACCGTCGCTGGTACCTACGGTAAGGTTCTTTATGGTTCCGGTAAGGGAATTGAAGAGACAGGCGTTGCCCGAGCGTACCACATTGAGGTTGTAGAGCTTATGGCCCTGGCCGTCGAAAACTCCCTTGAAGTCTTTGGGCGTCCAGGCCTCGTCCTCCATGTCTATATCGGCCGCAAGCAGCACATTGTCAGGTTCCGACTCATCGTTCACCACGCGGGTGGCGTTCCAGTCGAAGAGCTCCGCCATGGTGGAGATTACCGTGTAAAGGGGAAGGCCGTCGAGGGAACCTGCATTGAGGCCCTTGCAGCGGGTAAAGCTGACGGCGGAAGATGCCGTCTTGACACCGGCCTTCTGACCGTTGGACAGGCTGATGGAGAAGCCACCGGCAGGAGTAGTACCGGGCAGAACCGCCACATAGTAAGTACCTGCAGGGAACAAGCCGTCGGCATGGGTAAGGGTGATGCTGCCCGCCGGGCTGCCCACGCTCACCAGAGAACCGTCGGCGGAAACCGTAGCGGTACCTGCAATGGCGTTTCCGGAGATGGTGATGGTCCTGATGTCCTCTGCTTCGAAGCTTAGCTTGAGAAGGCCGCAAACCTGCTTGAAGTTCATATCGGAGCCCTTTGCTGCGCCCGCAACTGCCACGAGGGCGGCAGGGTCTGCACAGGCCCCGGTTCCTATGACCTGGGCGGCAGGAACGGTAACCGTAAGGGAAGACCCGTTCAGGCTTCCTGCTGCGGATTCCGGATAAACGGCGTACAGCTGGGTTGCCCCGCTGTCCACGGTACCTTCAAATACGGCAGAAGCACCTTTATTGCTGCCCTGCTTGATAGTGAAGGAGTTCTTTCCCACACCGTCGAAGACCGCAATCACGTCGGCATCCTGCCACTTGACGTTTCTGTCACCGGCGAAATCGAGGACTACCTTGGTAAGGTCCTCACCGCCTGCTTTGAAAGTAGTATAGACCATGTCCCCTCCCGAGGGCACGGTAACGGGAGCCTCACGCACCTCCTTGGTACAGGAAGCAAGACCCGCAAGTGCCACAATGGCAAAAAGTACAATCCTTTTCATAATCAAAGCTCCTTTTCTACCATTGTAAATCTTCGATGCTACCGTCAAAGTCCTCAAGCGAACCATTGGCGTCGCTGGCAGCCAGGGCCAGCATGGAAACGGTTTCCAGTAATTCGGAATCCGGAGTGAGATACTTTCTTTTCATATGCGTATTGTTCATGTGTTACTTCTTAATGTAGTTCTTGACGCAGCGGATAGGGCAGATTGCCTGGCCGTTGTCCAGATTGACCATCTGGGCCTTGTCCTGCGCGCTGTTGACTATCATGACGTTTATACGGAAGGTGTCATACCAGCCATCTCCCTTGTCGGCGTCGTAAACCAGCGGCACCCAGGTCTGGGCACGTGTGCCCTGCCAGGTGAATCCCTGGGTCATGTAACGTATGCCGAGAGGATAGTAGTTGAAGTTAAAGTCGTCAGCGCCGTCGGCGACCAGGTCCTTGGCCCCGGTGTAATACTTGGCCTGCTTGAGCCAAGGGGCGAAGTTGGGTATGCCATCACCGGTGAATAACTTGTAATTCACATTTGCGGGATTGATAGGATAAGTATCGCCGGAACTCATAAGACTGGCGGCCCATGCCAGGTCTAGCCAGTCGGAAGCGTTGGCCACGTGCCAGCCGTAAGGGCAGATACCCTGCACCTGCATCTTAAGGGTAGGATGGGCCTCTTCGTCAGCATTGGGATCATCCGTGAATGAGCTGACCGTCTTAAGGCACTCGATCTCGTAGGAATCTCCTATGGCATCCACTATTACGCTGCCGCGCTGCCAGTTGGTAGGAAGCGGCTCGTAACGTGCAAAACCGCGGCCGAAGGAAGGAACACCGTTGATGAGCTCTGAGAAGGCATATATACGGCCCTTGGCAGAAGATACTTCGAGCGTTCCGAGTCCGCTTTCTACGGTCTCGTATTCAGGCTTGCCGTAGGTCATGTCATCCCAGGTCTTGGGGAATTCCTTCTCCTTGTAACCGCCGGTGGCAGTGTTCACCAGTCCCACGGTCTGGCCGGAGCCAAGCTTGGGCCAGATGTCGCCGCCGTCCCAGCGCAGCCACTCGGTCATCCACACCTTCTCGGAGCCATCCCTTGCGGTATAAGCCTTGGTGGTGTAGTTGGCCACCTCGCTGTCCGGAGTACAGTTGGCGGTGGATATCCTGTTCCATGTCCAGGTCTTGGCATTCATGTTCACGCTCAGGCTGCGGAGGCCGTCCACATCAATCTCCGGTCCCTCAGGAACAGCAGCGTCCGCGGATGCCACTTCCTCTACCTTGCCGTTGGCGGCGAGGATGAAGCGAGGATATACGAGCTCCCTGGTCTCGGGGTTCAGCCATATCCTGTTGCCTCCCTCCGCCTTGTTGAAGAAGACCTTGGAAGTATGGGTGTTACCGTCGCCCTTGATCATCTGGATGGACTGCGCCACGTCCGTGCCGTTGCGTACAGACTCGCCCCAGAGGAAGTAGAACTCGTCGGCGGCCAGCTGCACAACCTTGATATCTACGGAAGCCTCACTGGTATCCGGAGTTCCGATAGTGATGGTGAAAGTGGCTTCGCGGTTGTTCTCCTTGTCGGTCCACTTGGAGGCCTTGAGAGTCACGGAGCCGGGCTCGCCGGGAGTCCAGCTCAGCCAGTCGGCCGAGGACGAATAGGAAACCGCATCGCCCATGTTGGTGGAATACTCTATTACGGAGCTTCCGCCGCCGGCTATGAACTCCAGCCCGTTCTTTACTATGTCCTTGGTAGTCACATCAATGGCTGCATCGGGCTTGAGTCCGAGCTGCTGGAGCTCGAAGGGAAATACGGTACCGTCTGCAAGGGTGATATCAAGAATCACCTTTCTGCGGTACTCGGAGTTGGGTTTAACAGTAACGGAAACACCCTTCTGGGAAACCTGGTGTTCCTTGTCGGAATAGGTTTCCTTGAAGATGGAGTTCACGGTGGTCTCCGTGAGGGTGGCCCATGAAGGGTTGCCCTTCAGGGAAGCCGTCCAGTTGACGTCGCTGGTGGCAGCGCCTGCATTCACCAGCACAACCGCCTCGTACACACTGCCCTCTCCGGCTATGCTTCCGTCTGCCTGGAACTCTACCGGCGCGGGGTACAGGGTTACACGGAACGCATTGTCCGTGTCGTAATTCTCCTTTTGGGGACTGCAGGCAGCAAGCGCCGCAGCCAGGGGAAGTACCATATACTTTAAAATGCTCTTTTTCATACTCTCTGCCGATTTAACTCCAGCCTTCTGTCTGGCGGAGCTTGTTGTTCTTGTTGATGGAGCTCTGGCTTATGGGCCACAACAGTATGTTGGGGTTGTTGGCCTTCTTAGCCAGCAGTTCGGGGTTGTAATCCCAGATCTTGTCCAGCCTTATGAGTGCCCACCAGATGACTCCCTCGCAAGGGAACTCCAGGAAGTACTCGTCAGTAAGGGCCTGAAGGATGGCGTCACGCGAGCTGTCGGTGTAGAAATTGTCCCGTCCATAAGCGCGTTTAGCTATGATATTCAGGGACTTGAGAGCCGCGGAATAGTCTTTCTGGTAGTACTTGAGTTCCGCATGCATCATGACTGCCTGCGCGTACCTGTAATAGAGGAGGTCGCAGTCGAAAATGGTGGGATTGACAGACATGTCGCCGAGGAACTTGTTGGGCCATGTGAGTACGCGGCCGTCTCCCTCGCCGTATGCGCCCATTCCAAGGTTGGTGGCCACACGGGAATCTCCGTTGTCCTGCTTGCTCGCCACCAGCACGTCTACGAACTGCTGGGAGTAGCTCCACCACTGCGTGGCGTTCATGGGAACAGGGTTCTGCTGGAACTGGCTAGCAACATTGGCGGGAGCCATGTAGAAGTACCAGTAGTAACCTCCGGTGAGCTTTTCAGCCTGGTTGTTGTTGAGTGCGAACACCACCTCGGTGTTCTTCTTGTTCTCGCGGGAGAATACCTTGCCGTAATCTGCAAGGAGCTTGGAGGAACCAATTCCTATGGCGTTCAGAGCCTCTTCTGCGAGGGTCAGATAGCTGTCGCCCCCGTTCTGCGTAGAGTACATCCACAAGGCGTATTCCGCCTGAAGCATGTAAACGGCGTCCTTGGTAGCAAAGTACTTCTCTGTTCCCAGGTCGTCCACACACTCCACGGCCTGCTCCAGGTCGAGGCCTATCTGGCGGTAAACCTCCTCCTTGGGAGCCCTCTCGGGATAAGTCTCCGCCTGGGTGGTGGATTCTACCGGCAGCAGGTTCAGAGGCACGTCACCCCAGAGCCTTACAGCCCAGAAGTAGCAATAGGCACGGGCGAAAGAGGCCTGTCCTATGGCCTTGCGGCGCGCGCTTTCGCTCATGGGAACGTCCGGTGCATATTTCAGGACAGAATTGGCCTGGTCTATGGCGGAATAGAGCTTGCTCCATCCGCAGGAGCTGGTAGATGCGTTCATCTGGCTCAGGCGGACGGCTATCATGTCGTTGTCCTGAACCCTGTTCTCCAGGGAGGGTCCCCACATGTAGTTGCCCACTCGGGCCTCGCCCCAGTAGAAGACGTTGATATAGTTCTGGACGAAGTTCTCCCTCATGCGGTAGAAGATACCGTTGGTAGAGGTGATGACGTCGTTTTCGTCCTGCCACATGTTGCTTGCTGAAAGCTTGTTGTCCTGCATTATGTCCAAAGCGTCGCAGGAAGCGGCAAGGGTGCAGGCTGTGGCCGCTGCAAGAAAGAAATAAAAAATCTTTTTCATATCGGCAGGCATTTAGAAGGTAAGTTTGATATTGAACAGTATCTTGCGTGCGGGAGGTGCGAAACTACCGTCGCTGCTACTGTTGTTCACAAAGTCATACTGCCCGGCGTCGGAGTCGGTAGAGATACCGGACTCAGGGCTTACGGTACCGCTAACGGCGGTGAAATAGTGCAGGGTGTTACCTGATATACCTACATTCACTTTCTTGATACCCAAAGGTTTGACCCATTTCTCCGGCAGCTCGTAGAAGAGCGATACGTCGCGCAGGCAGAGGTAATCGGCCCGCTCCACGTTGAAGTCGGATGCACGTGAGAAGTTGCGGTTGCCGAAGTCTGCGTCGTTGGGGAAGAAACGGGCGTACTTGGCTTCCGTGTCGCCGGGATACTTCCAGCAGTCGTAAACATAATGGCTTACGTTGGAGTTGGAGTTGCCGAGCGTATTCTGGATGAAGCGGGTCTTCATGTAGTTATAGATGGAGTGGCCCAGGGCGTAATCCATATATACATTGAAGGTCAGCCTCTTGAAGCGTATGGTATTGTTGATACCGCCGGTGGAATGAGGAACCACGTTACCCAGCAGGAACATGTCTTCTCCGTTGATCTGCTCGCTTCCGTCGGGGAGTCTAGCTGAACCGGGGCGGTTCATCCACTCGTAGTCACCCACTGCCTTACGGCCACGAATGGATTCGTTGTCAGACGGCAGATATCCGCTTGACTGGAAGTCGTAGAGAGCTGCCGCGGCCTCGGCCTCGGTCTGGATTATATGGTCGATCTTGTAGCCATAGATGCGGCCCAGAGGTTCGCCCACGGCAGTTCCGCCGAATCTCCAGCCAGACTCGCTCATGGTGTAACCACCTATGCGCCATGCCTTGTTGCCGGTAGGATTGCCGTTGATGTCTACCTCGTCGTACATGTACTCGTCCGGCAGGGACAGCACCTGGTTGCGTGCGAACGAATAGGTGAAGTCGGTATCCCAGGAGAAGTCTTTGGTCTGGATGTTGGCAGTATGCAGTTCCACCTCGAAGCCGTAGAAACGGGCGCTACCCACATTGGCCTTGGCGGAGCCGAAGGAACCGGTATCCGGAAGGGTGATGGAGAAGAGCATATCCGAGGTGACCTTGTCGTAGTAGTCCAGTACCAGGCGGATGCGGTCCTTGAAGAAGCTCATGTCCACACCCAGGTCGAACTGGGAAGTCTTTTCCCACCTGAGGTCGTTGTTCATCATGGTGGAAGGCAGGGTGGTGGAGTAACCGGAGTAGGAATTGGCTGTGGTATAGGCACCGTAAGTGTCGTAGAGGCCTATTCCGTTGTTACCGGTGAGACCATAGGATACCCTGAACTTGAAGAGGTTGACCACGGAAGGATCCACCTTCCAGAAAGGCTCCTCGTTGATTATCCAGGCTGCGGAGCCTGTGGGGAAGAAGCCCCAGCGCTTGCCCTTGGCGAACTTGGAAGAACCGTCGGCACGCAGGGTGGCGGACAGGATGTAGCGGCCCAGCAGGTCATAATTGATACGGCCGAAGCCGGACATGAGGGCCTGGCGGGTATCCTGGTTGCTGGCAGTGTAATCAGTTGCAGAATCCAGGATAGGCACCTTATCGGAAGAAGAGCCAGTACCCTGTGCATTCACATACCAGTAGCGCCAGTGGGTATATTCAAAACCGGCAGTAGCATTGATGCCGTGTACACCGAACTCCTTCTTATAGTTAAGGTAGGTGGTGATATGGTCGCGGAGCGTCTCCGTACGGGTTTCGGTTGTGCTGCGGGTACCGGAGATGTAGTTTCTGGTGCCGTTCACTTCTCCGTAAGCGTAATAACTGCCCCTGTAATTGGAATCGAACGCGGCATACTGCGCAGTGGCGGTGAGACCGTCGGCAATCTTCCAGTTGAGGGTGAAGTTGGCGGATACGTTGTTTGTGGCCATTTCACGGTCGTAGAACGCCTCGTAGAAGGAGGCTATCTGCTGGTTGACGTTGGTACCGCCGGTAATCCAGTGGCCCTCGTCGTCGAAGTTACGGTGAGTAGGGGCTTCCATCAGGCCTCGGCCTATGGCGTTGAAGTAGTTGCCCGTAAGAGGGTTCTTCACAGCGCGGGAGAAGTCGAAGGTGGTTGAAGCCGTGAGATTCTTGGTAACGTTGAAGGTGGTGTTGCCGTGCATGGTGAAGAGCTTGTATTTGCTCATCGCCACTATACCGTCGTCGCCGAGGTAGCTGGCGGAGGCGGCATACTTGACTGCATCGTTACCTCCGTTCACACCTATGTACTCCTTATGCCACAAGGCCGTCCTGAACCAATCCTTCTCAGCATCGTAGTCGGTGTAGATAAGCGTGCGGCTAGGGTCCAGGGGATCCGGCATGGAGAGATACCCCTCAGGGACCTCCTCGCCGTCACCCAGGAAGCGGGTGGTGAACATGGAGGTGGGCAGGATATTGCCGGTACCTGCGGCATTGGAGCCGTTGAGTATGGTCTCGGAGTTGGGGCCGAGCGGCAGGGCCTGACGGACCAGGGTAAGGAACTCGGTAGCATTCAGGAGGTCCCAGCTGCGGGACGGCTGCGAGAAGCCGATCTGCGAGTCGAACACTATCTCCGGGCCCTTGGAGGCGGAGCCTTTCTTGGTGGTTACCAATATGATACCGTTGGATGCTCGGGAACCGTAGATACCTGCGGAGGCGGCATCCTTAAGGACTTCCATGGATTCGATATCGTTGGGGTTGATATCGTTCATGGAACGCTGGATACCGTCCACTATGACCACGGGGTCGTTGCTCATGTTGATTGAGGAACCACCTCGGATGAGGAAACGGGGAGCCTCGCCGGGGAGCGTGTTGCTGGATGCGATACGCACGCCGGTGACCTTGCCTTTCAACGCATCGCCCACGGTTGCAACCGGCGCATCGAAGATGGTCGAGCCGTCAACCTTGGCGATGGAAGTGGTAAGGGTGCGCCTGGACTGGGTACCGTATCCCACCACCACTACGTCTTCCAGAAGGTTGGTGTCTTCCAGGAGCACTATGTCCATGCGGTTGCCCTGTCCGACCCTGACTTCCTGGGCTACGAAGCCGATGAAGGAAAAGACGAGGGTCTGGCCGGCTTCGGCCACAATTGCGAAGTTGCCGTTGATATCGGTGGTAACGCCGGTACCTTTGCCTTTGATAAGAACGCCTGCCCCGATGAGAGGGTCGCCGTTCGAATCTTTAACGCTGCCACGAATAACGTTGCGGCTGTCCGTCTGCGCAGCTTCAGCTGTCAGGATTACTGTCCGGTTCACAATCTTCCAGGCAATACCCTTGCCGGATAAAGCCCTTGTGAGTATGGACTCCACAGAAGCGCCTTCCTCTTTGATAACGATTCTGCCAAGCGGCTTGGAGGCAAGATCCGTCTCGTATGAGAACAGGATGCCTGTCTGCCTGGTCAGGGCCGAGGTGAAGGTGCTCACATTTGCCTGCGACATGGAAAGGTCCACGTCGTAGAGCTTGTCTTGCGCATATGCGGCTGGCTGGCTCACGGCCAACAGTCCGAGCAATGCGGCAAGGCAGCAGATTAAGAGCGGTTTCTTGTTCATAAGCTATTAAAAAGTAGTTACTTGTTAGCAATAACACATTGTGCGCCGGTCAGGTACTCAACCATGGAAAGCACATCTTCCAGGCTATCCGACTGTAAAAATGCCAGGTTGTAGCGCTTGTCGTCATCCTCTCCGGAGCAGCTAATGCGTACTCCGAAGCGTTTGGACAAATCTGAGATTATCTGGCTTACCGTAGCATCGGACATGGCCACCAGATTGTATTTTCCGGTCACAAAAGCAGTGGCATACACAGGCTCGACACGGATATCGCCGGTGAAATTCTTAAACACCGCCTTCTGGTTGGGGCTCAGTGTGACCATGTTGGTGCCCTCGGGAGAAAGAATGCGAACGGAACCCCTTTCCAGCACCACCTGGGAAGACTCATTGTCAGAGGATACGGAGAAAGCCGTGCCCAGAACACGCACCCCGATACTGGAGGTGTGTACGGTCATCGGGCGCTCCTCGTCGCGGGCCACATCGAAGTAGGCGTCTCCTGTCAGGGAAACCTCCCTCTTGCCCTTCAGCGTAGAGACGTTGTAGGACATGCTTGCGCCCGGACGGAGGTAAACGTGGGACCCGTCATCCAGAACCAGAGGCATAGTGCCGTCACCGTTGTTGGCGACGAACTCCATCGGAGCGGGCTCGGGCTGCTTCCCACCGGGGATTCCGCGGAAAACGACAAAGGCCACTGCCAGGACTGCAGCAAAGGCAAATGCCCATGCGAAAGGCTTGAAGGACATGCGACGCCTGGCCGTAGAGGACGAAGCATCGATGCGGGCATTGAGCCTTGCCACCATAGACTCGGTTTCGCGTTCCAGAGAAGGTGACGACAGCTTCTCGTGCAGGGAATAATTAGCCGAGAACAGCGTATAGAAACGCCTGTTCTCCTCCGATTCTTCAAGCCAGCGCAACAGAGAGTCCTGCTCCTGCTCAGTAGCTTCCTGCCGGAGATGTCTGGTGATGAGTTCGATTAAATTGTCTTGCATACGGTATATATACAACCGTAACGCAAAAAACACCTAACAGAAAAATAAAAAAAATTTACACGCCCGCGAGGTTCTTTCGCAACTGCTTGAGAGCCAAGTACATATGATTCTCCACCGTACTTATGGAAATGCCAAGCTTCTCGCTGATCTCCCGGTTGCTCAGATTGTCCAGATAACTGAGGGTGAAAACCTCGCGGCAACGAGGCGGGAGCTGGCGTATGGATTCCTCTATCATATCCCTCATATCTGCGCCAAACACACTGGCAATCACAGGATTACGCTCCGGTGACCAGCAGTCTCCCAGAATGGAGGCCAGGCTCTCTTCGTAATAACTGCTGAAGAGGTGTGCGCGCTTTGCCTTTTTGATGTAATTAAGGCAGCGGTTGTAAACGGAACGCAGAAGGTAAGACTGGAGTTCCGTATTATCCTCGATAAGGTGAAGCCGGTTTTGCCATACACCGAACAGCACATCCTGCACCACATCCTCGGCCCAGGAAGACTCCAGACCGGAAAGAACAAGCCGGGCATAGGAGATCAGGGACGCATAACGGTTGCGGCAGAGAGTGTTGAATGCTTCTCTGTCACCACCTTTTATCAGCGTAACGAGTCCGGGCTCCGGCATATTGTTCAGCTTAGTGGAATGCGGTTAACGATGCAAATATAAGAAAAAAGAAGTCAAAACAACTTCTTTGGGGTGGTGGCGATGAAATCTTTCAGGTAAAAAGGTTCGAAATAGGCCGTGTCGCGGAAGTTTCCGGCACGCCACTCGCGCAGGGCGGGTTGCAGCATGGCGTCCGCCCGCGGGCATTCCTGACGGAACCAGCGGTTCTCCCCTGCCAGCACCGGCTCACACTTGGCCACCCCGTCCCCGATGAACAGCACGCCTCCGTTATCCGGCTCGGCGGTGCTGTTCTCTTCGGGGCCCGTGGCCGCCCGTGGCCACGTGAACGGGAGGGGCCCAGCCTTTGGCTGGGAGGGATGAGCGGAGCGAAGGCTTCCGAAGGGAGCAGCACCGTCAGAGCCAATAACCACCGGCGCAACCTCTGTAAGACGTTCACCGTCAGCGGTATACACAGCCGTATAAACCTCCATGCGGCGGGCGTCTATCATAGGAACGATGTACCTGCAAGCCTCAGGCAATCCTGCCGCGGCAGCCTGCGCCACCAGCACGTCCAGAGTACTCACGGCTAGCAGCGGAATACCGCCTCCGAAACAGAGGCCCTTGGCAGTGGACGACCCCACCCGCAGGCCGGTATAGGAACCCGGCCCCATACTCAGGCAGACGGCATCGCAGTCGCTGACTCTCAGGCCGCGCTCGTCCAGCATCTCCTTCACGAAAGGAGCAGTCATCGCAGCATGCGCACGCGGCTCGGAGCTGATGCGGCGAACGGTAACCGAATCGCCCTCAACCAGCGCCGTAGAGCACAGTGACGTGGAAGTTTCTATGAGAATTATACGGGGAGACATTGCTCGGAAGACATGCACTGGGCCAAAAACAGTTTTATCTGCGGGAAAAGGGCGGTGGCGAAATCCCGGAGTCTGGGGTACACTTTCAGATTGGCGAACTTCTCCGGATCTACCAGATGCCAGCTGGAATTGAGCCCCTCGAATGCGGAGATAATCAGGCCAAGCACCAGAGCGGTGGTGAAAATGGCGAACAACGCTCCCAGAAGGCGGTTGAGCCAGCCCAGGGTTGCAATCTTGAAAAGTTTTGTAATAAGGGAGCCGAAAAGCGCCATAACAAGTGCGCAGACCAGGAAAATGAGAATGAAACAGATTATGTAGGTAACCTGTTCTTCCGACCCGAACTGCAGCATGGCAACCTTTGTCAAATCAGGGGTGAAACGGCATGCCACCAAAACACCCACCACTATAGATGCCAGCGAAACAACCTGAGTGACAATACCCTTTGATATTCCGACGATTAGAGCCGGGACGAAGAGGGCCAGCAAAACTATGTCCAATACCTCCATTATTAAATCTCCGCAAAAATACTTATATTTGCAAGTTAATAAACCCAATGTGCAAAAGTAGCGAAAAAATATGACATTCAAAGAATATAAGGGATTGGATTTGGTGGCCGCCGCGAACGGAATTCTGGAGCGCTGGAAGGGCATGGACGCGTTCGGCAAGTCACTTGAGTTGAGGGAAGGAGCCCCTGAATTCATCTTCTTCGAAGGTCCGCCGAGCGCCAACGGAATGCCTGGCATCCACCATGTGATGGCCCGCAGCATCAAGGACGCCGTGTGCCGCTACAAAACCCAGAGCGGATTCAAGGTGCGCCGCAGGGCCGGATGGGACACCCACGGCCTGCCGGTAGAGCTCGGCGTGGAAAAGATGCTTGGCATTACCAAAGAAGACATAGGCACCAAGATAAGCGTGGCCGACTATAACGCCGCCTGCCGCCGCGAGGTGATGAAATACACTGCGGAATGGCGCAACCTGACCGAGCGAATAGGCTACTGGGTGGATATGGACGACCCGTACATCACCTACGACAACCGCTATATCGAGACGCTCTGGTACCTGCTGAAGGATATTTACGGCAAGGGCCTGCTCTACAAGGGCAAGAGCATTCAGCCGTACAGCCCCGCCGCAGGCACTGGCCTGAGCACCCATGAACTCAATCAGCCGGGCTGCTACCGGGACGTGAAGGACACCACCTGCTGCGCCCAGTTCAAGGTGGTGGGCGAGGAAGGCCTGTATTTCCTG
The DNA here is from genome assembly GCA_947303465.1 of uncultured Bacteroidales bacterium. Lineage (GTDB taxonomy): Bacteria > Bacteroidota > Bacteroidia > Bacteroidales > UBA932 > Cryptobacteroides. The sequence continues at coordinate 23,192 of CAMYYI010000009.1, forward strand.
GCATGGACCACCACCCCCTGGACGCTCCCGTCCAATACTGCCCTCTGCGTGGGTCCCGAAATAGAATACGTAAAGGTGCGCAGCGCCAATCCCTATACCGGCGCTCCCGCCACATACATACTGGCCAAGGCCCTCGTAGGCGCGTGGTTCAACGACAAAGTGCCATACGAAGTGCTTCCCGGCAGCTTCAAGGGCAAGGAGCTCGTGGGCATGCGCTACGAGCAGCTGATCCCCTGGTTCCGCCCGGACGACGGCGCGTTCCGTGTGATTCCGGGCGACTATGTGACCACGGAGGACGGTACCGGCATCGTGCATATCGCCCCTACCTTCGGAGCCGACGACGCCAAGGTGGCCCGTCTCGCCGGAGTGCCCGCCCTGCAGGTCATCGACAAGGACGGCAACCCCCAGGCGCAGGTAGACCTCAGGGGCCGTTTCTATCGGCTCGAAGACCTTGACGCACAGTACGTTGCAGAACGTGTCGACGCCTCCTATCCGGAGTGGGCCGGCCGTTACGTAAAGAACTCCTACGACGCCTCGCTGCCCGCCGACGCCCCCACCCTGGACGTTGACATCTGCGTCATGCTCAAGGCAGCCGGCAAGGCGTTCCGCATAGAGAAGCACGTCCACTCCTATCCCCATTGCTGGCGTACGGACAAGCCGGTCCTCTATTATCCGCTGGACAGCTGGTTCATAAAGACCACCGCCGTTCGGGAAAAGATGATGGAGCTCAACGACGGCATAGCCTGGAAGCCGGAATCCACCGGTACAGGGCGCTTTGGCAAGTGGCTGGAGAACATTCAGGACTGGAATCTCAGCCGCAGCCGCTACTGGGGCACTCCCCTGCCGGTATGGCGCACCGAGGACGGCCGGGAGGAGATTTGCATAGGCAGCATACGCGAACTCTGGGACGAGATAGACAAATCCGTGGCGGCAGGCTTCATGGCCTCCAATCCGCTGCGTGACGCCGGCTTCGATCCGGCCGACATGAGCAAGGAGAACTACGACCGCATAGACCTGCACCGTCCTTATGTGGACGAGATTTTCCTGGTCAGCCCGAGCGGCCGCAAGATGACGCGCGAGATGGATCTTATCGACGTGTGGTTCGATTCCGGCGCCATGCCGTACGCCCAGACGGGCCTGCGCGGCCTCTCCAGCCCCGATTTCGGCTGCACTGCCGACTTCATAGCGGAAGGTGTCGACCAGACCCGCGGATGGTTTTACACCCTGCATGCCATTCATACCATGGTCAGCGGCACGCCGGCATTCCGCCGCGTGATTTCCAACGGCCTGGTGCTGGACAAGAAGGGGGAGAAGATGAGCAAGCGCCTCGGCAATGCGGTGGATCCTTTCAAGGCCATGGATAATTATGGCCCCGACGCCCTCCGCTGGTACATGATGACCAACGCCCAGCCCTGGGATAACCTTAAATTCGACGAGGCCGGGGTAGAAGAGGTTCGCCGCAAGTTCTTCGGCACGCTCTACAACTCCTACTCCGTATTCGCCCTGTACGCCAACCTGGACGGATTCGACCCGGGGATTTCTCGACAAGCTCGAAATGACAGTGGCGATTCTGTCATTTCGACCGAAGCGAAGCGAAGTGGAGAAATCTTCGTGCCTTATGCTGAGCGGCCACTCTTCGACCGCTGGATCATCAGCAAACTCAACACCCTTGCCCGCCGCGTACACGAATCCTACGAAGACTACGATATCACCTCTGCAGGCCGTCTGATACAGGATTTCGTCTGCGACGACCTGAGCAACTGGTACATACGCCTGAACAAGAAACGCCTCTGGGGCTCCGGCCTCGGCAACGACAAGCTGGCCGCATACCAGACGCTTTACGAGGTTTTGAAGGGAGTGGCCCTGATGGGCGCCCCCATCGCCCCGTTCTTCATGGACCGCCTGTGGCTGGACCTCGTGCCCGACAGCCTGTCGGTACACTTCGAGGCTATGCCTGTATGCCGTCAGGAACTGGTGGACGAGGCACTGGAGGAGAGCATGTCCTTTGCGCAGAAGGCCTCCAGCATGGTGCTGGCACTCCGCAAGAAAGTGGGTATCAACGTCCGTAAGCCGCTGGCAAAGGTGCTTGTGCCCGTTCTGGATGACGAAGTGAAGGCGCACATAGAGAAAGTTCGCGACATTTTCCTCACGGAGGTGAACGTGAAGGAGCTGGAGTTCCTGCACGACACCACCGGCATCATCACCAAGAAGATAAAACCCAACTTCAAGACCCTGGGCAAGATATACGGCAAGCAGATGAAGGAGATCGCGGCCGCGTTCGGCACTCTGGGCCAGGAGGTGATTGCGGACATCGAGCGCTCGGAAGAATATGCGCTCGATCTGCCGTCCGGCACCGTGCTGCTGCATCCCGGCGACTACGAGATCAGTTCCGAGGACATGCCCGGCTGGCTGGTGGCCACCGAGGGCACGCTTACAGTTGCACTTGACATAGTACAGACTCCGGAGCTGGTGCTGGAAGGCACGGCCCGGGAACTCATACATCCCATACAGAACCTGAGGAAAGAGAGCGGTTTTGAGCTGACAGACAGGATAGAAAGCGTCATTTATGCGGACGGAAAGGCGTACGAAGACATACGTGCCGCCCTGGATGCTTACGGGGACTATGTAGCGTCCCAGACCCTGTCCCTGAGCCTGGAACTGAAACCTCTTGCAGAGGCTCCCGCCGGCGCCGCCGAAGTTGCCTGGGAGGATGGAACAATAAGCATTAACCTTAATCGTAAATAATTATGGCAGAAGAAGTTAAAACACGTTATTCCGACGAGGAACTCGCCGAGTTCAAGGCCATCATTGACGATATGCTGGACAAGGCCCGTGCAGAGTATGAGACTCTCCGCCACGTCATCATGCATAACGGCTCCAATGACATCGAGGACACATCGCCTTCCTTTAAGACCGTGGAGGACGACGGTGCCAACCAGCTGTCCAAGGAAGAAGCCAGCCAGCTCGCCCAGCGCCAGTACAAGTTCATACAGAACCTGGAGGCGGCCCTGGTGCGCATTGAGAACAAAACTTACGGCATTTGCCGTGAAACGGGCAAGCTCATTCCCAAGGAGCGCCTGCGTCTGGTTCCTCATGCCACGCTGACGGTAGAGGCCAAGGAGAAACTCGCAAAGTCCGGCAGGAAATGAAAGTTTCCAGGGGTGCGAGGCTGATTGTTCTCGGGGTCCTGTTGGTTGTTATTGACCAGGTTATCAAGTACCTGGTCAAGACTAACATGGAGCTGGGGCAGCAGATTTACGTCATTGGCGAATGGTTCCGTATCTGCTTCGTTGAGAATGCGGGTATGGCATTCGGAATGAAGTTCGGGGGCGCGGTCGGGAAGTTCCTGCTGTCGCTGTTCCGTATAGTGCTGTTCGGGGCACTGGTATGGTGGATAGGGTCTCTTGACCGCAAGGGTAAGGCTCCTACCGGGGTCCTGGTGGGTTTGACTCTCATTACTGCCGGTGCTTTCGGTAATATTATCGACTGTCTGTTCTACGGTATGATCTGGGACTACGCGCCGTTCATGTTCGGCAAGGTGGTTGATATGTTCTATTTCCCTCTGATTCACAATTCTGCGGGGGAGGTCATCTTCTTCAGTCCCGTGTTCAATTTTGCAGATTCGTGCGTGACGGTTGGGGCTTTTTATCTGGTTCTTTTCCAGTGGAGGTTCTTTGCTTCTGATGATAAGAAGACGGACAGCAAAACGACTGCTTAGCGCGCTGGCGGTCACTGCTCTTCTATGCGGCAGCACATGCTTCGGGAGAGGTAGTACCCTGCCGAACTACGCGCTACGCGCTATCCCTCCCATCGCGAGCGATGGGCCCCTCCCGTTCACGTGGCCACGGGCGGCCACGGTTCGTCAGGGTACTACCTCTCCCTCTGCGCTGCCGCAAGATCGCGAAGTTCTGCCGGGTAGCCCCACTCCCGGACAAACAGCTGCCGCACAATGGTTTATGGGGACGGGGCGGCTGTATCCGGAGACCGTTCCTGCAGTCCCAAAGGCTCCCCGCGGCTATGTTCCTGTATATTTGAGCCATTACGGCCGCCACGGGTCAAGATATCTTCCTTCTGAAGGAGCGTATAAAGAGTTGGGCGAAGTGCTCTCCAGAGCTGCCGAAGAAAATGCGCTTACAGAGCTGGGAAAGGATATTTGGATGCGCTATTCCGCTGTACTTCCGCTGCTGGACAAGCGCGAAGGCGAACTTACACCGCTTGGTGCGCTTCAGCACAGGCAGATCGCCGGCAGAATGGTTGGCAACTTCCCCCGCCTGTTCAAAGGCAGGGATGCCCGGGTGGAGGCTAATTCCACCAACTTCGAGCGCACCATTCTCTCCATGCTCAATTTCGGGCAGGCCCTCCTCCAATGCGAGCCCGGGCTGCAGATTCACTCTGATGCATCCCGCAGCGAGATGGGCCATATACACCAGCACGTCCTGGAGAATCCCCGTGCCACTCCGGAAGATGTAATCTGGAAGGGCAAACAAGCTCCATGGCGCCCCGCATTCGACCGCTACTGCGAGAGTGTCCTGAACTGGAAGCCGTTCTGCGGCAGTTTATTCAAGAATCCCGACTATATTTTAGGCATTGGCGACCCCGTCCGCTTTGAACGCACCTACTTCGAGGTCGCCCAGAACCTTCCCAGCTGCCCTGTAGATGACTGCGGCCTGCTGCGCGCATTCTCAGACGAAGAATTGCTGAATCTCGGCAAGCTTCAGAACTATTCCTTCTATGTTGAGAAAGGCCGGTGGCCGGGTGGGAACAAAAGAGGCTGCTTCCTGTCCGAATCTGTGCTGGGCGATATGATTGAAAGGGTTCCCGGGGATATGGCTTCCGGGGTTCGCGTCCGCCTGCGCTTCGGCCACGACGGCTGCATGATGGCCTTGTTTGCCTTGATGAAGCTGGAGGGCTGGAACACGGAAACAGAAGACCCCGCAGACGCCTGGAAGGTCTGGGATACTTCGCGGGTGCCCATGGCCTCCAACTTCCAGATGGTTCTGTTCGCCCCCCGCCGCTGTGCTTCCTCGCCCAAGGCCGGGGACATGCTTGTTATGCTGATGCTCAACGAGGAGCCGCTTACTCTTGACCTCCCGGCAGTGAAAGATTATTACTACCGTTGGACCGACTTCATGGATTACTGCACCGCCATCCTGAACGAAGCGCGAGAGGCACTTGCAGAAAACGGATAAAATACATACCTTTGCAATCCCATTGGAGGAATGGCCGAGTGGTCGATGGCGGCAGTCTTGAAAACTGTTGTACGGCAACGTACCGGGGGTTCGAATCCCTCTTCCTCCGCGCTATGCAATGCATGCACCGATGCCGCACGGGAGTGCGGCATTTTTGCGTTTTGGTACGGCCGTCAGGAGCTTGCTTCTATAAGGCCGTGCCGGAACGCAAAAGGCTCCTTGGGAGCAACGGGGAATGCATTGTTCCCGGAAAACGAGGGAAAAGGCTCGCGCAGCGAGGCTAATCCCTCTTCCTCCGCTTCAAGCCGATGCTGACGCGTCGGCTTTTCGCGTCGGAAGAGGGATCCCTACTATCGTTTCGGTACTAGCTAATTACACTTTCTGCCTTTTACTAAAGAAAATGTCATTCACCCCCACCAACTTCCCTGGGGTGAATGACACTTTAGGCCGTCAGAGGCCATTTATGCACTTTGCTGGTACCGAATTCTGCGAGCTGCCGAACACGCCGGGAAACAGTGCATCAGTCAATAATAGAGACTACCCCAGATACACCCCGTTTTCCAGCAGATCTGCGCGGACCTTGGAGACATCCACTGCGGAAGGCAGGACTCCTTCTTCCAGGGCGATGCGGGCAGCAGAGCCTGCAGCCTCGCCGAGAGCCATGCAAGTGGACATGACGCGGGTACCGGCCATGGCTTCATGGTTCATGGAAGAGCAGCGGCCTGCGACCAGTAAGCCTTCCACCTTTTCGGGAACCAGAACGCGGTAAGGGATATCGTATGCATCTTCAGTAAAGATCATGGTGCAGTCGCCGCCCTTTGAATGGTGAATATCAACAGGATAACCTGCGACCACCACGGCATCGTCGAACTTCTTCATAGCCACGATATCCTCAGCGGTAAGAACATATTTACCCACTATGACGCGGCTCTCGCGTATGCCGGTGAACGGAGACACAATCTCCATATGGGCGTTCTCAAAGCCGGGCACAAACCTTCGCAGGTACTCGTTGATAACCTTGATCTGCTTGTGAGCGGTAATCTCGCAATGGGTATAACTTGAGGGTTCGGTACTGTCGGTTCCGCTTACACGCACCATATTCACCCAGATTTCATCGGGCTTAAGGCCGGTAATAAGGATGGTTCGGTTGACAGGAATGTCCAGTCCGGCCTCACGGGCCTTATCAATCATTCCGCGAAGGCCGACGGTAATGAAATGGCGCCTCGTAAACTGACTGTGAGGCATATTGTCCATATCGTACACCTCCGGATGCTGCACTATGGCATCCCTCAGAGCCTGCACATTCACTCCGCGCAGCTGATACATAAGGGTAGGCGGCTGCATGCCACCGTCCGCATCGCCCTTATGGCACTCCACTCCGGCACGGAAAGCGACATCGCCGTCTCCGGTACAGTCGATAACTGTCTTTGCCAGGATAGCTTCACGCCCGCACTTGGACTCGATTATAACTCCCTTGACTTGCTCGCCTTCTTTCAGCACTCCGCAGCAGAAAACGTACATAAGCACCTCAACGCCGGCCTCCTCCATCATCTCCGCGCAAACGTTCTTCACCTCTTCGGTATCCACCATGGTGAAGGACTTGTGCAGCTTGCAGGGATAGTGGTCCGTCGCGGCGCCGCGGGCACGGAGCCTGTCTATGAACTTCTGAGGTTCACCCTTTATAACCTGGTTGCCCTTAGGGCCGAGGAAGGCCAGGATGGGCAGGCCAATAGTAAGGTTGCCACCCAGGAAGCCGCGAGTCTCCAGCAACATAACTTTGTGATTGCCTTTGCGTGCGGCAGCATACGCAGCCATTACGCCGGAAGGGCCGCCGCCAACTACGAGAATATCCACGCTGGCGCGTACCGGAATTTCCCTTGCGGGTTCGAAAACTGTCATAATACGAACTGAGCTAATTCTTGGTATCTTTGGTAGCGGCGCAGGTAGAACGCATGCCGCTCAGGATCAGGAGTATAAGTGGCACATGCACCGGGGCAGAGTGCATCTTCCGCCTCCAGAACGGAGCCATACAGACCGGCTGCCACTGATGCGTGTACCGCGGCTCCCATAGCACAGGCGTCCTTGCAGTCGGACACCTCTATGGGGCGTCCGAGAACATCGCAAAGCATCTGCATCACAAAAGGAGACTTCTGGGCGATTCCGCCCACTGCAATCATCTTGTCTATACGGATTCCACCGTCCAGATACTGGTCTATGCAGGCCTTGGAGCCGAAGGCGGCAGCCTCAACCAAAGCGCGGTAAATCTCTGCTGCAGAAGTTGTTATACGCAAGCCACTGATACTTCCGGTGACTATGTTGCTGGGATTGGGAGCCCTGCGGCCGTTAAAGAAATCGGTAGCCAGCGGCAAGTCGTCACGAAGCGTTATCCTTGAAGCTTCCTCGGCGAGCTCCGGCAACTCTCTGCCGCTCAGGCGCTTGAACCAGGCGAAAATGTCACCGAATGCAGAAAGGCCGGTCTCGTATCCCATGTAGCCGGCCAGGATCGTGCCCTCGGACTGGCCGAAAAGGCCCTCGATGAAGTGGCCGCGCATCTCCTCCACAGGCATCACGGCCATGTAGCACGCGGAAGTGCCGAGATTCAGCACTGCCGTTCCGGGACGCACTCCTGCTCCCACGGCTCCGGAATGGGCGTCACAGTTGCCAACGCTGACCACCACCGACGTGCTCAGGCCAAGCTTTTCCGCCCATTCGGGGCAGAGAGTTCCTGCCTGCTCGGAGCTGGCGTAATTCGCCTGAGGGATACGTCGCAGCACGGGTAGAAGCAGAGGGTCTATCTCCTCGAAGAACCACTCCGGGGGATATCCGCCCCAGTCCTTGTTCCAGAGCTGCTTGGCACCGGGAATGCAGTGCCCCCACTTCATGGCGCCGAAGTCGCGGCAGCCGGTCAGCAGGTTGGTCACGAAGTCGCATTCGTCGATGAATCCCCACGCGGCCTCGCGTACAGCGGCATTCTTGCGCAACACGTGAAGCACCTTGGCCCAGGTGCACTCGGAAGAATAGTGGTTGCCGCTCTGGCAGATGTAGTTGGGCTCGTGTCGTGCGCCTGCGGCCGTAAACTCTTCTGCCTCAACGGTTCCGGTATGATCCTTCCAGAGTATGAACATGGCGTCGGGATCTTCCGCGAACTCCGGCTTAAGGGACAGAGGTATGCCACTGCTATCCGTCATGGCCACGGTGCTTCCGGTGGTATCTACGCCTATGGCGCATATTGCAGAAGGGTCGGGACAAGCGGCCACAACCTCACGCAGCACGGCCTCAAGGCATTCGATGTAATCCTGCGGGTGCTGACGGAACTGCTGGGTAAGGGGATCGCACCAGCGGCCCTCCGCCCAACGGGAGTAATTACTTGTGGCAGAAGCCACTATGCGTCCGCACGACGCATCCACCAGCACCGCCCTGGCCGAGTCGGTACCGTAGTCTATGCCAATGGTATAGCGTGTCATTTCAACAGACGGGAAAGTTCTTTCTCCAGGCCCTGGACACTGCCGGGCGCAGTTGACAGTTCGCCGGCGGAAAGCAGGAATGTCGTAGGGACGGAAGCCACATTGTAGAGCACCACCGATGATGATGCAGCGCCAAGTCCGTCGTTCACATTAATCCAGGGCAGGTTCTGGGCGCGAACCACAGAGGCCCACATGGCCTTGTCCGGGTTCACGTCTACAGCGTAAATCTGCAGCCCTCGGCCGCTCCAGCGCTCCCAGAGGGGCATCAGCTGGTCCAGGTTGAACATCTTGTCCGCAGCGGACGAAGAATTCCAGAAATGCAGCAGGATGGTCTTGGCCTCCACGGCGGAAAGCTGCACCTTCTGACCGTTTATATCCGGGAGGTTGAGTTCCGGATAGTCGCTGGGAGTAGCCTCTCCTATCATGGTCCGCAAGCGCAGGGCATCCTCCCGGCGTACGGTTTCACGCTCCAGAGCCTTGACGTACGCAGACTCCGGATAAACCGTCTGGAGTGAATCCAGAGTGCGGCGGAAGAGGATGGCGTCTGTATGCTGGCAGAACACAGGAGTGTTTGCATCCAGCTGCTGGAAGAGCAAGGGAATGACAGTCAGCGACTTGGAGTTATCCATCACATATTTTGTGCACTCCCTGTAGAACTTCACGAAGAGGGATGACATCTGGCGAGTGTCTTCGGTGGAATTGATTTCCCTGGTAAAGCGGGCGATGCGTCCTTCCACATCTGCAAGCTTTACGGACTCCGGTGACCCTTCGACCTCATATGAGCCGAGCGTATCCGCCTTCACCACAGCCTTTTCACCCTCGCTGAGCAGCAGGGACGCGAGCTTTGTGCCGTCACGGAAAAGATATACGAATTCCGGCTGTCCGGGCTTCACGTCAACGGCATATCGCAGGCGGCCGGAAGCATCCGTACGAACCGTATCCAACACCCTGTACACATTGACATCCAGGAGTTTGACCTCTACCTGGGAGCCGGGGGCGCCGGCTACGGTGCAGTCTATGCGCGCTTTTGGCGAGCAGGCCGCAAGCAGCAGCAAGGCGGGCAAAAAGAACCTAAAGCTTCTCATATTCGGCGAGTATGGACGCGGCAATCTCCGCCTGACGCTCAGGCGTAACCTCGGGGCGCTTCTTGCGGAAGTCCAGGTCGCCCTCGGTCTGCAGGGGGACAAGGTGAATATGGGTGTGGGGCACTTCCATGCCCAGAACGGCCACGCCTACCCTCTTGCAGGGGACCGCAGCCTTGAGAGCTATGGCAACCTTACGGGCGAAGGCCCAGAGGCCATTGTAAACCTCGGGATCCAGATTGAAGATATAGTCGTCCTCAACATTCCTGGGTATGACCAGAGTATGGCCCTCCGCAAGGGGACTAATGTCCAAAAAGGCGTAGAACTGCTCGTTCTCCGCCACTTTGTACGAGGGGATCTCCCCCTTCGCTATCCTGGTGAAAATCGTCATAGGGATATATCGAGAATCTTGAATTTCAGAATTCCGGAAGGGACCTTCGCCTCTACCGTCTCCCCTTTTGCATGCCCCATGAGGGCCCTTGCGATAGGAGTGGTAGCGGCCAGGCGGCCCTGGGAGAAATCGGCTTCCTTCTCACCCACGATGGTGAAAGTCATATCGGCATCGGCGGAAAGGTTCTTGACCTTTACCGTAGTGAGCATGCCCACCTTGTCCGTATTTAGTTGCGATTCGTCTATAACCTTGGCGTTTGCGATGGTATCCTGCAGTTTTGCTATCTTGAGTTCCAGCAGTCCCTGGGCCTCGCGGGCCGATTCGTACTCCGCATTCTCGGAGAGATCTCCTTTCTCACGTGCCTCTGCGATGGCTGCCGATATGACGGGACGCTGGGCAAGCGCATCCGCGAGGTCTTTCTTCAGCTTTTCGAGCCCTTCCTGGCTCATATAGTGCATTTCTGCCATAATCATGTGTTAAGTTAAACAAAGGAGTCCTGTCTTTTACGACAGAACTCTAACCGCAGGCAAATTTATGAATTATTTTTGGATTTTGCTATATTTGCTTTATGAAAAGACTGCTTGGCATAGTCCTTCTTTTAACTGCGGAATTAAGTCTCTCCGCGCAGGGTCTCGCGCCCGGGGATGTGCGTGCCGACGTACGCCGTGCGGCCGACTGGTTCGCGGGTTACCGCTACGAAGCGCCAGCCCGGTCACCGGAGGCCCCGTCCGGCTTCAAGCCATTCAATATCAGCACATATGCACGCCACGGAGCACGCCTTTACAGCAAGGAGTCGCTGTACGACCAGATGCACACCCTGATGACGGAAGCCGGCAAGGCGGGGAAGCTCACCCCGCTGGGCCGGGAGCTTCTTGAGCGCAGCGAGGCAGTTTATGAAATAGTTCGTGGGCGCGCGTACGACCTTACCGAATACGGACAGGAGCAGCACCGCATGGTTGCCGGACGTATAATGAAAGCATGGAAGCCGGCGTTCAGGGCGCGCAGGACCATAGTGGCCCGTTCTACCCAGACCAACCGCACCATTCTTTCCATGACGGCGGCGCTGGACGAATACCGGCGGCTGGACCGCGGGTTGAATATATGCTTCGATGCTTCCGCTGCCGACATGGGGGTGCTGAATCCCACCAGCAAGTATAACCCGCGGGCGGAGGAGCGCGACTGGAGCCGCTCATTCGAGGCCGATACGGCCCGATGGAACCCGGCCTTCAAGGCGCTGTGGAAGGAGAATCTGGACCCGGATCACTATTTCGGGCGCTTCTTCACCGACCCTTCCGTGGTGCTGCCGGTGTTCAGGAACTACGTGAACGCCGCCCGTATGTTCTACTTCTATCTCGCTTTCTCTGAGACACTTGGACCGGAGGAGTCGCTTATGTACCTTATGGATCCGGAGGACGCCTGGAAAGCCTGGGAGTGCGAGAATTTCCGCATGTACAGCTGCTGTGGCAACACCCCGCTCTACCATGGGCGCAACTGGGCGCTGGAGGAGGCTCTGGTAAGGGACTTTGTGAAGTACTGGGATGAAGATGTAGCCGGCGGGGATGTAGCGGCCCGCCTGCGTTTCGGGCACGATTACAAGATCTCGGGAGCTCTGGTGATGCTTGGCGCCGAAGGGTGGACAGCGTGCGAGGAGGACCCTCATAGGGTGGGAATGATTTACGACTTCGGGCATATGCCTATGGCTTCTACGCTGCTGTTTGCATTGTACCGGAACCGCGGCGGCGAAGTGCTGGTGCGCTGCTCACTGGATGAAGTGCCCCAGCATTTCCCTATTGCCTGCTACCGCGACAGGAAAGGGCGCCAGTGGCCGGACTTCTACCGCTGGGATGACTTCCGCGCCTGGTGCAATGTGCGCCTGGCTCTTGCCGACCATATTTTGGAAACCACTTAGTATGTTAAGAAAAATAAGAATTTGTTTGGCGGTGTTGTGCTTTATTGGTGTGACACTGCTGTTTGTGGGTATAGGCCACGGCTGGTGGGGCTGGCTGGCGAAGCTTCAGCTGCTGCCTGCTACCATGCGGCTTATCGGGAGTTTCACTCTCGGCAACGCTGCGGTTGTTCTGGGTATCTTGCTGATTACCTGGATCTTCGGTCGCATTTACTGCTCTGTTCTATGCCCTCTGGGAGTGTTTCAGGATCTGATTATCTGGCTGCGGCGTACGCTGGGCCGGAAGATCAAGCCTCTGCGCAAGAAGTTCAATTTCAATAAGGAGCGCCGCTGGGTGCGGTACCCGGTTACGGCGGCTTTCATCGCTTGCGTCATTGTTGATTTGCAGCTGGTGGTGTCTTTGCTTGGCCCTTACAGCGCCTACGGCCGCATGGTGCATGCCGTGGTTGGCGGCGGGCCGGTCCCGCTGCTTGTTGCTGCCGGTGTAACCTGCGTTGTCATAGTGCTATGTGCCTGGATTTGGGGGCGGGCATGGTGCAACGTCATTTGCCCTGTTGGTACCGTTCTGGGCTGCGTCAGCAAATACTCGCTGTTTGGCGTGATGGTTAATACTGACAAGTGTGTGGAGTGCGGCGCCTGCCAGCACATCTGCAAGGCGTCCTGCCTGGACAGCAGCACCAGATCCATTGATCACTCGCGTTGCGTAGCTTGCTTCGATTGTGTCGATTTCTGTAAAGTCGGAGCTATAGAGTTCGGCCGTGGTTCCGCTTCGCCGGAGTCGGCTCCGGGCGACTTCGCTTCGCTCATCCCTCCCACCGCTGATGCGGCGGGCCCCTCCCGTTCACGTGGCCACGGGCGGCCACGGTCTCCGGAGCCGACTCCGGCAGCCGCTACACCACGGCCGGACGAAGGCCGACGGGCGTTCATCGCAACAAGCGCTGCATTAATAGGTGCTGGTATTTCCGCAAAAGCGCAAGAAATGAAATTAGATGGCGGATTGGCTCCGATGGAGGCGAAGACCGCAATAGAGCGGGAGCCGAGGCTGGTGCCGCCGGGCGCGGGGAGCGTAAAGAACTTCTATGACCGCTGTACCGCCTGCCAGCTCTGCGTTGCCTCCTGCCCTAACGGCGTGTTGCGCCCTTCCACGGACCTGGATCACCTTCTGCAGCCGCAGATGGGCTACGAAAACGGATTCTGCCGTCCGGAGTGCACGGCATGCTCCGAAGTCTGTCCTGCAGGAGCGATAGTAAAACTGGACCGTGATGCAAAAACGCTCGTACGCATAGGTACGGCAACTGTCAACCCCGAGCTCTGCCTGGCCGCAAAGGGCGATGCAGGCTGCGGCAAATGCGCCAGTGAGTGCCCTATGGGGGCTATTATGATGGTGGCTATTCCGGAGTCCCCGGGACACCGCCGCCCGGTCGTAGCTGAAGAGCAGTGCATCGGCTGCGGCAAATGCGAATACCTTTGCCCGTCGCGCCCGGTAAGTGCTATCAGCGTTAAAGGCCTTGAAACCCATATAAGCAAATGACCATGGACAGGAGAGACTTTTTGAAGAAATCTGCAGTCGCTACCACAGCGACCGGACTGACAGCATGTGGTTTGGTCCCCGGCCCAGTCCGGATAAAAGGAGAAGCTCCTTCTCAGGAAAAGGCCAGAGAAATAACAGGTAACGTACCCCAGCACTACCCGGGAGTGGGTTTACTTGGCTACGGATGCATGCGATGGCCCATGGCCAAAGGCGATGACGGCAAGGAGGCAATAGACCAGGAAGCCGTGAACGCCCTGGTGGACGAGGCTCTTGCCCACGGAGTCAACTACTTCGACACTTCACCCGTGTACCTGCAAGGAAAATCGGAGGAAGCCACCGCCATAGCCCTCAACCGTCATCCGCGCGAGGAATGGCTCCTGGCCACCAAACTTTCCAACTTTACCAATCCGACTTACAGCAATTCCGTAAAGATGTACCGCCGTTCGCTGAAAATCTTCCAGACGGACCATATTGACTACTACCTGTTGCACTCCATAGGCAACGCCATGGACTTCAAGCTGCGCTTTGGAAACACAGGCATCATGGACTTCCTGTTGAAAGAAAGGGCGGCCGGGCGCATACGCAACCTGGGCTTCTCTATCCACAGCCACAAAGAAGGCTTCGACAGCATGATGGAACTGCACGACCAGTATCATTGGGACTTCGTTCAGATTCAGATGAATTATATAGACTGGACGCATGCAGGAGGCCGGAATACAAACGCCGATTACATGTATTCGGAGCTGGCCCGACGCGACATCCCGGTAGTGATTATGGAGCCGTTGCGCGGAGGCGCACTCGCCACTCTCACAAAGGGTCAGACGGCACAGCTGAAAGCGATAGAGCCGGACCGCAGCGTGGCCTCATGGGCATTCCGTTTCTGCGGCAGCTTCCCAAAAGTCCTGACGGTGCTGAGCGGAATGACCTACATGGAGCATCTGGAAGACAATCTGGACACCTTCTGCGACTTCAAATCCCTGAACGAGACCGAGTTTGCCCTGCTGGAAGATATTGCAGACGGTCGCGTGCGCTTCCCTCTTGTAGGCTGCACAGGCTGCCAGTACTGCATGCCCTGTCCGTACGGCATAGACATCCCCGGCATATTCCGCTTCTACGACAACAATATTGTGGAAGACAGCTATGTGAGTTCCACCGAGCAGAAGGGCTATGCACGTGCCCGCAGGCGCTATCTGGCCGCTTACGACAAGGCAGTGGAATCTATCCGCCAGGCCGATCACTGCATCAGCTGCGGCGAATGTGCCAAGCACTGCCCGCAGCATATACGCATACCTCGCGAGCTGCACAGAATAGACGAATACATAGAGAACCTTAAACAGGACAAGCTTTAGGGCTTGGAGCCAGGCTTTACGGCGATAAAACGCGGACCCGGGAAAAGTTGCCGGGCTCGCGTTTTAAAATTATTTAATAAATTATTTGAAGTATTGTAGCCAATATTCTTTTGTATCAAAACGAATGCCCCCGATTACAGTATCAATTTGTAACCGGTTTTTTGATAATCGCCCTCTGGCGCCGTTCTGGGCTTTTATATAATATTTGTTTATTAAAAAAATAGTAAGTAACTTGCGTCGAATTTTTTGCGCTTACGAAGATACCCTCATTTAATTGGGCTATTAGTATAGTTAGTATAATTTATTGTTTAATTAAAAGTAATGCTTATGAAAAAAGCAAAACTGTTCTTCAGTGCTTTGTTCCTGTTCCTTGGCACGATGCTTTCTGCTCAGAACGTCACCGTCAAGGGTACAGTAACAGATGCTTCGAACGGGGAAACCGTCCCCGCAGCTTCCATCATCCTTCAAGGCACGACCCAGGGTGTTGTTGCGGATGATCTGGGTAACTTCTCCATCTCGGCGCCTCGTAACGGTGTGCTGGTCGTTTCCCTGATCGGCTACAAGACCGCTACGATACCTGTGGAGGGTCGCTCATCCATCAGCATCGCCCTGCAGCCGGATTCCCAGTTCCTGGATGATGTTATCGTCGTTGCCTTCGGTAAGACGACGAGAGAGGCTTTTACCGGATCAGTGAAGGTTTTGGATGATGAGAAACTGGCTCTGTCCCAGGTTACTAACGTAACTGACGCTCTTGCCGGTCAGGTTGCTGGCGTGCAGCTCATTTCTTCCAACGGCGCTCCCGGTTCTTCAGCAACCATCCGCGTTCGTGGTATTTCTTCCATCAACGCAGGTAAGGATCCGCTCATCGTTGTTGACGGTGTTCCTTACGACGGTGACATGAACAACATCGCTCCCAGCGATATCGAGTCCATGACCGTCCTCAAGGATGCTGCTTCCAACGCTCTGTACGGTGCCCGTGGCGCCAACGGCGTTATCATGATCACCACCAAAAAGGGTAAGCGTGGCCAGGCTCTGGTATCTTTCGATGCCAAGGTCGGTGTAAACACCAAGGCTCTTCAGGAATATGAGACCATCTCCGATCCCCGTGCATATTATGAGCAGCACTACAGGGCTCTCTATAATTACTACACCGGAGATGCCGCTACCGGTGGACTCGGCCTCTCAGCCAGTGAGGGCTACATGCGTGCGAACGAGAATCTGTTCAATGCAGCAACCGGCGGTCTTGGTTATCAGACTTATACCATCCCCGACGGACAGTATGCAATCGGCCGCAACGGCAAGTTCAATCCTGCCGCCACCGAGGGCTACGTGCTCGGCGACTTCCTCGTAATGCATGACAACTGGGCAAACGAAGTCTATCGCAAGGGTCTCCGTCAGGAGTACACCGTTACCGTTTCCGGTGCTCAGGACAGGATGTCTTACTATTCTTCCGTGAGCTACCTGGACAACAACGGTATTACCGACAAGTCCGACCACAAGCGTCTCGCCGCCCGTCTTAAGGGTGACTACCAGGCCAAAGACTGGCTCAAGGTCGGTGCCAACATGTCCTACACCAAGTTCGAGTTCAACTCTCTGGGCAACAACGGTAGCGACGGCAACACCGGCAATATCTGGGCTTACACTTCACAGATTGCGCCTATCTATCCTCTCTATGTCAGGAACGCCGACGGTTCCCAGTACTATGACGGAAACGGCATCGCCCTTCTCGACCATGGTAACGGAAACCTCAACAACGGTGGTATTCCCGGTACTTCCCGTCCTTTCATCACGGATGCAAACCCTGTGCTCGCGAACCTGTACAACACCCGCAATTCCGAGGGTAACGCACTGTCCGCCCAGGGCTATGTGGATGTTGAAATCATCAAGGGCCTGACCTTTACTTTCAACGCATCCGCCACCCTGGACGAGACCCGTTCCAACTATGTCTACAACCCTTACTACGGCCAGTTCCGTACAACCGGCGGTACCACTGAGGTATATCACAGCCGCTCTTATGCATGGAACACCCAGCAGCTTCTCAACTACTCCAGGGACTTCGGTCTCCACACAATCGGCGTCCTGCTCGGCCACGAGTACTATAACAACAAGTACTACTTCCTGGGCGGTTCCAAGAGCCACATGTTCTCCCAGTCCAACAAGGAGCTCGACGGTGCAGTCGTCGACGGCCAGGGTGCCACTTCATACCAGACCGAGTACAACAACGAGGGTTACTTCTCCCGCGTACAGTACGACTATGCAGACCGTTACTTTGTCTCCGGATCCTTCCGTCGTGACGCTTCTTCCAGGTTCCATCCCGATCACCGTTGGGGTAACTTCTGGAGCGCCGGCGCAGCGTGGATTATCAGCAAGGAAAACTGGTTCTCCGCTCCTTGGGTAGACGACCTCAAGTTCAAGGCTTCCATAGGTAGCCAGGGTAACGACGCCATCGGTTCCTACAGGTACACCGATGTCTTCCAGATTGTCCCTTCAGACGGCGAGGTTTCAACCATCTTCTCCACTAAGGGTAATCCCGAGATCACCTGGGAAACCAACACCAACATTAACGCCGGTGTCGAGTTCTCACTCCTTCGCAACCGCATCAACGGTAGCATCGAGTACTTCAACCGCAAGACCACCGACATGTTGTTCCCTACTCCCGTTGCTCCTTCACAGGGCTATTCCTCTATATATAAGAATGTAGGTGACATGAACAACCGCGGTGTAGAAGGCGACTTCAACTTCGGTATCATCAGCACCAAGGATGTCCAGTGGGATATCAACGCCAATATTTCTTACCTCAAGAATACCGTGGCTCTGCTCGCTGACAACGTGAAGGATTCCGAGGCTTACGACGCAGACCTTAACAAGTATGAAGGTTTCACCAGCGGCGGTTTCTTCATTACCGAGGGTGTTCCTATGTACACTTGGTACACCTACGAGTACGCAGGTGTAGATGAGGCTACCGGCAAGTCCCTCTGGTGGAAGAACATCCTCGATGATGAGGGTAAACCTACCGGACGCGAAAAGACCGACGAGTATTCCAAGGCTACAAAATACCTGACCAACGCTTCTACGCTTGCTCCTGTATTCGGTGGCTTCGGCACCACTCTCCGTGCTTACGGCTTCGACTTCTCTGTCAACTTTACCTATCAGCTTGGCGGTACCCAGTACGACAGCACCTACGCAAGGTTCATGTACTCTCCTACCTCCAGCCAGACCGGTTTCAACTACCACAAGGATCTGTACAACGCCTGGACTCCCGAGAATACCAAGACTGATATTCCTCGCTTCCAGTATGGCGATTCCAACAGCAACTCACAGTCTACGCGCTTCCTTACCACCGCTTCTTATCTGAACCTGCAGAACGTCAACGTAGGTTACACCTTCCCTGAGAAGTGGACCTCCAAGATTGGTATCAGCGCCCTCAGGCTCTATGCTGCAGCCGAGAACCTTTACTACTGGTCTGCCCGCAAGGGTTTCGATCCTCGCCAGAGCTTCTCTGCTTCTACCAATGCTGCAAACTACTCTCCTATGAGGACTGTTTCCGGCGGTATTACACTTAAATTCTAATTGTCAGGAGGATTATTATATGAAAAAAATTATAGTATCTCTGCTTGTGGCGGCCGCCGCCATCTCCGTCCTGCCGAGTTGTATCAAGGAGACTCTCCCTCTCGAGGGAGCAGCCACATCCGAACAGATGGCTGAGTCTTCCGCTGCAATGCAAGGCTCCGTAGACGGTATGGTTGCACAGACCTATCAGCCGTATTACTTCTTTGGCAGCAGCAATCAGCTGGAGTATGATACCTCCTACGCTGGTCTCCTCATCACCTATGCACGTATGACCAACGACCTGGTCAACAATTCCAAGACCATCGGTTACGACTGGTGGTGCGGTTACTGCGGCGCATACGGCTACGTGATGAATGCCAACAACAACCGTCAGCTCGTACCTTACATGACCCTCTATAAGATCATCAAGAGTGCGAACGACATCATCGGCCCTCTTGCCCCCGTTGAGAACCTTAACGCTGAGCAGAAGGCTTATCTCGGTATCGCTTATACTTACAGGGCCCTGATGTATCACGACCTGTACAACATGTACCTCCCCGCTCTCAACAAGTACACCGATTGTTCCAAGGTTGAGGGCCTGACCGTTCCTATCATTGTTTCCAGCGCTGAGGAAGAGACTCCCTACAAGTCCGCCCGTGCTCCGAAGAAGGTTCTGTCCGACTTCGTCCTCGCTGACCTCGACAGGGCTGAGGCTCTCCTTGCAGACTACAAGCCCGCTACCGGAAGGTATCCCGGACTCCCCGTAGTTTACGGACTTAAGGCCAGGATGTATCTTGACATCTCCGAATATGCCAGTGCTGCTGAATATGCACGCAAGGCTATCGACGCTTCCGGTAAGACCCCTCTTACCGAAGATGAGTGGAGCGATCCTACCAAGGCATTCTGCGACGCCTCTGGAAACAACTCCTGGATGTGGTACTACACCATTTCCGGAAACAACATGGGTAACCTCTGCAATCCTACCGGATTCCTTGCTGGTGAGGCAGACTGGGGATACAATTCCCTTACAAGACTCGCCCTTCACAAGTGGCTCTACGACCGTCTGAACCGTTCCGATTTCCGTAAGAAGTCCTTCATCGATCCGGACCGTACCACTTATCCTGCAGACTACTACAAATGGGCAGATCAGGCCGGTTTCCTTGGTGACTATCCTTTCGAGCAGCTTCCTGACTACCTCTCCCTCAAGATCCGCTGCAAGGGCGGCGACTGGACCACCTATTCAATCGGTGGCGCCGTTGACTGGCCTATCATGCGCGTTGAGGAAATGTACCTTATCGAGGCTGAGGCCATCGGTATGAGCCAGGGCGAGGCTGCAGGTATCGAAAAGCTCGAGTCTTTCATGAAGACTTATCGTGATCCTGAGTACTCTTATGCCAAGGCTTCCTCTACCTTCAACCAGGGCTTCGTCAAGAACTTCCAGGAAGAGGTCCTCTATCAGAAGAGGATTGAGTTCCTCGGCGAAGGTGTAGGTTTCTTCGATGCCAAGCGTATCCGTCCGGGTATCAAGACCTGGTATCCCGGCTCCAATGTCATCCATGACACCATGAAGTATGACATTGAGGAAGTCAGCCCTTACTGGAACTTCGTTATCCCTACCGACGAGATTGAGAACAACGACTATATCGTCGAGGAAGATGGCGTAGCGACCGAGATTGATGGAGTGATGACCACTCTCAACAACCCGGATCCTACCCAGAAAGTAGCTAACATACAATAATAACGGTTAACATAGTAGTAGTAATATGAGAATCAATAAATTATATAGAGCAATCTCTGCTTTCGCCCTTGGGCTGGCCCTGGTCGCCTGTTCGGAAGCGAATGATTATACTCCTGCTACGCCGGAAGATTCATCCAAGACTTACGTGAGCGTGGATATGTCTGCAGCACGTACTCATGACGTTGACGGCGCGGACATCGTCGTCCCGTTCGTAAGAAATAACGATTCCGGAGAACTGGAGGTCCCCATTTATATTGACGATCCTTCAGGTTTGTTCAAGCTTGCAAGCAATTCAGTCAAGTTCGCTAACGGTCAGAAGACCGCCAACGCGGTTGTGTCTTATTCGTATGATGCTCTCGTCCCCGAGACCATTTACGATTTTGCAGTAGGTATCTCGGCCAGCGAGTACGCTTCCGAGTACAGGCCCATAGCCCTTCCTCTTTCCTGCAAGAAAGCATGGCAGAACCTCGGTATGGCACAGTTCTACGATGACTGGTGGACCGGTGGCCCGTTCGAGAAGCAGCTTCTCAAGTCTCCTGACGGATCCGAGCTTTACCGCCTGATCAATCCTTGGGACAAGAAGTCTGTCGAGGAGGGTGGTCTTGACTTTGTCTCAGAAGTACCTTATCTCGAATTCGCCATTGACGAGAACGGAGCTGTCACCTACGCCGATGTTTTGAACATGGGATTCACCTTCTCCGGCATGACTTGCCATATGCTTCATCCTTCCAAGAGGAACGATGCTGAAGGCGTCGCAAAGAACGCAGTTATCATGGACAAGCTCGTCCAGTTCTGCTGGTATCCTATTCTGGACTACGATGGAAGCAGCTTCCGTTGGTGGGGTGTAACCAGTGTGGCTTACATTTCTTTCCCCGGCGGTCCTGATCTGAATGCTTTGCTTCAGTAAATTTTTATGAGGGGGTCGAATTGACCCCCTCATTTTTTTTATCCCATGAAAAGACTCATTTTTGCCTTGTTGCTGCTGGGTGCCTGTACCAGCAATCTGGAGCCGCGCGGGGATAACCCTCAGACGGCCCCCATACAGGAAGAAAATAATTCCGTATTCATTCCCGGAACTGTAATCGCAGAGTTGGATGAGAACCTGGCCAACCTCCTGGTTTCCGGCTCATCTGACGAGAAAGCCAGAGCGTTAGAGCAGACACTGGACGACCTTGGCATTTACAAGATGGAGCGCATGTTCCCCGATGCCGGGGAATGGGAACCCCGTCACCGTAAAGCCGGGCTTCACAGGTGGTACCGTTTATTTTTTGACCCTGACTCACGCCCTGCCACCAAGGCATCAGATGAAATTATTTCTATTCCCGGAGTCGTTTACGCCGAACCGGTTCGCCGGATTCGTTCATGCTCATACTTCAATGATCCCTACGCCATGCGGCAGTGGGCCCTTTACAATGACGGATCGTGGGGAGCAGGATATGAGAAGGGCTGCGACATAAACGTAGTGCCTGTATGGGACAACTTCACGGCCGGCTCACCCAATGTTATTGTGGCAGTTATCGACGCGGGGGTCCAGCTTGACCATCCCGATCTTGAGGCCAACTGCATCCCTGGAGGAGAAAACGGCAGTAAATGCTTCATTAAGGGACGCGTTGGGTACAATATCCCTCCCGACGAGCATGGGACGCATGTTGCCGGGATAATAGCAGCCGTGAACAACAATGAAATCGGTATCTCCGGCATTGCCGGAGGACGTGACGGGAAGGGCGTGAGGATTATGTCCTGCGCCATTATGATGGACGACCCCAACGATCCGGATAACGTGATTCAGGGCGATGCAAATCAGGCCTTGGTCTGGGCTGCCGACCATGGTGCGATTATCTGCAACAACAGTTGGGGCTATGTATATGAGACTGAAGAGGATGCTAAGAAAAGCAACGCGGAATCTTCACGTCCCGGCATAGATTATTTCATCAAATACGCGGGCTGTGATATGGAAGGCAACCAGCGTCCGGACAGTCCGATGAAGGGCGGCGTAGTCATTTTTTCTGCCGGCAACGAGGGCTGGACGATAGGCTGGCCTGCGGCTTATGAACCGGTTATCGCAGTTGCTGCGTTAGGCGCAGAGTTCAACAAGACACCCTATTCAAGTTACGGTGAATATGTAGATATTTGCGCACCTGGAGGAGAAACTTCAAAACAGACCGGTATCCTTAGCACAGTCATTAACGGTGAATATAAGAGCTTTCAGGGCACTTCCATGGCCGCCCCTCATGTGACTGGCGTTGCCGCGCTTATAGCATCGTACTTCGGCGGCCCCGGCTTTACCAACGACATGCTCAAGGAACGGCTCCTGAGCGGTGCCAATACAACCAAAGTACGTCAGTATCTGCAGATCGGGCCTATGCTGGACGCACTCGGCTCTTTCACTTACGGCGGAACGGTTGCTCCAGTGTGCCCCACAGGTATATCCGCCACTTCTGACGCAAACACCATTACCTTGTCCTGGAAGGTCACTCCGGATCCGGATGCCGTAAAAACCTATGGATACATGGTTCTGGCCGCAAAGGACGCCGGAGCGTTGAAAGATATCAAACCAGACAACATCCCGGAAGACGTAAAGACTGTTAGTGTAGAGGTGGGTACTATCCCAGTCGGCGAGACCATTACCGCCACCCTTTCCGACCTTGAGTTCGAGGTGAGCTATAATGTCGCCGTGATAGCCTTCGACTACGTGGGAAATTACTCCGAACTCTCTGATATTCAAACTATCAGCACAGGCAAGAACAATGCTCCTGTGGTCACCACCGACTATTCCGGTAATTATCGCATAAAACCGTATGAAACAATCACCGCCACTTACGTGGTCAGCGATCCGGACGGGCATGATTTCACCGTGGAAATAGATCCGGGTTCCGATGCCTTCCGCTATAAGAAAGCATCCGGCGAATATCAGGTAGAAATTGCCGGCAACGGAGCCCCGCACGGCAGCTATACGGCACATATCGTTGCCACAGACAGTTATGGCGCATCTATTGATTATGTCATTGAATATGTAATTCTGGAAAATCATGCCCCGGTAATTGTCTCGGAAATGCCCAATCTGATGCTGAATTCCACAGGGACAAGCATGAATATCGATATGGCTCAATATGTTTGGGACGAGGACGGAGAACAGCTCAGCTATCGCATCAGCTTGACAGACCAGAGCATAGCCATCATAAGCCCTTCCGGCAATTCCCTGACTCTTACAAGTCTGGCTTACGGTCTCACGACCGTTACGGTAACTGCCACTGACGCATGCAACGAGTCCTGTACCCTCTCGTTCAAGCTTCTCGTTCAGGACGGTTCCAAGCATCTTTACCTCTATCCCAATCCCGTGTCCAAGGACCTGTTTATACGTCCTGCCGCCGACGGCACTTTCGATATCACCATCAGCAACAAGGCAGGTGCAGTGGTATTTTCCAAATCATCGGAAATATCTCCGTTTGAGCCATTCGTCGTGGATATGACCGGCAATGCCTCCGGACTCTACTTCGTACACGTAAAGGGAAACGGTGTTGACGACATTTACACAATCGCTAAAATCTGACGCCATGAAACGGATTCTGACCATATTTGCAGTTCTTTGCCTCGGCGTCAACGCCGGCGCACAGAGCGTCCCTTCCCTTCTCATTCCTACAGACTCACGAGCCCTGGGCATGGGAGGTGTTTCATACCTTCCCGGTAACAACAAGGTGGATGCCTCCGCTTTCTTTGGAATTTGGGCTCCGGGCACGGCGTCCAATACCATAGTCGGAGCCGACGTGAGGTTCCGCCTTGGCTCCAAGCTCTCGTTCTGCCTTGGCGGCAAGGATTTCATAGACAAGCCCTATGAAATCATTAACGACAAAGGGGCAAGCGTTGGCGCTTACAAGCCCTACGACATGGTTTTTTCCCTTGGCGCCGGATATGATATTACTGATGCCATAACTGCCGGAGCCATACTGCATACCGTATCTTCGTCCATTGCAGAGAAAGCCAACGGAGGAGCGTTCTTCGCCGATGTTTACGGGGCTTACAAAGGAAACGGATGGACAGCGGCCCTGGCTTTGCGCAACCTTGGAACCAAGATTAATTACGGAGGGGAAGACAATGCCCTTCCTGCACTGGTAGCCCTGAACGGCAGCTGGTCTCCGGTCTCAGGCTTGAAGATTGCGGCAGAAGCCGATTATCTGTTCAACGAAGCACTTATGGCAGGAGCAGGAGCTGAATACTGCATTGCGAATATTGTTTTCGTACGTGCCGGATACCATTACGGAGATGCTCAGAAAGCGCTTGCCAGCTTCGCCTCCCTTGGACTTGGAGCACAGTTTGCAGGCATCAGGCTGGACGCTTCCTGGCTCTTTGCATCCAAGAATCTTGGAGACAGTATCCTGGTAACCCTGGGCTACGCCTTCTAGGCTTCGGCGCCAACCAGATCAAGGATCTCGGCAGTAATCTTCTGCTGACGGCCCTTGTTGTACTCGAGTGTAAGGTCTCCGAGCAGTTCCTCGGCGTTGTCCGTTGCTGTCTGCATGGCTATCATGCGGGCTGCATGCTCGGCGGCCGCCGAGTCCAGCAGGGCCGCATATAGCTTCAGGTCCAGCACCTGTGGCATCAGGGATGCCAGAAGTTCATTTCTGGATGGTTCCAGAATATACTCTTTGCCGCTGGAATCCAAGTCGCTGTCTCTCAGCGCGTTGCCGTATCTGCCTGCATCAAAATCTGTGCAGGCAAAAGCGGTATCTGCTTGAGAATGAGGGGCTTCCGCTCCAGCGTTACCGATAAAGCTTTCGCTGACCACCTCCTGACGTCCTGTATTGACAAAGTGATTATAAACCAGCACCGCACCCGATATCTCCCCCGCCGCATAGCGCTCACGAATCTCTGCAGACACAGCCGCAACCGTATCAAAAGAAGGATGAGCCACAAGACCGGTGAAATCACGCGAACCCGCCAGGCCCTCCTTGCGCAAGGCATCGGCCATTTTACGACCGAACGCCCAGACTTCTACTTCCACTCCGTTCGCCCTGTACTCCCGCAGCACGTCCAGGGTTTTCTTGATAGCGTTGGCATTGAACGCCCCGCACATGGAGCTGTTGCTGGAGAACGCCAGAATGAGATTCTTCGATTCGCTTCGCTCGCTCAGAATGACATTCGATTTGTCATCCCGAGCGAAGGCGAGGGATCTCTCCTCCGACACAGTGTTGCCGCCGGCCTCAGTGGCGGGAGCGTCCTCGAGCGATTTTTTGTAGTATGAGCGAGAGGCGGTCCCGTCAGGAAAGGCGGACCCGCCAGTAGTGCCACCTGCGGCAGCAAGTATCGCCGACAAGGTCTCCTCGTACGGCCTCAGAGACTCGATTGCACGCTGCGCGCGGCGGAGTTTGGACGACGCCACGAGCTTCATCGCCGAAGTAATCTTCAGCGTACCACGCACAGAAGCGATACGATCCTTGACCTCCCTCAGCGACGCCATAACTTACTTTATCAACTGCCTGCAAACATCGGCCGCGACTCTCTCGATGGTCGCGGTAGCGCCCTCGGAGACGACTCCGGAGCCGAGTTCCTCCAGCACCTTTCCATGCGAAGCCCTCATACGGTCGAGGAAAAGCCGCTGGAACTCAATTACCTGCCCCACGGCGATATCGGCCATCAGGCCATGGGTACCGCAATAGAGGACGGCAACCTGCTCCCCTACCGGCATAGGGCTGTACTGCGGCTGAATCAGCAGCTGATTGTTCTTGCGCCCCTTATCCAGCGTCATTGCAGTCACCTTGTCCAGGTCGGAAGAGAACTTGGAGAAAGACTCCAGTTCCTCAAACTGCGCCTGGTCTATCTTGAGCGTACCTGCCACCTTCTTCATGCTCTTAACCTGAGCGGCGCCGCCCACACGGGACACCGAAATACCCACGTTTACTGCAGGACGGAAACCGGCGTTGAACAGGGAGCTCTCCAGATATATCTGACCGTCGGTAATGGAGATTACGTTAGTTGGAATATACGCCGACACGTCTCCTGCCTGCGTTTCTATGATAGGCAGGGCCGTCATGGAACCGCCGGCACGTACCTTGCCGCGAAGGCTCTCGGGCAGGTCGTTCATCTGCTCAGCCACTTCCTGCTGGGAAATGATCTTGGCGGCACGCTCCAGCAGACGGGAGTGCAGGTAGAACACGTCTCCGGGGTAAGCCTCACGCCCGGAAGGACGGCGCAGGATAAGCGACACCTCACGATAGGCCACAGCCTGCTTGCTCAAGTCGTCATAGACCACAAGGGCATGGCGGCCGGTATCGCGGAAGTACTCACCTATCGCCGCTCCCGCGAACGGAGCATAATACTGCAGGGCGGCAGGATCGGCGGCAGTGGCGGCAACCACTATGGTATAGTCCATCGCCCCCTTTTCGCGAAGGGTCTGCACTATGGAAGCAACCGTGGAACCCTTCTGACCTACAGCAACATAGATGCAATAGACGGGGTCTCCGGCAAGCCATCCGGCGCGCTGGTTGATGATGGTGTCTATGGCGATGGCAGTCTTTCCGGTCTGACGGTCACCGATAATGAGCTCACGCTGGCCGCGACCTATAGGAATCATGGCGTCAATGGCCTTAAGGCCCGTCTGCAGAGGCTCGTGCACGGGCTCACGGAAGATGACTCCCGGAGCCTTGCGCTCCAAAGGCATACGCACCGTCTCCCCTTTTACGGGACCCAGGCCATCCAGAGGGGTGCCTATAGGATCCACAACACGACCGACAAGGCCCTCGCCCACCTCTATGCCAGCTATGCGGCCCAGGCGCCGGACACCCATGTCTTCCTTGACCAGGTCCGTCTGGCCCAGCAGCACCGCGCCAACGTTATCTTCCTCGAGATTCATAACCACGGCCTTGACGCCGCAGTCGAACTCCAGAAGCTCTCCTGCTTCGGCATTGTTAAGCCCATGGATACGGGCCACTCCATCGCTTACGGTGAGCACGCTGCCAACCTCTTCATATTTGACAGACAAATCCACCCCTCTCAGCTGTTCAAGGAGGATGTCGGATATCTCACTAGCCTTTATCGTATTCTGTGCCATCTGCTATACGATTCTGTTATTCTTTTCAACAAACTGCCTTTCAAGCAGTTGCAGCTGATGACGCACACTTGCGTCCATCATTTCCCCGTTTACGACGACACGGAAGCCGCCTATCAGCGCGGGGTCCACTTCCGTTTCGATAATCACCTTGCAGCCCGTACGTTTCTCTATGGACTCACGCACACGATCCTCCAGGCCTTCGAAAGGCGCCGCGGTAATCAGCCGCACATTCTTCAGGCCTACCGACTCCACGTACATGTCTACGTAGCAACGGAGTATGCGTCTCAGGTAATCCGTACGCCCCCGGGAGACCAGCAAACGTATGAAACGCTCCAGATCCGGTTCCAACTTCGACGGGAGCCGGGAAGAATTACGCAGCATAGTCCTCACCTGCTCGCATACGCGTTCAGAGGACCCTCGCTCCTGCGTGTAAAGCAGCAGCGCACGTGCATAACGCTTGGTGACGGCTCCCGAGTTCATATCAGTTCATCTGGCTGTGGACGGCTTCGTCCACGAACTTGTCTAACAGTGCCTTTTGTTCGCCCGTGTCTTCGAGTTCCTTACGGACAATCTTTTCAGCTATAGCCACACTCAATGCAGACACCTCCGAACGCAGCTCGCGACGGGCCAGTTCCTGCTCTGCAGCAATCTCTTCGCGGGCCTTCTGCATCACCTTTGCCGCTTCTGCAGAGGCTTCTTCGGAGGCCTTGGCTATAATTGAGTTACGCTCATCGGTGGTCTCCTTGATCAGGCGGGCCTGTTCCTGACGTGTGCGCTCCAGGATACGATCCTGCTCGGCTGTAAGCCTCTCAAGGCTCAGCCTGGCCTCCTCGGCGGCGCGCAGCGACTCGGCAATATGCTCGGAGCGCTCGCGTACCGCCTTGGTAATCACCGGAAAGCCAAACTTCGCGAGCAGGAAGAAAACCGCTCCGAAGATGATGACCATCCAGAAAAGCAGACCGAAATCCGGTGTAATGAGCGACATGGCTTAACCGTTGACTACGGCGAGCAGGCAGACCAGTACGCCGAAGAGGCACACGCCCTCGATAAGGGCACCGATAATGATGGCAGTTGTACGCAGGCCACCCGCTATCTCGGGCTGACGTGCGGAAGCTTCCATGGTTGACTTGGCAAGTTTGCCGATACCGATTGCCGCACCAATGGCTACGATGCCGGCGCCTATTGCACCGCCGAACTGCGCCAGGGAGGCTGCTTGAAGAATTGTTCCTATCATAATGCTAAAGTTTAATGTGTTTCAGGGTTGGGATGCGCAAGTCCTATGAATACGGACGAGAGCATGGTGAATACGTAAGCCTGGATAAAGGCAACCAGCAGTTCCAGGACATCCAGGAAGATGCCGAAGAGTACTGATATTACAGACAGGGTGCCGTTTAACGCCGGCCCCAGCTTGACTGTAAGGAAGATGACTGCAATAGTGCTCAGGAGCATTATATGGCCCGCAAGCATATTGGCAAAAAGCCTGATCATCAGAGAGAAAGGCTTGGTGAACATGCCAACTATCTCTATTACCGGCATTATGGGTACGGCCTTCAGGAAAATGGGAACGTCGGGCCAGAGTATTTCTTTCCAGTAGTGCCTGGTACCGAAAAGGTTAACGGCCAGGAAGGTAAACAGGGCCATGGCCATAGTCACGGCAATGTTGCCGGTAATGTTCGCCCCGCCGGGGAAGCAGGGCAATATACCCATAAGATTGTTTATGAGGATGAAGAAGAAGGCGGTCAGCAGATAAGGCGAAAACTTCTGATACTCAGGGCCTACCGCATCCTTGATGACATCATTCTCAATGGTTACGATGACAGGTTCCAGCAGCGCGGCAAGGCCGGTGGGAGCCTCCTTCAGCACATCGTGCTTCCTGTACCATCGGGCGCACAGCAGAATAAGCAATACCAGAAGGATGCTGTCTATAAACAGTCCGCAGACATTCTTGGTGACCGATATGTCCAAAGGACGCTTGCCGGTTTGGGAATTGATCAGCTTGCCCTCTTCATTGAGGGTGTAACCATTGGCCTCATGATCGTGGAAGCTGAATACCTTCAGCCCGTCGTCTATCAATATGCACGGCAGCGAAATGGCTATTTCCTTGCCGTTTATGTTGGTGATGTGCCACTCGTATGAGTCTGCGACGTGCCCGAAGAGGTACTCCTGCATGTCGATGGATGGAGATTCTTTCCCGTCATCCTGAGCGGCAGCGAAGGATCTCACCGGCAGCAGCAGAAAGAGCAGCCCCAGAATTATGAACCTACTTGCGCGCATACCGTCAGAATATTGTCGTTGAGCATGAGGGCGCCGGCACGTATGGCAATCACAGCCTCAACCCCGCCCGCACGCCAGCGGATCTCGCCCCTGGTCAGGGTGGAAACTATAGGCGCATGGCCTGGCAGCACCTCGAAACGGCCCATCGTTCCAGGTAGGAAAAC
This sequence comes from uncultured Bacteroidales bacterium, assembly GCA_947303465.1. Classification (GTDB taxonomy): domain Bacteria; phylum Bacteroidota; class Bacteroidia; order Bacteroidales; family UBA932; genus Cryptobacteroides. Next base: position 52,874 of record CAMYYI010000009.1, read on the forward strand.
CGCCTCGACGGGTCCTTCGAAGGCCGTACCTTCAGGGGTCAGAATCTTAAGTGTGAGAGCCTTGTCCATTATTGTGCCTTGGCCAGAATGGCCTTACCTTTCTCTATCGCCTGTTCTATGGTACCGACGTTAAGGAAGGCCTGCTCGGGCAGGTAATCGCATTCGCCGTCCAGTATCATGTTGAAGCCCTTGATAGTATCGGCTATATCCACCATCACACCGGGCACTCCGGTAAACTGCTCCGCCACCTGGAACGGCTGCGAGAGGAAGCGCTGCACGCGGCGGGCACGGTTTACGGTGAGCTTGTCTTCGTCTGACAGCTCGTCCATGCCAAGTATGGCGATGATGTCCTGAAGTTCCTTGTTGCGCTGCAGTATCTGCTTGACTCTCTGTGCAGTACGATAGTGCTCTTCGCCCACTATATTGGGATCCAGGATGCGGGAGGTAGACTCCAGGGGATCCACTGCGGGATAGATGCCCAGGGATGTAATCTTACGGCTGAGCACCGTGGTGGCGTCCAGATGCGAGAAGGTGGTCGCCGGTGCCGGGTCGGTAAGGTCGTCCGCCGGCACGTAAACCGCCTGCACAGAGGTGATGGAGCCGTTCTTGGTGGATGTGATGCGCTCCTGCATGGAGCCCATTTCCGTAGCCAGGGTAGGCTGATAGCCCACCGCGGAAGGCATTCGCCCGAGAAGCGCGGACACCTCCGAGCCTGCCTGGGTGAAACGGAAGATATTGTCGATGAAGAAGAGGATGTCGTGAGGCGCGTCGGGGTCGCGGCTGTCGCGGAAAGATTCCGCCAGGGTTAAACCGCTCAGCGCCACAGAACTACGTGCTCCCGGCGGCTCGTTCATCTGCCCGAACACCATGGCCACCTGCGACTTGCCGAGCTCTTCCTGATCGACCTTGGAAAGGTCCCACTGCCCCTTTTCCATGGCCTCCTTGAATTCTGCGCCATAGCGTATGACGTCGGACTCTATCATCTCGCGCAGCAGGTCGTTACCCTCTCGCGTACGCTCCCCCACGCCGGCAAACACGCTGAAGCCGTTGTGCTTCTTGGCGATATTGTTGATGAGTTCCTTAATGAGCACGGTCTTGCCTACGCCGGCGCCGCCGAACAGGCCGATTTTTCCGCCCTTCAGGTAGGGCTCCAGCAGGTCGATGACCTTGATGCCGGTAAACAGCACTTCCTGGGAGGTCGCCAGATCCTCGAACTTGGGCGCCTCGCGGTGAATGGGAAGGGCGCCTTCCCTGTCCAGCTCGGACAGGCCGTCTATACGCTGACCCGTGACGTTCATCACCCTGCCGCGAATCTGCTTTCCTACCGGCATGGCTATGGGTTTATGGGTGTTGCGCACCTCGAGTCCGCGCCGGAGGCCGTCCGTGGAGTCCATCGCCACGCAGCGTACAGTCTCTTCGCCTATGTGCTGCTGCACCTCGATTATTATGGTGCGTCCGTCGGGAGCCTGAACGGAAAGTGCATCGTGTATGCGCGGAAGGGCCGTTGCGGAAAGTTCCTTGTCGGCGATTTCAAAGTGCACGTCCACTACCGGACCGATTATCTGAGAAATACTGCCTCTAATCTGTTCCATGACCGTTCTCTTTTTGATTGTCCGGCAGATTCTTCACTTCGTTCAGAATGACAGCATTGTCATCCTGAGCGGAATTGTCATCCTGAGCGGAAGCGAAGGATTCACGATCTTCGTACTCCTTTTGGGCTCGCAGTACCGACACGGAGCGCTTGAGCACGAATCCGCTGCCGAGGTACTTGGTGCGCACGTCGTCATCTGCCGCCAGGGACTCCGGTGTGCCCTGCTGGAGAATGGAACCCTCGTAGAGCAGGTATGCACGGTCTGTGATGGCGAGAGTCTCTCCCACATTGTGGTCGGTGATTATGACGCCGATATTCTTATACTTGAGCTTTGCAATGATGTACTGAATGTCTTCCACGGCGATAGGGTCGACGCCGGCGAAAGGCTCGTCGAGCAGGATGAATTTAGGGTCTATTGCGAGGGCACGGGCTATCTCGCAGCGGCGGCGCTCACCTCCGGAAAGCTGGATACCCAGCGACTTGCGGACCTTGGACAGATTGAACTCGTCTATAAGGCTTTCCAGGCGCTCCATGCGTTCCTTACGGGGTATGCCCTTCATCTCCATCACGCTCATTATATTGTCTTCTACAGACATCTTGCGGAACACCGAGGCGTCCTGGGGGAGGTAACCCACCCCTTTCTGGGCGCGCTTGTACATGGGGAGATTGGTAATCTCCTCGTCGTCAAGGAATACTTTGCCTTCGTTGGGGACTATCTGTCCGGTAATCATATAGAAGCTGGTGGTCTTGCCGGCGCCGTTGGGGCCGAGGAAGCCCACTATCTCGCCTTGCTCGACTTCCATCGAAACACCCTTTACGACGGTGCGCAGGCCATATTTCTTGACCAGATTATGACAATGTAGTTTCATCGTATATCCAGTGACAGGTCTTTAATAAGTTCCCCTACTTCCGGGTTGCGTTGCATAAGGTCCTGTGCCTTTTCAACGGGCATGTATTTCTTGTCTTCCTGATGCTCTTCAGGAAGCACTCCGGGCTCCAGGCGTATCCTGGAGCAGTTTAACAGTTTCTGGAAGCGATCTTCCAGCTCACGGAGCTTCTTGTCTGCAATCCAGCTGCGCTGCGCCTCGCTCACCAGGGCGAAGCCCAGGACGACTCGGCCATCCTCCTCCCGGACTTCCAGGCTGGCGGTTGCCAAGGCATTTGCGAGACGCGGCTGCGCAGTGTACATGGCTGCCAGCTCGGACCATTTGGCCTTGAGCTCCTCCGCATCCGGCAGCGGCTGCTGCGACTCAGCCGTATCTTCCTGTACCGGTTCGTCAGCAGTATCATCGCCACCCATCAGGGAACTGAGTGACAAGCCGGACGCCCGCTTCTTCGGCGCCGTCGGTTTTGGCTCGGAAGCGGCAGATTTGGGATCAGACTCGGCAGTTTCGATTCCGGCTTCGCGCGATACAGCGGGAGACGGGGAAGAAGGGGCGGCGTTACTCGGCCGCAGCCCGCTGCCGAGTGTCGAGGCAGCGGAATCAGCGAGGACGGACGTAGCCGGCTCTTCTGTCCCCGCGGACGCATTGCGCGCAGCGGAGCCTGCCGCGACAACAGCAGGAGACTCCGGCACTCCTCCGAGGAACGCCAGACGCATCAGGGCGAACTCGATGTGCAACCGCTGGTTCGTGGCGGCGCGATAACCCGCCTCACACTGGGATACGACGCCGAGCGCCTCGTAAAGGAACTTCACGCTGCATCTCTCACCCTGCTCACGATAACGCTCCCGAAGCGACGCCGGCAGGTCCAGCAGTGCATCAAGCCCCCCGGTACGGCTCACAAGCAGGTCCCGCAGGTGCCCGCCAAGTGCAGACACAAAATGAAGCGAATTGAATCCCTTGGAAAGGATCTCATCGAAGATAAGCAACGCCGTACCGTAATCCTTGGCCAGGAATGAATCCACGAGGCGGAAACTGTATTCGTAATCCAGGACATTCAGATTCCGTATCACATCCTCATAGTGGATGTCGGTTCCGCAGAACGCCACCGTCTGGTCGAAGATGGTGAGGGCGTCACGCATGGCGCCGTCCGCCTTGTGCGCGATTACATGCAGCGACTCGTCATCTACGTTCACTCCCTCCTTGCCGGCAATATCCCGCAGGTTGCGCACTATATCGGGCACGCTGATGCGATTGAAATCGTAGGTCTGGCAGCGGCTCAGGATAGTGGGTATGATCTTATGCTTCTCGGTTGTAGCCAGGATGAAGATTGCATGAGCCGGCGGCTCCTCCAGGGTCTTCAGGAAGGCGTTGAAAGCCGACTGCGTGAGCATGTGCACCTCGTCTATGATATAGACGCTGTACTTGCCCACCTGCGGCGGTATCTGCACCTGCTCCATCAGGGCCTTTATATCTTCCACACCGTTGTTGGACGCAGCGTCCAGCTCATGGATGCAGTAAGAGCGGCCCTCCTTGAAGGATACGCAGGACTCACATTCTCCGCACGGCTCCATGTCGGCGGAGGGGTGGGCACAGTTGATGGTCTTGGCGAAGATTCGCGCCGCACTGGTCTTTCCTACCCCTCGAGGGCCACAAAAAAGATAAGCATGCGCCAGCTGCCCCCGGATGATGGAGTTCTTGAGGGTGCGGGCTATATTGTCCTGTCCTATCAGGCTCTCGAATGAATCGGGGCGGTATTTGCGGGCGGATACTATATACTGTGCCATAATATGCGGACTTTATTCTACAAATGTAGTGAATTATTTTTATCTTTGCCTTGCTATGAAACAGTCAGCAGGAAAATATTTTCTTCTTTTTATACTTCTTCTCCACTCCTTTGCCGGATGGGGGCAGTTGCGCATCTACACCCGCAGTTTCATGATCCAGGATCTTAAGAGCAAGCCGACCAAAGTGGTTCTCAACGGGTCCCGGGAATTTAACTCCGCCTTGCGCCAGGAAATCACGTCTCTGTGGACTATTACTCCCTTCGAATTCTGTACCGAAGCCGAGTATAAGAAGCAGATGAACAACTCCGACTGCTATTTTCTTCACACACAGACAAATAAGGGTATCGTATTCCTTTCCCTGGACCGCGGCGGCAAGAAGAATGATGACGACGCGCTGAAACGCCCGGTCACCCTGCTCTCCATCCCAATTTACGGCGAGCAGGACAGTTCCGGCCGCGAACTCATATATATGCCGGCCTTCATCAGCATCATCCAGGACTATGCAGAAGCGGCACTGAATTCCGAGTGCGCCGCATACAGGGGCTTGAAATCCATCAAGAAGCGTATGCCCCGGTATTATACGCTTTATACAGACCGCGCCAAGGCCGACGAGGCTTTTGCATCGAAGTATGAGGATGCCGCTTCACTGCTGGTAATCTCACCGGATGGCAAGCGCATCGGCAAACACCGCTATGAGATGATCATAGGCACTTCCGATTACCGGCTCTACCATTATGCCAAACATTAAGCTCTACGACTACATAGAGCACAAGATCGGCATGAGCATAGAAGAAATCATCGCCGACAGTCCGGAGCGTTTCAGCGTCATTCGCACCGAGGCACTGCGTGACCTTGTGGTAATGAACCAGATAGCCGGAACCGGCTACACCGTTGAAATGCCGGAGGAGGCCCTGGAGAACCCCGAGTGCGAGCGGCTCTCGCACGATATCCCTTTCACACTGGCCGAATAGCCTTGCCATGCTTACACTCGTACTTGCTGCGGCGCTCACCGTCGCCACTCCCGTGCTCCGGGAAGACAACATCCCCGAAATCGTCTCCCTCCTCACCCTGGAAGAGAAAGCCGCCATACTGGTAGGCTGCGGCTCCACAGCCTTCGACGGCATAGGCCGCAACGATATAGGCGTACAGGGCAGCGCCGGCGCTACGCACGCGATTCCGCGACTGGGCATCCCCTCCATCGTATTCGCTGACGGGCCCGCGGGCCTCCGCATCGACCCGGTTCGTCCTGGCACGGAGAAGACCTTTTACTGCACCGGCTTCCCCATCGGCACCATGCTGGCATCTACCTGGAACCCGTCACTGGTGGAGGAAGTAGGCCGCGCCATGGGTAACGAGGTGCTGGAGTATGGAGTGGACGTCCTGCTCGGCCCGGGTGCCAACATTCACCGCAATCCGCTGTGCGGCAGGAACTTCGAGTACTTCTCCGAAGACCCCCTGCTGGCCGGCCTCATTGCTGCGGCGTACATCGGCGGAGTTCAGAGTAACGGTGTGGGCACATCCATCAAGCATTTCGCAGCCAACAACCAGGAGCTCAACCGCCTGCACAATGATGCGAGAGTGTCGGAAAGGGCACTCCGGGAGATTTACCTGCGCGCCTTTGAAATAGCGGTACGGGAGGCTCAGCCATGGACGCTGATGACCTCTTATAATTATATCAACGGGGTGCACGCGTCCGAATCGCCATGGCTGCTGACCGAGGTCCTGAGGAAAGACTGGGGCTTCCTGGGCACGGTGGTCACCGACTGGGGCGGCGGGTATGATACTGCGGCGCAGATCCATGCCGGCAACGATCTCATTCAGTCCGGTTCCGATTCCCGCTACCATGCGCTGATAGATGCAGTGCGCGAGGGCCGGCTGGCGATTGAAGATGTGGACGCCTGCGTTACCAGGGCCCTGCAGCTGATAGTCAAGTGCCCGAGTTTCAAGGGGTACCGCTTTTCCGAGGCACCTGATCTGGAGGCTCATGCAGAAGTGTGCCGCACCGCTGCGGATGAGGGCATGGTGCTGCTGAAGAACAAGGGCGCGCTGCCGGCGGGGCCCGAGGGGGTGACTGCGCTCCTGGGCGTGACGTCCTACGCCTTTATTGCCGGCGGAACCGGTTCGGGCGATGTCCACCGCCCCTATGTGGTTGACCTTCAGCAGGGTTTGTCGGACGGAGGCTTTACCCTTGACGCGCCGCTGGATGAATTCTATAAGGAGTATATGGAGGACGAACGCTGGCGCTGCGCCATGATAGACGGCAAGAACTCCTGGGTGATAGACAGGGAGCGGCCTATCGAAGTGGTACCTTCCGGGTTGATTAAGGCCGCCGCGGAACGCGCAGACAGGGCGTTCGTTACGCTCGGACGCGTGTTCGGAGAGGGCAAGGACCGCGACCTTCATTACAGCTACCACCTACAGGACAACGAGTTACAGCTTCTGCGCGAGACTGCGGCGGCCTTCCACTCACGCGGCAAGAAGGTGACCGTGATCCTGAACATCGGTGGCGTTGTTGACATGCAGGAATGGCAGGACCTGGCGGACGCCATTCTAGTCTGCTGGCAGCCCGGAGAAGAGGGTGGGCACAGCGTCGCCGCCACACTTAGCGGAGCCGTGAACCCTTCCGGACGCCTTCCCATGACCATTTCCAAGGGATATGAGTTTGAGCCGTCGGCGGCCAATTTCCCCCGCGTGTTCGAGGACAAGCCTTTCAATTACTCTTTCTATCGCAGATTGGAGGGGAATAAGAAGGACTATACCGTTAAGGACGTTGACTATACCGACTACGAGGAGGGTATCTATGTGGGATACAGGTATTTCGGCACCTACGCGCCCAAGCATGTGGCTTATCCTTTCGGCTACGGCCTCAGCTACACGACATTCCGTTGGCACGGAATGAAGGTTTCCGAGGTGCCAGCCGCAGATGGAGACCACACCTCCTCCGCAATATCAGCAGCCGGCTATCTGGTGACGGTCGAGGTTAAGAATACCGGAAAGGTGGCGGGAAAGGATGTGGTGGAGCTTTATGTGAAGGCTCCGGGACGCGATATGGACAAGCCGTCACGCGAACTGAAGGCTTTTGCCAAGACTCCGCTGCTGCAGCCGGGAGAAAGCTGCACCGTGGATCTTTTTGTATCACTTGAGTCACTTGCTTCCTGGAATGAGGCCAAAGGCACATGGGTGCTCGAACACGGCCGCTATCGCTTCATAGCCGCACGCAATGCCGCCGACCGCGGTATAAGCCACGGAGTCCAAGTTAAGTAAGATTATGAAAAGGATTGTCGTAACCCTTCTAACAACTGCGCTTTGCTTGACGCTGACCTGCAGCGCGGGGGCCAGGGACTACAAGTTCACCGAGGCCTCCGGGCTCACCCTTACCGGAAAGCTCTTCCCTGATACCCCCAATCCATACCACCGCGTAGATACATCACGGTTCAAGGGTTTCACAAAAGGCGAGAACCTGCTGGTGCGCCAGGCTTCCGGCATTGCATGCGCATTCTCCGCAAGTACGGAATAAAATAGTTGGGCTACTGTCGGTTGGGGTCCAGAAGATGGACCGCTGCCGACAGTATATGTGAAACTCACTCTAGTAGAGCTCGTCTACCGGTTCGCGATAGTCGTCCGCAGTGGGAGCGGGGGCTGAAGGGCGGGGTCCGGAGCTGTGACGGGGACGGTCGTCCCTGCGGGGACCGCGGTCGCCGTCACGACGTTCGCGACGCTCACCTCCCTCACGGCGGGGTCCACGGTCACCGCCCTCGCGGCGCTCGCGACGTTCGCCACCCTCACGGCGCTCACCGCCTTCGCGGCGCGGTCCGCGGTCGCCACGGCCCTTAGGCTCAACATAGCCCTCGGGCTTCTCGGTCAAGGCGCGCATGGAAAGGCGCATCTTGCCGGTCTTGGGGTCAATCTCGAGGAGCTTAACGTCAACCTCGTCGCCTACGCTCAGCACGTCCTCGACCTTGTCGGTCTTGGTCCATGCAATCTCGCTGACATGCAGCAGGCCCTCTTTACCGGGGAGTATCTCGATGAAAGCACCGAACTCCAGGATGCTCACGACCTTTCCGTGATAGACCTGTCCGGCCTCAGGAACGGCACAGATGCCCTTGATCCAGTCGACAGCCTTCTTCATGGCGTCCTTGTCGGCGGAAGCTATATCCACAACACCCTCGGTGAGGTTGGTTCCGGGGATAGGCACCTCGTCGATGGCGATAGTAGTGCCGGTCTCCTTCTGAATCTTCTGGATGGTCTCACCGCCCTTGCCGATAACGGCACCGATGAACTCTGCAGGGATGCGGAGCTGCTCGATACGGGGAACGAAAGGCTTGTAGTCCTCGCGAGGCTCGCTGATGGTCTTCATCATCTCGCCCATGATGTGCATGCGGCCCTGGCGTGCCTGCTCTAGAGCCTTCTCCAGTACCTCGTAGCTGAGGCCGTCGACCTTGATGTCCATCTGGGTTGCGGTGATACCGTCGGCGGTACCGGTGACCTTGAAGTCCATGTCGCCGAGATGGTCCTCGTCGCCGAGGATATCGGTGAGGATGGCGTAGCGGTCATTGGGGCGCTCTGCATCGGTGATAAGTCCCATCGCCACACCGGCAACCGGCTTCTTGATCTTCACGCCTGCGTCCATGAGGGCGAGGCAGCCGCCGCAGACGGAGGCCATGGAAGAGGAGCCGTTGGACTCCAGGATATCGGAGACTACGCGCACTGCGTAAGGATTCTCGGGAGCTACAGGGATGACAGGCTTGAGAGCCCTCATCGCCAGGTTGCCGTGGCCGATCTCACGGCGGCCGACACCCCTCTGGGGCTTGGCCTCACCGGTAGCGAACGGCGGGAAGTTGTAGTGCAGCACGAACTGCTGGTCGCCCTGGATGAGCACCTCGTCCATCTCCTTCATATCCAGCTTGGTACCGAGGGTGACGGAAGCGAGGGACTGGGTCTCACCGCGGGTGAAGATGGCGCTGCCGTGTGCGCAGGGGAGATAATCCACCTCGCACCAGATGGGGCGCACCTCGTTGCAGACACGGCCGTCCAGACGTATTCCTTCGTCCAGAATCATATTGCGCATGGCTTCCTTCTCTACGTCGTGGTAGTAGCGGGCGACCATGGCCATCCTGGCTGCATAAGCCTCCTTCTCCTCCTCTGTCTGAGGCTCGGGGATGGTGGCGATGAACTCTTCCTGGATGGCTGCGAAGCCGTCCTCGCGCTCGTGCTTGGGCTTTGCGCTCTTTGCGAGGGCATAGCACTTGGGATAGCAGAAGTCGTACACCTGCTTCTTGAGGTCCTCATCCTGCTCGTCGTGAGGATAGTCGCGCTTGGCCTTGTCAGTACCGAGTTCGGCCATGAGTTCCTTCTGTACGCGGCAGTGCTTCTTGATTTCTTCGTGGGCGAACTTGATGGCCTCCAGCATATCGTGCTCGGAAACCTCGTTCATTTCGCCTTCCACCATCATGATGTTCTCCTCGG
>CAMYYI010000010.1 GCA_947303465.1 uncultured Bacteroidales bacterium
CCGATGCTCGGCCTCGCCGGCCTCGGCATCGCCTACCACGCCAAGCCCAAGGTCAAAGCCACGGCAGACCAGAACCTTTCTACCATAGGACTGGACGGCATTCTGTACTTCTTAGGATTAAAAGACTCGCAAATAGATCCGTTCTAGCTGACGCCAGAACGGATCTTCGATCTACTATCCCCCTGCACCCCCAGGGGACGGGGGGCGTTCCCCCCGACACCCCCCTCCATTATTAAAAAGTTTCGTATATTTGCGTGCTAATTTGCGGGCGTGTTGAAATTGGTAGACAAGCAAGACTTAGGATCTTGTGCCTTACGCGTGTGGGTTCGAGTCCCACCGCCCGCACTAAAATAGCCGGCTTATGGCCGGCTATTTTAGTACCAACTACACGTTACCCTATCCCCAAACCCCTTTCCTCGGGAAAGGGGCTTAGTCGGCCTTCGGCCTCCGGAATACGAGCCGGCGGGGTAGAGGAAGTTCGGTATTGGTAAAGTGCAGAAATGGCCTCTGAGGGCTAAAAGTGTTCTTCACCCCCGGATATTTAGTGGGGGGCAATGACGTTTTTGGCCGTAGAATGCAGAAAGTGTACTTTGCGAATACCGAGCAGCGGCTCCAGAGGCAATTCTAATTATACTTCAAGGCGAAGGGTTCGTTGGGCAGGTTCCTGGGGAGGCGGACGGTGACGCGGTCGCCGGAGACCGTGGTGCGGAGGCGTTTGCCGGTGGATAGCATGGTCACTTTGCCGTGGGGGATATTGCCGGTCCAGGAAAGGGTCTCGGGGGCGGGGCCGTCGTCCCATGGGGCGTAGATGGCGTAGGTGGTGCTTCCGTCCTTCGAGGAGGTAAACCAGACGCTCCCGCCGTCGTTGAAAACCGGGGTGGTGCGGGTGCCGTAGATGGCATCACCGTTTGCCCGTAGCCATGCGCCCACTTCGGAAAGGATGGCGATGGCGTCATCGTCGATCAGGCCTTGCGGCGTCGGGCCCACGCCTACGACCAGGTTTCCGCCCTTGGCCACAATCTGGACCAGCATCGCAATAACGTGTTTCGCGCTTTTGTAGCGATGGTCGGGCGTCCAGCCCCAGTCGTCCGACAGCGGTATGCAGGATTCCCATGGGTGCGAAATCTGCCTGGCGGGGAAGGTGCGCTCCGGCGTCTGGTAGTTTTCGTTCGGGCCTCCAATGGTCCGGTCGACTATAATGATGCCGGGATTCTTCTCACGTATCTCGGGGACGAGGGAATCCAGTCCTATCTCCGATCCGCTGACCCAGCCGCCGTCCAGCCAGAGTATGTCTATGTTGCCGTAGCGGCCGCCGGTGATCTCCCGGATCTGGTTCTGTGTGTAGCTTACGTACGATTCCCACCAGTCGGGGTGCATCTTCCGGTCATAATTGAAGTTGCGGTCCGGAGTGGCGTAATAAGGATTCCAGTAGCCCGGATAATGCCAGTCCGGCTTGGAGAAATACTCGCCAATCATGTAGCCATGGCTGCGGAAGGCGTCGAATACCGGCTCTACATAATCTCTTCCCGCAGGCCCTTTGGCCGATGAAAAGTCGGTGTAATCGGAGTCGAATAGACAGTAGCCGTCGTGATGTTTGGTGGTGAAGATCACGTACTTCATGCCTGCGTCCCCGAATACCTCCGCCCACTGCACCGGGTCAAAAGCCACTGGATTGAAATCCTTTGCCAGCCCCCAGTACCACTGCTTGTATCCTTCATACGTGCTGCCCTCGGGACGGACCACCCAACTCTCGTTGCACAGGTTCCATGACTCCACTATACCGGGCACGGAATAAAGTCCCCAGTGGAGAATGACGCCGAATTTGAGGTCCTGCCAGTCCTGAAGCTTCTGCAGTACCGACTGGTCTTCCGGCCATACATAATCATCTGTGGTGTTGTCCTGCGCCTGTGCTACACAGAAAAAGCAAAGGCCCAGGGCAATAGCGGTGAGGGCTTTTTTCATATGGAATAATTGTTAATTCACGTACTTCCGCCATTTGTCCAGGAGGGCGGCCATATCGGAAGGAATTTCCGAGTCGAACTGCAGGAGCTTCTTGGTGCGGGGGTGGATGAAGCCGAGGGTCTTGGCGTGGAGGGCCTGGCGGGGGCAGACTTCGAAGCAGTTGTGGATGAACTGCTTGTATCTGGCGTAGATGGTGCCCTGGCGTATCTCGGTGCCGCCGTAGCGCTCGTCACCGAAGATGGGATGCCCGATGCTGCTCATGTGCACGCGTATCTGGTGCGTGCGGCCGGTTTCAAGTTTACATTCCACCAGAGTAACGTAGCCCATGCGCTCAAGCACGCGCCAGTGCGTCACCGCACGTTTGCCCTTTTCCGGGTCGTCGGTAGTGCAGAACCTTAGCCTGTCTGACGGATCGCGCATAAGATTGGCATCCACCGTCCCCTCATCTGCCTTCAGGTCGCCCCACACGATAGCCACGTAGCGGCGCTCTATGCTGTGGTCGAAGAACTGCCGGGCCAGGTTCAACTGCGATTCATCGTTCTTGGCAATTGCCAGCAGGCCGCTGGTGTCCTTGTCGATGCGGTGCACCAGTATGCCCATGCGCTCGTCCTCGCCGTCCGGCCCCTGGGAGATACCCAGATGGAAGGCCAGCGCATTCACCAGCGTGCCCTCGTAGTGCCCGTGTCCGGGATGCACCACCATGCCGGCCGGCTTGTTGAGCACCAGCACGTCCTCGTCTTCATAAACTATGTCCAGCGGAATCTCCTGAGGGATAATCTCCACGCCCCTGCGCCTGTACGGCATAACAAAGCGTACGATGTCGCCGGGACGCACTATGTAGTTGGCCTTGACGGTCTTGTCTCCTACCTGAACGAAGCCTTCCTTGATAGCGCACTGCACACGGTGCCTGGAGGTCTTCTCCATGTGCGCTGTCATCCATTTGTCTATACGTAAAGGCTCCTGGCCGGGATCTACCTCCAGCCGGAAATGCTCGAACATTTCCTGTTCCTCTTCCTCGAGGAACTCGGGCTCATTGATTGGGCTCGTCTGCATTAAGCTTAAGGTAAACTGTAACTGCCGTGCCCATGACTACAGGTACTCCGGTGGCTTCCGGCCTTTGGGAATACACCGTGGCGGCCATGGAATCGGCGTAGGTGCGGATTCCCTTGTCGAACACTACTGCACTGACGTTCAGCGAGTTGTCCTGTATGGCATCGATGGCGCTGAGATACTTGTATCCACGCAGGTTGGGAACATAAGTCATAGCGTCTGCGCCATTGAGGCCCAGGACAAGGTCTATGACTGAACCGCTGTACAGCTGTGTGCCGGGGTCGATGTCACGTCCCCTGTACTGCTGCTGAAGCACGTTGTTGGTGGCGATGTCGCTCACATATTTCAGCCTTCCCAGGACCAGGCCCTTTGCAGACAGCTCAGCCTTTGCCTGCCGCAGCGAGACGTGGATAAGGTTGGGCATAGTAACCTTCTTGGGCACCTGGGAATTGATGGTAAGCGCAATCTTGCGGCCAGGCTTGACTCTGGACCCGGCGCGCGGCAGCTGGCTGACAACGGCCCCGCGGGGGATGCGTTTCATGAAAACCGAGTCGGAAACTGTTACCATCAGGTTGGCGGCAAGGGCGGTAACACGGGCGTCACGCACCGTAAGTCCCGAAAGGTCGGGAACGGTAATCTCCTTACCGTGACGGGTGCGTATGGAAAGGAAGACGCTGACCACCGTTACCAGCACCAGAACGAATACGACACCGAGGATAAGATTCCTCACTATCCAGTTGCCATGTATTGATTTCTTCTGTTTCATAGCAGTATGATACCGCGGATCAGCAGGGCGGCGCCGAAAGCGATGACGGCGTAGCCGGCTATTGTATTGACGCGGTTAAGTGTATTGACATTGAATGCGTTACGCAGTTTGTCGGCGGCATATACGAAGGAGAACCACCATGCCAGTGCGCCAATCAGCACGAAGAGCACAATGAGCCAGGTAGGACTCATGGCGTTTCCTATGTCGAGCCGGAACAGGGCCACCAGGCCGAACATGTAGGCCAGGGCTCCGGGGTTGGCCAGGGCGCAGCCTGCGGCTTGAAGGGCATACTGCACAGCCTTGGTCTTGGTGGTGTCATCGGTCTGCTTGACTTCCATGGGCTTGCGGCGTATCATCACCCAGCCTACTCCGGAAACCAGCAGTCCGCCTATTATAAGTATCACCGCGGCATGCCGTGAGATAAAGTCCTGCACGTACATGAAGGCGAACAGGCTGGCAACGGCATAAAGCGTATCCACGATAGCCGAACCCACACCGGCGGCGTATCCGCCCTGGCGGCCGTGGCAGAAAGTCTTCTGCATCACCAGAAGCGACACCGGCCCTATAGGCGCCGATGCAATTATTCCGATGAGTATTGCCTTGATGAGTTCGGTCAGCATGGGACGCAAAGATACTAAACTATTTCCGCCCCGGCAACATGCGCACGACGAGCAGCGCCAGCATCAGAAGGAAAACCAGCACGCTTACGCGCCCTGTTATATCCCCGTGCCGCACAAAGAACGACTCTTTGGAGTTCAGGTTGACGCTGCCGCGGAGCACGGCCTGTTCCCACCAGGGCCCCTGCTGCAGTATTTCCCCTTTCTGGTTGATGAAGCAGCTGATGCCGCTGTTGCCGCAGCGGGCGAGGTCGCGCCGCAGTTCCAGGGCCCTGAGGCAGCTGTAGCTGAGGTGCTGCCTGTATCCCGGGGTATTGCCCCACCAGGAGTCGTTGGTGATTACGGTCATGAAGAGCGCGCCCTTCTTGACGTAGGCGGTGCAATACTCTCCATACACCGATTCGTAGCATACGGCGCAGCCGAGCGGCGTGCCGTCCGACATATGCAGGTCGGTTACTTCTTCCTGCCCAACGTCCCTGGCCATCAGTGCCGTAACTCCCATGAGCCTGGAGAGCCATTTGTCCAGGGGGACGAAGAATTTGGGATAAGGAGTGAGCTCCGTGCCCACTACCAGCTTGCTTTTATGGAAAACCTCCGTGCGGCCGTCGGCGGCCAGCATGATGGCGCTGTTGTGCGGCACCCGCCATCCGTCTCCGTACGGATAGCACAGCAGACCGGGTTCGGAACGGGTGAAATAAATGTCGCTGGTTCCGGCGCCGAAGAGAAAATCGCTTTCCGGGTGCTGCTGCTGGAATTGAGTATAGCGCTTCACCGAAGGCGAAGACTGTATATCGCCCAGAATAATGTCGGAGGTGAAAGTCTCAGGTGCCAGCAGAAGATCTGCCGGTTGATCTGCGAGCGACGGTTCCATGAGCCCGAGCAGGAGCTCGTTCTGGTCTGCCTGCCGCATGCTGGTGAACTTCTTGTACGGGTCCAGATTGGGCTGGCCGATAAGTACGTCCACCGTGCCCTCGGATCGCTCCTCGTAGCTGTTGTACATGATGGCTGAGCATACCAGAGGGCCCAGGATAACCAATGTAAGTGCAGTTGCCGCCGCGGCCCTTGCCCACTTGTTCATGCTGCTCCAACCGCCGCTGGCAAGCTTGACTATAAGCCCGAAAACCCCGAGGTTGGCGCACCATACCCACAGGGAACCGCCCAGGGTGCCGGTGACGCTGTACCATTGTATATCCTTGATATTGGTGGCGAATGCGTTGCCCAGCACCAGCCACGGCCAGGAAATCTCCGCATCAGTGAGGTACCAGCGTTCCCAGGCCAGCCATGCTGCGGCAAGCAGGATGTAGGGCAGCACACCGTTCAGGCGCTTCTTGCCAAGGCGGAAGAGCCCGAATACGAGCGACATCTGCAGGGCGTTGGCGAGCACGGCGAATATGCCGCCGCCAACAGTGGCATTACATACCCAGAAAGTGGTAAGGGCGTTCCATACCACGAAAGTGGAGTAATGCCAGAGCCAGAAGCGTTTGACCCCGGCGCCGGTGGCTATGTAATCTGCCAGCAGCAGGGGCACCAGCGCCACCAGCATGACGAGTCCGCTGTGCGGCAGCAGCCACGGGAGGCTCAGCAGTACCGCAGATGTGGCGCAGAGCAGCCAGAGAACGGGATATGGGGAATGTGCCTGCTTCAATTGATTTTGATTTCTGCGGTGGAACGTATGTCTTCTGATGAACTGCCAACGAGTATAGTCCAGGTGCCGGAATCCACTACCCAGCGGTGGGAATCGGCGTCAAAGCGCGCAAAGGCGCGACGGGGGAGTTCCATCACGGCGCGTCCCGTCTGGCCGGCATTGAGAGTCAGTTTCTCGAATCCCTTGAGCTCACGTACAGGGCGTTCTACGTCGCCTGCCGGCGGCATCAGGTACAACTGAACTACCTCAGCGCCGTCACGCTCGCCGGAGTTGCGCACGTCCGTGCTCACTTTCAGTACCGTTTCCGTTCCCTCGTTCACGCCGAAACTTCCGGCGCATGAAAGGGTGGATTTGGATGCCTTGGCGGGACCGTACTCGAACTTGGTGTAGCTGAGGCCGTGCCCGAACGGGAAGCAAACCGGGATGTCTTTGGAACTGTACCAGCGGTAACCTACGAACACGCCTTCATCGTAGTACTCCTGCCACCACTGCTCGCCCTCTTCCTGAATGCCTGGATACTGCCTTTCCGTCTTAAGGGGACCGTCAGCCAGCGAACGGGGCAGGGTAAACGGAAGTTTTCCGGAGGGGTTGACTGCTCCCGTGAGCACGTCTGCAAGGGCATGGCCGGTCTCGGAGCCGCCATACCATCCCTGCACCACGGCATCGACCTTGTCGGCCCACGGCATGGCTACGGGAGAACCGGAAATGTTGACTACGATAAGATGGGGGACCACCCCGGCCAGAGTCTCGATGATGGCATCCTGGCCGTAGGGGAGAGTGATATCCAGTTTGTCCGTGCCCTCGTTGTCCTGGTTGGCGCTCTTGTTGAGGCCGCCGATAAATATAACCGCATCTGCGCCTTCCGTGGCCTTGATTGCGTCTGCGAGCAGTTGCCCGGCAGGCCGGCTTTCGCTAAGGTCTTCACCGGTATCTACACGGTCGAATGAAGTCTCCGTACTGCCTACATAGCCACGCTCCCAAACCACCTGGGCATTGGGGAAAGCCTCTTGCAGGGCCTCCAGAGGGGTGATTTCGTACTTGGTCTTGAGGTTGGAGCTGCCTCCGCCCACCACCATCTTCTTAATGGCGTTCTCTCCAATCACCACCAGCTTCCCGCCGTCGGGGATACTGAGGGGCAGTACTCCGTCATTCTTGAGCAGTACTGTGCCGGCGGCGGCAATGCGGCGCGCGGCTTCATAGTGCTCGGGGGAATTGAAGCTTCCGTAATGCCTTTCGGAGGCCATGGAAGTGCGGAAGATGAGTCGCAGTATGCGGCTTGCCTTGTCGTCCAGCTCCCTGGTGCCTGCACGGCCGTCTGCTATACGCTGCAGGTAGGGATTGGCGAGGTGGTAGTTGTTGTAACTGTCCGACGGAGCTCCGTGGAGGCCGTCGGTCCAGGTGCCGAATTCCATGTCCAGCCCGCCGGTTATGGCATCATCGTCGTCACGGCAGCCGCCCCAGTCGCTTATCACTACTCCGTCGAATCCCCATTCGCCCTTAAGTATATCATTGAGCAGCCGGTGGTTATGGCAGTTGAACTCGCCGTTCCAGAGGTTGTACGAACCCATGATGGCCCATGCGCCACCCTCCTTTACCGCCGCTTCAAAGGCGGGAAGGTATATCTCGTAAAGGGTGCGCTCATCTACCACGGAATTGGTGGCAGTGCGGCGGACTTCCTGGTTGTTGACGGCAAAATGCTTCACGCATGCCGCTACTCCGTTCTCCTGCACTCCCTTCACGTAGGGCACGACCATCTGGCCTGCCAGATAGGGATCTTCTCCCATATACTCGAAGCTGCGGCCGCCAAGCGGGGTGCGGCAGATGTTTACTCCGGGACCAAGCAGCACGTCCTTCTTGCGGTAGCGTGCCTCCTGGCCTATCGAGCGTCCGAAAAGAAGGCTCATTTCCTTGTCCCAGGTGGCTGCAAGGCAGGAAAGGGCAGGGAAGGCGGTGCAGGAGTCATTGGACCATCCGGCCTGGCTCCAGTCGTCCCACAGGACCTCCGGACGTATGCCGTGAGGACCGTCGGTGCACCAGACCTCCGGAATGCCCAGGCGCGGTACGCCACGGGATGAGAACTTGGATTGGGCATGTGTCATAGCCACCTTCTCTTCTATGCTCAGGCGCGGCAAAGCATCAGCTACGCGCTCTTCTACGCTCTTGGAAGGGTCGAGATAAACGGGAGTACCGTTGTTCGTGCAAGCGGCTATGGCCACCAGGCACGCCAGTAAGATGTGGAGTGGTTTCATATTCTGCTAA
The DNA here is from genome assembly GCA_947303465.1 of uncultured Bacteroidales bacterium. Lineage (GTDB taxonomy): Bacteria > Bacteroidota > Bacteroidia > Bacteroidales > UBA932 > Cryptobacteroides. Next base: position 8,300 of record CAMYYI010000010.1, read on the forward strand.
GTTAGTAATTATTTGTTATATTTGTACATGCGCAAAACAGTTTTGATTGTCGCCCTGTCGTTGTTTCTGGCTTCCTGCGCCACTCCTGCGGAGCGGGCTGTAAAGGAGCTGGCCAGAAGGGTGGTGCCGGAGTATGCCGCAAAGATAGAGTATGATTCGAATTTCAAACAAATCGCTGGTCATCTTGCTCCACAATCCGTCTGACGGTTTCTATAAAGGGACTCGTTTCGACCGTTCCGGAGTCTTCGACAGCGTGCTCTTCAATGGGCTTGAACTGGCCGGCCGCTGGTTTACCGGGTACGACCCTTTCAGGCATGATACGGTGTGCGGCCCTGCCGAGGAGTTTACGCAAATAGGCTTTGACGAAGCTGCACCCGGTGAGTGTTTCCTCAAGATTGGCGTGGGTCTCCTCAAGCGCCCGGATGACGCTCCCTACGACCGCTTCCGTTTATACGATATCGCAGATGAGGGCAAGTGGTCTGTCGAGGCGTCTGAAGATGCTGTCACATTCCGGCACCGTGTGGACGGATGGTACGATTATGTAAAGGAGATAGCGCTTACCGGTGCGGGCTCATTTGAGATACGGCATTCCCTGTGCACGTTGTCCTCGCCCCTTTCCGGCGAAGTTTACAACCATAACTTCTGGACTATGGGGCAGCTGGCTGTAGGGCCGGGGCGGCTGATAGATTTTCCCTTCCGGCCGGACGGTCACTGGCGCAGCGTTTACGACAGTGTGGCCCTTACGCAGTCCGGAGTGCGTTTTTCCAGGCCGCTGGCAGAGGGTGAATCTGTTTATATGGGTGATATACACGAACTTGGCCGCGAGGAGATGCCGTATTCCATGGCTCTGCGTGAAGGCCCTGTTAAGGTGGAAATAAGCGGGGATGTTCCAGTAACGCACACGGTGTTGTGGTCTAACCACCGAGTGGCCTGTCTGGAACCTTACAACCGGTTCTGCGCGCCTTGCCGTTGGACTGTCCGTTACCGATTTGATAATTGCTGAAGTAAGAAGCGATTCTACATACTCTTTCTTGCGGCCCTGGTGCCTGTGTTTGCAGGGGCTCAGGTATTCAACCGCGAACCTTTGCTGGGAGGTGATTATGCCCAGTTGCCACTTGGAGCCGTGCGAGCGGACGGGTGTCAGTTAAAATAGGCATTTCCGGCCATTGCGGGAGGGCCCGCTTCCCTCTGGAATTCCGCATTCCGTCATGGTGTACGGAGGGAACGGTAACGGTAAACGGCAAGCCGATGCGCGTTGCCGGAGGCGGCAAGCTGAAAATTGAGGAGAGCTGGAAAGACGGGGACAGTGTAGTGCTGGATTTCCCTATGACCGCCAGCACCTCACAGTGGTATGACAATTCCACCGTGAATTGATTATAAGCTAGTTGTTTGCCGGTAGTTATATTCGGCAACTGGAGATTGCCGCAAACAAGACCTCGCTGACGGTAGGGTGGGCGTGAATGATGTCACGCGCCTGCTGTACCGTGGCTCCAAGTGCTATGAGCACGGCGGCTTCGTGGATGATGTCTGCCGCGTGGGCACCGAGTATATGGACACCGAGTATGCGGCCGCTGGCCTTGTCGGCGATTACCTTGCATATGCCGTCAGCCTCGCCGCTGGCAACAGCCTTGCCGTTGGCGCGATAGTTCGCCTTACCGATGACGGTTTCAATCCCTTCGCACTCTTCTTCGGTTTTACCCACACAAGCGGCTTCCGGAACGGTGAAGACCGCCGCCGGGACCACTGAGAAGTCGATTCCGTCTGCTTCTCCACATATATGGTTAAGCGCCCTGCGGCCCTGCGCAGAAGCTACATGAGCCAGCATCATGCCACCGGTTATATCACCTACGGCATAGACGCCGGGCACGCTGGTCTGCATATTCTTATCTACCACTATGCCTCGGGGGGTGTACTCAATGCCCGCCTCGTCCAGGTTCAACGACTGCAGGTTCGGTCTGCGTCCGACGGCCATGAGAATGCAGTCCGCCTCGGTCTCGAACTCCTTCTCGTTCTTGCTCCACAGCACTTTGCCTTCGTCTATGGCAGCGACCCTGGCGCCGGTTTCAATGACGATACCCCGCTTAGCCAGGGACGCCTTGAGCCGTTTGGCCAGGTCCACATCGAAACGCGGAAGCACGTTGGGGCAGAACTCCAGCACCGTTACTTCTGAACCGAACTTGCGATAGATGGAGGCGAACTCCAGACCTATTACGCCGCCGCCGATGACGCAGAGGCGCTCCGGAACCTCCTGAAGCTCCAGCATCGCCGCGGAGTCTATCGCCTGATCCGCGCCAGGGATAGGCAGTGAAGCGCTTATTGAGCCTGTGGCGATTATTACCGCGTCACCTTCGTAGACGGTGCCACCAACCTCGACCGAGCGGCCGCCGCACAGCCTGGCACGCCCTTCGACCAGAGTGATGAGCTTGTTGCGCATAAGCTGGGCTATGCCGCCCTGCAGTTGGGTTATGACAGCGCGCTTGCGCTCCTGGTCGGGAGCGTCCATGGCACATAAGGCTTTGGTAGGGATGCAACCCTCGTTCAGACAGGTGCCGCCCAGAGGGCCTTCGCTGATAAGGACAACTTCAATTCCACGTGCTGCCGCTTCCGCTGCAGTCTCGTAACCGCCGGGGCCGGCGCCGATAATGATGATTCTCATACTATTGGATCTACATCTATTGTTACCCGGGCGCGTCCGCCGCTCTTCTTCTCGAAGGCGATGGCTCTGGCCCGCAAATCTTGTTTCTTTTGTGCCATACTGTGGTCGGGCATCAGCGTGAGGCGCTCCTTAAGACCGCCGAAGTTCGTGTCTATCAGGCGGGTGAAGGGAGGGAGGTCAAACTGCTTCCGCTCTTTAAGCAGCTGAGGGTAGATACTTTCGAAGCTGCTGAACACCGGGTGCCCGGGCTTTGCAGTTTGGACGATAAAGGCGCCGCTGCACTGCTCGCGCAGCATTGCCAGGGCCTGCACCGCCCTTTCATCGGCCCGGAAGTCGTCTGGTGGGAAAAGGGCGTCGGCCTGCAGGACGGCCACGAGGGAGTAGCGGCCGAGGTCGGAAAGGCGCGCCTGCTGCAGGGTGAGGATGTCGGTCTCCACGCCTTCCAGCATGCGCCCGGCGAGCTCTATCAGCTCGTCCGGCTTCTCCCATCCACGTATCAATGCAACAGGGCCTCCAGCATTTGCTGCTGCAGCTATAAGCTTGCGTGAAAGCGGTCCGCACATGCCGTTCTTGCGTTTCTCAGCCGCCACGTCTATAATGGTCATGGAAGTGGACGGGCACTCGTTCGCTTCTTGCAAGTACTTTCCGGTGAGGACGTTATGATAAGACTCCAGGGAAGGGGAAGGCGTACCCAGCACCACATCCGCCCCGTGTATGCGGCCCAGCACTACAGCTGTGTCCCGTGCGTTGTAACGGGGCGCCGGCTCGGTTTGCTTGAACAGCATGTCCTGTTCGTTCTCTACGATAATGAGTCCCAGGCGGCTGAAGGGAAGGAATAGGGCGCTGCGGGCGCCTATGACTATCTGCGCCCCGAAGCAGCGGACGTCTTCCGCAACGCGCCGGCGCCTGGCCTCGGTGATATGGGAGTTGACGCTATGGACCTGACCGGGAAAAGCCTCTTCGAATACAGTGGTAAGTTGTTCTCCTGCAGCTATTTCCGGGGTTAGAACCAGGACGTTGAGGCCTTGTTCCAGGGCGTGCCTGCAAAGACTCAGATATACTTCTGTACGTCCGTTTCCTGTCAGCAGCACCGGCTTTCTGCCGGCTGTCTTCTGCCTGCCGCTCCGTGTGGCTGGAACTCTGGTTAGCGCTTCTATCTGGCCGGCAATCGCGTCGCGTTCCGCCTGCAGGCGCTCCCTGACGCTGTCTTTATGTTTCTTATTCAGGGCCTCTTCGCGTATGGCAAGGCGCTGGCGGAGCCGCTCCAGAATATTGGCGGCTTTCTGCTCGCTCAGCAATTTGCCTGCCGGATAGGCAGCCTTGTAAACCTCGCCGAGGGTACACAGATAATAATCGGAGATGAATTCCCAGAATTGCAGTTCCTCCGGGCTGACCGGTGCCAGCTCGTCCTGTATCCTCAGTATATCCTGGACTTTGGATGTATCGATTCCGGGGGCCGCTGCTGTCTTGAAAACCACTCCGGTGTAGGTTCTGTGTGCGAATACTACTGCTACACGGGTGCCTTCCGGAACCGGGCGCGGGGCTTTGTACCAGGGAGTCCACTCCAGGCGGAGCGGTACGATTACCTGTATGTAGCAAGCCTCATTCATGCAAAGACAAAAATATAAAAAATAATTTGTAAAGTCTTAAATTATTTCTACCTTTGCACTCCCGCTTTGGGAAATGGTGCTGTAGCTCAGGTGGTAGAGCAATGGACTGAAAATCCATGTGTCGCTGGTTCAACTCCCGCCAGCACCACTTAAAGAGGCCTCACGGAAATCCGCGAGGCCTCTTTTCTTTATTAAGGCTATCTCACCGAACCACCTGGGTGAATACAGGGGCCTGGCCTTCTTCTACGGTCACGTAAACCTTCATCTCCATTGCCGGCGGCATCTTGGGATCGTTTTCGCGCGGCCTGGGCATGGCGGTGAAAAGGTATTCGGTACCCTCGGGAATGGGGCGGGATGCCACGGCGGTAGCCTCGGCGCCCTGCATCATGGGATAATCTGCAATGGCTGCATAAAGGATGGCTGCCTCCTCTTCGCTTGCAGGATGCATCTCCGGGAAAGGACCGGGTTTAACATATTCGCCCTCTATGAAGCCTTCTGCCTTGAGGAAATTGTCTATCTCCTTGGGGGCAGCTGCCATGCGGGCGGCGCGGACGCCGTAACCGTCAAGCACTTCGGCACCCGGCTGGGCGGCCCTCAGGTCGCGAACGCTGGAGTCCAGACCTCCGCTTCCGAAGGTACAGAAAGGAACCACTTTCTTGCCACTCAGGTCTATCTGCTTGAGGAGCGTTATGACAGGAGGCGCATAGGTTCCGAACCAGACAGGATATCCGAGGAATATTACGTCATAAGCTGAGAGGTCGGCCGAGATGGGTTGAATATCAGGCAGTTCTCCGCTTTCACGTTCCTTGAGGCAGCGCTCTATGGTCGCCTGGAAATCTCCGTCGTAGGGGTTCAGGGCGACTATCTCTTCTACGTCGGCATCCAGCTTTCCGGCAATTTCTTCGGCCACGGCCCTGGTGTTGGACGTTTGTGAATAAAACAGGACCAGCACTTTCTGTGACCGGTTTTCGCCGCATGAAACGGCAGTGAGCATCGCTGCAGCAGCAGCCAGTATCTTCATTGTTCGCATAATTAAAAGTGTCCTAAAAAGCGGCGGTATCCGGATGTGAACCGTAACGGAATTCTGGAATGGCGGCTATTTCTGCCATCTCCGAAGGGCTGAGTTCAAAGCCTGATACGGCGAAATTCTCGCGTATGCGTTCGGCATGGACAGACTTTGCAAGCGGCAGCACACCGTTCTGTATGCACCAGCGCTGAATAACCTGCGCCGTAGTCTTACCGTGCTTTCGTGCGATGCCGGAGATGACGGTGTCTTCCAGTAGTTTGCCGCGGCCCAGGGAACTCCAGGCCTCTACCAGAATACCCTTCTCCCGGCACAGGGCCAGAGTTTCTTCCTGCAGCAGCCCGGGATGGTACTCTATCTGGTCCACTGCCGGCAGAATATTGGCGCCGGCAAGCACCGCAGCCATATGCTGGGGATAAAAGTTACTGAGGCCTATGGAGCGCACGACCTTCTCGTCTACCAGCCTTTCCATCGCGCGCCAGGTATCCACATTGATGGAATCCGCCTTGTCTCCGAACTGCATCCTGTTGGCAGGCCAGTGGATGAGGTACAGGTCCAGATAGTCCAGGCCAAGGTCGGCCAGGCTCTTTTCGCATGCCCGCAGAGTGGTGTCGTAACCCCGTTCGGTATTCCATACCTTGCTGGTTACAAATAGCTCCGACTGCTTCACACCGCACTGCCTGATGCCCTTTCCGGTGGAGCACTCGTTGCCGTAAACGGCGGCGGTGTCTATATGCCGGTATCCGGCCTTGACGGCTTCTACCACAGATTCGGTGCAGATTTCACCTTCTGGAATCTTGAAGGTCCCGAAGCCGGGGCAGGGAATCTCGCATCCGTTGTAAAGTTTCATACCAGATTAATACATTACCATGAAGCAGAGTGCTGCAATGGCTCCGCCAACGAGCGGGCCGCATACCGGCACCCAGCTGTAAGACCAGCCGCTGTCGCGCTTGCCGGCTATGGGAAGGATTGCGTGGGCGATACGGGGGGCAAGGTCTCGGGCGGGGTTGATGGCATATCCGGTAGCTCCGCCGAGTGACATGCCTATGGCCATGATGAGGCAGGTAACGGGGAAAGCGCCTAGGCTGCCCATGCCGAGAACCACATTCTCCTTGGTGGAGAACACCAGGATGACGAAGACCAGCAGCCATGTGGCGAGCGCCTCGCAGAAGAAGTTGCGCCATTTGTTGTCAACAGCCGGCATGGTGCAGAATACGCCAAGCTTGCAGTCCGGGTCTTCGGTAGCGTCGAAATGATCCTTATAGAAGAGGAAAACGGCTACTGCACCGAGCAGGCCTCCCAGCATCTGGGCGACTATGTACGGCAATACTTCGCCCCAGGGGAACTGTCCCGCTACGGCCAGGCCGAGCGTGACTGCGGGATTGAGGTGTGCGCCTGAATAAGGGCCGGCGATAAATACGCCGCACATTACGGCAAGGCCCCAGCCCAGGGTTATGACAACCCAGCCGCCTCCCAGGCCTTTGGATTTCTTGAGTGTGGTGCAGGCTACTACACCGTCGCCGAGCAGAACCAGCACGAAGGTGCCGACCAGCTCGAAAAGACATTTAGTTAAAAGTCCCATATGATTATTTGGTTAGAGTTCTGGATACTGCGTCTTTCCATCCTTCGATGGCCTTGCGGACGTTGTCTGCCGTTGCTTCCGGGCGGAATACCCGTTCTGCCTGCCATTGCTGCTTGAGTTCGTCTATGGAACTCCAGAAGCCCACTGCGAGACCGGCGAGGTAGGAGGCTCCGAGGGCGGTGGTTTCAGTGACTACCGGGCGCACCACCTCGGTGCCCAGCACGTCGGCCTGGAATTGCATCATGAGGTTGTTACGGGAGGCTCCGCCGTCAACTTTCAGCGAACGGAGGGCCACTCCGGCGTCCCGGCGCATGGCGTCAACCACATCCATGGTCTCGAACGCTATGCCTTCCAGAGCAGCACGGGCGATGTGTGCCGCCGTGGTGCCGCGGGTGATGCCGGTTATAGTTCCTTTTGCATACGGGTCCCAATAGGGGGCGCCCATGCCGGTGAGCGCCGGCACAAGATGAACGCCGCCGCTGTCCGGCACCTGCATCGCAAGCGCTTCTATCTCGGAGGAGCTCTTTATCAGGCCCAGGCCGTCCCGAAGCCACTGTACTATGGATCCGGCCACGAAGACGCTGCCCTCCAGGGCATAGTCTACACGGTCGCCTATCTTCCATGCTATGGTTGTAAGTAGCTGGTTTTCAGACTTGATGGCCTTGGGCCCGCTGTTCATCAGCAGGAAGCAGCCGGTGCCGTAGGTGTTCTTGACCTCACCCGGCTCGGTGCACATCTGCCCGAACAGTGCCGCCTGCTGGTCGCCCGCCGCTCCGGCTACGGGCACGCCGCCGAGCAGCTCGCAGGAACCGTAAACTTCGCTGGAAGAGCGTACCTGAGGCATCATGGACTCGGGTATGCCGAGCAGGTTCAGCAACTCTTCATCCCACTTGAGGGTGTGAATGTTGAAAAGCATGGTGCGGGAGGCGTTGCTCACGTCGGTGCAGTGCACGCGGCCCTCCGTGAGCTTCCAGATGAGCCAGCTGTCCACCGTGCCGAAGCGCAGGCGGCCGGCGCGTGCCAGGTCGCGGGCGTCTTCTACATTCTCCAGTATCCAGCGTATCTTGGTGCCGCTGAAGTACGCGTCTATCAGGAGGCCGGTTTTGTCCCTGACCTTTTCCGTGAGGCCGAGGGCCTTCAGCGAGTCGCAGTATTCGGAGGTGCGGCGGTCCTGCCAGACTATGGCGTTATGCACCGGCTTGCCGGTTTCGGCATCCCAGACTATTGTTGTCTCACGCTGGTTGGTGATGCCTATGGCGGCAATTTCATGAGTGTCTATGCCGGACTTGGCGATGACATCCAGCATTACGGAATACTGGCTCTCCCAGATCTCTTCCGGGTCGTGCTCGACGAGTCCGGGGCTGGGGAAATACTGTGTGAATTCCTTCTGGCTTACGGCGCAGGGGGCGCCGTCGTGATCGAAGATAATGGCGCGGGAACTGCTTGTTCCCTGGTCTAGTGCAAGTATATACTTTTTCATAATGTGGTAACGCAAATATAAGAATTTTTTGGTATTTTTGTAGGACTAACACAACACCGACATGCATCTTATCAGACTTTCTGCAATTGCTGCCGTACTAATAGCCATATCGGCCTGCTCCCCGGCACGTAAAATCAGTTATAACCCGGACAACGGATACCCCGTAATAGAACAGAACGGCAAGGTCGCCATAGTCGCGCACCGCGGATTCTGGAAGTCCGAGCAGGGCGGAATGAGCGAAAACTCCATCGCTTCGCTCAAGGCGGCCCAGGACGCCGGCCTGTGGGGAAGCGAGTGTGATATCCACATAACGGCCGACGACGTGGTGATGGTAAACCACGATCCGTCCATCAACGGAAAGGCTATAGCCAGCCACAAGTTCAGCGATTTCGCAAACGACCTTCTGCCCAACGGGGAGCGCAGGCCTACCCTGGACGAGTATCTGGACCAGGCGGCGAAGTGCAAGACCACAAAGCTGGTCATCGAGCTCAAGAAGCAGCCCTCCGAAGACCGTGAGGACATGCTGGTGGTCAAGACTATAGCTGCCCTGAAGGTGCACAAGCTCTACGACCCGGAAAGGGTGCTTTTCATAAGCTTCAGCAAGTATATGTGCGACGTTGTCGCCCGTCTGTGCCCGGAATTCATCAACCAGTTCCTGTCCATGGATTTCGTGGGCAACCAGACTCCGGAGATTTACGGCAAGCAGGGCATCAACGGTGTGGACTACCACTACAAGATGTTTGACCTGCATCCCGCCTGGGTAAAGAACGCCCATGAGCACGGCATGTCGGTCAACGCCTGGACGGTGAACAAGGAAAAGGATATACGGCACATGATAGAGCTCGGAGTGGACGCTATCACCACCAACGAGCCCCTGCTGGTGCGCGAAATTCTGAAAGACAAAGAATATCAATGACTAAATAAGAATCCCATGGTAAAAGTAAACTTAAAAGGTTGCGATTCCTTCGTTAAGGAGGCAGATTATCGGAAATACGTAGAAAAGGCCCTTGCTGCATATGATGTGCTGGACAAGGAAACCGGCGCAGGCAACGACTTCCTCGGCTGGAAGGCCCTGCCGGACGGCACTCCCGAGTCCCTTATCAAGGAATGCGAAGCGGTTCGCGACGACTGGAAGGCCCGCGGTGTCAATCTGGTCGTGGTTATCGGCATCGGCGGTTCCTATCTGGGAGCCCGTACCGCCCTTGAGGCATTGAACCATCAGTTCATCCAGGATCCCTCCAAGCCGCGCGTGGTATTCGCCGGTAACAACCTCAGTGAGGAGTATCTCGCAGAAATGATGGATCTGGCGGAAAAGAGCAGCGTGGCCTGCATCGTCATTTCCAAATCCGGCACCACCACCGAGCCTGCAGTTGCTTTCCGTATCGTTAAGGAGCACATCGAGCAGCGCTACGGCAAGAAAGAGGCCGCGGACCGTATTGTAGCCGTGACGGACGCCGCCCGCGGGGCCCTCAAGACCCTTTCTACCCAGGAAGGATACCGTACTTTCGTCGTCCCCGACAACGTCGGAGGCCGCTTCTCGGTTCTGTCTCCGGTAGGCCTGCTGCCCATCTGCGTAGCCGGTTATGATGTGCGCGCAATGCTTAAGGGGGCCGCGGCTGCAAAGGCCCAGGTAAGCGTACGCAGCGCCGACAACCCCGCCGTGCAGTATGCCGCCATGCGTAACCTGCAGTACTTCGAGCTTGGCAAGAAGGTGGAGGTGCTGGTGACTTACAACCCCCGCTTCATGTTCCTCGGCGAATGGTGGAAACAGCTCTTCGGCGAATCTGAAGGCAAGGACGGCAAGGGTATCTATCCCGCTTCCGCCAACTTCACTACCGACCTCCATTCCATCGGCCAGTTCATCCAGGATGGCGACCGCTGCATGTTCGAGACCGTGGTCGGCATTGAGAAGTCCAACCGCAGCGTCGTTATTGGCAGCGATGAGCAGAACCTCGACCAGCTGAACTACCTCGCAGGACAGCATGTGGAGCACTGCAACGCCATGGCGGCCCTGGGTACCAAGCTGGCTCATATAGATGGCGGCGTGCCCCAGATAGAGATAGCCATAGAGCGCGTAGATGAATACTGCATAGGCCAGCTGTTCTACTTCTTCGAGGCTTCCTGCGGCATTAGCGCCTATCTGCTGGGTGTGAATCCGTTCAACCAGCCCGGTGTGGAGGCATATAAGAAGAACATGTTCGCGCTGCTTCGCAAACCAGGCTACGAAGCCCAGACAGAGGAGATACTCAAGAGGCTCTAGAGCTTTATGACCAAAGCGGAGAAATACGAGGGCCTGCTTCGGCAGGCCCGTTCTCTTCTTTCCGGAGAGAGCGACGCTATAGCCCGCATGGCCAATCTCGCCGCCCTGTTGCATGCAGAAATGGGATTCTGGTGGACTGGCTTCTACAGGGTTGATGGAGAGCAGTTGGTGCTTGGGCCATTCCAGGGACCTGTAGCCTGCACCCGCATCCCCTTCGGACGCGGGGTCTGCGGTACGTCCTGGAGTGAAAAGCGCACCATCGTGGTCCCGGACGTGGAGCAGTTCCCGGGACACATTGCCTGCTCGTCACTGTCGCGCAGTGAAATAGTAGTGCCATTGTGGAATGACGGGCAGATCAGTGGCGTGCTGGATATAGACAGCCGGGAGCTTGATGCCTTTGACGATACGGACCGCGAGTGGCTGGAAAAGTTCGCGGCCCTGGTGTATGGCCCCAGGAAAGACATATGGTTCGCTGCCGGCTGCTTCTGGGGAGCCCAGAAGTTCTTCAAGTTAATTGACGGCGTAGTATTTACGGAGGTGGGTTATGCCAACGGCAGGGTGGAGAACCCCAGTTATGAGCAGGTCTATACCGACACTACCGGCCATGCCGAATGCGTGCACGTCCGCTACAATCCGGAGATGGTTTCTCTGCGCAGGCTAGTAGAACTGTTCTTCAGGATAATTGACCCGCTCAGCCTGAACAGGCAGGGCGAAGACGTCGGTACGCGCTACCGTACCGGGGTTTATTACAGGGACGGCGAAGACGCCCCTGTTCTGGAGGACTTGTTCGCCGAGACCCGCAAGCGGCTCGGAGTCGGGGAGATGCCTGTAGAGCTGCTGCCGCTGAAGAGCTTCTTTACGGCAGAGGAATACCATCAGAACTATCTGGACAAGAATCCGGGCGGCTATTGCCACCTTAGCCCAGACGTATTCAAGCTGGCCTCGAAATTATAATCCTTTATCGTATTCTGTATTTGCGCAGGATGTTCAAAACAGGCTTGCGTATGGATTCGGCCCACAGGGTGTAGCCGTAATTGTCGGCATGCACGCCGTCCACAGTCGCCTCGTGCGAAGGCGGACATGCCTGAGGGGTGATGAAATATACGTCTTTATACTTCTTGCGGCCCTCCGGAGTGGATTTCAGTTCCTTGAAGATGGCGGAGGCCATATCCATCTTGGCCTGCTCCTTCTCTTCCTCCTTAATGTTGAAGCGCCTCTTTTCCCTGTAAATGGTTTGCTGGAAGATCAGCGGTTTGCCCGGGTGGGCCGCTATCATCCTGTCTATAAACGGCACCAGCCTTTCGCGTATCATAGGGGCCTGAGGATTGGAGAACGAGTCGAATACGAAAGCGTCTGCGTCCACGTCAACCAGTACGTCGCAGAAGTAATCCTGAAGCATACAGCGTCCGCTGCAACCGAGAGAGAGCATCTGCAGCCCGGTGGCGCGTGAGAACTGTGCCGGGTATGCCATTCCGGCGCGGGTAGTGCTGGATCCGTGGGTGTAGCTGGAACCCCAGATGGCGATACGGTGGCGGAACGGATTGTCTATTGCTTCCAGAACAGAACCTTCTTCCACTCCTATCCTGATGGAGTATTCCTCGCTGTACAGGGGGAAATACATCAGGCACTCGTGCATGCTGCCATCCATACCGCTGACAAGCGTGAACGCATCTTTAAGCTTGTTGCGTGCGGTTACGCCGGAAGAGGCCCATGCCCATTTTCCATCCTTCTTGATGTAGAGGTCATAGCCGCGTGCCGAGATTATGTTTGTATTAACCGGATCGTCCAGTTTGCCGTATTCGGTAAGTATGCTCAGGCTGGGGGAGTCCGTCCTGAAAACACAGGCCATGCCGGAAGACATCCTAACCAGCTCGTTCTCCCGTTTGGTAAAGCCCTTGTACAGGGCGGTATCTACACGGTGATATGGATTGGCTGTCTTTCCGGGCATCAGTTTGCCCACAAGTGTGAGTTCTGCAGCCTCGGTGTAAACATATTTGACATTTTGGGCGCTCGAGACCGTTATTGATGCGGCAAGCAGGATGGCGAGAACGATGATTTTTTTCATGGGTGTCGTGTATTTCGTACAAATATAGTGAAACTATAGATTGGCTATTATGCTGTCGAAGCCGGAATGCGGGTGTAGGGAATGCTTTTGCAGGTTGGTGTGGTATGAGTACACCGTGGTTACGGACATATTCAGGACCTTGGCTATTTTCATGCGCTTGGAGATGCCCATCCTGATAAGGGCCAGTATTCTGAGTTCGGTGGAGAGTTCTCCGGGAGAGGGCATTCCCATGCGGTATTCCTCCTGCATATGAAGGTTGACCTTGTCTACGAAGTCCGGGAATATGCCGAGGAAGGCCGAGTCGAAGTGGGACAGCAGTCCGTCGAATTCCCCGTCGGCGAAGGACGGGCGCCGCAGCATCGCCGCCACAGACTCCGGGCCGTCCTGTTTCATGGTACGTCGCAGTGAAGAACGGTATTCATCAACCTTATTCAGGTAGTCCACACACTTCTCCATGTACATCGCAAGGAAGTTGTCCTTGATTTTGGATACCTCCGCAAGTTTCCTTCTGGAAGCGTCCAGCCGGGAAGAATAACGGGTGACTATGATAAGCGAAACGATGGCGACTGCAAGCAGCAGGGCAAAGGCCATAATCATTGAAATATAGGCCCGGCGCTTCTCTTTCTGCTCTTCCAGGAGGACGTTCATTATTTCCAGTTCGGAGGTTATGACGTCGTCGTACCTGGATTCGTAGTGTGACGAATAGGCGTCTTTGAGGGTAATGCGCATATACCTGTCCGCCCTTTCTATATCGCCGTTTCTGAACAGCAGCAAGGCAAGTTCATACAGGGAGTTGTATGCTTTGGCTGCCAGGCGCATGTCGCATTCTGCAGATTTGGTGAAATGGTAAATCGCGTTGTCCGTCTCGCCCATGTCCAGATACTCCTTTGCCAGGAAATAATTGGCTTTTGCGGTGTCGTTGGGGGTTCTCAGGTTGCAGGCCCTTATTCTGGCGACAGCATCCTCTTTATTGCCTTTTTGCTTCTGAACCACACAGTAATAATACGCGCAGTCTATCCTTGTACTGTCGCTCTTCCACCACTTGTCAATTATGGCTCGTTTCTCCGTATCGAATTCCGGGTGTTCGTGTGCCATTCTTCCGAAGATGTGATATCCGGCAAAGCAATAAATATCCAGCGCCTCTTTGGGCATTGCTACTGTATCTATCTGCCTGAAGCAGTGAAGCGCTGTACCGATGGAGTCCATCTTGTAAAGGATATTGGCGTAGCAGCATTCGCTGATGCTCTTCTGCCTGATGTCGTCCCCGCAGAGATTCAGCATGCTCATGACCGTGCTGTAGCAGGAGTCTATGTCGTGATAGAAGTAGAAAGACTCGAGCCCGAAGAGCGCCTCCCATTTTGTGGAATCAGACTGCGCATTGCTGAACACCAGGCGCAGTGAATCCTGGATGCTGTCATATTTGAGGTCGTACACGTCCTGCAATTCTATCGCGCGGTCAAGGGCGGCAAAATGTTCGTTGCCCCTCCTGGAGCAGGCAGCTATCAGCAAAAAGAGCAAAGGAATTGCGAAAACAAGGTTTTTCATGCTGCAAATATAGCAAAAAAACCTTGTTTTTGAAGAGGGGGAGCGTTTGGGTGATATAATTGTATATAAGCAATTTATCCTATTTATATGGGCTTTATATACCTTGTTTTGGAAAGGGCTCTGGAAAAGGAGGCTCTTTTTCCTGTAATTTTGCAAAAACCGACACACATAATTATCAATGAAACAATTTCCAAAGAAAACAGCTGCTTTGCTCCTGCTTGTTCTGATGACAGGAGCGACTGCCATGGCGCAAAAGTTTCAGCTTAGCGGCAAAGTAACGGAAGCCTCTACGGGGGAGCCGGTCCCGGGTGCCGCTATAATGATAAAGCAGGGATCGGGCGGCGTGACTACCGACGCTTCCGGTGAATACTCCATCACCGTTCCCGCAGACGCAGTAATTATCTGTACGTGCATAGGCTACAAGGATGTTGAGCAGGCCGTTGGGGGCAGGGCAGTGATAGACTTCAGCCTGGAGCTCGATACCCAGATGCTGGAAGAAACTGTTGTGGTGGGATACGGAACCCTGAAGAAGTCCCAGCTGGTAGGAAGTGTGGAGCAGATTTCCGGCGAGGCCCTGGAAGGACGTACAAATGCCAACGTCACCAGGACCCTTCAGGGACAGGTTCCCGGCCTCAGCATCTTTGTTTCAGATGGAAAGCCCACGCACGGCGGCTCGGTCTACATCCGCGGCGGCGCTACCAGTTACGTGATGAAAAAGAACCTGAGTTCCAAGGACTTGCAGGAGTATTCCATAGGCCAGGGCGGCAGCGCTCTCGTGCTCATAGACGGAGTTGAGGGGGAGCTGTCGTCAGTTAATCCGGAGGATATAGAATCGGTTTCCGTTCTCAAGGATGCCTCTTCTGCAGCTATCTACGGCTCCCGGGCCGCTTACGGCGTTATCCTTATTACGACCAAGCGCTCCTCATCCGATAAAATGAGCATCAATTACAGCGGGTCGTTCGCGCTGAACCAGAGGACGGTAATGTGGGAAGACCACATTATTTCTGACGGCCTCGAGTTCACCCGAAATTTCTACGATTTCTGGCTTGGAAAAACTGAAACGTCCAAAGTGGCCGGTTCAGCTCCGTCCAAGATGAATACCTACAATATTCCGTCCGACTATCTGGATCTCTTCGAGGCAAGGAGGGCGGCCGGCAATACGGATGTATATGACATGAACGGTCCGGACTATCTGTATTTCGGGTCCGTCAACTATTTCGACCTCTTCTACAAGAAGATGAATACCACCCGGACGCACTCTGTCAGCATAAACGGTTCGTCGGAAAAGATTTCCTACTCCCTATCCGGAAGGTACTATACCCAGGACGGAATATACAAAATAGGTCACGAAGACTACAACCAGTTCAACCTGCGCTCCAAGGTGTCCCTCAAGCTCCGGGACTGGCTTACCGTAGATAACAACACCTATTTCTACCGTACCTATTACATACAGCCCATCTTCTCGAAGAACAGCGACAAGGTGGGAAGTCAGGTGCAGCAGATAGCCGTTATCGGACTGCCCGTCCTTCCACCGGTCAATGAGGACGGAACTTACACCCTGGGCGGCGCGGCATCGGGCTATGCCGCCTTCATAGAAGGGAATTCGGCGCAGGAGTCCGTTACCACGTCGGTCACTACTACCACCGGAATCAACATAGATATTGTAAAGAATGTGTTGAAGCTCCGCGGTGATCTTTCGTACAAGTTCGCTCACAGGCAGATAGAGCGTTATGTCGCCCCTACCCCGCAGAGCAATTCGCCTGGCGTAATCTCTTACTATGTAAGCGAGGCGGATTCTTACAAGCGGGAGTACAGCTATATAACCAATCACCTGAGTGCCAATGTTGTCGGTACATATACTCCGGAACTCGGCCCTTCACACAAGCTAAATGTCGTGGCCGGATGGAACCTGGAGAACCATCGGTACGATGTGGAGAGCATACTCAGGCTCGGAATGATATACCCGGGGCTGTCCAGCTTCGAGATGTTCAGCGGCTCGGAAATAGAACTCAAGCAGTACGACAGCAACTGGTGTACCATAGGCAGTTTCGCCAGGGCCAACTATACCCTTCTCGGCCGGTACATCTTTGAAGGCTCACTGCGTTACGACCTTAATTCCCGCTTCCCAAGCAACCAGAGAGGCGGTTGGTTCCCGTCCGCTTCGGCCGGATGGAGGGTGTCTGAGGAGCCATGGATGAAGGGTTTGAAGGGCGTCATAGACAATCTCAAGATACGTGGCAACTGGGGTTCGCTGGGTAATGGTGCCGTATCGCCTTATTCATATCTCGAGACTATCGGCGTCGGCAAGACTTCAGTAATATTTGACGGCGGTTATGCTAATACTGCAGGGATTCCTTCCATAATTCCGGACAGCCTGACCTGGGAGACAATAACCACCTGGGATGTGGGACTCGACCTGGATCTCCTGAAGAGCCGTCTGTCTTTCTCCGGAGATTATTACGTGAGGCTTACAAACGACATGTATTCCTCCGGACCCGAACTGCCCGCAATCCTCGGTGCATCTACTCCGAAGGGTAATTACGGACAATTGACTACCAAGGGATGGGAACTCACACTCTCATGGCGGGACAGCTTCAAACTGGCAGGCAAGGACCTGGCGTATTCAATAAAAGGCAGCTTGTGGGATAACCGCACCTGGGTAACCAAGTTCTACAACGAGACTCACAATATCTTCGGCTTTTACGAAGGCAAAGAGATTGGAGAACTCTGGGGCTTCCACACGGATGGCTTGTTCGAGTCGAACGAGGAGGCCTCTTCCTGGTATCCCGACCGTTTTCACGACCTTCAGAACCCGGGAGCCCCGTTTGCCGGCGACATCAAATTTGTCGACTTTGATCACAATAAGGAAATCACCGCAGGCGCAGGTACGCTTGAGGACCACGGCGACCTGGACATCATAGGCAACATAATGCCGCGTTACCAGTACGGCATAAACATGGATGCCAGATGGAATGGAATCGGACTCAGCATTTTCCTTCAGGGTATAGGCCATCGTGACTGGTATCCTTCGGAAGGCACATCCCTGTTCTGGGGCGGTTACGAGAGGGCTTACAACTTTGCGCTTGTGGACCAGCAGACAGACAGGGCCATAATCGACAAGAGTACGGAAAACTGGATTCTGGTCAATGCTGCCGACAAGCCTTACTGGCCGCGCCGTATGTACGGCCAGGCAATGGCGGGAAAAGGGCTTGGAACCATGAACTCGTATAACGATTATTTCCTCCTGAACGCGGCATACCTGAGATTGAAGAATGTCACGCTGGATTATACCTTCCCGTCAAAACTGACCGAAAGACTGGGCATAGGCAAGCTGAGCATCTATTTCTCCGGTGAGAACCTGCTCACTTTCTCGCCCATCTATGAGCATACGTCCATGTTCGACCCCGAGGTCATAAGCAAGGGCGATTCGGACTTCGGCAGCGGCACCTCCACCACCATGGGCGACGGAGCCAGCTACCCCATGCTTAAATCGTACACTCTCGGCATTAACCTCACTTTCTAAGGCCATGAAAAAAGCAGTATTATTATTTGCGGTTCTCGCTGTCTGCTCTTGTTCAGACATGCTGGAGAAACTTCCGGCAAACAAGTTTGAAGCTGATACTTTCTTCAGGGGAGAGACGGATCTCAGGCTCTATGCCAACGGCCTTATCAATGCCGCCATGCCGGATGCTACGGACATGGCGCTCGGAGAGGACAGGTACACGGATCTCTGCATGACCAAGGCTTCCAAGGAATTCTACTGGGGCAGCTATTCTGCATCCAAAGCCGACAACTGGACTACCAGTACGTGGAGTTTCCCGCGCCGCGTAGCCTATATGCTGGAAAACATGCCCCGTTGCAAAGGCAAAGTGTCGGATGACATTTACAATCATTACGAAGGGGTGGCCAGGTTCTGGAGAGCCTGGATTACAGTCAAGAGAATAAAGGTTTTCGGAGATTGCTACTACATAGACAAGGTAATCGAACCCGGAGACTCGGCTTCGCTGTATGCCCCCCGTCAGGACAGGGAGTACATGTTCCACAAGCTCACAGAAGACCTGGTGTTTGCATGCGAGAACTGTCTGACGGACGGTATAGGCATCAATTCCAACGGAAGGGTTTATATCAACCGTTATGTGGTTCTCGCGTATGCATCCCGTATCTTCCTCTATGAGGGGACATACCGTAAATACCACAATACCAATCCATCTACAGGAAAACCCTGGAACGGGGAATACGAGAGTTCGGAAGAACTGATAGCACTGGCGGAGAAATATTCCAGGGAGTTGATTGAGACCGGTGCTTTTTCGCTTGTCTCCGATTACCGTTCCCTGTTCGTCTCCAAGGTGCTCCCCAAGGATGAAGTGATATGGGGACATACTTATTCCGCAGACCTGAGCGACAAGCACGGAGTTACCTACAAGTACTGCTCCACCACATCATCCCTGCTTTACTCTCCTACCAAGGAGTATGTAATGATGTTCCTCAAGACGGACGGCACTCCGGCAGACGGGGACGTGAGCGTGACCAAGGAATTCGAGGGCAGGGATAAACGCTTGAGCGACAGCGTCCTGTCGCCGGGCCGCACCATGAAGAGAAGCGACGACTCGCAGCCCGAGATGCTGCCCAACTGGACATGGACCTGCGGCGGATACGAGTGGATTAAATGGGTGCAGCTGGAAGAGGAGCCCATGAGCGGAGACAACAAGTCCTACAACTCCATTCCCATAATCCGTTATGCCGAGGTCCTGCTCAACTATGCCGAGGCGGCAGAAGAGCTCGGCCATATGGACAAGGGAATATGGGACATGACCATCGGGGCGCTGAGAAAGAGGGCCGGAGTAAAGAGCATATACCCCGGAGAGTCCGGCTACGTTGCCGACAAGTGGCTCCGGAGCTACTATACCCAGGATGTCAAGCACCCCGTAAGCCTGAGCGACAATATGCTGGAAATCAGACGCGAGAGAGTCACCGAGCTGATGCTGGAAGGCCAGAGCCGCTACGATGACCTCATGCGCTGGTATATGGGTGATCTTATTGAACGCCGCTACGGGCACAGGGGATGGAGGGGAATCTACATCACCAAGGAAGAAGCCGAGAAGGGCTTCAAATGGGGCGCTAACACCTACACCGTGTCCAAGTCCAAGAAGAGCAGCGAGACCAACTACAAGATTACGGGAACCGCAGACGGTGCCTGGAGCCTTTCCGAGGGCAGCTACGGCTACCTGATATACAATTACGCCCTGGTATGGGACGATATAATGTACACCCATCCCATTCCCCAGAGTGCTCTGAACGTTAATCCCGCCCTTGGCCAGAACGAGGGTTGGCAGTGGTATTAGAAATTAATCGTTAATCCTATGAATATCAAGTATTTGTTTGTTGCTTTTGCGGCCGTGGCCATGTTCGCGGCCTGCGAAGAGAAGCCCGAGCCCAAGCCGGAGGATCCGTATATCGAGGTTAACCCGGACAAGATTGAGGCTACATGGGAAGGGATTGTGAGCGAGATAGAAGTCAAGTCCAATTGCAAATGGAACATATCCAAGACCGATGCCGAGGGCGCGGCGGTGGATTGGGTCAAGTGTAACGTTACTTCCGGAGCCGACAATATGATCCTCCAGGTGAAAGTCAGTAAAAATGATTTCGAAGAGGAACGTACGGCTGTCGTGACCCTGATCAATGATGGCGCAAAGGCCTTCATCGACGTAAAGCAGGGAGGTAACCCCAACTCCAGCAAGCCCAAGCTCCTGGAGCTCGCCTTTGATTTCTCCGCCGGAGGTCTGGACAGCTGGCCAAGCTCCAAAGAGGCTGACTGGTCATCCCTCAAGAACTGTGATTCCGGATGTGCCACTGATAACGGAGGCACCGCGACTGAGAATTCTCACAGAAGGGCTCAGGTTACCTTCACTTTGGACGGGGTGGGCTATGATTTCACTTATGCCGATCCCAATGGCGCAGAAAAGCACAATATCTATCTCGACCCCACCAAGGGCGTTTATGTGGGTACGCTCCGTTACTTCGGCATTCCGGCTCTGGCTGGCAAGAAGATAGTCAAGATAGAGATGGTGAACAATGCCAGCAACAAGGATCCCGAGAAGTTTACCCGCAACGTCGGCGTGACAAAGTGGGTGTTCCACAAGGATGTGACCGTGGACCAGTTCCAGTATGTTGAAGGCGGCGAGCCTCAGAATCAGGCAGCCACAGACGGAACCGTCTATACATATGAGCTCTCCGGGACTGCCCCTAATACCATTTACTGGCTTAACGCCTCTACCAACGCCTGCATAATCAAGTCGCTCAAGCTTTATTATGCCGACGCCGACGGCTCTGAGGAGCCCCTCGGGCCGGAGCCTGCAGATCCCCAGCCCACTACTCCCGATCCTGATCCGGGCACTGATCCGAATCCCGGCCAGGACCCTGATCCAAACGCTTTGACCCTCAGTTTCCCGTTTACCGGAGATCCTTTTGACGGTTGGCCGACAGCAGCCAAGTATGATCATGTGGATGGCGGAATAGAGTGCGTTTACCCTCTTGACGGCAAGGACTACATCTTCGTTCCCGCCGACTGCGGCACTGCATCTGCCGGTCAGGCATTCTGGCAGCCGCCTGTGGAAGGAGCGGCAGGCTACTTCGCCCTCAATGCCCAGTATCGTTATCTCGGTCTTCCCGCATTGGAGGGATATGCCCTCATCAAAGTGGTTTGCCACAATGTCAAACTCACTTCCACAACGCCCAAGGTAGGCATCACCACCCTTATCAATCCCACAGCTGCGCATCCTTCCAACGATGCGTACGTGGCAGGCGGTCAGCTCCAGAGCTGGAATCCGGAGGGAGGGGAGGTCTATACCTACAGTCTCAGCGGCACCGCAGCCAATACCCGTTATTACATATACGCCTACGCCAAGGGAGCCATCTCCCTTCTTGAACTGACTTATAATCCTGTCAAGTAATCATGCGTCCCTGGCGTTTTGTTTCGCTGTTGTTCCTGGCCGGAGCCATTACGGCTTCCTGCCAGGATAAACCGGTCCAGGAAGTCATCTCCGTGGAGCCCGGGACGATAACGGCACTTTCCGAACCGGGAAACTATGAGGTCCAGGTTGTTTCCAATGCAGCCTGGGAGGTTTCCGTGGAGGATAATCCCGTATGGCTTACGCTTACCCGCAACGCCGGTCACGAGAATGCTAAGCTGGGTATCAGGGTAAGCGAGAACAAGTACAGGGATGCAAGGGATGCCGCAGTAGTCTTCAAGACCGCAGGGGGTGCAGGCGCAAGGGTGACAGTGCATCAGGAAGGCAAGGCGGACGGAGGTGACGCTCCTGACGGAACGGTATTCAGGATAGGTACTTACAACCTCAGGATGAGCGGCCTTGACAAGGAGACTGCTTACGTGTGGGATGTAAGGAAAGAAAGGCTGAAGAGGTCGATAAACGACTGCAACTTCGACATCTTCGGCATTCAGGAGGTCAGCACCGTAACCCAGGCGTGGCTGGACAGTGAGCTTTCCGGGCAATACGTATTCCGCTATTTCAGCCCCTACAGCCAGCGTGGAACCGGCGACAGGGCGCAGGGAATCGGCTATCGCAAAGACGCATTCACGCTGTCCGACTGGAACTATTTCTGGGCTTCCGATGATCCCGGAACCATGAGTGATAACGATACCGGCAGTCAGGGAAGCTACAAGAGGGGAGGCTGCTGCTGCGTGCTGACGCACAAGGCCAGCGGCATCCGTATTTTCTTCATGAACAATCACGGCTGCCTTAACAGCGCCCCCAACATTGCCGGGGCCCCGGTATATGTAGAGCAGGAGAAACGCCTGAACCCCGAAGGGCTCCCTTCTTTCTTCGTGGGTGACATGAATGCACGGGAGTCATCTGAGGCCGGTTCTGTGTATATGACCTATACCTCGTGGTGGAAGGATCCGTACATGATGCTGGACACTTCAAAGAAAAGCGGGTGCTCAGGCACCTACAACGGATACAGCAACCCTTCGGGGAAGTACAGGATAGATTATGTCTTCTTCCGTGGAGACGGTGTCACGCCCTTGAGGTATTGCTGCGACAACAAACTGATCGATGGCCTTTATGCCTCTGACCATTTCCCCGTATGGGTAGAATTTGCAATCAAATGAGAAAGATAATATTACTGCTTTCTGCAGTGCTTCTGGGTGCCTGTACGGTACACGGGCCGCAGCCTGAACCGGCGGCCGTGCCGGAGGACGCCTTGAAGCTGGAGAATGACATGATAGCCGTTGCGGTTGGAACCGATGGCTCCCTGGCCTCTCTCCGTAATGTCCGGACCGGACAAGACTATGCTTCCGGCGGCCAGTTGTGGAGACTGTACTACGACACACCGGAAGAGAAGGAGATCCAGATATGCGGAGTGGACCAGGTTCCTGAGGTTTCGCTGGACGGCAATGTCGTTTTGGTGCGCTATGAAAAGCTCTTCTCCCGAGACGGTGAGCTGGATATTCAACTCACGCTCACCGTCTCTCTGGAGGAGGACAAAGTGCGCTTCGGCTCTTCCATGGTAAACAACGAGCCCCACACGGTCGTGAGGGAGTTCCATTATCCCCTGGTACATGGCGCCCGTTTGCCGGAAGACCATAAACTGTTCACTGCAGAGGCCGGCGGAATGCTCTTAGACAAGCCTCTGGATGCCATAGGCAAGATTTCGGAGTCCCCTTACAAGCGACCCGAGCAGATATTCCGCCAGAGGGACGTAAAATACGGAGCCAAGGTGTTCATGAACTGCTTCGGCCTGTTCGGCGAAAAGCAGGGCCTGTACTTCGGGTCGCACGACACCAGTTTCCAGGATACCTGGCACGGCCTGCGTGCATATCGCAATCCTGCAACCGGAAAGCACGACGTGCTGGAGTTCGGTTTTTTCAAGTATCCCCATTGTTTCTGCGGCGAGAGCTGGAGCTGCGACGCAAATGTGATAGCACCTTATTCCGGCAGCTGGCATGTGGCTTCCGGAATCTATCGCAAGTGGGCGGAATCCTGGCTGGATTGCCGCAAGACTCCCGACTGGGTGCTCGGCATGAAAAGCTGGCAGAGGGTAATCTTCAAGCACCAGTACGGCGAGTATTTTTTCAAGTATCCCGATATTAACGGTAAGGTGAACGAGGCTGGACAGAGCGTGGGATGTAACGCCCTCTTCCTCTTCGGCTGGTGGGCCGAGGGCATGGATCACGGTAACCCCGACTATACTCCCGATTCTACCCAGGGCGGCGACGAGGCGCTGAAGGCAGAGATTGCAAAATACCAGGATGCCGGCAACCATATGCTGCTTTATTATAACGGCAAGCTCATCGACAGGGAGAGCCGCTATTACATGAGCGGAATGGGGCCGAAGGTGTGCCGCCATGATAACACTGGCTCGGAAATACTCGAACGTTATAAATTCACCGGCCAGGGTACATGGCTGGGCGAGTATGACCAGCGCACTTTCGCTGTAGCGACAATGATGGATCCGGATTGGAACAAAGTGCTCTTCGACCTTCAGGACCGCGCATACGGGCTCGGAGCCCACAGCGTTTTCTTCGACCAGCTGGGCTACATAGAGCGCGAAAGCACCGACTGGGATACCTCCCGGGAATTCCCCGTGCCCGACGTTTACGGCATTCGCAAGCGCGCGGAGTGCCTCAAGCTCCTGCGGGACCGCTATGCAGACAAGGCCCCCGATTTTGCGCTGGGAGCCGAGGGCAGCGTCGACGTCCTGGCCCAGTATTGCGATTATACGCACGGCTATCCTGCCAACGACGGCCCGGAACGCTGGTTGAACTTCTTCCGCTACACTTTCCCGGAGTTCGTATTTACGGACCGCGGACTCAGGGATGACGCAGACGCGGAGCGGCATGTTAACAACACGGTGCTGGACGGCCAGCGCAACGATATAGAGATTTTCCGCTGCCGCGGAATAATATCCGACGCCCCCGTTTATCAGGCATATCTGGCCAAGGTGAACGACATAAAGGAGCGTTACAAGGACTGCCTTCTTTTCGGCCGTTACAACGACAGGCTCGGATTCGAGTGCTCCAATCCTGAGCTGGATGCCCGTGCCTTTGTGGGCAGTGACCGCATGGCGATAGTCATCGCTAATCAGAATACCGGTTCTCCCATGCGACTGGATGCGACCGTACGGGTGCCGGGCTATGAATTCGAGGAAGCTTCTGTGACCGGCGCCGGCAAGGTGTCCCGTGACGGCAGACGCGTCAGCCTGGGGCAGTTCGACCTGGCAGTACTGGTTTATAAAAGGACAGACGTGAGAATAGGAACATACAATCTTCGCAGGGCCAAGCTGGACAAGGACAGTCCGGATAATAACTGGGATGTACGCAGCCGGCGTCTCGTGGAGTCATTCAAAAAGGAGAATTTCGATCTCTGCGGCGTGCAGGAAGTAGATTCCGCAGAGCAGCAGAGCCTGCCCGAACTGTTGTCGGAGGCGGGGATGGAATATGGCAGCTACTTTTTCGGCCCTTATGCCGATGACGGAGTGGGAACAAAGGCGCACGGACTGTTATGGAAGAAAGACCGCTTCCAGGCAGGCGAACCGCACTATTTCTGGATCTCCGACCCGCCGGAGCAGAAGCAGGTAAACGACCATGGCAACGGAGCCATAAAGAGCCAGTTCATTCGTGGCGGCTTCTGCATGTTAATGACCGACCTGGGGAACAATGGAGCGCGTTACTTCGTTATGGTGACCCATGCGCCGCTGAGCCGCGAAGAGCACGCCCTGAACGCCCATGTCTATAAGGACATGGAAAAGAAATATAATCCGGAAGGTCTCCCGTCTTTCTTCCTGGGAGATATGAATGCCAGGGAGAGCGACTCCAGTTCCTGCCAGTACCGTGAATACTGGACGGATTCTTATCATTTCTTCGATGACTGTCCGTCTTTGAGGGAGGGGCCTGCCGGCACTTTCAATGCGTGGCGTACGGACTTTGCCCAGGACCCCGATCGCCGTATAGATTACATTTATTTCCGGGGTAAAGGCGTCCGGCCGCTGCGCTATGTGTGCGATACAGCTCTCTTTGGCGGTCTTTTCGCCTCCGATCATTTTCCTGTGTATGTAGATTTTAGAATAGAATAAGCGTTATGACAAACAACACAAAAAACAAGACTGAGTATCTTCAGCCGTCAACCCGAGTCCTGGAGGTCAGGACGAACGGAATCATTTGTACCAGCTCCACAACGGAGACCTGGGATGAAGTAGTTCTTCCTTAATTAACACGCCCTCACCATGAAACAGACAAGATTATTCTTTTTTGCCGCAGCGCTTATGGTCGCTGCCTGTACGGAAATCGTTCCTGTGATAAGCGTCGACCCCTGTGTAACCACTTTTGAAGCCTCCGTGGACAACACGCCTGACTTCAAGGCGGCACTGGGCATCAATGGCGAGAGCCAGCCCCAGACCTTCTGGGAGGATGGAGATGAGATTACGGTCTACTCCACCGGCGACGGCCCCGGAACCGTCATGTCTGCAGGTTACAAGTTCAGTACGAGCCTTCTGGCAAACGCCACTACGGCAACCTTCACTTATGCGGGAGAAGTGCCAGCAGGAAACTATATGGCCATTTATCCCGCTGCAACTGCCGACCGTAACGTGAATTATGATTCATATGCCATGGCTGCTGTGGATGTTCCGGTTTCCCAGACCCTGGTGGCCGGCAGTTTCGACCGCTCCGCCGCTGTGGCTGCGGCTTATGCGGCCGAGGGCAGCAGCTCCCTGGAATTCAAGAACCTTGTCGCTCTCATCAAGTTCAGAGTTTCATCCGGAGATATCACTGGAGGCCGTATCGTTGCCAACGAGGCTATCTCGGGCCGTTTCCGCCTGGCTTTCGATACTGTATCCGGAAACCACAGTCTCGGTACGTATTCCGGAGCCACCACCTACAATTATGTCGATTTCTCTTTGGGCGGAACCCCATTGACTGCAGATACGGATTATTATGTTGCAGTACGGCCTGCCGACCTTTCATCAGGATTCAAGATCTATCTGAACGGATGTCTGGTAAAATCCTACACCGCTGTGCAGGTGGCGTCTTTCGCACGCAGCAAAATTTACAATGCTGGCACGCTTTCCATCCCGGCGACACCGGCAGAAAAACTGCTGCACTTTGACTTCTCCGGAGCTGCTTTGCCCGGATGGCCTACTTCCGACAACTGGCAGGACGGTCCCGGCAACCTCGATTGTACCTATCCTTTATACGGTACGAATTACACATTTGTCGCAACTGATTGCGGCAATGCATCAAAGGCCCGTGTGGCGTGGGTGAGCGCATCCGGTGGACTTATCCTGTATACCACATGGAGGTATCTTGGACTGCCTGCCATTTCGGGTTACAAACTGACCAAGGTTACTGGCTCGCTTTGCCTTACTTCCAAGGACAGGAGGGCGGGAATAGCCACTTCGGTAGTTGCGGATAACACGCAGGATGTCAATGAGTTCGTCAGCGGCGGCGAACCTATCGCATGGAGTACTAAGGGACAGGTGTATTCGTATGATCTCACAGGGACAGCTGCCAATACGGTCTATTATCTCACCTGTACCAAGACCAGCATCGGCACTCCTTATCTTGACCTCGTTTACGAAAGAGTATTATGAAAAGAATAGCATACAAGACACCGGCGCTTGACAAATGTGACATTGCGGCCGAAAGTGTATTGTGCGAAAGCGGATATGCCGGTTCCCTGGAGGAATGGGGAGAAGAGGACTGGTCTAACTTATAATGTAACCGGAATATGAAGACAAACATACATCGTATATTGGCTGCGGCATCCATTGTCGTATCTGCATGCACCGTTGAATTAATTCCGGAGACTTCCATTACCGATACCAATGAAAACGCGGTGGTTTTTACAGCATCGTTCGAGCAGGCTCCCGTTCAGGGCTCCAAGGCCGTGCTTGACCTTAACGGTAGCGGCAAACCTCAGACCTTCTGGGAAGACGGGGATGCAATTTCGGTTTATTCCTCGGGAGTATCAGAATCCGGAACCGTAACCAGCTTCAAATTCATCACCACGCTGGAATCCAACTCTATATCGGCCACGTTCAAATATACTGGGGAAGAGACATTATCCAGCGGAAAATATCTTGCAACATATCCTTACAGGGAGGGCTCCAGAGGGGTAAACTTCACCGTTACTCCCTACCGTATTGCGGCAGTGGACGTGCCTGAGAATCAGACTCTGATTGCGGGTACGTTCGACAGAAAGGCTTCTC
This sequence comes from uncultured Bacteroidales bacterium, assembly GCA_947303465.1. GTDB lineage: Bacteria > Bacteroidota > Bacteroidia > Bacteroidales > UBA932 > Cryptobacteroides. The sequence continues at coordinate 35,746 of CAMYYI010000010.1, forward strand.
CGGCCGTCGCCTTCGCTTCGGAAGGCAGTACGAACCTGTCGTTCAAGAACGCCGCCGCCCTTTTGAAATTCCGCGTGGCGGATGAAGGAATAGTCGGCGGAAGGATAGAAGCCAATGCGGCTGATGCAATCTCGGGCCGCTTCCGTGCCGATATCGACGCGGAAACGATGGAACCTGTCCTGGAGACGTACAGCGCGACCGGTGTCGCCCAGCAAAAGTTCATCGAATTTACGATAGATGGCAGTACGCCTTTGTCCACAGGCACGGACTATTATGTCGCCATCAGGCCGACTACCCTTACTTCCGGTTTGAGGATTTTCCTTGACGGCAGGGAGGTGAAAACTCTGGATGTATCTCAGATACAGCGCAATACGATATATAATCTGGGAACGCTTACCATGCCTGCGGCACAGGAAGAGAAGGTCTTGGAGTTCGACTTTACGGTCGATCCCCTGGAGGGCTGGCCTACTTCCGGCGGAAGCCATCACGGCAAGGTGTGTTACTATCCCTTGTCCGGCACGGATTATTCATTCATCCTGACCGATTGCGAGGGCGCCACCAAATGCCAGACATACTGGGCAAACAATGATCCGGGCAACCGTCTGGTGCTTGCCGCCCAATACCGATATCTGGGTCTTCCTGTCATCAGCGGGTATAAATTGACCAAGGTTAAATGTGTCAATATCAGGCTGAGCGCATCAGGTACCCCGGCAAGTCCGAAGATGGGCATCACTCACGCAATTACGTCCAGCGCGACTGCCGCAGCCGCGGAAGACTATGTCAGCGGAGGAGAGATTCAGACCTGGGCCGGTGCCGGTGGCGGTACATATACCTACAATCTGTTGGATACCGATGATGTTACGCAATACTACATATATGCGCTGGCAAAAGGCGCCATCGCAACGCTGACCCTTACCTACGTGCCTATATGAAATTACGACGAAGTAGTCAGGGTCGGCAATTATAATGTCCGTTACATTACGAACGAGGATGACGAACAGAACAACTGGGCTAACCGCAAGTCCCGTGTGGTACGTTCAATAGAGGACAACGACTTTGACTGCTTCGGACTAAACGAGTGCAGTACAGGCATACAGAGCTACTTGAGTGATGCACTTTCCGGCACTTACGGCATCCGCTATTTCAGTCCTTACGGGCAAAACGGAAACGGAAGTGCAGGGGAGGCGATAGGCCTGGCATACAAGAAGGACAAGTTCGAATTGAGCGACTGGCATTATTTCTGGCTGTCGGATACTCCTTCCGTGATGACCACGAACGACGGAACCAAGAAACGTGGCGGGTGCTGTGCAATCCTTACGGTCAGGAAAACAGGGACGAAACTTTTCGTGATGGTAACCCACGGGGCACTGGACGCAGATGCCAGGGCAGCCCATGCCGCACAGTACGAAAAAATGGAGAAGCAATACAATAAGGGGGACCTTCCGTCACTGTTTGTAGGAGATATGAACGCTCTCCCGGACGACCCTGCCACCGTTGTATACAGACAATACTGGGACGACGCTTATCTAAGCTCGAAAGTGGTTACCGGACCTTATTGTACCTTCAATGCCTTCAGCCTGGCCCGCAACATGTACACTTACGACAAACGGCTGGACTACATCTACTATCGCGGATGCACGTCCCTCCGTTACAGGTGCAACGACAAGCTATACGATGGCTATTATGCTTCGGACCATCTTCCCGTATATGCGGACATAAGTCTCAGAAACTGATTCTCAGTCCTGCCATGGGGCGGGCGCGGAAGCCGCTGCAACCCAGATAGTTGTAAGAGAGTTCCAGTTCGCCGCCAATGCTGAGCCCGTCCCAGCCAATAAACTGCCCCGCGGAATACCATATCTGCGGGGTTGTTTTTAGTGTGAAGTAAGCGGGTTGCGGCTCTTTTGGCTTTTCCTCTCCGTACCAGTACTTGATATCCTCGCCCCAGGCCTTGAAAAGGCCGCGGAACTCCAGTCCCTTGATGCCCATCAGGTCTTTCAGGTCCCACAGTACCGAAAGCTCCAGGGGTACCGTGGCATATGCACCGGTGAGGGAATTTCCGTTGAAAGTCTTGAAGAGCAGGCTTACTTTTACCAGGTCTTTCAACGGCAGCTTGTAGTCCAGGCCGAACAGCCAGTTGCAGTTGTCCATGTTCATGAAGCCGTTGAACTCGGCATGCAGTCCGAAGTTTTCAAACGGGGTGTCCTTCCAGAATACAAAGGTACGGGCAACCTCCAGGTAAGTCTTTCGCAGGCTGAATGGAGTTGAACGGAAGCCGAAGTCGGCACGGGCGTAGGTGCCGCCGAAAGGATCATCGGCATAGGACTGCAGTATGGCCGCCACGCCGCGGCTGTCTTTACCGAAATTATATCCGCCGATTACGTCCGTTACCTGTGAACGGGCGCCGAGCGAGGCTGCGAGAAGCAGCAGGACTGTAAGAACTCTCTTCATAGGACTACAAAGATAGCGAAATTTTGGCATCGCAATATGCGCAGCGCGCTGTACCGTCTTCGCTCACACGTATCCGTTTCTCTACAGCCTCGCAGTTGCAGATGCACTTGGGATTGGGGCAGCGTCCGGCGATGTCGGCTGAAGGCCCGGGATTCCATGAATGGGCCGGGTCGTCCTTCCATTCCAATAGCTTGGTAATGAGAGCCATACGTACGAATTTGCCGTTTTCTACCTGACGGAAGTAAGCGGCACGGCGGTCTGCATCCACCTCCGGCAGTATCTCGTTTACGCGGGGCAGCGGATGCAGCACCGCCATCCTGGGCTTTGCCAGCGCCATCTTGGCGGCATCCAGCACGAAGCTGTCCTTCACCCTGTCGAATTCGTCCTCGTCCAGGAAACGTTCCTTCTGCACGCGGGTCATGTAGAGCACGTCAAGTTCCGGCATAACTTCTTCTATAGTATGGACTTCCCTGTAGCTGATGCCCACTTTATCACATACGTCCTGCTTGATGTAGTCCGGCAGACGCAGTTCGTCGGGGGCAATCAGGATGACCTTTATATCCCTGTAGCGGGCAAGTGCCTTGATGAGCGAATGTACGGTGCGCCCGAATCGCAGGTCGCCGCAGAAGCCTATGGTGATTCCGTCTATGTGCCCAAGCTCGCGCTTGATGGTGAGCAGGTCTGTAAGCGTTTGCGTGGGATGGCTGTGGCTGCCGTCTCCGGCATTGATTATGGGAACCGGCGACACCTGCGCTGCGGCCAGCGGGGCGCCTTCTATATAATGGCGCATGGCTATAACATCGGCGAAGCAGCCAACCACTCGTACCGTATCCTGCACGGTTTCACCTTTGCTCACGGAGGAGTTGCGGGCGTCCGAAAACCCCAGTACGTTGCCGCCAAGCTCCATCATCGCGGCGGTAAAGCTCAGGCGCGTACGGGTGCTGGGCTCGTAGAACAGAGTTGCCAGCTTGCGGTGCGCACAGCGTTCCTGGTACTGCCCGCGGTGAAGGATAATGTCTTCTGCCAGTTCAACGATGGCGTCGGTTTCGGCCTTGCTCAGGTCTGTAGGGTCGATCAGGTGTTTCATAGACTGTTACGGAATTCGATTATACTCTTTTTCTGCTCGGGAGCGATGTAGCCTTCTACTGCGGCTACTTCTACCAGCGCGTCCAGGTTACTGAGGGAATAATTGACGGTTTCGGCCGCTGCAAGCCGTTCCTGGCCTTTCCTGATACCGTAGGTGAAGATGCTGACAATGCCAAGCACCTCTGCGCCCTCTTCCCGCAGGGCGTTCACTACCTCTATGGCGCTGCCTGCGGTGGAGATGAGGTCCTCTACCACCACCACCTTGGTTCCCGGATCCAGCTTGCCCTCTATGCGGTTGGTTCGGCCGTGGCTTTTGGCCTCCCCGCGCACGTACCCCATCGGCAGGCCGAGTATGGTCGCGGTAATCGCAGCATGGGCTATGCCCGCAGTGGATGTGCCCATAAGCATCTGGCACTCAGGGAAATGCTCCTTTACGAGCGCCGCCAGTCCGGCCTCCACTTTTTCGCGTACGGCGGGAGCCGAAAGGGTGAGGCGGTTATCGCAGTAGATGGGGCTCTTGATGCCGCTGGCCCAGGTGAAAGGGTCGTCCGGGCGCAGGAACACCGCGCCGATTGAGAGAAGTTCTTTTGCTATTTGTTTTTCCATATCGGTGAGATTCTTCACTTCGTTCAGAATGACAGTGGCAGGTTCAGAATGACAGTGGCAGGTTCAGAATGACAGCTGTCATGTTGAGCGAAGCGAAACATCTAAATAAACTGTTCTAAACAACGTACGTATGCCGCTACGGGGTCAGGGGCGGCCGTAACTGGCCGTCCGACAACAATGAAGTCGGACCCAAGCTCGCGTGCCTGGGCAGGAGTGGTTATGCGAACCTGGTCGTCTGCGGCGGCTCCGGCAAAACGTATTCCCGGGGTAACGGTCAGGAAGCCGTCGCCGCAGGCCTGTTTGACAAGTCCGGCCTCTCGCGGCGAGCAAACAACTCCGTCAAGACCTGCCTCACGTGCGTTCAATGCATAACGCTTGATGGTCTCTTCCATAGATGACCCTATGAGCAGTTCCTGCTGCATGCGTTCCTCGCTTGTCGATGTCAGCTGGGTTACCGCAATGAGCAGAGGACGGCTGCCGTCCTGGCGGGTGAGGCCCTCAAGTGCGGCCTTCATCATCTCAATGGTGCCGGAAGCGTGCACGTTCACCATATCCACGTCCAGCGCTGAAAGCACCTTCATGGCCTTGCGCACGGTGTTGGGAATGTCGTGCAGCTTGAGGTCGAGGAAGATGGGATGCCCGCGGCGTTTTATTTCACGCACAATCGAAGGCCCCTCTGCGTAAAACAGTTCCATGCCTATCTTCACGAAGGGCTTTCTCTGCCCCTCGAAAAGGTCCAGGAATCTGAAAACTTCCGCCGCACTGCCGAAGTCGCAGGCTACAATAACGTCCCTTTTCATACGCATCCGACTATATCGCTAAGTTTCTCTATTCCAAGTTGTTCCATAAGCTGTGGCAGGGTCTCTGCTATCTCGCGGCAGGCAAAGGGATTGCGGAGGTTCTCCGATCCCACCTGCACCGCACGCGCTCCCGCCATCATCATTTCTATCACATCATTGGCAGATGAAACGCCGCCGCAGCCCATGACGGGCACGCTGCAGGCATGGGCCACCTGGTTCACCATACGCAGCGCCACGGGGAAGATGGCCGGCCCCGAGAGCCCACCGGTACGGTTTGCCAGCACCGGCTTTCGTGTCTTGATGTCTATCCGCATGCCCAGGAAGGTGTTCACCAGGCAGAGTCCGTCCGCTCCGGCATCTTCACAGGCGCGGGCTATGGCGACTATGTCGCTCACGTTGGGACTCAGCTTGACTACCAGCGGTTTGCGTGTGACGGTACGCACTGCGGCTGTTACTTCCGCCGCTGCACGGGGATCCGTGCCGAAGGCCATCCCGCCGCCGTGCACGTTGGGGCAGGAGATATTCAGTTCAATTATATCGATTCCCTCGCAGGCGCCGGCAATACGGCAGGCCTCGCGGTATTCCTCGACCGCGAACCCGCTGATATTGGCGATGATACATCCGTGGTACAGCTTGCGGAGCGCAGGTACTTTTTCGCTCACAAGGGCGTTTACCCCGGGGTTCTGCAGGCCTACCGCATTCAGCAGGCCCCCCTCGCACTCGGCTATACGAGGTGTGGGGTTCCCGAAGCGGGGCTCGAGCGTTGTGCCCTTCAGCGATATGCCACCGAGGATGTTGAGGTCGAAGCTGTCAGCCATCTCCAGACCGAATCCGAATGTGCCGCTGGCGGGAATCACGGGATTCTTCAGCTTCAGGCCGCAAAAGTCTGTACTTAAGTCTCTTACCATAGCAGGTCCTCCTTCCTGAAAACGGGGCCGTCGGCGCAAACGCGTGCCGGTCCTCCTGCGGTTTGTATGGTGCATCCGTAGCAGAAGCCCGCTCCGCAGCCCATCCTTTCTTCCATGCTCGCCTCGCCCGGCGTGTCTAGCGTCTTGCAGACCGCTCTCATCATGGGCAGGGGACCGCAGGTGTAGAAGAAGTCGTGTTCCGGCAGCGGCGCGTCTGTTACCATTCCCTTTATGCCCATGGAGCCGTCCAGGGTAACGATAACAGGTTCCACTCCGAGCGCCCGGTACTCATCCTGCAGTACAACATCGGCCGCCGTATTGAAGCACAGAACAGCGTTTACCTGCTTCCCTGCGGCAATAAGCTTCCTGGCCAGGAGATACAGCGGAGCAGAGCCCAGGCCCCCGCCCAGAAGCAGTGTGCGGTCTTTGCAAGCATTTGCAGTAAATCCATGCCCGAGAGGAGCGAGCAGCTCCAGAGCCTGCCCCGGGACCATCTGCGACAGCAGTGCTGTGCCTTCTCCTACCGTCTTGTAGATCAGCACGATACGCTCATTGTCAGCGTCGTGTACGGACAGCGGGCGGCGCAGGTACTTGCCCGGCACTTCCAGCTGCACGAACTGTCCGGGGGCGAAGTCCGGCAGGCCGTCTCCTCCCAGTTCCAGGCGGAAGCAGTTGTGGGTAACCGGCAGGTTGGAGAGTATCTCCAGGCGTATTTTACTTATACTCGGCATCTATCGTGGATACGGTGAAGCTGATTTCTTCAAGTACGTCCAGCAGCACGCGCACGGTCTCAAGGGCCGTGAACGTGGTCACGTTGTTCTCTACCGCTATACGGCGGATATCGTAGCCGTCCAGGTGAGAAGACTTCTGGTTGATGTCTATGGTGTTGATGACATAGCTGACGTGCCCCTTGCGTATGGACTTGATTATGTCGTCGCTGCCTTCGCTGATTTTGCGGAGGGTGCGGGTGCGCAGTCCGTGCTCCTTGAGGAAGCGGGCGGTGCCGCCGGTGGCCTCCAGGTTGAATCCCAACTCGTAGAATCGGCGTATAAGCGGCAGGGCTGCCTCCTTGTCCTTGTCTGCAATGGTCACCAGAACGGTGCCGTACGGCCTTACCAGCATGCCGGATGCCTGCAGCGACTTGTACAGGGCGCGGGTGAGCGTCTTGTCGTAACCTATGGCCTCGCCTGTGGACTTCATCTCCGGAGACAGATAGGAATCTATGCCCTTGATCTTCCCGAAGGAGAAGGCCGGAGTCTTTACGAAATGCCGCTTGCGTTCAGGGAAATAGACTTCCGTAATACCCTGTTCCTTAAGCGAATGGCCCAGCATTACGCGGGTGGCTATCTTGGCGATGGGGATGCCGGTGCTCTTGCTGATGAAGGGAACGGTACGCGACGACCTGGGGTTCACCTCAATTACATATACGTCGTCGTGCTCGTCCACGATGAACTGTATGTTGAAGAGACCTTTGATGCCTATGGCGCGGCCGAGCTGAATGGTATCGTCAATAATCTGTTTCTTGACCTTTTCGCTAAGGCTGAATGACGGGTACACGCTGATGCTGTCGCCGGAGTGGATTCCGGTGCGCTCCACATGCTCCATGATTGCAGGGATGAAAACGTCCGTGCCGTCGCAGATGGCATCCACCTCGGTCTCGCGGCCCATTATGTAGCGGTCTACCAGAACCGGCGAATCCTCGTTGATTTCCACCGCGTTGTGCAGATAGTGGCGGAGCATCTCCTCGTTGCCCACTATCATCATGGCGCGGCCGCCGAGCACGAAGCTCGGGCGAACCAGCACGGGGTAGCCTATCTCGGCGGCCGCCCGCACTCCGTCTTCTACATTTGTGACGGCACGAGCCTCCGGCTGGGGTATCCCGGTCTTGCGGAGTATTGCCTCGAAGAGCTTGCGGTCCTCTGCGTTGTCTATGGCCTGCAGGTCGGTGCCGATTAGGGGCACATTGAATTCCGCAAGCGGCGCCGCCAGGTTGATGGCCGTCTGGCCTCCTAGCGTAACTATCACTCCGTCAGGCTTCTCCAGATCGATCACGCTCATTACGTCCTCCGTTGTAAGGGGCTCGAAGTAGAGCTTGTCGGAAATGGTGTAGTCCGTAGAGACCGTCTCTGGGTTGTTGTTGATTATGATGGCCTCGTAACCGGCTTCCCGTATGGCCCAGATGGCATGTACGGTTGAATAGTCGAACTCCACTCCCTGGCCTATGCGTATAGGACCGGAGCCGAGAACAAGTATCTTTTTGCGATCGCTGCGTATGGATTCGTTTTCGCCTTCGTAGGTGGAATAGAAGTAAGGCACGTAGGTTTCGTGCTCGCCGGCGCAAGAGTCTATCATCTTGTAAACCGGGCGTATTCCCAGTCCGGTACGCAGGCGTATCATGTCTATCTCGTTCATGCCGCGCAGCTGGCCCAGGAACTTGTCACCGAATCCCATTCGCTTGGCCTTCAGCAGCAGCTCGGCGCTGAGTTCGGGGGCGGCCTGGATTTCACGCTCCAGACGCACTATGTTGTATATCTTCTCCAGGAAGAGCACGTCTATCTTGGTGCGGTCGTAGATGCGGGCCAGGTCTATACGCAGGCGCAGCAGCTGGGCAATCGCGTATATGCGGTCGTCGGTGGGGCGGCTGATGTAGTCCAGCAGGCGCTCCATGCTCCAGTCGTCGAACTTCTTCTTCCAGATATGGCAGCAGCCGTTTTCCAGGGAACGTATGGCCTTCAGGAGGCTTTCTTCCAGCGTGCGGCCTATGCTCATGACCTCTCCGGTCGCCTTCATCTGGGTGCCCAGCTCGTTGGACGCCTCGGTGAACTTGTCGAAGGGGAAGCGGGCGACTTTCGTTACAACGTAGTCGATGGCCGGCTCGCAGCAGGCGGGCTGGTCGGCAATGATAATCTCGTCCAGGGTGAGCCCTACGGCGATTTTTGCGGTAACGCGGGCGATGGGGAAACCGCTTGCCTTGGATGCCAGGGCGGATGAACGCGATACGCGGGGGTTGACCTCTATGAGGTAGTACTTGAAGGACAGGGGATCCAGTGCGAACTGCACGTTGCAGCCGCCTTCAATTCCGAGTGCGCGTATGAGTTTGAGAGCGGAGTCGCGCAGCAGCTGGTATTCCTTGTCGGTGAGCGTCTGTGCGGGCGCTACCACCATGGAGTCTCCGGTATGCACGCCCACGGGGTCGATGTTCTCCATGCTGCACACAGCGATCGCCGTGTCTGCAGAGTCGCGCATGACCTCGAACTCTATCTCCTTGAATCCCTTGATGCTCTTTTCTACCAGTACCTGGTGTACGGGGGATAGTGCAAGGGCGTTGGGTATCAGGTCGAGCAGTTCTTCCTCGTTGTCGGCAAAGCCGCCGCCTGTGCCTCCGAGGGTGAACGCGGGCCTCAGGATCACAGGGTAGCCTATCTCTGCGGCAACCTTCACTCCCTCCTCCACGCTATAGCAGATTTCCGAGGGGATGACGGGCTCGCCTATGCTCATGCAGAGCTCCTTGAACTTTTCCCTGTCCTCAGCCTTCTCTATACCTTCGAATGAGGTGCCCAGAATCTCAACTCCGCACTCCTCGAGTATCCCCTTGCGGGCCAGCTGGACGGCCATGTTGAGACCGGTCTGCCCGCCAAGTCCGGGAACTATGGCGTCCGGGCGTTCGTAACGTATTATTTTGGCTATGTACTCCAGTTTGAGCGGCTCCATGTAGACCTTGTCGGCCATCTGGGTGTCCGTCATGATGGTGGCGGGGTTGGAGTTAACCAGTATGACCTGGTAGCCTTCCTCCTTAAGGGCAAGGCATGCCTGGGTGCCGGCGTAGTCGAATTCCGCCGCCTGTCCTATGACGATAGGCCCCGAGCCTATCACCATCACCTTCTTAATGTCAGTCCTCTTTGGCATCTTGCTGTTCCTCCATCATGTTTATGAATTTGTCTATCAGGTGGATAAAGTCCCTGGGGCCGGGTGCGGCCTCAAGTTGGAACTGAACTCCGAAGACGCGGTCTTCCCGGTTTTCGAAGCCTGCTATATAGCCCTCCGGAACAGTTACGTGGGTGGGCGTGAGGCCCGTGCCCTCCACGCTGCGGAAGAAATAGCTCTGGTTCAGCACCGCTATGCCAATGCGTCCGCTTTCAAGTTCCCGTACGGGGTGGTCGCCGTGTATGCCGCATCCCATCCATTCGGGACGGGCACCGTAACTGCAGGCGATTATTTCAGCTCCGAGGCCGATTCCGCAGACGGGCAGCTTGCCTTTGAGTTCCCGGAACAGGGCGTTTACTTCCGGAACTTCGGGCACGTTGTCTGGGCCGTTGGACAGCAGTATGCCGTCAGGATTGTAGTCCAGGATGTCCTTGGCTGGCGTGTCGAAGGGGACTATCGTCACGTTGCATCCCTTGGATCCCAGGAGGCGGAGTATGGAGTGCTTTATGCCGCAGTCCACCGCTACCACGTGGAAGCGGTGTCCCTGGGTGCGGGTGAGCCAGCGCTTGCGGCAGCTTACCTGCTTCACCGCACGGCTGCCCGCGGGCGTTTCGCGAATGAGCTTGAGCGCCTCCTCCACAGGCGTATCGGCATCCACGATGGCGGCGCGGGGGCGTCCGAGACTGCGGATAATCTTGGTCAGCTCTCTTGTGTCAACCTCGCTGATGCAGGGGATGCCGTGTTCTTCAAGTTCCTCTTCAAGCGTCTTGGTGAGACGGAAGTTGCTGGGGGTGTCGCAGCATTCGCGGACTATTATGCCGTCCAGATAGGACTGCTTGGACTCGTAGTCCTCGTCCGTGATGCCGTAGTTGCCCGCAAGGGGATAGGTCATAACTACTATCTGACCTGCATAGGAGGGGTCGGAAATTATTTCCTGGTACCCCACGACCGAGGTGTTGAATACTATCTCGCTTACCCTGTCGCAATCCGCCCCGAAGAGCGTTCCGCAGAATTCAGCGCCGTTTTCAAGCACCAGCTTTTTCTTTGGTCGAATCATACACTAAATAACCGTTATAATAAGTCTTTAATACTTTTCCTTGCACTGTCATTCCGTCGAAGGGGGTGGAGCGGCCTTTCGAGAGGAAGCTGTTGCTGTCGATAATGTAGGGCGTGTCCAGATCCACTTCTATTCTGTCTTCCGGGGCTGCCGGGAGGCGGAAGATCTTTCTGGGGGCAGTTGACATGGCTTCTGTGAGGCGCTCCAGGCTGATGAGACCTTTGAGTACCAGCTGCGTGTACAGCACCGGGAAGGCCGTCTCAAGGCCCACTATGCCGAATGCGCTGCCCTGCAGGCCCTTTGCCTTCTCTTCTGTCGAATGGGGGGCATGGTCGGTGGCAATCACGTCAATGGTGCCGTCCTTCAGGCCTTCTATCAGCGCCTCTCGGTCTTCTGCGCTGCGCAGCGGCGGATTCATCTTCCAGCGTCCGTCTTCCCTGAGGTCTGAGTCGCAAAGGGTGAGGTAGTGGGGCGCAGTCTCGCAGCTGACTTTTACGCCTGAGGCTTTGGCCTGGCGTATGAGTTCAACGCTCTCTTTGGTGGATATATGGCATACGTGGTAGCGGCACCCGGTTTCTGCGGCCAGTTCCAGGTCGCGGGCAATCTGGCCCCATTCGCTCTCGGAGCATATTCCCTTATGGCCATGGGCCTTGCAGTACTGCCCGTCGTGAATGTATCCTCCTTTGAGCAGGGTGTTGTCTTCGCAGTGGGCGGCCAGGGTTACGTCGGCCGCTGCGGCTGCGCGCATGGCTTCACGCATCTTGTGTTGGTCCTGCACGCCGCTGCCGTCGTCCGAGAATGCGACGCAACTGTTTTTCAGTGCTTCGAAGTCTACTGGTTCTTTGCCTTTGCGGCCTTTGGTGATGGAGCAGTAGGGGAGGACCGTGATTATTGCATTTTTATTGATTGCCGCTTGTTCTATAGCCAGCGTCTCGGGGGAGTCAGGCACAGGGTCCAGGTTCGGCATGGCACACACCAGGGTATAGCCGCCTCTCGCTGCGGCCAGACTGCCGCTGCGTATCGTTTCCTTCCATGTCTGTCCGGGCTCACGGAAGTGTACGTGCAGGTCTGCGAATGCGGGGAGTGTTACCATCTTGCCTATATTCAAAAAAAAGGACAGCTTGAACAGCTGCCCTTGGTCATCTTATCTCGTAAATATGTATTTGCCGTCGGCCATTTCTTTGCGGATTTGTGCAAAGGTAGAAAGAAACATCTGAATTATGAAATCTTTTTATAAACAGTTGCCTGTGGAAAAACCGGGGCTGCCTGTCGTCCTGAGCATTCTTGTCATCCTGAGCGCAGCGAAGGATCTATCCCCGGCAGCAGACCCCGGTCCCGCTGCGCCGGAGGCGCGTTTTGCGGGGCTGGTTGAAAGAATTATAAAAACCGTCGAAAGAATGGTAAAATAATGCAGTCACCCCGTACGGTAGTAGCTTTGAATAAGTTTATTTGTTCTTTACTTGCAAGGAAGAAATCGTTACGATTAATTTGGAGTTTGTTTACTAATTAGTTAACTTTGCAACGAGTGAAAAAGGAGTATGTGCGGAAAGTGGTTGTATATGGTGATCACTTTAAGAAGTTTAGGGAAACGCTAAACCGGGAAACTTTGAAAAAGCTTTATCAAGTCCTGACCTTGATAATGAAGGTAGAGATTGTACCGGAAAAGTTTCTTAAGACAGTCAAAGGTTATAATGGGCTATATGAAGTCAGGCTGGAATACGAAGGCAATATCTACAGGGTTTTTTGTTGTTTTGACGAGGGTGACCTGGTGATACTGTTCAACGGTTTCCAAAAGAAAACGCAGAAGACTCCAGTTGAACAACTGGTAAAAGCAGCAGCCTTGATGAAGATGTATTTTGAACAAAAGAAAAGGAGTGATAATGGATAATAAAGAACTAAAACGGTTGAGTCTAACACCTTTAGAAGATCTGATTGCTGAAGACTTCGGAGAAGTGAATACTCCGGAGCGTAATCAGTTTGAGATGGAGTGTGATGCCTTTATAATAGGGGAGCAGCTGAAGAATGAGCGCCGCCGTGCAGGGCTGACGCAGGAACAACTGGCAGACCGTATCGGCACAAAAAAGAGCTTCATATCAAGGGTCGAGAAAGGTCGCGCCGATATCCAGCTTTCCACTCTTGTAAAATTGTTCAATGGCCTGGGGCGCCAAATCAGTGTGAGAGTGGTTTAGAGGTCGGCCCGTCAGCGACGATATACCCCTCCAAATGACGCCAGCTTAGCAGAATCACTGCTGTCGGCGACGTTGTGACCCCTGAAATGACGCCATGATCAGAGCTCCGGTCTCCGGCTCCGCTTGCCGGGGGCTGGGGCGGCAGACCTTCGCGCCAAAGGCGCTCATCCCTCCCACAGTCTGCTCCCGTCCGCTTAGGAGCAAGCTCCACACTGACTGTCGCATCCTGCGGGCCCCTCCCGTTCACGTGGCCACGGGCGGCCACGGGTCGCCGCTCCCAGACCCCGCTCCCGCTGTGCCGGAAGCGCGTTTTGCGGGGCTGGTTGAAAGAATCGTAAAAAAAGTTGAAAGAATCGTAAAAAAACGAATAGAAACTCCGGTTTGCTATTTGAAGATATTGATATTATATATATTTTGCGGCAGTAATGCAGTAATTATGATTGTCCGCGCAAGCGGTAAGGATGCTTGCTTTAAGGCATTTCAGCCCCAACTGAAATGCCTTATTTCATCCGGAAATCTTATTGGGGTTCATTTGTCTCCAGGCTCACAATAAGACCGTCCGACAGATTGCCAGTGAGACAGGCTTCGCTCTCACCAGCGTTCACCGCATACTGAGAAAGGCTGTGGATCTTGGTTATAAACCTACACCGTGTTCTGTTCTGTCCTAGACAGGGATGGAACAAGATTATAAACCAAATCTCTTTTGAGGAATCTAGATGATTCGCTTCGACTAAAACGACCGAATATGGACGAGAGTCAAAACATAGAATACAAAGGAATCTGGAAAGACGAATACCTTAAGTGGATCTGCGGCTTCGCCAACGCTAACGGTGGGCGCATTTTCCTTGGGGTTGATGATGACCCGCCTCATGAAGTCATTGGTCTTGCGGATGCCGACAAGCTGATGGAAGACTTGCCTAACAAGGTGCGCGATGTCCTGGGCATTATGGTCGATGTAGACCTTCATCATGAAGGCGGCAAGAAATACATCGAGATGACTGTAGAGCCGTATCCATATCCGGTCAACTACAAAGGCCAGTATCACTACCGCTCTGGTAGCACCAAACAAGAGCTTAAAGGCGCTGCCCTCAGCAAATTCCTTCTTGACAAAGTCGGTGTTCGTTGGTGTGATGTTCCGGTCCCCGCCGTAAGCCCAGAAGATTTGAACACAGAGTCCATCCAAACTTTCAAAGAGAAAGGTATCAAGAAGAAGCGTTTAGATCCGGAAGTGTTGAGTGACAGCATTCCCGCCTTCCTTTCTTCGCTTGATTTGATGAGCGACGGCCAGATTTCACGTGCCGGTGTCCTACTGTTTCACCCGAAGCCCGAAAAACTATTCCCTGGCTCTTTCATTAAGATTGGTTTCTTCCGCTCTGATACCGACCTGATCTTCCAGGATGACGTTTATGGCAGTTTGGTGCAACAGGTTGATAAGACCTTTGACCTGCTCACCACCAAATACATGAACTATCTGATTTCATACGAGCATCTACAACGCATTGAGACGCCGACCTACCCAGAAGATCCACTACGAGAATGCATACTTAATAGCGTCGCTCATAAAGATTACTCCGAGCAGATACCCATCCAAATAAGCGTTTATCCTGACCGGATAGTCTTTTGGAATCCAGGATCACTCCCTGAGTCATGGACTGTAGATAGTTTGCTGAAGAAACATCCCTCTTGTGCTTTTAACCCAGCCATTGCCAATGCCTTCTTCCGATGTGGCGAAGTCGAAGCTTGGGGACGCGGAATCGGAAAGATTGTGGCTGGGGCAATTGAAGGGAAACTCCTCCCTCCGCTCTTCGATACATCTTTCGGCGGGCTTATGGTCACATTCTTCAATAATCCTGCGATGCAGCTTAAAGATGCCGGGATTGATGAGCGAGGGGCTATCGTAGTTAATCATGCGTTACGAGCCGGCAAAGTCACTAACTCCGATGTCCAGACCTTATTGAAGGTCAGCAAGCCTACCGCCACACGTTTATTAGCTTCTCTGTCTCGATATTTGGAGCTAAACGGAACAACCGGCAAGGGATCATTCTACTCTATCAAAGGGCTCACAAAGGGCTCAAATTTGACTGAATAGAGCAGGATAGCAGGCGCAATTCAATACAATAATCGGCTGATTTTCAGCCGATTATTGCGTTTTGCGCAAAGGGCTCACAAAGGGCTCATGCTGTAGTGGCATCCTGTTCCATCCGTTCCACTTGTTCCATCTCAGTATGGAACGAAACAGAACACTAAGCCTATAGAATGTCAATTCGGCCATATCAGGTAGACTTATCAGAACGGAAGAGAAGAGAAGAGAAGAGAAGAGAACTCTGTGACATATAAAAGTCAATATTTAATACTCTTTCATAATGCTATTGATGAAGTTTTTCATGTTTGAGACGGAAGGGTTATCCTTAATCTGGTTGTATTGTCGTGCCAATATCCAGCTTTCCACTCTTGTAAAATTGTTCAATGGCCTGGGGCGCCAAATCAGTGTGAGAGTGGTTTAGAGGTCGGCCCGTCAGCGACGATATACCCCTCCAAATGACGCCAGCTTAGCAGAATCACTGCTGTCGGCGACGTTGTGACCCCTGAAATGACGCCATGATCAGAGCTCCGGTCTCCGGCTCCGCTTGCCGGGGGCTGGGGCGGCAGACCTTCGCGCCAAAGGCGCTCATCCCTCCCACAGTCTGCTCCCGTCCGCTTAGGAGCAAGCTCCACACTGACTGTCGCATCCTGCGGGCCCCTCCCGTTCACGTGGCCACGGGCGGCCACGGGTCTCCGCTCCCAGACCCCGCTCCCGCTGCGCCGGAGACGCGTTTTGCGGGGCTGGTTGAAAGAATCGTAAAAATCGTCGAAAAAAACGTAAAAAAATGCAGACGAATTGCGGATTGCTATTTGAAGATCTCGGTTTTATTAATACCTTTGCAGCAGTAATTATGATTGTCCGCGCAAGCGGTAAGGATGCTTGCTTTAAGGCATTTCAGCCCCAACTGAAATGCCTTATTTCATCCGGAAATAATACAGGGACCTTTGGGGTACTTCTACACCCTCCAACGGATCTTTTACGAGCATCAACGCAATTATAATTATGAAAAGAAATCCAGTTTTGACGGTGAGTCTGTACTATGAGTTCAGAACTTACAAGGCCATCAAAGTGAAAGCACACAAGCGCTTTCGCAATGGTAAAGTCGTCAAGGTCAATTCACATTATCGTCGCGTTTGGGGACGCCCGGTAATGGATATCGAACCATAACGGCAGCGTACTTCTGCATCGACCATTGGTCCCGGGGAGAGCTTCGGCTCTCCTTTTCCAAATCTCAAACTGTTATTGTGGAACATTGCTGTCCACAACTTTTAGTGGACAGCAATGGGTTGGACATATTATTAAAAATCCCGAAGAATCTGTTCCACCGTGATGATTTTTGTTTGTAGAAAATGCGGGAGTTGTGCATTATTCATCCAAGAAACAAACGACGAGATATTTGACCTAAATGGAAGAATAATATATTCTACCTCATCCCACGCAAACTTATTTGGGTAATAGTAATCCGTTTTTCTTTTTGCACTTCGTTCATCATCAACAATCTGTTTTAAGGCGCGAAGATTAGGCGCTATATCTTTGCCGTAAAGATTGATTCCATTATTTCCCTTAATACTTATTGCACGCCACTCTTTTTCGTCATAAAAGTTCTTCCAATAGTATTTACGGCAGTTGTATTTAGATTGTTTCCCGCTGACTGGCTTCAAATACGGGGTTAAAGCCCATTTTTCATAGTTGGCTCTCTTATTCTTCGATTGAAACAGGAATCTACTTGATGAATGTACATAACAAACTGGTGTAGCGCCAATGCGTTTAGAATAAGAGGGCTTTAGTCCAATGCCATAAGAACCATACCATTCGACATGATTTGATATTGAGGATAAAGGTATATCGCAGAAGCAAATAGCTTCTACTATATACTTAAGATTAGTTCCGGGTATTGACTCCCCAACAGGAGAATAGCGAAGCCCGTCAAGAAGGATATACTGTAAAGTCTTTTCGCTACGAGTGAAATGAAATAGAGAGTGAGAACTAAGAGTATTCATTCTATGATTAATAATGTTATTTACAATTGATATGTTTCACTGGGCTTCGCCCAAGCTTTGATGTTTTAATGCGGGCCGAATTATGCTGCCAGCCGGACGGCTGGGCCAAATGGCCCTTGCCGTCCTTTATTCTGTGACGGGACGGACAGAGAACACGCGGCAACGGCTGCTGTCGTCCCTGTACACATTGTAAGAACTGAAGTACACGAACCATGCGTAGCCAGGGTCGCCCGTATTGAGGGAAGATGACCAGTAGCGGCCGCTGGAACCTGCATAGATCAGGGTCGCGCCGCTCTGGTAGCCAGAGGCGGGAAGGAAGATGTGATTGCTGGTATACCCGGACTTGTCGCTCGTGATCTTACGGCCATATTTATTATAATACTATTAAGTGTTTGTACATTCATGATTTCGAGTTATTATCTGTGAATAGCCATTGCCTTTATTCTTTCAAATTCGCTTTTGGTGCATCTGTGACATTGATTCAGCACTGAACATACTTCTTTGAAAACTGTGCTCTTGGCTTCTGTGTCAACAACTGGATTATCTCGGAGGTTTAATTCGATGGTATCCGTAAAGGTCATCGGCGTTATTGTATATAACCCATCCTCACCAAATTTAAACCATGATGAATCTTCAAAGCTAAACCAGTCATAATTGACTCCTGTTACTGGATGTAGTAAGGACAAATCAAAAACAATACCTTTAATCTTTAACTGCGCATGGTTGTCATATAAATGTGTATGAACGCTATCAAATACACAAGGAACGATCTCAGTTTTCGTATCCTTTGTATATAGACCCATCTTTTTTGTCCTGCTATCCCATGCACATACGCACCATCCATTATTAGATTTAAGGTTAAACTCAATAGTACTCATATGTTAGTATTCCTTATTGTGCCTACTCTTTAAAGGTTTTCGGCATACCCCTATATTATTAAGATACAGTATATTCGACGGCCTGCGGCCGTATTGCTCAGGGCTTCGCCCAAGAATTGAAGGTTTGATGCCGGCCGCATAAAGCAGCCGGCTGCCGGGCTTGGCTGGCGCCTGGCCCGGCTTCTATTCTGAAACTGGACGGACTGAGAACCCGTAGCAGTGGTCGTAGAGGTACCAATAGACATCGTAGGAAAGGAAGCGGGCGCAGCACGCGTAGTACGGGGTGCCCATATCGAGGGACGAAGACCAGTAGTAGCCCCGGGAGCCGACATCGCTGATGCTGGTACCGTACCGGCTGCCCGCGGCGGGAAGGAAGATACTGTTGCTGTTTGTCTTGCTGGTGACGAGACGGCCTTTTACTCCATTCTGAGTTGTCCAGGTCCAGGTGCAGTTAGCATGAAGTTCCTGTTGCTCGAATAGAGTCGGCATACGCCAACTGCCACCCCAATTGGCACTGGCCGCGTCGTCTTCCGGGTCTAGAACGGTCTTGTTGTCCATCGGATCGCTGCTGTCCCAGTATGAACTATCAGTACAATACTTCGTCAGCATGTTGTAATTTCCGTTACACCATTTATAGGTGGACCAGTTGTAATTATCCTTCGGCTTTGTCTCGCCCCAAGCGAAGTAATCGCCATACTCCTCAGGAGCTGACGCACCGACATTCCAAGAAGCCCACTTTAACCCGGAAGGCAGACCCAGGTCAACGGCCTGAGGCTTTGGCGGTTCAACCACTGTTACCTCGCAAGTCGCCGTTGTGGCAGCATTTGCAGAATACACGGTAATTGTGGCCTTACCAATAGATACTGCGGTTACCTTGCCGGCGGCATAGACCGTGGCGATGGATTCGTCGGAAGAAGCGCAGGTTACGTTCTTGTAAGTGGCGTTGGCGGGCTGAACGGAGGCAGATAAGGTTGCTGTCTTTCCGACTACTATTTCAAGAGTAGGGCTGACGTCGATGCTGGAAACAGGGACTACTGCTCCCTGTACCGGACGGACTCCAAGGCCGAAGTAGCGGTAGCAATTGCCGCTCTTGACATATGAGGAGCTGAAATACGGGGAAATGGCGTGATACGTGTTTACATCGGAAGCGGATGCCGACCAGTAATTGCCTATTGTTCCAACATCAGAGGCCGTAGATCCGCTGTACATTCCGTTGGCAGGGAGGAAAATGGAGTTGCCGGTGTACCCAGACTTTTTGCTGGTCACCCTGTATCCGTTCACTCCGTTTCTGGTTGTCCATTGCCAGTTGCAATTGTTCATCAATTCCTGGAATTCTTCCTGTGAAGGCATTCGCCAATCGTCGCCCCACGCGGCATGTGCGGCATCGTCGGAGAGATCAAGGACGGATTTGTGATCAATGGCCCCATATTCGGAGTTCAGTACGTATTTGGAGAAGGGACCGTTTTTGCCGGAGCCTTGCTCGTAGGCGTAATTCGTCCATTTGTACTCGTTCTTGGGCGCTGTCTCGCCCCAGGCGTAATAATCTCCATATTGCTCCGGCTCCGTTGCTCCGAGGTTGTATCGCGCCCACTTTACGCTCAAACCTAAATCAACTGCCAAAGGCAAAGTTTCCGGAATCCAGTCTTGTGCATTACCAAGATTGATAATCTTCAACCCGCCGGAATCCGAAACTGTTTTGATTTCGCTCGTCGTTTTCTTTTGGGCGAGCAATTCATCGTTCGCATCAAAGCACTCAACGGTTATTCCGTTTTTGAAGGTTATCGGGAGGATGGCTATGTAGAACTTCGATTCTGAACCATTAGTAGGGACGGAAACGGAAAAGCCGCCGGAAGAAGTCGGTTGTGTGGCAACCACACTGCCATTGTAAGTTATTGTCAGGTCGCCGTTGTTGCCTCCCGTGATTATTTCTTTTTTGTTACCGGACACAACAACTTTATACACGGAGGCAACAGAAGTGAAGCTTAGTATGGCTGCTGCATTATGGAATCGAATGCTGGATTCTTCTATGTCCGATAGGAATGCAGCGCACAGATGAGCCTCCGCGAATGAAGTATAACTTTGCTCGTTCTTGACGGGAGAACTCACGTACATGCAGTCTGCAGTACTGGTGCTGCTCTTTATAGATGTTGCTCCATAAACCACGTTGATGAATTCGTCTGAGCGGCCATTAGGGATTTGGATAAAAGCATTGCCTCCGTTCATGACGACCGAAGTGCTTGCGGCACTGGATTGCTTCGGCTCAGTGTAGTACATTATTTCTTCTCCGCCAGTCCAGTTAACCTGCCGGGTGCTGCCGGTGCCGGACAGTTCTGTTTTTGTTGGCTCGTCAAAGCTAAGAGTGTATTTGCGAGTTAACTCAGAAGCGGAATCGATATTGTTTTCTTTCACGCAAGATACCGCCAACACTATCATGGCGGATGAAATCAATAGTTTTAACAGATTCTTCATACAGCACATGATTTAAGGGGTGACAGTCCAATCGATATCTTCGTAACCGAAATCGTCGATTCCGGAGCCGTAGCTGTCGCACAGGAGTTCCTGAATCGCAACAGCGCCCCAATCGGCCAGGGGAGGGCAATAGCTTTTCTTCTTCATATATTTTTTACTTGTACAATGCATACAAAAAGCGCGGGCATGTCTTGTCCGGTAGTGGTCGTAGGAAACCAAAGCAGGTACAAGTCACGCCCGCTAAATACCCCTTAGGGTATCTATTGCGGGCGTTTACGACTTGCGGCTGTCCTGCTTGTTTAAGAATTTCCTACGTTCCTACGCGGTCAGTGCAAATTGCAAACGCTAATCTGTCTATGTATCAGTGCTTAGAGCACTTTGATGCCAAATATAGTGATTATTTCAGAAACCTACCGCACTTCGATGGCATTTTTGGTTGGATTATTTCATTCCCTTTACAGCAATAACAAGTTGATATCCGCTTGTTATTAATAGAATATTTTCTATCTTTGCCTCTAGTGAAAACTGTAGATATAACTATTTGTCTTGCAGAAGACGGCACGTACAGTGCATATGTCATTGAGCATCCGGCGTTATTCGGAATAGGGAATACAGCAACAGAGGCCAAAAAGAGTCTTGTGGAGACACTGCGACTGGTTAAGGAGGACGGCAGGGATACCGCCTTGTTTTATCCGGATTGGCTTGACGAAGACTATTCATTCATGGTTCATTGGGATGTGCGGACCATGCTGGCTTATTATTCCGGTATTATCACACCAACGGCCCTTGGCAAGATGGCAGGGATTCACCCCAAGCAAATCTGGTCATATATGCACGGCCTGTCAACCCCTCGCCGGGCGCAGGTCCTTCGCATAGAAAATGCAGTCCACCAGCTTGGTCACGAACTGGTCAATACGGTACTTTGAGAATCATCCCGCACCTGTTGAAAACTCCGTGGAAAAAAACCGGAATTGGGGTTGCATGGTTCGTGGATTCGTAGTAACTTTGTATCCCGTTGTTAGCAGAATATTGTAACCTTTTGCGTTTATGAATAGAGTTTATTCCGGCAAGACTAAAGATGTCTTCGCACTCGACAACGGCAACTATCTTCTCAAATTCAAGGATGACTGCACCGGAAAGGACGGCAAGTTCGACCCGGGCGAGAATTCTGTGGGTCTCACCATCGAGGGCGTGGGTGATGTAAATCTCCGCATGTCCATCTATTTCTTCGAGAAAATCAACGCGGCTGGCATTCGTACCCACTACGTAAAGGCCAATCTTGACGACACTACCATGGAGGTCCTTCCTGCAAAGGTGTTCGGTCACGGCCTGGAGGTGATCTGCCGTCTGAGGGCGGTGGGCAGCTTCATCAAGCGCTATGGCGAGTACATCGAGTCCGGCTCTCCTCTTCCCGAGTATGTGGAGATGACCTTCAAGAATGACGCGAAGGGCGATCCCCTCGTGACCAAGGACGGTCTTGATGTTCTCGGTATCATGACTCCCAAGCAGTACGACGACATCAAGGAGATGACCCGCAAGGTCACCTGCATCGTCGCCGACGAGATGAAGGCACGCGGCATGGAACTCTACGACATCAAGTTCGAGTTCGGTTACGATGCTAACGGCGAGGTGATGCTGATTGACGAAATCGCTTCCGGTAACATGAGGGTTTACAAGAACGGCGAGTACATCGAGCCCCTGACCCTCTCCAAGCTCTTCTTCGAGTAATGAAGGTAGCGGTCATCATGGGCAGCGCCAGTGACTGGGACGTAATGTCCCCGTGCTGCGCTACGCTGGAAGAGTTCGGCATACCCTACGAGAAAAAGGTGCTCAGCGCCCATCGCAATCCCGGTCCTCTGGCCGAGTACGTGAAATCTGCGCCGGAAAAGGGATGCGAAGTCATAATAGCAGGTGCCGGCGGTGCCGCCCATCTGCCCGGTGTGATAGCCGCCCTCACCACGCTTCCCGTCATAGGCATACCGGTCAAGTCCAAGGCCCTGAACGGCCTGGACTCCCTGCTGTCCATAGTCCAGATGCCATCCGGCATACCTGTGGCCACCATGGCCATTGACGGGGCGAAGAACGCGGCACTCTATGCGGTGAGCATACTCGCCCTGAACGATGAGGGGCTCTCTGCAAAGCTGAAGCAGTTCCGCCAGCAGCAGAGCGACAAGGTCCTCCAAACGGTCCTGTAGTACGATGCCCACCTCCGCCCTGCGCCGGTGGGCTCTTCATTTAATAAAATTTGTGCGACTGCATGAATCGTCGATTGTTTGTAGAAAAGAAGGAACGTTTCCGTGTTGAGGCACAGAGCCTCCTGGCCGAGTTCAACGAAAACCTTTCGCTGAACATGAAGAGCCTGAGGCTCGTCAACGTTTACGACCTCTTCGGCTTCAACGATGCGCTTGTGGACAAGTGCCGTTACAGCGTCTTCGGGGAGGTGGTCACCGATACGGTGAGTGACAGCCTGGATCTCACCGGCAAAAAATACCTTGCAGTGGAGTACATCCCCGGGCAGTTCGACCAGAGGGCTTCGTCCGCTGTGGACTGTGTGCACCTGATAGACCCAGACGCCGATGTGGAGATACGCTCCTCGCGTCTGCTGATATTCGACGACGACCTGCCGGACGAAAGTCTGGCAATTCTCAAACACTACTTCATCAACGCAGTGGAGTCTCGGGAGAAGGATCTCTCGCGCCTGCAGGCCCCCGGCAAGGCGGACGTGCGGCCGATGGAGAATCTGGACGGCTTCACCGCCCTGCAGGAGAGCGATCTTGAGGACTTCTGCAAGACGCACGGTCTGGCCATGAACGCCGACGACCTGCGGGAGATAGTGAACTATTTCAAAAATGAGGGCCGCAACCCTACGGAGACCGAGCTGCGCATCCTGGACACCTATTGGAGCGACCATTGCCGCCACACCA
>CAMYYI010000011.1 GCA_947303465.1 uncultured Bacteroidales bacterium
AGTCTCGATGGCGACAACCTCGGTGGAGGTGCTGTTGATGGTGCCGAGTTCACGGGCGGCGCCGGGGGTGCTGAGGTTGAGGGCTGCGTCGCTCTTGACCAGATAGTCGTGACCGGCAATGCGGCGGAATACGCGGAGACCGGTATAGGTAGCAGGCTTTACAGCCACCCACCATGTGCCGGCTGAAGGGGCGTCAACTGCAACGACGCGTCCGTCACCTGTCATCTTGTCGCCCTTGTCTACGGAGTGGAAAATGAAACGGCCGGCTGCGTCGCTGGTAAAGCGCATGAAGCTGACGGCGCTGGTGAAGGTGAAGTTATAATCACCACCGTCTTTCTCGCCGGTAGCGGTAGCTACCATGGCGGCAGGGTCTGCAACCGCAGCGGCGGTTACGGTCTGAACGGCAGGGATGGTGTAGTCCTCATAAGTTGCACCTGCAGCGGAATAAGGGAACACGGCGTTGAGGGCCACTGCACCACCGTCAACATCTCCGGTGAAAGTTGCAATGGAAGTACCGACTCCTGTTTTGATGTCAAACGTACGCTTTGCGACACCGTCGAACACTGCGAGCTGGTCACCTTCTGACCAGACCCACTTCTTTGCACCGTCGTCGACAGTAGCCTTGGTGGCCTCGTCGAGGGATGCGGTGATGGTAATGGTAACGAGATCGGAAGAAGCATCGGAAACCTCCACTTCAAGTCCGGAAGGCTGGCAGGAAGCCAGCACCATGGCGGCAGCGGCCGCAATCAAAAACAAATACTTTTTCATGGCAGTGGAGATTAAGAGAGGATGAACGGGTCATCGTCGTAGATAATATCAGGCGACGCGTTAACCGAGCCGCAGAGTACGGAAGCAGTGCGCACATTCATCATGCGGCACTGGGGAGGGGTGTAGGACCCCTGTTCTAATTGTTTGTTAATCATAAAGTTAATAGTGTAATAGTAGTTATTGGATTACATTTCTATTCAAAGCATGAGTAATCTGTGGTAAGTTCGTCGCAGGTATAAACGTTCACCTGGGAAGGGTGGTTGGGGATGGTGTGATATGCCCGCACCTCCCAGTTGCTCTCCGAGGTCGGGTCACCGCTCGCCGGAGTGTAGTACCAGTAATGGCTGCAGGTGTTCTTGGTCCAGGAAGTGGTTTTCTTGCCAATTATGTTAATCCAGTACGAGCATACGGCGACATTGTGATAGCCGCTGTCTGCCACGCGCACAAAGTCGCCTTTCTTGACTCCGTCTTGCCAGAACTCCACGGTCCAGTTGGCTTTGTCGTCGTTGAATACTTCTACGACAAATGAATTCTGAGCTTCGGGGAATCCTATTACGTTCATGCCGTCCACGCTGCGTACGTCATACCTTTCTTCGTACCAGTGAGTGTTCAGATAGGACCCTGAGTGGTACTGGTTGCCATTGTACACGCGCAACTGATAGTCCTCCGGGTGATTGGCGCCCTTCATCTTCCAGTTGGTCACATTGTTTCCGTCAACGGTGTAGATAGTATAACCGTTGGGGCTTCCCATAAGGTTGCAGTCGGCGGTCCACCAGGCGCCGCAGGCGGCTCCATGTATATGCTCGTAAATGTAGCTCCCGTCCTGGCAGGTCTTCGAAGTATGGAGATAATTCTGCTGATAATGGGTATGGCCTATCATTATGTGGAATTCCTTGAAGTCTCTCATAAGATTCAGGAATTCGGCGTAATAAGCACCGTTGCGGTTGATGATGGCACCACCTCCGCTTACGGTTCCGCCACGGAAAGGAATGTGCAGGCACAACATGCCCAGCTTGTTCCCCTTGTCGGCTACGTTAGCAAGATCCTGCTGTATCCATGCGTACTGGTCTGCGGTGAAGCCGCCGTCGTACAGCCAGGTCTTCCCGTTGGGCTTGTTGGTGCTCTTCAAAGATTTCACCATAATGTCGTCCATCACGATAATATGGGCGTTGCCGCGATCGAAAGAATAATCGGTGGGCCCGAATTTATCTACATACTTGCGCACGGCCCTGTAGTCGTCGTCGGCATCGTCTGCCGTATCTTCCTCCAAGGAATTATGGTCGTGGTTGCCTATGGTCTGGAAGAACGGTACGTAACGGCCCCCGGCCTGCTGCACGTTGGACATGGTCAGAGCCATTTCGTCCCACATGCCGGTGCTGTCGAAGGTTATGTCACCGAGGGTCATGCAGTAAACGTTGGGGTAGGAAGCCGCAGTAACCTTGATGTCGTTGATCGTCTCGTTCTTATATCTGCCGGACTCAGTGGTATTGGTACACTGCGGGTCGCCAATCATGAAGAGGGTGAACTCGGTCTCGGGGGAGTCCAGAGGCTCGAGGGAGAAGTCCGCCCTGTACCTGCCCGCCGGATCGAATATGCCGGTGGAATAGAATGCAGGCAGATGGTTGATGGGGTCGAGATTGATTTTGTATGCGGCAGGCGTGGTGTAGTAAACCTTGCGGCTGCGGCTGTCGCGCTGCATCTGGTACACTCCGTTGGCGTCCGTGACTACAAAGGAATAGCCATCAGAAACGGCCACGCCGGGAATGCCAAGGCCTGTTGAGGAGTCCTTGATAAGTCCGGCAACGTCGGAACTGCCAAGTATGGCGGTGCCGTTTATTGCATCTTCCGTAAGCACGGGCGGAACCATGTTGGGCTCGGGAATATCCGAACCGTCGTCGGTACCCAGATTGGTGTAAATCACATGTCTGGTATTGCGGTTCTTGCGGCCCCTGACCATCTCAAGGGATGCGGGAACCCCGTTAATGCTTCCGCTGACCTGAATCTTTGAGCCGCCGGACCCGAGAGTGATTGAAGTTGACGTACCGTTGAATACGCCTACAACCATGCCCATGCACTGGCTGTTGAAAGCCGGAACGCTGATTGAGCAGTTTACTGTACAGGATGTAGCGGTATTGTGTGCCACATTGCCAATATTGCCGATGAGACCGCCTACGCCGCCATTTAACTGAACGTCGCAGATAACGCTGCCTCCGGCTGTACATCCGGTAATGGCATGACCCTGGGAATGGAAACCGCATAGTGATCCTGCGGCCGAAGCTTCGCTGCAGGATACTACGTGTACCTGGCCTTCATTGGTGCACCCGCTCATTACGCCCGTGCCGCCTTCAATACCGCCGACCCGGCATTTCATGGCTCCGTTTACAGTTATGTCGCCTCTGTTTATGCAGTCGCTTGCACTGGTTGAGGGGTTGGTTGCCTCCTGCCCGGGCCAGCCGACTATACCTCCAACTGCGGAATTGGCCTTTGAGGCATCTGAGTCAACAGTAATGCTGCCTTCGTTGACGCAATTGTCATAGCTTGTATAGGATAGGACACCTGACTTGCTGGTGAAATAGTAGTCGCCACCTCCGATTCCGCCAACGCATACGATAAACTCATATGCGGAAACGGCGGTTCCGGGAACACTGTGCTTGAGTGAAACACTTACGTCTCCATAGTTATTACAGCTGCTGACCGGGCCGGAAGGAGAGCCTACTACGCCGCCTATCTGGTTTCTGTTGAGGGAGGCTGTCAGTCCGTCATCGGCGTTGCTGATTGAGAAGCTTACGTTTCCGCGGTTGTCGCAACCAGTCATCACGAAGCCTGAATAATCGCCATAAGCAACCAGTCCGCCGACAGTGGGGAGGCCATCCGGAATGTTACCCACGCTACTCTTCCCCGAGATGTTCAGTGCCGAATAAGACACATTGCCGGCGTTGACGCAGCCGGTCATCGGTGCCTCGAGATAACCAACCAGTCCCGCGACTCCTACTGCTACGGTTTTAGCGCTGGAGTTCACGCTCACATTACCCTCGTTGCGGCAATACTCAACGGGGCCGGAGGATCGTCCCACAATGCCGGCCACCACGGTGGACCCGGTAATTGCGCCGGTACTCAGGCTGACTGTCGCCTTGTTGGTAACCCTGGAGATGTTGCCGCTGCTGTATCCTGCTATGGCTCCGAAGGTGCTGCCGGCGGCAGGCGAGAAGACGCAGTCATCGTCGAGAGTGAGATTCATGACCGTGCCGCTGAGCGTCTGGATGAGGGGCTGGGAGGTGCTGATACCGGAGACGATATGGTCGCAGCCGTCCAGCACTCCGGCGAATGAGGTGGCGGAGGCGATGGACGGGATGCCGCTCATGTCTATGTCAGCGGTTATAAGGTACCGGGCTCCCGCCGCAGCTGCGGAGGCGTCTGTCTGCAGGAACTGCTGCAATTCCGCGGGAGTGCTGATGCGGCCGGCTATATCGGCCCACTCGACCGTGGAATCCATGGCCACGTTGAAGCCTTCGAACATGGAACGGGAGAAACTGAACGCACTGCTGCGCGTGTATGTTCCTGTCTGGGTGTCGGTCTCGAAGGTTACGGAGAAGAAACGTTCCGTGAATGAGTGGGGGAATACGGAGATATAGTAATTGCTTTCGGTGTCGAAGGTCTGATCCCCAGGAGCCTCAAGCACTATGACGTCGGAGCCTTCGATTATTTCCTGCACTTCGGGCCTTCCGGAGCCGTTGAACGCTATCCTTGCCTTGCCGGCGATGGGGCCGTCAAAGCTGCGGAGGGTGACTCTCTTGATGCCGGACTTGGATACTCTGAACTTAAGGCCGCCGCAGACGTTGTAGAACGGCATCTCAAGGCCCTTGGACCGGCCTACGGAGAGGAAGGTGCCGGGGGCGAAGGTGCCGGGAGTGGCGGTCTGATGAGAGGGAAGCGTCATGGTAACGCTGTTGCCGTCGCACTCGTTTGCCGCGTCATAAGGGTAGAGTCCCCAGAACCATTTGTCGTCAAGGGAGATGCTGATATCTCCGCTGAAGTCGGCTACCAGCGCGTTCTCCGCGTTCTGGGAGGTGAACATATTGCCGCCGGGGCTGCCGGCGCCGTAGAATACACTGATCTTGTCTGCCGGTGCCCAGAGGACGTTACCATCTGCCTCGTTCCTTAAAGTCTTGGTGGCCGACGCGTGACTCTCCATGCATGCATGGATGATGACGGGCTCTCCCGGTGCTAGATTAATCTCTATCGGTTCCTCACGGACACACGCTACAGCCGCCAGTGACAATGCGGCCACAAATAAGATTCGTGCTCTCATTGTCATTGGTTTAAAGGTCATTTATATTGTCGCCGGTGGGTTCAAGGCCGCCGTTGGAAAGGCAGATTAACGAGTTGCCGAGGAGCTCAATGACTCTCAAAACCGGTTGGCTATACAGTTCGTGCATATTTGTGGAATTTACAAAAATCCCACAAATATAATAAAATATGTGAAGAAGTGTTTAAAATCTCTCTATCTTCAGCTGCTTGATCTGGTAGGAATCGTCTTTGCAGCTCATGAAGATAGTCACGTTGAAAGATTCCCCGCCCGCCTTGAGGGTGCCCAGGGCATATTTCATCTTGGCACGTCCTGCGGTGTGGTTGACGTCGAAACTGCGGGGGGTATAAGTATCGAAGAAAGTCTTTACTATCTGGCGTGCCTGTGCCCTGCTTGCGTCACTCTCGCGCGCCAGGACGGCAATTTCCAGATTATCCGCGAACCAGGCGGAAAGGGCGTCTGCATTGCCTGTGGCGAAATACTTGCTGATGGGGACGAAAACATCGTCTCCGCTTTCCGAGGCGGGGACCTGAAAAGTGCTCTTGGTTACGAAATTCTGGGCCGTCGCAATCGGACCGGCCAGCAAAAGGGCTAAAGCGGCTATTAATCTCAGCTTCATACGTCCGCATTTCTTTGCAAATATTAAGCCAGTTTGTTATTTTTGCAGTCGATGCACATTACGCTTCTCACCATGGGCAAGACGGATATCCGCTGGGTGGCGGACGGCTTGGGAATGTACGCCTCCAGGCTCGCCCATTATGTGCCGTTCCAGCTTAAGGAATTGCCCGAACTCAAAAACGCCGGCTCCCTCAGTCCCTCACAGATAAAGTGCAGGGAGGCGGAGCTGCTGCTGAAGGCGGTGAAGCCGGGGGATACGGTAATCTTGCTGGACGAGCATGGGGAAGAGTTCACCTCGCTGCAGTTCGCTGCCCGTCTGGACCGCTGGATGCAGGCTGGGAAAGACCTGGTTTTCGTGGTGGGAGGAGCTTACGGTTTTGCTCAGGAAATGTACGACAGGGCGTCCCACAAGCTGTCTTTATCCAAGATGACCTGCTCTCATCAGCTGGTGAGAACGGTTTTTGCAGAGCAGCTTTACCGGGCTTTTACGATACTTCGCGGAGAACCGTACCACAATGAATAGGAAATTCCGCATATGGGACTGGATATGGGTGGCGTTTGCGCTGCTCAGTGCCGTGTTGCTGGCTTTCGCCGTGGCCACGCCGCGCTCTGTGGGCGATACTGCCTCGGAAGCCATGAAGATTCAGCGGCGCCTTGCCGGCCGGATGTCCAAGCTGGAGTATTATGAGAACCATCCCCAGTCCCGGCTGCCGGAGGACATGGTCATCTATACTTATGCCGCAGACACCCTGCGGTCCTGGCGCGGTCAGTTCCCGCTGCTGAACGATGACGTCTCGTCCCGCGTTGTGGTTCAACGCATTACGAACCCCCGCGTGAACCTCCGCTCGCCCCTGAGCTACGTCACGGAAGAGCCTACCTACATGAACATCGGCTCCAACTGGTACCTCGTACGGTCCAGGGAGATGGGGGAGTCGAAACTGATCTCCGGCCTGCTGATCATAGACGCACAGGACAAACTGTCTTACAACGGAGTGAATCCGCGACTGCACCTCAGTATGCGTTACTCCGTGCGTCCGCTTACCTTCAGCGGCGGCAGTTCGGTGCGGCTGGACGGAAAGCCGGTTTTCAAGATCCTGTACGATTCGCTTACAGGCGACGTGATGGCCGATCCGGCGCTGCTGTGGAGCTCTCTGCTGCTCTTCCTGGCCGCGGCGGTGCTGTTCGTGTTCCGCAGACGCAGGCTAGGCAGGGCTCTCATTGCCTGTGCCGGAATACTGCTGGCAACAGGGGCCATGTATTTCTGGGGCAGGAGCGTTCAGAACGATTATTCCGTCTTTTCTCCAGTTACCTATGCCGGCGGTCCTGTGCTGTTCTCGCTGGGCGCCGTGCTGCTGCTGAACCTGGCAATCACCTTATGCGTTCTGGTCCTGTACCTGGTACGACGCAACATCTGGATACGTATCCGCAGTCTTTCTGCGGGAACCCTGTTCACAACGGTGGTGCTGGTGGCTCTGGGGCTCGTGCTCACTTATACTCACCTTACCCTTAAAAGCATAGTCGCCAATTCCAGTATATCGCTGGAACTCTATAAGTTGGGCTCACTGTCCATATACACCCTGCTGGTCTATGTATCCTCCCTTTCGCTGCTGTCCGTGGTGCCTATGATGCTGCAGCTCATCCAGCCTGCGGTATCTTATGTGTTCGGGGTTCATTACAACATGTTCTCCCGCAGCGCCAGGGTCATTGTGGCAGCGCTCGTAGCGGTTTACATGGTCTCGACTACTGCCGTGCTCGGCTTCGAGAAAGAAGAGGACAGGATGGAAGTATGGGCGGGCAAGCTGGCGGTAGACCGTGATATCAACCTGGAGCTAATGCTGCTCAACGTGGAGCCCTTCATTGCCGGAGATGCCGTAATAGCTACCCTGGCGGGCATGGACGGGAGCGATGCCATCATACGCAACCGCATAATAGACAATTACTTCTTCAATGAGTCGAGAGACTACACCCTGAACGTGCTGCTTGTGCGGCCTGGCAGTTCGCCACCGGCGGTTATCAACCGTTTCGACCAGCTGCGCAGGGATGGTTTCCCTATTTCCGACGGCTCTGCTTTCCTCAGTCGCACCACCGCTGCAGGCCCCTCCGAATATGTTGGCATTTTCCCTTTCTTCCCGGACGGTGAGGTTGCATACTTGCTGGTTGAGGTCCTGCCCAAAACGGCCGTAGGCAGCAAGGGGTACGCACGCCTGCTGGATTTCAGCTCCCCGGGCCGTATAGGCCTTCCAGCCGCATATTCCTATGCCCGCTACCAGGGCCGCGAACTGCGTCTGTTCAAGGGGACTTACCCCTATTCCACCCGCATGGACGACTGGCTTTACGAGACCGTCTATACGGAGCAGCTGTGCCACTACAACCGCGACGGCTACGTGCACTTCATAAATGTGGTGACGGACGACGAGTCGGTGATTATTTCCCGCAGGGAGATAAGTGCGGGCAGTTATGCCATAGCGGCGGTCTTCATCGGCCTGCTGATGTCCGGAATTCTTACCTGCCTCAAGCCGCGCAGGCGCAGGAACGGGGATGCACATAATTACTTCAGGTCGCGTATCTCCCTGACTCTCATGGTGTCGCTGTTGCTCTCGCTGGTGGTCATGGCCACCGTGAGCGTGTTCTTCGTGTACCGGCGTAACGAGGCGAACCGGCAGGCCATAATGTCCGACCGCATCAACGCCGTGCAGCTGCTCTCCCGTAGCGGACTGCGCTCCCTGAGCGGTAGGGAAATGCTGAATTCTCCCATGTTCTCTGCGGTTATCCAGTCGGTGAGCGACAACACCGGAACGGATATCAGCGTGTACTCCCTCGACGGGCGTATAGTGCTGTGTACCAACCCGGAAGCCCTGGACCGCGGGCTCGTGAGCTACCGTATAGACGAGGAGGCGCTGGACTGCATCACCCGCCAGTACATGCGCTATTGCATCACCAAGGAGAAAGCCGGCCGCAGGCACTACCATAATATGTACATGCCGCTGATCGATAACGACGGCCAGATGGTGGCGATACTCTGTTCGCCTTATGTAGAAGAGAGTTACGACTTCGAGCGAGATGCGGTGATGCACTCCATGTCCATACTGACGGTGTTTTTGCTGCTGTTTATCATGTCGCGCCTTGTGGAGTCGGCTGTGCTGGACAGGGTGTTCAGGCCTCTGGTGATGATGGGGCGCAACATGCGCAAGGCCGGCCAGGGTTCGCTGGAGCATATAGAGTATGGACGCAAAGATGAGATTTCCGCGCTGGTAGATGCGTATAACCGCATGGTGGACGAACTGTCGGAGAGCAGCCGTCAGCTGGCCCAGGCCGAGCGTGACAAGGCCTGGAGCGGGATGGCCCGCCAGGTGGCTCACGAGATCAAGAATCCTCTGACTCCCATGAAGTTGCAGATACAGCGCCTGATACGCCTTAAGCAGAAGGGAGACCCTGCCTGGCAGGAAAAGTTCGACGATGTGAGCAAAGTGCTTCTGGACCATATAGACATACTCACGGAGACGTCCAACGAATTCTCCACCTTTGCCAAGTTGTACACCGAGGAGCATACCCGCCTGGATCTGGACAAGATGCTGCAGGAAGAGATTGCGATGTTCGACAACCGTGAGGATGTGGAATTCACATACATGGGTCTGCACGGCGCCATGGTTCTGGGCCCCAAGCCGCAGCTTACGCGTGTATTCGTGAACCTGCTTGGCAATGCGGTGCAGGCCGTGGAGGGCAGGGGAGGCGCCAAAGTGTATGTGTCGCTGCGCAAGTCCGCCACCGACGGCTACTACGATATTGTGGTTGAGGATAACGGCCCCGGAGTCTCGGAAGAGAACGTTACCAAACTCTTTACCCCCAATTTTACCACCAAGAACGGAGGCTCCGGACTTGGACTTGCCATTTCCCGCAGCATACTCGAGCGTTGCGGCGCCACTATCAGTTATTCCCGCTCGTTCTCGCTCGGCGGAGCCTGTTTCACCGTCTGCTATCCTGCAGAGAGTTAGTTCTTTATGGGCAAGACAGCTCGCTTCATACAAGATTGGATGTTGCCTGGAGCGATAGTCCTGGGCGTATCGCTGTACTTTATCTACAAGGCTATTCCCTTCTTTCATCCGGCAGGGCACATTTTGCATAACGTCGTATCCGAGGGGCAGCGCGTGGTGATTGCCCTGCTGCTGTTCTTTCAGTTCGTAAAGATTTCCCCGCACGATTTCCGATTCCACCGCTGGCATGTTGCGGCCCTTGTCTTTCAGGTGCTGGTTTTCCTGGGGTTTGCCGCCATTGCTCGTTTTACAGGGGAAGGGGAGATAAGGATATTGCTGGAGTGCGCCATGCTCTGCGTGATCTGCCCCACAGCCTCGGCGGCCGGGGTGATTACCGAGAAACTGGGCGGTTCCCTGGCGGGGGCGGTGAGTTACGTTACTTTGTCTAATGTCGCTGCCACGCTGCTGATTCCGCTGGTCATTCCCATGGTGCGCCCGTCGGCGGACCTGGGCTTCTGGGCCTACGTGGGGCACATTGCGCTGAGGGTTTTCCCCCTGCTGCTTTTGCCTGGTCTGCTGGCATGGCTGATACGATATACCATGCCAAGGCTGCAGCGCAAGCTTATGAGGTTAAGTCAATATGCCTTCTATATCTGGGGCGTAGGGCTCACCCTCGCCATGATTCTGGCGACCCACGCCCTGATGCTGAGTAACCTGTCGCTCGGGGCGGTGGTCTGCGTAGTCCTGGTATCCTTAGGATGCTGCGCCCTTCAGTTCCTGGTAGGCCGCCACGCAAGCAGCGACCGCAGCATTCAGATTACGGGCGGGCAGGTGCTGGGACAGAAGAATACCGGCTTCCTTATCTGGCTCGGTTACAACTACATGACGCCAGTCACTTCCGTTGCCGGCGGCCTGTATGCGATTTGGCAGAACCTGTTTAACTCCTGGCAGTTGTACCGGAAGAATCAACAGACGTAAAGTTGACATCTTCCGATAATATGTATATATTTGCCGGAAGGCCGGCCTCACCACCAAGGTGCTGGTTTTCGACCATAATTACAATTACGACAATATCGCGGGGCAGAAAGATTATCCCCTCCAGATATTCAAGGATCCCGAGGCCTCAGCCTATGTCGCCGGTTCCGCCTGGCACAACTACGGCGGCTCGGTATCGGTCCTGGACGGCATTCATTCGGCATACCCGGACAAGGAGATATACTTTACCGAGGCCTCCATCGGACAGTGGAACTATTCCTTCGCCAGCTGCCTCATCAACGATTTCCGGGACATTTTCCTCGGTACGCTCGGCCGCTACGGCAAAGGCGTCACCCTCTGGAACCTGATGCTCGACGACCAGGGCAGGCCCAACCGCCCCGGCAGCTGCACTACCTGCTTCGGCGCCGTGGAGATTTCCTCCTCGAACTATTCGCTCAAGGGCATCACTCGCAACTCGCATTATTACAACGTGGCCCATTGCTCCAAGGTGCTCAGGCCGGGCGCCGTCAGGCTCGGCACCGAGGGCTCCGGAACCCAGGGGCTCACTTTCCAGTGGTACCGCAATCCCGACGGCTCCTACGCCGTACTGCTGCTTAACGAGGGCACGGCCGACGCGCTTGTAAACTTCGTTACCGACAAGCGCTCAGTGAGTTGCAAAGTACCGCCCCGCGCCATCCAGTCCGTCATCTGGACAGACTGACAATTTCCGACATATTCAGTACGATATAATTTTTTTTCGGCTAGCGGAAAAAAATTATATCTTTGTACTGTAATTATAGGGCAATGAAAATCTCTGAGGCCATATTCGCAGGAAGCAGCACGCGGGTTTCGCAAAAGCCGAAGAGGAAACTGCCCGAATTCGCCTTCATAGGCCGCTCCAACGTAGGTAAATCCTCCCTCATCAACATGCTTGCCGGCAACGGAAAGCTGGCCATGACCTCGTCCACCCCAGGTAAGACCAAGGTCGTTAACCACTTCCTTATCAACGACAGCTGGTATCTCGTGGACCTGCCCGGTTATGGCTATGCCAAGCTTCCGGACAAGATGCGCCGCGAGCTCAAGGAGGTCATTCGTGACTACATCATGAATTCGGAGGAGATGCAGCTGCTCTTCGTGCTGGTGGACTGCCGGCACGACATAGGCAGGATAGACACAGACTTCCTCTCGGAACTCGGTGAGAACGGCATACCCTGCGCCATCATCTTCACCAAAGCTGACAAGCTCGGCCCGGTGGCGTTGCAGCGGCAGATAGATAAAGATTGCGAGATTCTCTCCCGGACCTGGGAGGAGCTCCCGCCAATGTTCAGCACGAGCTCCCTCAGCGGAAACGGACGCGAAGATATCCTTAACTATATAAATTCAATCCTTAAATCACTATGATCCACAGCCATCGTATAGAAGTTTTCGCCTGCCGGGCCTCCCGGGATTTCGCCTGCAAGGTGATTGAACATCTGAACGAGCTCTTACAGCCCGATGAAACGCCTATCCACCTGGGCGATCTTCAGGTTACTCCTTTCAGCGACGGGGAGTTCCAGCCCTGCTTTGCCGAGAGCGTCCGCGGCGCCACGGTTTTCATCATCCAGTCCACCATCGCGCCCGCCGACAATCTCATGGAGCTGCTGCTCACCGTAGACGCTGCCAAGCGTGCGTCTGCCGACAAGGTGATCGCCGTCATGCCTTATTTCGGATGGGCCCGCCAGGACCGTAAGGACCGTCCCCGCGTAGCCATCGGAGCCAAGCTCGTGGCCAACCTGCTGACCGCCGCCGGTTGCGACCGCGTCATGACCTGCGACCTCCATGCAGACCAGATCCAGGGCTTCTTCGATATCCCTGTGGATCATGTGTATGCCAGCAAGGTTTTCCTTCCCTGCATCAAGTCCATGAAGCTCAAGAACCTGTCTATAGCAGCTCCGGACATGGGCGGCGCCAAGCGTGCCAACACCTACGCCAAGAGCCTCGGCGGACGTCAGGAGTGCGGAGTAGTCATCTGCCACAAGACCCGCGAGCGCGCCAACGTGGTTGCAGAAATCAAGGCTATCGGTGATGTGGAAGGACGCAACATAATCATAGTGGACGACATGATCGACACCGCCGGCACCCTCTGCAAGGCGGCCGACGTGCTCAAAGAGAAGGGCGCCGCCAGCGTGCGCTGCTGCGCCACCCACGGCATCCTTTCCGGCAATGCGGTGGAGAAGATTCACAATTCCGCCCTGGAAGAGGTCTACATCACCGATACCATTCCCCATCCCGAGCTGGAAGGGGACAGCAAGATACGTATAGTTTCGATGTCGCAGGTCTTTGCCAGCATCATCGAAAAGGTATATAATTACGAACCAATAAGCCCCGACTTCATTTATTGATATGTGGGCCACCGTCATAGTTGCTGCGGCAGTCCTGCTTCTGGCCGTGTTTGCGATGAGTTTCAACATCGTGTTCCGGAAGAAGGACTTTCCCAACTACGACGTGGGGTCTAATGAAGAAATGCGCAAGCTCGGCATCCGCTGCTACAAAGATGTAGATGTCGAGCTTCACAACCCTGAACGGCACTGCAGCGGAAACTTTTCCGACGCGTGCATAGATTGTAAACTATATGAGCCTCGTAGCGATAGTCGGACGTCCTAACGTCGGCAAATCCACCCTTTTCAACCGTCTGGTAGGTGCCAGGCAGGCAATCGTAGATGATACCGCAGGCGTAACCCGCGACCGGCATTACGGCCGTTGCGAATGGTGCGGCAGGGAGTTTTCCGTAGTGGATACGGGAGGCTACACCAGCAATTCGGACGACGTTTTCGAGAACGCCATTCGCTCGCAGGTGCAGATAGCCATCGAAGAGGCCGACCTGGTGCTCTTCATGGTAGAGGCCGCCACCGGCATCACCGACTACGACGCCGAGATGGCCGACGTGCTGCGCCGCTCGCGCAAGCCCGTGATTCTCTGCGTGAACAAGGTGGATACGGGGGAGAAGATGTACGACGCCTACCAGTTCTATTCCCTTGGGCTGGGCGAAATCTACAGCATCTCTGCGGCCAACGGTTCCGGCACCGGCGACCTTCTGGATGCGGTCGTTGCCGCGCTCCCGGAGGAGACCGAGACGGCGGATCCCTACGCTGACCTGCCTCGAATCACCATTGTGGGCAAGCCTAACGTGGGCAAGTCGTCCCTCACCAACGCCCTGCTGGGCACGGAACGCAACATAGTTACGCCCGTCGCCGGCACCACCCGCGACAGCATCGAGTCGCACTACAACCAATTCGGTCACGAGTTCATGCTGGTGGATACTGCCGGCATACGCCGCAAGACCAAGGTAAACGAGGATCTGGAGTTCTACTCCGTCATGCGTTCCATCCGCGCCATCGAGCATTCCGACGTGTGCATAATGATGATAGACGCGACCACGGGCATGGAGGCGCAGGATATGAATATATTCTCGCTGATCCTGCGCAACCGCAAGGGATGCGTTCTGGTGGTTAACAAATGGGACCTTTTCATCAAGGATTCCAATACCATGAAGGAGTACACGGAGGCTCTTCGCAGTCGCCTGGCCCCGTTTGACGACGTGCCCATCGTATTCACGTCGGTAGTCAAGATGCAGCGTATCCAGGACGTGCTGAACGCCGCCGCCGAGGTGTACGCCAACTATTCACAAAA
Source organism: uncultured Bacteroidales bacterium (assembly GCA_947303465.1). Lineage (GTDB taxonomy): Bacteria > Bacteroidota > Bacteroidia > Bacteroidales > UBA932 > Cryptobacteroides. The sequence goes on from CAMYYI010000011.1 coordinate 14,308, forward strand.
GATCCCGACCGCCCGCCTGAACGAGACGCTTCTCCCCGTCATAGAGGAGACCCCGCCTCCGGCATGGAAGGGCAAGTACGTGAAAGTCAAATACATAACCCAGCTTCCGACGAAGTTTCCCGCCTTCGCCTTCTTCTGCAACCTGCCGCAGTACATCAAGGATCCATACAAGCGCTTCCTGGAGAACCAGCTGCGCAAGAATTTCTCACTGACCGGCTGTCCGGTGCAGATTTACTGCCGCCAGAAATAGGCCTGTCATGGGCATAAGGTTGAAATACGCCAAAGTGTTCCTTGCCGGCCTGCTGGGGTCGGTAATCGCCTCTGCGGCGAATGAAGGCCCGGATTTCATTCAGGGGCCGAATGGCCGTCTGTCCATAATCCTTCAGCTGCCCAAGGGGTTCGACGCTGCAAGCGACAAATGTCCGCTGGTGATAGTTATGCACGGTGTGATGTCACACAAGGGCATGTCTCCTATGACTCGTATCGCCAGAAGGCTCAGGCGTAACGGATTTGCTGTCCTGCGCTTTGACTTCAACGCCCAGGGGAAGAGCGACGGGGATGTGCTCAAGTGTACTATTCCCAGTGAAATAGCAGATGCGCGTGCCGTCTACGACTATGCCCGCTCCCTGCCTTTCGCAAGCAGTGTCGTGATGCTCGGCCATTCCCAGGGCGGAGTGGTTGCCGGAATGGCTGCGGGCGAACTCGCTTCCGAGGGCCGTAGCCCTGACGGGCTGGTGCTGCTCGCGCCTGGCGCTGTGTTGAAGGATTTTGCCCTGGAGGGCCGTTTCATGGGGAAGGAGTGTGATCCGGCGAATCCGCCGGAGTATGTGCGGGTAGGCTGGTACAAGTTCAGCCGGGAATACATCCTTACCTCCCAGAAGCTTCCGATTTTTGAGGAGTCGGCGCTGTACCGGGGCCCTGTCTGCGTCGTTCACGGCAATTCGGACGAACTGGTGCCTTTCCGTTACGGCAAGATGTATCAGGACATTTACGACAACTGCATGTTCTTCGAGATTCCGGGCGAGAATCACCTGTTTTCACATTATCCCAACAAACTCATAGACAGTATCCTGACGTTTTTGCATACGTTATAGCCGTCACTTGCATTTTCTGCGGAAAATTGCTATTTTTGACAGGCTATGATGGAGCAGAACTATTTGGAGCTGTACGAACTGCAGCAGATTATAAAGGAGGGGGTTGAGGAGGCCGTCCCGGGTCCCGTGCGGGTGCGGGCCGAGGTGGCGAGTGTGCAGCAAAGGACCAACGGTCACTGCTATCTGGAACTGTGCCAGAGCGACGGACGTACCGAACTGGCCAAGGTGCGCGCCATTATCTGGCGTTCGCAGGCTACGGTTTTGCTGAGCCGGTTCGCCCAGGCTACCGGGGCTCCGCTGCAGCCTGGCATGGCGGTTATTTTCGAGGCCCGGGTGAACTACAGCGAACTCTATGGGGTTTCCCTGATAGTAGAAGACATAGATGTGAGTACAACGCTCGGTGAGGCTGAGCTCAGGCGCCGGCGCACGCTGGAGCGGCTGGAAAAAGAGGGCCTTCTGGAACTTCAGAAAGAGTTGGCCCTGCCGGACGTGCCGTACAGGCTTGCCGTTATTTCCGCTCCCGATGCCGCGGGTTACGGGGATTTTCGCCGTCACCTGCTGGAGAACGAATACGGTTTTGCGTTCGACGTTCAGCTTTTCCCCGCCACGATGCAGGGAGAGGCCGCTCCCGCGTCGATTATCGCTGCGCTGGACAAGGGAGTCGGCTGTTCCGGTCCGGCGTTACTCAGCCGCAGCGGCGTAGCCGCGAGAATGGACGTAGCCGGATCGGAAGCTGCCGCGACCGATGGCGCAGCGGTGCCTGATGCGATATTAATCCTTCGTGGAGGGGGATCAAGCCTCGATTTGGCGTGTTTCGATGATTACGAACTCTGCGCCGCGATAGCCCGCTGCCCCATTCCGGTATGCACCGCGATAGGCCATGACCGCGATGAACACGCCGCAGACCTCGTGGCCAACGTTGCAGTCAAGACTCCCACTGCCCTTGCCGACCTCTTCATAGACGCGGTGGCGGCCGAAGATGAAAGGATTTCCAACTTCCAGAGCCGGCTCAGACTGGCTTTTACATATAAGCTGTCCGTCCTGGAGTCCGTCATAGACAAGCTGGAGACCCGAATCAATGCGGCTAATCCCCTCAAACTCCTTGAACGTGGTTACACGCTCATAACCAACAGCAAAGGAGTCCTTCTCAAACGCGCGGCAGATGTCGGAGCCGGCGACTCTATCGGCGTAATCTTTCCGGACGGAACCCTTAATTGCACTGTAAATGGAAAAGTTTGACTATTCTAAGGCCATGGCCGAGCTGGAAAGCATAGCCGCCAAGGTCGAGGACCCGGCTACGGGACTTGATGACATAGATAAATACATTAAGCGCAGCGAAGAACTGATTGCCGGCTGCCGCGAGTACTTGCGCGGTTCCCGCTCCAAGATAGAAACTCTCAGCAAATGAAGAAGATATATCAAACAGACCCCTGGCTTGAGCCTTTTCGCGGAGCTATAGACGCAAGGCATGAGCGCATCCTTGCAGACAAGCGCAAGCTAGCCGGCGACAAGCCCCTTTCCGAGGTCGCAAACAACCATCTCTACTATGGTCTCCATCATGATTCCAAGGGCTGGGTCATTCGTGAGTGGGCGCCCAGCGCCACAAAGATCTACCTGGTAGGAGACTTCAACAACTGGAAGCGCACGCCCGACTACCTCTTCACTCCGGTGGGGCAGGGCAATTGGGAACTGCGCCTTCCCGAGCTCTTCCTGAGCCACGGCGCCCTGTACAAGCTATGGGTGGAATGGCCGGGAGGAGGCGGAGAGCGCATTCCTGCCTACGCGACGCGAGTGGTCCAGGATCCGGAGACCAAGGTGTTCTGCGCCCAGGTATGGAATCCCGAGCCTTACAAATGGAAGCACCGCAATCCAGGACCCCGTCCCCATCCATTCATATACGAGTGCCACATAGGCATGAGCGGAGAGGAAGAGAAAGTTGCCACCTTCGACGATTTCCGCCGCGAGGTGCTGCCGCGGGTGAAGCGCCTGGGCTACGACGTACTGCAGATAATGGCCCTGCAGGAGCATCCGTACTACGGCTCCTTCGGCTATCAGGTATCCAGTTTCTTCGCCCTCAGCTCGCGATTCGGCACGCCGGAGGAATTCAAGCGCCTGGTTGATGAAGCGCATGCCGCCGGCATCGCGGTCATCATGGATATAGTGCATTCGCACGCGGTGGGCAACGAGGTGGAGGGCCTTGGCCGGCTGGACGGACGCGACGACCTCTATTTCTATCCGGGCGAGGCCGGTCACCATCCTGCATGGGGCACCCGCTGCTTCGACTACGGCAAAGATGAAGTGAAGTATTTCCTCCTCTCCAACTGCAAATACTGGATGGAGGAGTACCACATTGACGGATTCCGCTTCGACGGAGTGACGAGCATGCTCTACTGGAACCACGGTCTGGGAATAGATTTCGGGAATTACGACATCTATTTCAACTCTGGGGTGGACGAGAATGCGGTGAGCTACCTCGGACTGGCCAACATGCTCATACATGAGCTCAATCCCAAGGCTATCACCATCGCCGAGGATGTGAGCGGAATGGCGGGGCTTGCCGCGCCGTTCGCGGCCGGCGGCGTGGGGTTCGACTTCCGTATGGCCATGGGCATTGCCGACCACTGGATCAAGTGGATAAAGGAACTGCCGGACGAGGGCTGGACGCCGGGCATGATCTGGTGGGAGCTTACCAACAAGCGGGCGGACGAGAAGACCGTGAGTTACGCGGAGTGTCACGACCAGGCGCTCGTGGGCGACAAGACCATCATCTTCCGCCTTATAGACAAAGAGATGTATTTCAGCATGCGTAAGGATCAGCAGAACCCGCTGGTAGACAGGGGGATAGCCCTTCATAAGCTGATTCGCATCGTGACCGCTGCAACCTGTGGCGGAGGTTACCTGAACTTCATGGGCAACGAATTCGGCCATCCGGAGTGGATAGACTTTCCGCGCGAGGGCAACGGCTGGTCTTACGCACACGCCAGGCGCCTCTGGTCCATTGCCGACAATCCGGAATTGCGTTACCATGGACTTGAGGAATTCGATGTGGCGATGGTGCACCTTCTCAAGAAAGAGAAGTGCCTGAACGGCAGCCCGGAACTGCTTGTCGCAGACGAGCAGAAACAAATCTTGATTTTCCGTAGGGAAAATTGTATATTTGCGCTGAACTTCAACCCGCAGGGCTCTTTTATGGATTATGGTTTTTCGGCCCCGGCGGGAGAGTTTGTCAAGGTGTTCGATTCCGACGAACTGCGTTTCGGCGGTTTTGGCCGCCTGCCCGGGGAAGAAAAGCATGTGGCCCTGCCTCAGCGCTGCCCCAACGGCAATCAAGCCTTCGACCACACCCTGTACATGTACCTGCCCAGCAGGTGCGCCATAGTTTTGAAAAAGATCGACTGATATGGCATTCTTGACATTCAACAAGAACGAGCTGGTGAACCTGGCTTACTCGCTCAAGCGCGAGATTATCTGCGCCAACAAGACGGGTGCTTACTGCAACACGTCCATCGTTACCTGCAACACCCGCCGCTACCACGGCTTGCTCGCCGTTACCCTGGACCGCTTCGGCGGCGACCACTTCATGCTGCTGTCGGCCCTGGACGAGAGCCTGGTGGTAAACGGCAAGCAATTCAACCTGGGCATACACTGTTACGGCGATATCTACGAGCCCCGCGGCCACAAGTACGTGGTGGACTTCGCCGAAGATCCCGTGCCCAACATCACTTACCAGGTCGGTGAGATAGTTTTCCGCAAGAGTATCATCCTGGCACCGGACAAGGACCAGGTGCTCGTGAAATACGAGCTTCTCAAATCTCCCTCGCCCGTAACTCTCATCATAAAGCCTTTCCTGGCTTTCCGCAACGTGCATGAGCTGACACATCAGAACGAGCAGGCGAACACCGGCTATACCGAGATACCCGGAGGCGTGTCGTTCCGCATGTATCCCAACTTCCCCGACCTGCACCTGCAGCTCAGCGACTCCAAGGCGGAGTGGAAGTCCCTGCCGTGCTGGAACAACAACGTGACGTACTCCGACGAATACCGCCGCGGTTATGACTGCAAAGAGGATCTCTTCACTCCCGGCATATTTACCGCCAGGCTGTCAAACGGCGGCTCGGTGGTGTTCTCCGGATCCATCGAGGAGGCCAATCCTGCCGGTCTCAAGAGGCAGTTCGGAGCCTATCTGGCCAAAATGCCCGAGGTGACCGGCTATCACGACCAGCTGATGCGCTGCGCCGACTGGCTCATCACCCGTCACAACGGGGTGGCCATGATCAACGCCGGCCTGAGCTGGCTCAACACGGGCCTTCTGCGCGAGACGCTTGTTGCCCTGGCCGGCCTTACCCTTCACGGCGCCCACAGTCCGGAGCTGTTCGAAGAGATACTGGACAACCTCATTGCTGCAGAGCAGGAGCGCCTCACCAAACGCACCACCCAGGTGGAGGCACCTCTGTACCTGGCGGTTACCCTGCAGCAATATATAGACTATGGCGCCGATCCCGCAAAGGTCTGGAAGAAATACGGCGATACGCTGAAGGCGGTTCTGGAAAGCTATCTGCCCGGCTGCCGCAAAGAGGTCGCTATGCATCCGTCCGGCCTGCTATGGGCCCAGATGGACGGAGTGGCGCTCAGCTGGATGAACGCTTATGTGAACGGCCGTGCCGTCACCGAGCGCGCCGGCTACCAGATAGAGACCAACGCCTTCTGGTATAACGCCATCTGCTTCGCACTCGAGATGGAAGGCAAGTACGGGTCCAAGAGAAGCGCATTCATCAAGAAATGGACTCCTATCCGCGACATGGTGCTTGTAAACTTCCGCTCAACCTTTGTAGATGAAGAATCCGGCAGGCTGGCAGACTACGTGGACGCTTCCGGCCGCAACATGGACGTGCGCCCCAACCAGTTGTATGCCATCTGGGTCAAATACTCTCCGCTGGAGGAAGATATGGCGCTGCCGGTGCTGAGCGTCATAGACCGCGAACTCATCACCTCCCGCGGCGTCCGCACCCTGTCGCCCCGCGATCCCAAGTACCGCGGAGTGTACGAGGGCGCACAGATAGAGCGCGACCTTGCCTATCATCAGGGCTGTACCCGCCCGAACCTGCTGGAACCGTATATCGACATGAGCCTCAAGGTCAAAGGGCCTTCCTTCGTGAAGAGGGCGGAATGGCTTATAGAGGGCTTCTGGTCCGACCTCAGCAAGCACGGCGTCGGAGCCTTCTCTGAGCTGTACGACGGAGATCCGCCCCACGAGCCGCACGGAGCCATTTCGTCATCGCTCAGTACGGCGGCGCTCCTAACCGTGGTTGACATAATCGCTAAATACAAGGAGGTAAAATAATATGAGAGTTTTGATGTTCGGCTGGGAGTTTCCTCCCCATATCGCAGGCGGTTTGGGTACTGCCTGTGAGGGCATCGTCAAGGGTTTGGCCTACAATGGAGTTGAGACCCTGTTCGTAATGCCCAACGCCTCCGGCGACGAAGACCAGAGTGCCACCACCATACTCAACGCGAGCGACGTGGCGGTACAGAATGTGAGCAGCACGGTAGAGGAGTTCATCAACAAGGTGAAGTTCCTCTATGTGGACTCAAACATCGTTCCCTACGTAGATCCCGACGAGTATTACGAGGCTATAGAGAAGATGCGCGCCCAGGGTCTGACACAGACCACGGTGGGCTTTGGCCAGAAATTCAAGTTCTCCGGCAAGTACGGCGCCAACCTCATGGAAGAGGTATCCCGTTACGCCCAGGTGGGCGGCACCATCGCCATGCAGCATGTGAATGAGTTCGATATCATCCATGCCCACGACTGGCTTACCTACCTGGCCGGCATAGCCGCGAAGGAGCTCACCGGCAAGCCTCTGGTAGTGCATGTGCACGCCACCTCCTACGACCGCGGCGACGAGAAGCATATAGACACCCGCGTGCTCGACATAGAGACCCGCGGCATGATGGCCGCAGACCGTGTGGTCACCGTGAGCGACCTTACCCGCAACATAGTCATCAACAAGTACGGCATAGACCCCGCCAAGGTGGTGACGGTACACAACGCAGTGGACTTCAGCGGGCGCGAGGACATCACCGTCGAGCGAGGCGTGAAAGACAAAGTGGTCACCTTCCTGGGACGTATTACCTTCCAGAAGGGGCCGGAGTACTTCATAGACGCCGCCGCCAAGGTGCTCAAGCGCACCAAGAACGTCCGCTTCGTGATGGCCGGCAGCGGTGACATGATGAACCGCGCCATCAAGCAGGTGGCCCGTCTGGGCATATCGGACCGCTTCCACTTTACCGGCTTCCTCCGCGGAGCCGACGTGCAGAAGATGTTCGCCCTGTCCGACGTCTACATTATGCCCTCGGTCTCCGAGCCCTTCGGCATTTCCCCGCTGGAGGCCATGCGTACCGGGGTGCCTTCCATTATCTCCCACCAGTCCGGTGCAGCCGAAATCCTGAAGTTCGCCCTCAAGGTGGACTTCTGGGATGTGGATGCTCTGGCCGATGACATCTACGCCCTCGTCACTTATCCCGCCCTTACCGAGTTCGCTTCCAAGCAGGGCTTCGACGAGGTGAACGAACTCAAGTGGAACGGCGCTACCGCCAAATTGAAAAAAGTTTACGAATCATTGATATGAAAAAGTCAGTCTGCCTTTACTTCCAGGTCCATCAGCCCACGAGGCTCCGTCAGTATCGCTTTTTCGATATAGGCAAGGACTCCCATTACTATGACGATTTCGCCAACAGGACCATACTCAAGAGGGTGGCCCAGAAGTGCTATCTCCCTATGAACGAGCTGCTTCTGGAGGCGATCAACAAGACGAAGGGCAAGTTCAAAGTGGCTTTTTCCATCTCCGGTTCCGCCCTTGAGCAGTTCGACCGTTACGCCCCCGAAGTGCTGGACAGCTTCCGCAAGCTGGCCGCAACTGGCAAGGTGGAATTCCTCTGCGAGACCTACTATCACTCCCTGGCTTCGCTGGCCTCCGCTTCGGAGTTCGCACATCAGGTAGAGAAGCATAAGGCTCATATAGAGGAAGCTTTCGGAGTTACTCCGGTCACCTTCCGCAATACCGAGCTCATCTATTCCGATGCCATCGCCCGCCAGGTGTATGACCTCGGATTCAAGACCATGCTCACGGAAGGCGCCCGCCATATAATGGGCTGGCAGAGCGCAAATTACGTCTATACTGCCGAATCTCAGCCCAAGCTCCGCCTGCTGCTCCGCAACTATGGCCTGAGCGACGACATCGCGTTCCGCTTCTCAGACAAGGGCTGGAACGAGTGGCCTCTCACTGCGGATAAGTTCGTAGGCTGGCTCAATGAGGCGGAAGGGGATATCGTAAACCTCTTCATGGACTACGAGACCTTCGGTGAGCACCAGACTGCAGAAAGCGGCATATTCGACTTCATGCGCGCCCTGCCTGCAGCAGTTATCAAGGCCGGAATGGACTTCGTAACTCCCGCGCAGGCAGTCAAGAACATCAAGCCGGCTGCATCTCTCAGCGTCCCCGATCCTATTTCCTGGGCGGATGAGGAAAGAGACCTCAGCGCATGGCTGGGCAACGAGCTCCAGCAGGATGCCTACAACAAGCTTTACGGCCTCACCGAGAAGCTTGCCCTGCTCAACGATCCGGAGCTCTGGGCCGATTTCGGACATCTTCAGGAGAGCGACCACCTGTACTACATGTGCACCAAGTTCTTCTCCGACGGTGAAATCCACAAGCGTTTCAGCCCGTACGACACTCCGTTCGAGGCGTTCATCAACTATATGAATGTCCTCAGCGACTTCATCATCAGGATTAATTCCAGATAATGAAGGTTTTTTTGTATTTTTGCGCCCATTATGCAAAACAACAGATTTGAAGTAGGAGATCCGGCGTGGAAGAGCGTTATGGTAACACGCCACCTCCCGGAAGAATTATCGGGGCTTGAAACCCTTTGCAAGAACCTCTGGTGGTGTTGGAACGAAGACGCCAAATTGCTTTTCAAGTCCATAGATTCGGATATCTGGCATACCTCCGGTCACAATCCGATGGCCATACTGGATAAGGTAAGCCTCAAAAGATACAACGAACTGGCTAAGGACGTCTCCTTCCTGTCGCGCCTGGCGGCGGTGATGGACGAGTTCAACCGCTATATGGCGCTCAAGTCCGAGCGTACGGAGCCCTCCGTTGCATATTTCTGCATGGAGTACGGCCTGGAGACCTCCCTGAAGATTTACTCCGGCGGCCTCGGAATCCTGGCAGGCGACTACCTGAAGGAGAGTTCGGACATGAACGTGAACATGGTGGCGGTAGGTCTGTTGTACCGTTATGGCTACTTTACCCAGCGCATCACGCCCCAGGGTAACCAGGTGGCCGAGTATGACGCCCAGGACTTCCTCAAGATTCCTGCGGAGCCGGTGCTGGACGAGCACGACAACTGGAAGACCATCCACATGGCCCTGCCCGGCCGTGACATGACCGCACGTATCTGGAAGGTGGCCGTCGGACGTACCGACCTCTACCTTCTCGATACCGACTTCGAGGCCAACTTGCCGGAAGACCGTCAGGTAACGCATCAGCTTTACGGAGGTGACTGGGAGAACCGTCTGAAGCAGGAGATCCTGCTGGGAATCGGCGGCGTGAGGGCCCTGCGTCTGCTGGGACTCAATCCCACCATCTACCATTACAACGAGGGCCATGCGGCATTCGCCGGCCTGGAGCGCCTGCGCGAGTACATCCAGGTCAAGAAACTGGATTTCAACGAGTCCCTGGAGCTCATCCGCGCCAGCGGCCTGTTCACAACCCATACTCCCGTGCCTGCGGGACACGACTCCTTCGACGAGGGCCTGCTGTCCAAGTACCTGGGCCACTATCCCGGACGCTTCGGCATAGATTGGGATACACTCCTGTCGCTGGGGAAGATTCATCCCGAGAACGGGGACGAGAAGTTCAGCATGAGCGTGCTGGCCGCCAACATGAGCCAGAACGTGAACGGCGTATCCATGCTCCACGGCAAGGTAAGCCAGGACATATTCAAGGATATGTACAAGGGCTACCTGCCTGAGGAACTGCATATCAGCTACGTTACCAACGGCGTTCACTACGCCACCTGGGCGGCCCGCGACTGGAAGGCCATCCATTACAAGGTCTTCGGCCCCGAATTCCGTACCGGCCATTACGACAAGAGCTGCTTCGACCGCATTTACAAGGTCAGCGACGACGAGATATGGAACGTACGCAAGATTCTCAAGGACGAACTTGTAAAGACCGTGACGGAGCGCATATCTGATCCTACCCTGTGCAGCCACTACACGCCTACCCAGATTGTCAAGATAAGCGAGACTTTCCGCCCCGACGTGCTTACCATAGGCTTCGCCCGCCGCTTTGCTACGTACAAACGTGCAACGCTGATTTTCAGCGACCTGGATCGTCTGGACGCCATAGTGAACAATCCCGAGCGCCCCGTTCAGTTCGTGTTCGCTGGCAAGGCGCATCCCGCCGACGGTGCAGGACAGGACTTCCTGAAGCGTATCATAGAAATCTCCAAGGACGAGAGGTTCCTCGGCCGCATTGTCTTCGTGCCCGGTTACGACATACGTCTGGCCAAGAGGCTCGTACAGGGAGTTGACGTATGGCTCAACAACCCCACCCGTCCTCTCGAGGCTTCCGGTACCTCCGGAGAGAAGGCCGCCATGAACGGCGTCATGCACTTCTCCGTGCTCGACGGATGGTGGGTTGAGGGTTATCAGGAAGATGCCGGATGGGCGCTTCCGCTCGAGCGCACGTACGACGACCAGCAGTACCAGAATGAGCTGGATGCAGCAACCATCTACGCCACGATTGAGAACGAGATTGCGCCTGCGTACTACAATTTCAACGACCGCACACATATCTCCAAGGAGTGGGTCGGCTACATCAAGAACACCATAGCGAAGGTGGCGAGCAATTTCACCACCAACCGCATGCTAACTGATTACTGCAACCAGTACTACATCCCGCAGGCGGAACGCTACAACGCCATGGTTGCGAACAACAACAAGGTGGCCAGGGAGATTGCAGCATGGAAGCAGAAGGTACTGTCAGAGTGGAACAACATCCGTGTGGTGTCCTGCCAGCAGCCAGATGCATCTTATATCGTGTCTAAGAACGACCCGATCCACGGTGAGGTTATTCTCGACCTCGGGCGTCTGAAACCGGAAGACATAGGTGTAGAAATGCTGTTCGCCACAAGTGACGCCAAGGGCGCCCTGCACATCCAGGAGGTTCAGCAGTACGATGTGGTTGATTATGCTAACGGTGTAGCCCGTTATGCCACTTCCGTGCAGCCGGAACGTACCGGTATGTATCATGTGGGCATACGAATGTATGCAAGCAATCCGGCGCTTCCGCACCGGCAGGACTTCCCGCTCGTAAAATGGCTGTAATAGCCACAGGCTTTTTCGACGGTGTCCATCCAGGGCACCGTCTTGTTGTTGAAACCCTTGTTTCGCTTGCCGCGGAGAGGGGCGATGAGAGTGTAATTGTTACATTCTGGCCCCACCCCAGGGCAGTGCTGCAGAGCGGGGCGGACACCCTGCGCTATCTCACTCCCGTAGCTGAGAAAACTGCCATGCTGCGTTCTATGGGGGTTAACAGCGTGGAGACGCTGCCCTTTACCAGGGCATTTGCCTCCCTTTCCGCCCGCGAGTATATCCGCATGCTCTGCCGTGACTATGCCTGCAGCGCGCTTGTGCTGGGTTACGACACCCGCTTCGGGCGCGAGCAGGCCGGTCCGGAAGACATTGCCGCCATTGCCCGCTCCATGGGGCTGGAGGCAGTCATCGCCCCTCCTGTATGCATAGACGGGGTTTCCGTGTCTTCTACCCGCATACGCGCGGCCCTGGAGGCCGGCGACGTGGCGCTGGCTACGCGCTTGCTCGGCAGGCCGTACAGCCTTCACGGAGTGGTGGTGGCCGGCAACAAGTTGGGACGCACCATCGGTTTTCCAACCGCTAACATGATGCTGTACGAGCCCCTTATGGCCATTCCGAAGAACGGGGTGTATGCCACAAGGGTTGTAATTGGCAGCAGATCCTTCACCGGCATGACCAACATAGGCACCCGCCCTACCGTAAGCGAGCGGGACGCCCTCACCATCGAGACCCACATCCTGGACTTCGATGAGATGATTTACGGCCTGGACATCACCGTGGAGTTCCTGAACCGCATCCGCGACGAGCGCAAATTCGCCTCGCTCTCCGACCTTCAGTCCCAGCTCCGCGCCGACTGCGCCACCATTACCTCTCGCCGGCTGTAAATCGTACATAGCTGAAAATCAACCATTACTGAATCTCCCTGGTGCGTTTTTACACCAGGGAGGTTCGGTAAGTGGCTGAATAACAAAATTTTGTGTTTTACGCCCGTACAATATAACAAGGTTTCAAAAAAATACATATATTTGTATAGAAATGTAACCATATTATGAACACAAACGATTCCGTCCTGACGCTCTGCACTCGTTTCGACGATCTGGGCGACTGGACTGTTGAGCAGCAGTTCGTGCTGCAGATGGGCTCCAGCTATCTTCTGGCCCATGGTTTGGGTGAGCCTCTGAAAAAAGACCCCTCCACAAAGATTAGAATTGAAAAATCAGGTACGTACACCCTGTGGGTGCGCACCAAGAACTGGACTGCTTTCTGGTCTGAAGGGAAGACGCCAGGTATCTTCCAGGTCAAGGTTGACGGAGTGGCTGATGCCGCAGAGTTCGGAATCGGATGCCCAGGCGCGACCCGTGCCGAGCGGGCAGCATGGTATTGGCAGAAGGGCGGCAGCTATGAGCTGAACGCCGGTGAGCATACGCTGGTACTCCATGACCTCAGCGGTCTCGACGGCAGATGCGACGCCATACTGCTTACGGCCGGTGGGGAAGTTCCAGGCGACAGCCTGGAGGCCTACCGCAAGCTCCGTGCGGAGCTTCTCCCGGAGCCTGTGGAAGACAAGGGGGATTACGACTTTGTAGTAGTGGGTGCCGGTATGTCCGGACTATGCGCCGCCATCGCTGCCGCCCGCAACGGCTCCCGCGTGGCCCTGCTGCAGGACCGCTACATACTCGGAGGCAACAACAGTTCCGAGGTGCGGGTCGGTCTGGGCGGCCAGATAAACATGGCCCCGTACCCGTCCCTGGGCTACATTCTGAACGAGATCGGTCCCGACCGAATCGGAAACGCCAGAGGCGCCCATCACTATCAGGACTGGAAGAAGTGGGACGTGATTGCGGCAGAACCCAATATAACCCTTTTCGCCGGTTATACCGTGGACAAGGTGGAAATGCGCGACGGCAAGATAGCAGCCGTGGAGGCTGTTGAGGCTACGCGCCAGAACCGGATTCGCCTGGGCGGATACGTGTTCTCCGACTGCACCGGCGACGCCCACCTGGCTGTGCTGGCCGGCGCCCGAACCATGATGGGGCGTGAGGCCCGCAGCGAATACGGCGAGAGCCTGGCGCCCGAGAAGGCGGACGGCTATACCATGGGCGTGAGCATAGAATGGTATTGCGAGGACTGGAACACCCCGTGCACCTTCCCCGACAGCCTCGACTGGGGCCTCAAGCTCGACGAGGAAACGGTGGAACCGGTCCACCGCGCCAACTGGTACTGGGAAGTAGGCATGAACGACGACCAGATAGCCGATGCAGAAAAGATACGCGACTATGGTATGTATGTGGCTTACAGCACTTTCTCCTACTGCAAGAACCGTCTTGCAAAGAAGGAAGACTGGGAGTGCACACATCTTACGTGGGTGAGCCACGTGAGCGGAAAGCGAGAGAGCCGTCGCATAGTGGGCGACCTGATTCTGCGCGAGCAGGATCTCACCCGGCCCATTCCCTACGAAGACGGAACCTGTACCACCACATGGCGCATAGACCAGCATTATCCCGATCCGCGCAACGCAGGCAAGTACCCCGGTGCCGAGTGGATGAGTATAGGAAAGCTTACCCCTATCGACCCTTATGCCATACCGTACCGCTGCCTGTATAGCGCAGATATTCCCAATATGTTCATGGCGGGCCGCGACATCAGCGTCACCCATATCGCTCTCGGCTCCGTGCGCGTCATGCGTACCTGCGCCATGATGGGCGAGGTTGTGGGGCTGGCCGCCAGCGTCTGCGTTGGCAAGAAACTCATGCCCAGGGACATCTACAAGACCAATTTCGCAGACCTCGTCGCACTGATGAAGAAGGGTGCGGGCCGCACCGACGTGCCGTACACCCAGTTCTACCACCAGGTAGACCGGACCGGACATCAGGCAGAAGACAGATAAACCGTTTTTTTGCTATATTTGTCTTCGTTACAACACGAACACTGATTATAACCATAAACTATTCTACAACATGTTCAAACCTGTTAAACTTGTCCTGGCGCTTGCCGCTGCGGCGGGTTTGTTGCTGTCGTGCGAAGGGGAGAGGTATCACCTGGAGAATACGTCAGTAAACGCCGTCGTAACGGTGTCGCTCAGTGATATCGGTGCCTCCGGCGCCGTAGCCAACATTGCCTCTCCGCAGGATAATGTTGTTTCTTACAAGGTTGTGGGCCCTTTGGAGTATTCCGCTTTCCCATACAAGGAGAAGGACTCCTCCGCCCTCTACGACTACATTACGGATAATGGCCGTAGTATGGATGGCGGTGCGTTGCCCATTACCGGACTCAAGCCCCAGACCTCGTATGTCCTGGGTGCCTACGGCCTTGATGCTGCCGGCACGGTGGTTACGGCTCCTGCTTTCGTGGAGTTCAAGACTTTTGTCTGCTCGGTTTCCGTTACCGGAGCTTATGAGATAGACAAGTCCGGAGCTTTCAATTTCTCTGCCGACATCGTGCCCAACGAGTACACTGACCACTTCGATTATGTGTTCAGCAAGGAAGTGGCCGGTATGGACGAGGCGGCTCTTACAAAACTAATCAAGGCCAAGGGGGCTGACATAAAGACTGGCAAGGGCACAACCCATGTTACCGTCTCCTATCCTTCCAAGGCTGATGCGGTCATCGCCGTCCTGCCTTATGACGAAGGAGGCAATGCCGGCAATCTGGTATCTGCCTATATCAGTTCAGACGACCGCTGCGTGGTGCTTATCGGCGGCAAGGAGAACCTTCTCACCAAGGCTGGAGAGAGCATCTTCGAGGCCAAGGTGAAGATGCCGGCCACCGGCGAATTCACCATCGCACTCAACGGTGACGAATATGGATTCCTGAGCTATTCCGGCAACGGAGGCGTGGGCACAGTGAACAATGTCAAAGCCGCAGCTCCTTACTACAACTGGGCCGAGGGTCATGAACTCTACCAGGCAGGCAAGTCTGTAGGCCGCATGGGCCTTATCTCCGATGGCGCCAACAAGTTCTGGAGCAACATGGCAGCCGAAGCAGAGGTGCTCATCAGGGCTGACTTCAGCAAGGAGGTGCCACAGTACCGCTTCGAGGTACAGGAGGCGGCTGATCCTTCCGTGCTCATCAAACAGACCTTCGATCTCTTCGTATGGGGAGGCAACTATGCTGATCCTATCAAGGGTTCAGCTCCCGGCGGTGCGGCGATCGGTTCAGTCGACGTAATCAAATATGACGGTACAGAAGTCGCGGTTCCAAACGCCGTCGCCACCACTTCCGGCGGCACCGATCCGTTCAGCTACGACGAGGGCGTTGAAGAAAACCTCTGTACTGCTGAATTCGTGCACAACCGTGATCTGGACGGCTGGACCTTCATCAACATAGCCGAGCTGCCCGGTTCCATCCGCCTTTCCAAGGCATCCGACGGCTTCCAGGGCTATATCCGCACTCCCAAGCTTTCCGCTCTCACCGGTCCCACCGACATCACCGTGTCTTTCGACTGCGGCCGCTATGGCAACAATGCAGGCGATATCGAGGTGACTATTATCGGCGAAGGTGAGTTCACCGCTGCATCCGTGGCGCCAACCAATGCCGGAGATCTGCCTATGGAGGCATCCGGAAAGACCTTCTACATTACTCAGGAAGTTTGTCCTCCGTATGCCAACTCCGTGGTCCACAAGCCATGGTCTCACGTTGTTCTGTCCGTAAAGGGCGCAACTCCCGACACCCAGATTATCTGGGACAGCCGCAAGCTCGCCAAGGGCGTGTGCCGTATCCGTCTGGACAATATCATCATAAAGAAATAAGCAGCCATGAAGAAGCTTTATACAATATTGGCAGCGCTGCTGCTTCCTGTATGCGCCCTGCTTGCACAGAACAGGCTTAGCGGAACCGTTACCGACGAAAACGGGGATCCGCTTCCCGGTGCGTCCGTCTTTGTTGAAGGCACGACCAACGGTGCGGTTACCGACAACAACGGTAAGTTTACCATAAGCGCGAAAGAGGGTGATGTACTTGTATTCTCCTTCATTGGATACACCGACGTAACTCAGTCCGTGAGCGGCTCCAAGGCTGTTTACGACGTATCCCTTTCATCCGACCAGAACTTCCTGGACGACGTGGTGGTCGTGGGTTACGGCACCCAGAAAAAGGTCAACCTTACAGGTTCCGTTTCCGCGGTTTCCTCTGAGGAACTTGCCAACCGTACGCTGCCCAGCACTTCTGCCCTCCTGCAGGGCGTGGCTTCCGGCGTTACGGTGACCGACCGCAGCGGCACCCCCGGTGGAGGCGAAACCACCATACGTGTCCGCGGTCTGGGCACCTTCGGCCAGTCCAGTTCCGAGCCTCTGGTGCTCATCGACGGCGTGGAGGGCAGCCTTTCGCAGGTCGATCCTACCCAGATAGACAAGATTTCCATCCTCAAGGATGCTGCATCTTCCGCCATCTATGGTTCCCGTGCCGCCAACGGCGTCATCCTGGTGACCACCAAGCGCGGTAAGGCCGGGCATACCTCCATTGTTTATCGAGGCTATGCCGGCGTACAGACTCCTACAGACCTGCCCAAGGTCGTAGGTGCACACGATTACATGGTACTGGCACGCGAGCAGATGGAGAACGACGGCAGCAGCTCGATCTACACCGACGAATATATCGCCAACTACGAGCGCAATCATGCGATCGATCCCGACAACTATCCTATTACCGACTGGCAGAAGCTCGTGCTTACCGGCTCAGGATTCCAGCATAACCACAACCTCGCCATCACCACCTCCACCGACCGTGTGCGCGTGATGACTTCGGCAGGTTTCCTGGACCAGTACGGTATCGTGAAGTATCGTCACTACAACCGCTACAACCTGCGTAACAACATGGACGTGCAGCTTACGAAGAGGCTGTCCATGAAGCTCGACTTCGCGGTCATGTACACCAAGAACCAGGCTATCCCCCAGGAAAGCACCCTGTTCAACTACATGAACACCCGTGACCCCCTGGCCCTGGTCCAGTATTCCACCGGCTATCACGCCGCCCTGTCAGGCAGTTCCAACAACCCGCTGCCTTATCTCGACGGGGACGGTGGTCTCAACCAGAGCAGGGGCCTTCGCCTCAATGTAGCCGCCGGCCTTACTTACAAGCCTGCCGACTGGCTCACCATCGACGTTACCGCTGCACCCCGCCTCGTCCAGAGCCGCAGCCATAACTTCGTAGGCAAGGTTACCTATTATTCCGACGCGCTCGGTACCGTGAGTACAGCTTCCAACCGCGACTACAACGAAGCCAAGGACTCCTTCTCCCGCAGTCTCTACAACAACTATCTGGCTACGGTGCTGTTCCACAAGAACTTCAACAAGGTCCACGATTTCGGCCTGTTGCTCGGCGCTTCATACGAAGACTACGACAACCGTCAGTTCAGCGCATCCCGCCGCAACTTTCCTTATCCGGAGTTCAATCAGCTGACAGCAGGTGCTGACGACGAGACCAAGGATAACGACGGTAAGGCATATCAGTATGCCCTGGGTTCCTTCTTCGGCCGCTTCACTTACAACTTCCGTGAGCGCTACTTGCTCGAGGCCAACGTCCGTTACGACGGTTCTTCCCGCTTCTTGCCGGAGAATCGCTGGGGCGTATTCCCTTCAGTATCAGCCGCATGGCGTGTGACTGAGGAGCCCTGGATGCAGTCAGTGAAGCGTTCGGTCAACGAGTTCAAGGTCCGTGCTTCCTATGGTACCCTCGGTAACCAGAGCATCGGTGATTACTATCCTACCGAGCAGGATCTCGCAATGAGCTCCATCTCCGTGAACGACGTCATTACGCCTATCGCGACCCTGACAACTCTTGCCAACCCTTACATCACCTGGGAGACTACGACTATGTTCGATGTGGGTGTTGACGCGGGACTGTTCGGCAAGCTGGACATCACAGCCGACTACTATCGTAAGATGACCGACGGCATCCTTCTCCAGCTTCCTATCTCCGCGACCATTGGTCTCAATGCTCCTTATCAGAACTCCGCCAAGGTCTCCAATGTGGGCTGGGAAGTTTCTGTGAACTGGAAAGACCAGATAGGCGATTTCCGTTATGCAATTGGCGGCAACCTGTCCGATGTCATCAACAAGATCGTCGATATGCCTGGTGAGAAGGATTATATCGCTTTCGGAACCGGCAGCGTTCTTCGCAACCAGGTCGGTTATCCTATCGCTTCCATTTACGGATACGACTGTATCGGAATGGCACGCACCCAGGAAGAAGCCGACTATATCAACGAGCACTGCCCCCAGCTCGGCAATCCTATCAAGCCGGGTGACCTGGTGTACAGGGATATCGCCGGTGATTTCCAGCGCGACGAGAACGGTGAATTCATTCTCGACGCCAGGGGAAATCAGATTCCCGCTCCAGACGGAAAGATTGACGCAAACGACAAGACCATTATAGGCAGCTGCATCCCCCGTTTCACTTACGGTGCAAACCTGAGCATCGGCTGGAAGGGGTTCGATATCTCCGCATTCTTCCAGGGCGTGGGCAAGGTGAACAGCTACGTTGGCACATATTACGTGATGCCGGGCTACCAGGGCGGTACCTTCCGTCAGGAGCATCTTGACCGCTGGACACCCGAGACTCCCAACGGGCGTTTCCCCAGGATGTCCAAGTCCGGAAGCAACAATACCGAGTACTCTTCCTTCTGGATGGGTGACGCTTCATACTGCCGTCTCAAGAGCCTGCAGATCAGTTACACCCTTCCCAAGAAGGCGGTCAGCAAGATAGGCCTGAAGGGACTGCGCATCTTCGCCACCGGCGAGAACGTGCTTACCTGGACCAACTTCTATCAGGGCTTCGACCCCGAAGTCGCCTTCTCCGGCGGCAACAACTATGTCGATGCCGTGGATATCGCCAACAACTACCCTCAGGTCAAAACCTTCACCGGCGGTATAGAGGTTAAATTCTAAAGAGCTACGCATTATGAAAAAGATATTTATCTCATTTATGGCTGCCGCTCTGGTTCTGAGCGGATGCAATGAAGCGCTTGACCGCCATCCCCTCAACGGCCCTGCTTCCGGTACCTTCCCTTCCAGCGAGGAGGAGGCTCTGGCAGGCGTGCTGGCTGCATACAAGGGCTGGGCGAATCTCACCATACAGAATTGCCAGTGGCCCCAGCGCACCGAGGATGCTGCAACCGATATAGCAGTCGGCCGAAACGGTAACAACAACTTCCTGCTTCAGGTCAAGAATACCCTTACTCCCGAAACTGCACTTATTCCCAAGATTTACAAGCAGATTTACAAGACCGCTGGCCGTGTACACCTGGTGCTCGACAACCTGGGCAACCTTGAAGGCAAGGTTGCTCCCGAGCAGATTGCTGTGTTCCGGGCAGAATTGCTTACCATACGTGGTTTTTACTACGATATGGCATGCCAGTTCTACGGCGACATCCCCTTCATCGACCACAGCCTGAGCCTGGACGACTGCGCTTATGCCCGTACGCCCAGAAAGGAAGTTACTGAACATATCCTGTTCACGGACCTTACCGACGAGACGCTCGACGCGCTGCCTGTCCAGTGGGCCGCTTCTTACGGCACCACCCGCATCGGCCGTGTGGCCGCTTACGGCATCAAGGCCCGTATCGCCCTTAACTGGGGCTACTATGAAGAGGCCGCCCGCTGTGCCCGCAAGGCTCTCGATCTGGGAGAAGGCATTTATGGACTTGAGCCGCTGAATCTCACTTACTATGCCACTCATGTGGACGGCGAACCCGATCCCACCCCTATCTTCGGCCTGAAAGGCCAGAACAGCAAGGAGTGGCTCTGGGCGCTGCAGTTCAACCGTCTGATAAACGAGAACTACGATCAGACCATTTACTATTTCGGTCCCCGTACCTGTAACGGTTGCTCCTGGTTCGGTCCCAGCCAGGCCATGATGGACACTTTCCAGTGCATCGACGGTCTGTCCATCACCGAGTCACCTCTTTATGACTGGAAGAATCCCTGGAACAACAGGGATCCCCGTCTGGACCTCTGGACAGTCCGTCCCGAGTCCCGTATTATGGGTATACAGTTCTCCTCAGACGTGCGTAACGCCAAGGTGAAGAACTACAACACCAACACCGAAATAGAGAATCTCGAGGCCGTAGGCAACAAGAGCGAGTACGGCGCCAACGGCACCAAGGGCCCCGGCGGCTACTTCTGGCGCAAATATCTGGACATCGATCTCATGGAGGTCATGAACAGCAAGCAGAGTGACTGCAACGCCGGTGTGATTCGTTTTGCCGAGCTGTACCTCATTGAGGCGGAGGCTGAAATCGAACTCAACCGTGACCTCGGCCGTGCCGCTGCCGACATCAACAAGATTCGCGCCCGTGCAGGCATGCCCGCCGTGGCCATAGGTAACCAGGCCGCCATGCGCAAGGCCCTCCGCTATGAGCGCAAAGTAGAACTTGCAATGGAAGGCTTCCGCTGGTTCGACCTGCGCCGCTGGACGGATTCCAAGGGCGTTCTGCTCGCAGAAAAGGCGCTCAACGGTAAGATTTACGCTCCGCCGTTCTCCAATAACAAGGCTGCTACGCTTGAAGATCCGTACGCTTTTGTGCCCAACGGAAAGCCCATTATCGATGATGACTGGATTGTCACTTACGATGAAGGTTCAACATGGGACGGCAAAGCTTTCAACCTGCGAGTGTATGATAATATGACGTGGGCTCCCCGCGAGGTGCTCTGGCCCTTCCCCAAGGACGAACTGGACACCAACGCGGCCCTGGATCCCCTGACGGATCAGAACCCCGGCTGGTAGCAGAATGAAACATTTCAAGTTTTTATGTGTCGCTTTTTTGGCTTCTGTTCTTCTCGCTTCGTGCGAGAAGAACAAGCCTATCAGCGGCATAGACATCAATACAGATACAACCTTGTCGGGTGCCGTAATGTGGGATGACGGCACTCCGGCAGCCGGCGTTACCGTTACCGACGGCTATACCTGTACGCAGACTGACGCTTCCGGAAAGTATTCTCTGGACAGGAACCTCAGCGCCTACTACGTTTATTATTCCATTCCTTCAGACGCCAAAGTCAATATGGGAAGTAACGGGCTGCCAGTGTTCTATCAGAGAATCACAAACGGCAAGAGTGTGTATGACTTCACCCTTACGCGCCAGTCCGTAGAGAAGAAAGTCCGTATCCTGGGATTGGGCGATCCGCAGGTATCCAAGGCTGCCCAGGTCAAGCGTTTCAATACAGAAACGGCGGTGGATATCACCCGCTTCGTGAAGGAACACGACAGTGCGTATTCCACCTATGCCATTACCCTCGGCGACATAGTCAGCAACACCTGGGACCTGTTCCCGGATATGGTGCAGGCGCTCGCTGCATCCAACATGTCCGTGACGGTGTTCAATACCATAGGCAATCACGACCACGAGTTTCCGCAGAGCGCAGCCACCCAGGAGAAGCGGGATCTTGCAGCGCAGCGGAGATACGAGACCTATTTCGGTCCGGTGAACTATTCGTTCAACAGGGGAGACCTGCATATCGTCTCCCTGGATGACATCATGCACGAGGCTACAGGAAGTTCAGATTATGTGGTAGGATTGTATGACTGGCAGATAGAGTGGCTCAGGCAGGACTTGAGCTATGTGCCCAAGGACAAGTGCGTCATAGTTTGCTATCACGGTCCGCTCAAGACGGCAGACGTGGGGATGAAGAACCGTGATGCCCTGGTAAAGCTGCTCTCTGAATACAAGACCGCCTTGATGATGGCCGGTCACACCCATAACGTGCGTTATTACCTGAATACGGACGTAAATCCGGTAATCCATGAATATGTGGTCGGCACCACCTGCGGTGCCTGGTGGCATGGAACAACGTGCACCGACGGGGCACCCAACGGTTACGGCGTGTTCGAATTCGACGGGCCGGAGCTGGTAAACCAGTTCTACAAGTCCACGCATTTCCCGGACGATTACCAGATGCGTCTCTATCACGCCCAGGAGGTGTTCTACCAGAGCGGTACCACAGGGTACGATTTCAAGAAAAAGGGCTCGTATGATGTAGTGGCTAATATCTGGAACATAGACCCGGACTGGAAGGTGGAAGTGTACGAAGACGGCGTTTACTCGGGCAAGCCTAAGCTGCTGACAGACCGCGACGCCTGGACCACCGCACATTTCTACAATGCCGAGAAGGTAACGGCGACCTCTTACGGTAACAGCTACGCGCATCACCATTTCTATACGTTAAAGAACAAGAATGCAGCGGAGGTGAAGTTCGTAGCCACCGACAAGTGGGGCCACGTTTACGAGCAGAATATCTTCACTACAGACAAGGACCGCTCCGACAAGTACTACAACAACTATTGATTTTTGAATTCTTTGTTCCCGGGTGCAGAAGAAGCCTTTTTGCACCCGGGAATATTTTTGGGGGCCTCTTACTTGTTGTTCTGCGGTAAAATGGCTAACTTAGCAACCCGATAACCAAACAGGATGCCCGCAGTAAACCCGGATAATTGGAAGACGGCCTTCGTGAATTCACGGTGGTGTATCTAAGTAACTATAAATCAATAAGATACGTTTTTTAGGGCGCCCGCAGGTGACAATTTGCGGGCCGCTTTGTCGTGTGCATCGGGGCAAGGAGGGAATGGTCGGAGCGCTACTACATTCAGCAGGGCGGATCGGAAGTGGCCATCACTCCGGAAGAAGGTACCTTCGAGCCATATGAGGACTATTACATCGTATTGCGTCCCATCACCATGGAAACAGGCTTCTCGCTGTACGTAGAAAAAGGCGATGACTGGGGCACCAGACTGGACATCAACAAACAGGTGGAAATCCGCGTGTCCGAGTTCCGTACCCTTCAGGAGTGCGACAAGGACTTCGACTGGGACCAGCTGTGGATGGTGTTCTTCACCTCCGAGCAATTCTGCACACAGGTGCCGTTCCGTATGGATCCTAACCAGCCGACCGACTACTACGTGGACAACTGCCTTTACGTCAAGTTCAACACCCTCTACGACCACGACGGCACCAGCCACTAGGCCGTAAACTGTAACTCTCTATAAATCAGCAAGAACTGTATCTCCATAGCGTTGTTTTGCGCGAGGGAGATACAGTTCTTGCTGAGTATCAGGGGTTTACGTTTCACGCTCTACATTTTCCAAAAAATTACTACCTTTGTAAGCTATGCTTACATCGAAAGAAATACGGCAGAAGTTCCTGGACTTCTTTGCTTCAAAGGGACACACGGTAGTGCCCTCCGCACCTATGGTGGTCAAGAACGACCCCACCCTCATGTTTACGAACGCTGGTATGAACCAGTTCAAGGACATATTCCTCGGCAACAAGGCCACCCCTTTCAACAGGGCCGCCGACAGCCAGAAGTGCTTGAGGGTCAGCGGAAAACATAATGACCTGGAGGAAGTCGGCCACGACACCTACCACCATACCATGTTCGAAATGCTCGGCAACTGGAGCTTCGGCGATTACTTCAAGACGGAAGCCATCGACTGGGCCTGGGAGCTGCTCACGGAGGTCTACAAGATAGACAAGAACCTCCTTTATGCCACCGTGTTCGAGGGTTCGGAGGAGGACGGAACCACCATGGACCAGGAGGCCAAAGAAGCGTGGCTCAAGCATCTCCCTGAAGATCATATCGTACTCGGCAACAAGCACGACAACTTCTGGGAGATGGGTGATACCGGTCCCTGCGGCCCCTGTTCAGAGATTCATATCGATATCCGCACCGCTGAAGAGAAGGCGGCCAGCGGTATCTCCGGCCGTGACCTGGTGAACCAGTCCGACCCTCACGTCATCGAGATCTGGAACCTCGTGTTCATGCAGTTCCAGCGTATGGCCGACGGTCACCTGGAGCCCCTGCCTGCCCGCAACATCGATACCGGAATGGGCTTCGAGCGCCTCTGCGCCGTGCTGCAGGGCAAGAACAGCAACTACGATTCCGATGTCTTCACCGGCATGCTGAACAAGATCGGTGAGCTCAGCGGCCACAAATACGGCGAGAGCAAAGACGTCGACGTAGCAATGCGCGTCATTGCAGACCACATCCGCGCCATCAGTTTCTCCATCGCCGACGGACAGCTGCCTTCCAACGTTAAGGCCGGATACGTGATTCGCCGTATCCTCCGCCGTGCCGTCCGTTACGGCTACACCTTCCTCGGCTTTACGGAGCCGTTCCTCTGCCGTCTGGTACCTCAGCTCGTGTCCGACATGGGCGATGCATACCCGGAGATCAAAGCCCAGCAGCAGCTTATCTCCAGCGTTATCCGCGAGGAAGAAAACGCTTTCCTGCGTACTCTGGACCGTGGTATCCGTATGCTGGAAGACATAATGAACAAGAATACCGCCACCAAAGTCGTGGCCGGTACCGATGCCTTTGTCCTGTACGATACTTTCGGTTTCCCTATAGACCTTACCCAGCTCATCGCTTCCGAGAGGGGCTATACCATTGACCTGAAAGGTTTCGACGAGGAGTTGCAGAAGCAGAAGGAGCGTGCCCGCAACGCCACCGCCAACGAATTCGGAGACTGGATGGTGTTCAGCGAGGCCGACGTGGTGTTCGAAGGCTACGACACCCTCCGTCTGAAAGGTGCCAAACTGCTGAAGCAGCGCACCGTTAAGCAGAAGAACAAGGAGTATTACCAGCTGGTATTCGACCGCACGCCTTTCTATGCGGAGATGGGCGGACAGGTCGGTGACACCGGCTTTATCGAGGGAGAAAACGGAGAGCGCATCCAGATCCTGAATACCATCAAGGAGAACAACCTCACCATCCATCTGGCCGAACGTCTGCCTTCCCGCAGCACCCAGTCGTTCTACCTTGTAGTGGACAATGTGCGTCGACGCCATATCCAGAACAATCACACCTGCACCCACCTGCTTCACCAGGCTTTGCGCGTCGTGCTCGGCACGCACGTGGAGCAGAAGGGCTCTTTCGTTGGTCCTGACTACTTCCGCTTCGATTTCTCCCACTTCCAGAAGATGACAGACGAGGAGCTCCGCACCGTGGAGACCCGCGTGAACCAGCTCATACGTTCTGATTTCCCTCTGGTCGAGAAGCGTGACGCCACCATGGAAGAGGCCCGCGCAATGGGGGCCATGGCCCTCTTCGGAGAAAAGTACGGAGACGAGGTACGTGTGGTCCGCTTCGGCGATTCCGTGGAGTTGTGCGGAGGTACCCACACCCCCAGCACCGGCACCATAGGTCTGTTCAAGATTGTATCCGAAAGCGCCGTAGCAGCAGGAGTACGCCGTATCGAAGCCGTCACCGGCGGAAAGGCGGAGGAGTATATCCACCATATGGAAGACATACTCAAGACCGCCCGCTCCTTCTTCAATAACGTTCCCGACCTCGCCGGAGCCATCCAGAAGATGGTGGAAGACAACGCTACCTTCAAGAAGCAGGCGGAGGAGTTCTCCAGGCATAAAGCCGCCGAGCTTGCCCGCCGCCTCAGCGAGAAGGCGGTAGAGGTCAACGGCATCAACCTTATCCAGGTAAGCGCCTCCGGCCAGCAGTCATTTGATACCGGCATGATGCGCAATGCTGCGCTCGCACTCCAGAAGGAGCTCAAGAATACCGCTCTGGTCGCAGCTTTCGAAGCGGACGGCAAGCCGCAGCTCCTGCTCATGTATTCGGACGACCTTGTCGCCGCCGGACACAATGCAGGCAAGGATATACGCGAGGCCGCACGCTTTATTCAGGGCGGTGGCGGTGGCCAGCCCGGACTCGCAACTGCCGGCGGCAAGGAAGTTGCAGGACTTAAGGACGCCCTCGAGGCTCTTGTTAAAACAGCCACCGGGCAGTAATCTCCGTAAGCAGGGATGAAGAAGCTCGATCAGTACATGCTCAAGTCGTTTATCGGACCTTTCGTCGCGATATTGCTGATCGTTATCTTCATCCTGCTGCTGCAGTTCCTCTGGCTCTACATAGACGAGCTTGTCGGAAAGGGCCTTGGTATATGGGTCATCCTGGAGTTCATGATGTGGGGAGCCTGTACCATACTTCCCACGGCTCTTCCCCTGGCCATGCTGCTTTCCTCCGTCATGGTTATGGGGCAGCTTGGCGAGAACAAGGAACTGATGGCCATAAAGGCCGCCGGCATTTCGCTGGGGCGCCTTATTGCTCCGCTCATTGTAACGGCGTTCGTCATCAGCGTTGGAGCGTTCTTTATCGGTAATAATCTGGTTTCCAAGGCGTATAACGAGATTTTTACGCTCAGGGACGACATAACCCGCACCAAGGAAAGCATCAAGATTCCTTCCGGAACCTTCTACGAGGGAATCGAAGGTTATGTACTCAGGGTAGAGGGGCAGGACGACGAGTCCGGAATGATGTACAAGGTGCAGGTCTATGACCATACCGAGCGCAAGGGCAACACCTCTCTCATCGTCGCTGACTCCGCCCTGCTGAAGATGTCCAAGAACAAGGACTACCTCATCTTCACCCTTCATAACGGCTCCAACTACATTGAGGACAATCGTTTGACCTATCGCGACACGTCCCTGTCGCTCAACCGCATAGACTTTTCCCGCCAGGAACTGGTAATCCCGCTTTCGAACTACACTTTCGAGCATTCTGATTCCAGCCGCTTCGGCGACCAGGCCAAATCTATGCGGCTGTATCAGCTGAAAGAGCAGAGCGACTCGCTTTCCCGCCTGAACAGCGATGCATTTGACAAGCATTACTACCGTATGCGTACTTCCGGAGCCTTTGAATGCCGCTCCCAGCTGGACACCGCGCGCCGGGGCGACTTGAGCACGATGTACACCTCTGACAAAATGTGGAAGTGGCCGAATTATACGGACATTTACAAGGCGTACGAGAAAGCTGCCAGCGAGTCCGATCGCATGTCGGGAGAGGTGATGTCGTACAGCCACGATATCTACCAGTCGTCTTTCTACCTCAGGCGCACTGATGTAGAATTGTACAAAAAATTTGCGCAGGCCCTCGCGTGCTTCATTTTCTTCTTTATCGGAGCCCCCCTCGGGGCAATGATAAAGAAAGGCGGCGGTCTGGGAATCAGCGCCATTATTTCCGTCCTCTTTTTCGTAATCTACTGGATAGTGCAGATATCCGGAGAGAAACTGGCCAAGGACGGTTCCATCTCTGCATTCAACGGCGACTTCATATCGGCCTTCGTATTGGCTCCAATGGGAGTTTTCCTTACCTACAAGGCTATCAAGGATGCCGAACTGTTCAATATGGACACCGTGAAGTCCACCTGGCGCAAAGTCTGGAGCGCAGTATGGTCCTTCTTCCACAAGCCCCGTATCGTTTTCATGGGCACGCCCGAATTTGCGGTGGCGCCTCTGGATGAGCTTGTAAGTAAGGGTTACAAGGTGGTCGGGGCCGTGACTGTAGCCGACAAGCCGAGCGGCCGCGGGCTCAAGGTGAACGAAAGCGCGGTAAAGAAGTATGCGGTGGAGCATGGTATCCCGGTGCTGCAGCCGGAGAAACTGCGCGACCCGGAGTTCCTGCAGCAGCTGGCGGCATTCAAGGCCGATTTATTCGTTGTTGTGGCCTTCCGCATGCTGCCGGAAGAGGTATGGAAGATGCCTCGCCTGGGAACCTTCAACTTGCATGCGTCGCTGCTGCCGCAATACCGCGGCGCTGCGCCCATCAACTGGGCAATCATCAACGGTGAGCATCGCACCGGCGTCACTACTTTCATGATAGACCATGCTATCGATACAGGTGGAATCATCCTGCGTGAGGAGTGCCTTATCGATGATGCCGACGACGCCGGCAGCCTGCATGACAAGTTGATGGAAATGGGGCGCAAGGTGGTCATCGATACCGTGGACCTTATCGTTCAGCACAACGTTGAACTGCGTCTGCAGCGCTCCTTCATACAGGGGTCCGAGGTGCTGCATCCGGCGCCCAAGCTCACCCGCGAGCTTTGCCACATAGATTGGTCGAGGCCCGCCGTAGAGATTGTCAACCTGATTCGCGGCCTCTCGCCATATCCTGCTGCGTTCACGGAGATTGCCCAAGCGGTAGCAGGTGTGCCATCCGAGGACCGTGGCCGCCCATGGCCGCGTGAATGGGAGGGGCCCGCAGCCTGTGACAGGACGGACGGAGCCTGCTCC
This sequence comes from uncultured Bacteroidales bacterium, assembly GCA_947303465.1. GTDB lineage: Bacteria > Bacteroidota > Bacteroidia > Bacteroidales > UBA932 > Cryptobacteroides. The sequence goes on from CAMYYI010000011.1 coordinate 42,806, forward strand.
GAGACGGACTGGAAACAGACTGTGGGAGGGATGAGCGAAGCGAAGTCAGCGGCTGGCACACCTGCTACCGCGACAAAAGCAATCTCCGTAAAGATTTTCAAGGCGGAAGTGATGAAGATGGAAGGGGCCGAGCCCGGCCGCATCTACAGTGACGGCAAGACCTTCCTGGCAATAGGCTGCGCCAACGGCGCCGTAAGCATGAAGAACCTGCAGCTGGAGGGCAAGAAACGTATGGATATAGGCGCGTTCCTGCTGGGATTCCGCGAGCCGGAGAGCTGGCGCTGCGTCTAGCGGGAGCTGTAGGGGCCGCAGATTCTCAGGACGCGGGATTTACGGTCGAAATCTGAAAGCACATAAACGTAATACTTGTCGCCGCCTTTGGAGACACGTACCACGATGTGCCCGTCGGAGCCCTTTACCCTGGAGAAGTTGCTGTATGCCTGCTGGGTGCTGCCGGTGTTGGTAATGAAAATGTCCAGGTTATTGAGCAGACCGGTGACACCGTTCCATGTGGCCTCGCGGGGGTGGCCGTCGGTCCAGCTGTTTACGATCCAGCAACGGGGATACAGGTAGGTGAGGGCATTACAGATGTGGCCGTTTTTGGCAACATAGCCGTATCCGTTGGTGTTGGTCACGCCATGATGGTCGGCCTTCATCACGTCCACGGTGCCGCTGGCCTTTGCTGCCGCTGTCTCCATGTCTTTCCACTCGAAGGTTGAGCAGCCGTCGTACTGGGCGTCGCCGCCAAGGAACAAATCGAATTTACCGTAGCTGACTTTGAGAACGGCGCTGCAATGGTTCTCCTCCGGGCAGTTGTCGTCTGAAGTTACGCTCTTTGGATTAGCCACTTTTATATCTTTGAGGGCGGGGAAGGTGGCGGTTGCGGTTTCGGTACCCTTCCCGTCCCAGATATCACCGTTGACAGCTATGTTCCGCACTTCGAAGTCGGGGTAAGCCGCGGCGTTGCGCTGCAGCGTTATCTGGTCGCCGGCCCCGGCACGGAAGCGCTCAACCTGCAGCCCGGTGTTGCTCACGTGCCATTTGACGGCGGCCAGGTAGTTCCTGACGATGGTCGAGTTGGACGCCTTGGTCTGCATGTCGAAGGGGTAGTCGTAGGTGGGCCAGCCGCGGTCCATCAGCTTTCCGACAGGCAGCAGGTCCAGAATTTCCGCCATGCTCTGCTTGACGTAGCTTGACGACTTGTCGGATACCGGCATGCCCGAGGTGCCGCCGAAGTGGTCGCCATGGAAATGGGTATTAAGGACATAGTCGAGCGTGCTGTTTCCGGTCCAGCTCATGCAGTTCTGAATGTAATCTGCAATATATTTCCCTGCCCTGAAGCCCTCTTCTTTCATCGGGTCCCATCTGGAACGGATGGCGGTATTGGTGGTGCTCCCGACCGGTCCGGTCTCATTGTGGGCGCCAGCGGCATCTACCAGCATCTGCGTGCCGTCCGGGAAGATGAGGAAGGTGCATTCTCCGGTAGAGGTGTTGATGAAATGAATGTCAAAATTACCCTCGGTCCAGGCCGATAGAGGCTGCCCGACTGTCTCGGGAGAGACTTCCGGTGTAGTGCCGCCGGGGCCTGGAGATGGCTTTTCCGGCTCCGTGCAGGCATGAAAAGCCAACGCGACGGCAAGGAGCGTGAGAATTGACATACAGGATTTCATCGAATACTAAAATGCCGTAATCGGGCCATACTTGGCCTTTACGATGTAATGCTGGTCTTCGTCGTTCAGCACATAAATGTAGTACTTCCTGCCCTCCGGGAGCACCCTCACAACTACGTGTCCGCCCCTGCCGGGGAAGTTGTCCGGATTCACGCCGTTGCTCTTGAGCGTTTCGATATTGCTGTCCGCCAGGTTTGTTGTGAAAATGCGGACTGAAGGGTTTGCGTTGAGGACGCGTTGCAAGGTCTCCGGGTTGGGCTGCACGTCGCGCCATACACCGGCGATATAGACATCCGGCTTGAGAACGCCCAGCAGATCGTTACCGTTGGTGTTGGAGGTGCTGTGGTGGCTGGCCTTCATGACTTCCACCTTTTTCACCACTTTGGAAATGGGCTTCTCTATATCCTTCCAGGAATAGGAGCTCTTTCCGGTGTACTGGATGTCACCGCCGCTGAACATGTCGAAGTTGCCGTAGTGAACCATGAACACATTCGAGAATATGTTCTCGTTGATGGACCATGAAGAATGGTTGGCGGCGCATTCTGCGGTAGAGGGAACATAGCTTGTGTTGACTTCGGTGCCGTTGCCGGTCCAGATGTCGCCTCCCGATGCAATCGTACGTACGCTGAACGTGGAGTACTTGGACGGGTCGTGCTTCATCACTATTTGGTCGTCGTGCCCTATCTTCAAGGTCTCGCGAACGGTACCCTGCTTGCGGGCGGCGTAATCCAGGTAGTTGACGTAAAGCTGGTAGCGCTTCTGCCCGCCGTCGTCGAAGTAGTCGGCAGAGGGGCGTTTGGACCAGTCACCGCGGTCGAGCACCTTGTCGATGGGGATGGACAAGCCCACTTCGGCGATGCCGTTGAGCAGGAAGCCTCCGTTGTTGAGGTTGACCACGCTCACCTTCTCGCCATCCTTGTCGAAGGGAGTCCATCCGAACTTTGAATAGTCGGCGCGCCATGAGCCTATGTGGTCGCCGTGGTAATGGGAGGTCATGAAATAGTCCAGCCTGCCGTTGGCCACGGAAGGGGCGAAGTGCTTGATGTACTCTACTATAACGGCGCCGCTGTTGACGTTGACGCTGGGTTTGGACGGGACCCCCTGGGACGAACCATCATAGGTGTACTTCTCGGTAGGCGGGGCTCCTGCAGCATCGCACAGCATTGTGGTGCCGTCGGGGAAGATGTAGTAAAACGCCTCTCCGCGGCCGCCGTTGATGGAGTGGATGTCCAGATAGCCTTCCTGCCATGCCGGCAGGGCCTTGCCTACTGTTACATCGATGGCCGGGTCAACTTTCTCGTCTTTATTATTGTCCGGAATAATGGGCGTGGGCGTGGGCTCTTTGCAGCCGCCTAAGAGGAAGGCGGCTGCAAGAACCGGAAGAAGCAATTTCTTTGTCATAGGATACTAATATCCGGGATTCTGGGTAAGCATGGGACACACGACCCTCTCGTTCTCCGGGATGGGGAACAGATACTCGCGGGTTACAAACTTTCCCTGTTGGTTGATTGTGAAATAAGAAGGATAGCCCTCGATATCGGATAAATCGATGGCGGAACTGGCTTTCATGTGCGGACGGAAGTCCTTGGGCCACGGCCAGTATCCGGTCTTTTCGTTAGCGAGACTGTCCTCGTTGCCGGGAAGACCGTAAATAGGCATGGTGCAGCATTCTTCAGCCATCCTCCAGCGCATTATGTCAAACCAGCGGCGGTTTTCCCATGCAAGCTCGCAGCGGCGCTCGTTGCGGAGAATCTTGCGCAGGGCAGTCTGGTCGGTTTCGGTAATTGCAGGATACTTGTCCGTTTCGGTAAGCTTGCATTTGTAAGCGCGGGCACGGATGCTGTTAACCGCATCGAACAGAGACTGGTCTATCTGTCCGAGTTCCATCTTGGCCTCGGCATACATGAGGAGCACGTCTCCGTAACGCATTATACGCATGGGGGTGTCGGTCAGACGGTCGTCTATCCATTCCTCGTCTATGCCTTTCTTGAGTACCAGGCCATTGTAGGAGCAGTCCTTTGCGACCGGTTTGGAATCGTTGTTCTTGACCTGCGAGTTGGTGGACACCTTAAGGGTCTTGGCTGCGCTGGGTCGGGGATTGTAGATGTAGTCCATGAATTCTTCGTCGAACGGGGCGGTAAGCTCGCTGAGGCGAGGGTCGCGGTTGGCGAAAGGCTTTGCCGGATCATACAGGGGAGAGTCCTCTACATTCAGGCCGTCAGTGCAGGTGTATGCGAAGAACAGCTGCCATGTGGGCTGGGCATTAGAAGTGCCTCCGTTGTTCCTGGGATAGAAGCTGCGGGTTGCGGCTTCGTCGTATGAGTGGATGCCAAGTTCATTGGACGCAGGAAGCACGAAGATATATTCGGGACTGGTCTTGGTCTTGGACAGGAAGAGATCGCGATAATCCGTGTGCAGGGAATACACACCCAGATCCATGCAAGCCTTTGCGGCCGCCGCACAGGTTTTCCAGTCGTTGTTGAAAAGGGCGGCGCGGGCCTTCATGGCATAAGCGGCGCCTTTGGTTACGCGCTGGGCCTTGGTATAGGAGACAGGCAGCGCTTCAGCGGCATCGTCAAAATCCTGGTAAATCTTCTCCAGTATCAGGTTCCTGTCGGTACGCCCCATCTTATAGGCCTCTTCAAGGGTCAGGTACTCATCGTAATAAGGCACGTCTCCATAAAGGAAGGTAAGATAGGTAAAGAACGAGGCCCGGAAAAACTTCGCCTCTCCGGCATACTGGGTTATCTGTGCCTGAGTGAGAATGTCTTTTGCCTTGTCGATACTCTGAAGGATTGTGTTGGCACGGGCAATGCCTTTATAGTAGTTTGCCCAGTGCTTGGCCCCTTCACCCCATGTGGTGGAAATAGTGCCGCCCAGCCAGTCGTAGGTCTGGGTGCGCTGGTTCCAGTCGTCCGTCCAACGGTCGGTCGGCCAAAGGCGCCAGGCCTCAGTATACCACATGGACGGCGTGTAGAGGACATTGAGCGAGTACTCCAGCTCCTGGGCCGTGGAGTACCAGTTTTCGCTGGAGCCGGACGACTTCGGGCTGAGGTCGAGGTCCACGCAGGCGGTCAATAAAGCCGCCGCGGCAAATGCTGTGAATATATATTTTTTCATATCCTTATCTGTTTATTCTACGACCATGATCTTGGGGTTCTCGGGAACCTGGAGATAGAGCTGACTCTCGTCGGCTTCCAGGTATTTTCCCGCAAAACGTAATGCGTCGCCCTTTACAAGCTCGGAAAGCTCTGTTCCGGCACTGTTGAAGGTAGACGTGCAGGTAAAGCGGAAACATGCATTAGGAGTATCCTTTGTCAGGGTATAGCTTCTGACTATGAAAGCGTTAACCTGTTTGGGGTCGGCCTCGGTCCCTGCAGCACTGGGATGGAACTCAAGTTGGACTGCTTCGAGCTCTTTCCACTCGTCACCGTCAAGAACTTCACATTTCCAGTCTCTCATGACTCCCTTGGCATTGGGACGCAGTGCGAAATTGAGCTGGATCTTGGTTCCGGCGGCCAGTGGATCTTCGCTTGCGGTCTGTGCGGACCAGACAATGCTGTCATCCTTCCAGGTGCTATAGATACAAGGCTCTCCACGGGTGCCTATACGGCGTTTGTGTTTTGTGGTCGGATAAGCGCTCTTGTCGATTCCGTTATAGTACTCGAGCCGGCCTTTTCCGGAAACATTTGAAGGAACATAAGGATTGCCGACGTTTCCGGGGGCATTATCGTCATCGAGGGATACTTTTTCCCAGCCTCCGGCACGCAGGGCCTCGACATTCTTGGTCTCGAATTCCCACTCTGCCAGCACTGTTCCCGGCTCCGGCTTGACGGCAGGAGTTCCGGACTTGTCTGCAGCCTGTTTGATTGTAACTTCATAAGACTGCGTCGGCGCTCCTTCGTCTGCAGTAGCCAAAGAAATGACAGCGATAATCTCTTTATTCTCCGTGTTGGCGGGGAAGCTGACGGTGACCTTGGCGTTGCCTTCTCCGCTCGCAGGGTCAGGAATGAAGGCGGGATTGTTGCTGGTCGCTGTCCATTCCACGTTGCTTTCGATGGTAATCTGGGCGCTGGTGTCTTCCGCCCTCACTTCAATAAGCTCGGGGCTTACGTTGAAGCGTTTACGGACAACATCCTTTTCGTTGCCCAGCTGGACTACGTCGAAACTGGTTATGGAGATTTGCAGCTCCGAGTCGATAACGCTCACATGGGCACTTCTGGTGACTGCGGACGGGTTGGCTTTTACCGTGAGCGTCAGTACGCTGTCGGCCTGGCTGCAACTCAGCCAGTCGGCGGTCTTCGGGAAGGATGCCGTAAATGCAGGACTGCGATGTACGGTAGCGGTCAAGTTGCCGCCTTCTGCGGGAACCGGATCTGTTGAAGACAATTGGACCGATGCCCTTGAACCGGCATACTCTTCTGGCGTATTGTTGCCGCCGTTGTCCGGGTCTACGGGGACGCATGCTGCAAATGCGATTGCAGCGCTAAGGAAAAGACTTATATATTTTTTCATGGCGCGTCGTTATTTCTTGATGATACAAACTGCTACACGGTTTTCGTCAGCACCTGCGGAAGCATCCCTGTCGCCTCCAGCTCCATGGCAGGTGATACGGCTGGCGTCTATACCCGCCCTGCTCAGCAGAGCGGCAACCGCCTTGGCGCGCTCCTCGGAAAGGACGCTGTTGAACTCCGGCGTTCCGGTGGCGGAATCGGCATAGCCGGTGACCACCATCCTGGCCTCGGGATTCTCGTTCATGATCTGGCAGATGCGGCCGACCTTGACGGCCTCGTCGGGACGGATCTCAGCCTTGTTGATGATGAAGTACAGAACCTCCTGGTGCTCGCCGACAAGCGTTGACACAGGAACTTCGACCTTCTTTTCAACTTCGACAATCTTTTCAACCTCTACGATCTTCTCGACCTCCTTGATGACCTCTTTCACCTCTGGCTCGCTCTTCCTGGCATCCTTTACAGCCTTGGATGCGGCGGCAGGAGTGGTGAAGCCGCTTGCAACCTGGGCGATGGAGGTGTCGCCTCCGAACACAACCTGAAGGCCGAGGGTGAATGTCCTGGTCATGTAGGCGCTCAGGTTTGTGTAGGACTCGGGGTCCCAGCCCTGGGGGAAGTTGTCTATCGAGAACGGGTCGGTTGCACTTGCATAGACGCGGAGCTTTTCCAGGTTGATGGCCTTGATAATCCTTTCGGGGACGGAATAGCTGAGCGTTATATTCTTCATACGGAAGTAACCTCCGTTGAACAGCCAGTAGTCAGATGTCTGCTCGTAGTCGTTCTTTGCAGAGTTGGTGAGAGTAGCCCTCGGATAAAGAGCCTTGGCATTCTCCTCGTCGCTCTTGAAACGGCTCCAGTAGTGGTTGTCGTACTCAACAGGGAAGGTGTAAGCGTCACCGTCACGGTAAACCATGGCCTGACCCTTCCATGCCAGAACCTTTCCTATTCCCTGGAAGGCCATGGACAGATCCCAGTTCTTCCAGCCCAGATTGATGTTGCCGCCGTACTGGTAGTGGGGAGATGAGCTGCCGAGAACCTCACGGTCGTAGGTGGCATTCACGATGCCGTCGGGAACCGGGTTGCCCGGCGTTCCGTCGGGGCCGTCGAGGTCCTTATACTCGATATTGCCGAGACCGACGCTGGGATACAGCTTGGCGCTGTTCGCAAGCTGCTCTTCGGTGAGATAGAGCCCGTTGCTCCGGTAGCCGTACCATGCATTATACTCAACGCCCTCCTTGATAATCTGGCTGCCTAGGCTCTGATAGCCGCCCAGGTCGCCCATTATGGAAGTGTAATCAGAGAGGTTGGCGCTGATTGCGTAGGTAAAGTCACCCTTGCGGTCCTGCCAGCCCAGCTGGATTTCCCAACCGTTGGTATACATCTGGCCGATGTTGTCCTGAGGATCGGTGTAGCCGAGGACATCAGGAATCTTGCGGCTCAGCAGCATTCCGTAAGTATCTTTGTGATAGATGTCTCCGGTGAAATTGAGGCGGTTGTTGAACATTGTGAGGTCTACGCCCACGTCCCAGGTCTTGGTGGTTTCCCAGGTTATGTTGTAAATTGCGTAGGCGGTCTGTGCCGCAGTCATTGCGGAAGCAATACTGGTGGGAGAGTCGTACATAGGCACGGTACCGAAAGCTATGAGGCTCTGGTAAGGATAGTTGCCGATGCGCTCGTTACCGAGGGTACCGTAGGAAGCGCGGAGCTTGGCGAAGTTAAGGGCACCGCCTACAAGACTCTTCATCCAGGGCTCTTCAGTGACCACCCAGCCGAGGGAGACGGAAGGGAAGAAGCCTCCGCGGTACTCCTTGGCAAAGCGGGATGAAAGGTCGTAACGTGCATTTGCCTGCAGCAGGTAACGCCCCTTGTAGTCGTAGGTAATGCGTCCGAAGTATGAACGGTATGCGTTCTCGGAAGCATTTCCGCTCAATGTCTGGTAGTTTTCGTTCTTCAGGTTGAGGTAGGGATAGCCCGCCAGGTTCATCTGGTCGGTACCTGCCCCTAAGCTTTCGGAGAAGTTGTAGCTGTCCTCATAACCGAGCAGGTATGTGGTATGATGGTCCTTGCCGAAGTCGGCGCTGTAGTTGAGGAGCAGCTGTTTGGTGATTGTCTTGCTGTCCGAGCGGCTCTCGGTCAGTTTGTTGTAGGCGCAACCGCTCAGCGGGTTCTCGCTCAGGACGCCCGGTTCACGATAGTAGTAAGCCTGCTGTACATAATCCTTCTCTTTGGCGTTGCGCAGCGACGGGGCGAATACGCCGGTAATGGTGAAGTTGTTGAACGGGGTGATTACCAGGGAGGCCTTGCCGTAGAAGGCGTCGCGCTCATTCTGAACGAATCCTCCGGAATGCAAACGGGCATAGGTGTTTGTGCCGTTGTTACCGGGGCCCATGGTTCCGTCCGACCATACCGCGCAGTAGATGGGGTTGTACTTGAACGCCGCCTGTACCGGGTTGACCTGGTTGTTGTTGGAGAGCTTGTGGTTGTAAGTGATGTCAACGGAGGCGGATATGAACTGATTGATCCTGAAGTCGTTGTTCACGCGGGCCGTGTATTGCTCCACGTTTCGGCCGTAGTAAAGTGCCTCCTCGTTCTCATAAGAGAGCATAGCCCTGGACTTCACTATCTTGTTACCATATGTGACGCCGACGCGGTGCTTGTGCTGGGGCGCCCATTTCTCTATCATAAGGGAATCCCAGTCGGTAAGCGGATAAGCATCCGGATCCATTGCGTGATTCTCGAGGTAATTGTCTATGAAATCCTTCTCATAGGTGAAGTATTCGCGACCCTCGGGGTTGCCTGCATCGTTCCAGTTGGCCTCGTTCTGGAGTTCCATGAAACGGGTGGGGCTGACCTGCTCGGGGTGGCGTGTACGGGTGAGCATGCTGAAGCTGCCGTTGTAGTCGATGTGCAGCTGGCCTTCTTTTGCACGCTTGGTGGTGATGAGGATTACGCCGGCCGATGCACGGGCACCGTAGATGGAAGCGGAAGCCGCATCCTTCAACACGGTGATGCTCTCGATTGCGTCCACATCAACATCATTAATGGTGCTTACGGGCACTCCGTCAACGATGACGAGCGGGTCTGAATCGCCGATGGTGGTGATACCGCGAACGCGGATGGTTGCGCCCGCTCCCGGGAGTCCGCTGGTACGGGTTACCTGCACACCGGGCATGGAGCCCTGGAGCGCCTGGCTGAGTCCCACACCCTGGATGTTGGCGAGCTTGCCGCCTTCCACGTTGGCGATGGCGCCGGTGAGGTCTTTCTTCTTGACGGTACCGTAACCGATGACCACGACCTCATCGAGGAGCTTGTTGTCATCCTGCATTACGATGTCTATCACACGGCGGGTTCCGACTGCCTGCTGCACGGTTTCATAACCTATGCAGGAGAATTCCAGTACGGAATTGTCCGATGCGACTTGAATACTGTACTTTCCGTCAACGTCGGTGACGGCTCCGTTGAGCGTTCCCTGCTCAAGGACTCCGGCCCCGATGACGGCCAGCCCGTCCTTGTCCAGGACGGTTCCCGTGACCTTGACCTTGTTCTGCGCGCTCAGGGCGAGAGAAGCGAGGGCCAGGGCCAGGAGAGTGAATAGAATGCGTTTTTTCATATTTATTGAGTTAGTATTATCCGAGGAATGCGCCTTGTTCCAGCAAGATGCTGCGGACGTCGGCGGCGTTTATCGAGCGGGGGGCGGCGTTTCCGGATGCCGCGAGGGCGGCTGTGATTCCGGCGGCGTGTCCCATCGCCATGCACGGAGGCATTACGCGTACCGCACCAGCCGCGTCGGAGGTGGCGGAAATGGCCCGTCCGGCTATAATCAGGCCTTCCAGCTGTTGAGGGATGAGGCTGCGTAGTGGGAGTCCGTACCACTGGCCGTTCTCTATGGTCTTGTATTCGGTGGTATTGGCTCCGTTGCGGCCATGGACGTCAACGCTGTTGGAGGCTACGAGTATGCTGTCTTCGGGCACCACGCCTTGCAGAAGGTCATCTGCGGTAAGCAGGTACTCGCCTTGTACGTGACGGGATTCCCTGATGCCGAGGGTGGACGCCGAACTCTTGATGGTGGCGTTCTCGCATCCGGGCACATACTTATGGAAGAAATGCATCATCTCCTGCACCTGGCGGCGGCCTTCTATTTCGGCGGCGGTCAGGCTCTCGGTGCTGGTCGCATCCACGCCCGCTATGCGGGTGCAGTTTACCGCCCACTCATCTTCCCGCACTCCGCGGTAGATGTTGACGCTCTTGCGGTTTATATCCCATTCTCCTGCTGCCTCGGCCTCCTCCACGCGCCAGTGGAGGGCGCGGTAGCTGACGCCGTTGACTTTGCGGAATTCATGAAGGTGCGCCTCCACATCCTTGATAAGCTTCGGAGAGTCTACGTTATTTATGTGGAAGAAGAGGGTGGACGGCTGGACCTTGCCAAGTTCAGGATTGCCGAAGGTGCAGGGGACGCCTGCCCTTGCTGCAACGTCTCCGTCGCCGGTGGCGTCTATAACCACTTTTGCTTTTACCTGCGCTAGGCCTTCCCGCGCCAGAACGCGAACTCCTTCTATAGTGTTTCCTTTCAGCAGGGGAGAGACAAGGCTTGTGTGGAACAGTATTTTGACGCCCGCCTCGGCGCACATCTGGTCCAGAACGAACTTCAGAGTTTCCGCATCGAACGGTGTCAAGTGGTCATGTCCTTTGGTAATCCAGGCGCTGAAAGGGGTTCCGGCACGCACCTGCGACGGATGGATGGCGCCGCCGAGGGCTACCATGCGGTCTACGATCTCCGCGAACAGGCCGCGTATGACCATTATGTCCCCAGTGGTGTCATAACAGGTCATGAAGGGGGCTACAAGGCCTCTGGTGGCCATACCTCCCAGGCAGTTGCCGGTCTCCACTATGGTGGTCCTGGCCCCGCAGCGGGCGGCGGCTA
>CAMYYI010000012.1 GCA_947303465.1 uncultured Bacteroidales bacterium
CTGCGGCGAAGGCCAGCAGGAAGGGTATCATCGGCGTGACCGCCGCGGCTAACAGGATGACCAGCGCGCCGCCGATGGGCTCTACGATGCCGCTGAGCGCGCCGACGCCGAAGGCCTTCCAGCGGCTGTTCCCGGCGGCACGCAGGGGCATGGAGATAATGGCCCCTTCCGGGATATTCTGGATCGCGATACCCAGTGACAGGGCCAGCGCTCCGGCCGCCGTCATTCCGGCTCCGCCGCTGATTGCGCCGGCAATGGCAACGCCCACGGCCATGCCTTCCGGAAAATTGTGGATGGTAACGGCCAGGGCCAGCATGGTGGTCTTCGAGAGCTTGCTCTTCGGACCTTCCGGACCTCCGACAGGATGTAGATGCGGTGTTATGTGGTCTATCAATAACAGGAACGCGAAGCCGCCCAGCAGGCCTATGGTCACGGGCCAGATACCGCCCAGTTCCATGCCGGGTATGAGCAGCGACCACACGGAGGCGGCCACCATCACGCCGGAGGCGAAGCCCAGCAGGATCTTCTGCAGCAGGTCCGGCATCGCCTTTTTCATGAAGAATACAAAGGCAGCACCCAGAGCCGTGCCCAGGAAAGGTATCAGAAGAGCTGTCAGTACTGCATCCATATACTATTTACCGGATTCCTGAATGTAGGAGAGAATGAGGTCGGCCAGTTCCTCTTCGGTATGACCGTCCGCATTGAGCACGAGGTCATAGTTGCGGGCATCGTAGCGGCTGGTTCCGGTATACCGCTGGATGTAGTTTTCCCGCGTATGGTCTATGTTCTTGATGAGGGCTTTGGCCGATTCCTCCTCCAGGCCCTGCTTTTCCATTACTCGCCGGATGCGGTTTTCATCCGAAGCGATAATGAACACATTCAGGTGATTGGGATGGTCCTTGAACACAAAGAAACCGGAGCGGCCCGCTATGACACAGGAACCCACTTTGGTCAGCTCCCTGAGGATCTCCGTCTCGGCCTCATAAATGTCGTCCGTAGTAACATCCACACGGAACTGCTGCGTATAGCGCGGGTCTACGCCCAGAGTGTTGGCCGATGGGATGGGGGCGATGGCGTGAAACAAATCCGCCAGCCAGTTTTTCTTTTCTCCCTTCAGCTTCTCTATCCCGCTTGCCGTAAGGTTGAACCTCTTTTCAAGGGTCTCGATGAGATACTTGTCAAAATAAAAAGTATTCAGTTTCTCTGCCAGGATACGGCCTACCGTGTGGCCTCCGGAGCCGATTTCACGGCTGACAGTTATCACAAATGGTTCTTTCAGATTCATCGCATGCAGTTTTGTTTCCAAAAATACAAAGATTTATTATTAGCTCAAACACTCAATCGTCAGTAATGCTGTCGACTCTCAGGCGCAGGGTTCCGGAGGGGACCTGAGCCTCGGCTGTTTCTCCCACCTTCTTGCCCATCAGGGCGGCGCCGATCGGGGATTTCAGCGAAATCTTGCCAGCCTCGAGGTCCATCTCATGGTGGCTGACTATCTGGAATTTCATTTTGGCATTTGTAGCAAGGTTAGTGAACTCTACCCAGCTGAGAAGACTGACTCTGTCTTTGGGAAGGACGTCAGGGTCAATCACTCGCGAATGTTCCAGAACCTTCTGCAGGAAACGTATACGGCTGATGGTCTTCGCCTGGTTGCGCCTGGCTTCACGGTAACCCGCATTCTCGCTCAGATCCCCCTGGGCGCGAGTCTCCGCGAGGTCGTCCTTCACTTTGGGGTAGACCTCGTCCACCAGGTGCTTCAACTCGGCCGTAATCTCGTCGTATCGTTGCTTTGACAGGTATTCCATCGTATGATTATTCAGAAACTGTCCGTTTGCCTGTCCACCACCCCAAGAGCAGTATGCCCACGCCAAGGAGCAGATAGAGTCCTAGCATACTCAGGAACTCCCAGGTGGTAATACCGGTCCAGAATGCCCCGGAAATGCTGTTTCAGTGACTTTTCACTCATACTCTAAAACGCTATGGGAATTCAGGCATGTATTACTTTCTGATATGCAAGCCTCTCGTCGCCGGAAGCAAGATAGATGATGCCGCAGTACTTGAAACCGTATTTCAGGATATTGTGCTGCATGATGAGGTTGTCCCTGTGGGTATCTATACGGATGTTCCCGTCGTGAGCAAAACACCAGTCCAGGATGGCATTGAATACTCCGTGCACCTCGGGATAGCTGCCGATACGGTGGACCACATGATACGGTAGCGTATCTTCCATCCACATGCCTTCATAAATGGATGCGTATGTCGGTTCAGGAGAAGGGATATAAGCAAAATACCCTGCTACCCTCTCCCCTTTAAGGACTACGAATCCATGGCCGCTGTCAATATCGTTGCGGATAACATCTCTGGAAGGATAGCCGTTCACCCACTGCCCAAGATTGCCGGACGCCCGCATTATGCCTTTGGCCGCATCCAGGACTGCCATTATCGCATCCAAATCCTCAGCATTTGCAGCCCTGACACTCAGCATGTTAAGCCTTAGCACCCTGATAGGAGTATCCCTTCCCTGATCCAAATCCACCACCGTTTCGCCGGTGGGAACGAAACCGCACTTCTCCATCACCCTTCCGGATGCGGGATTGTCTATGAAGTGGCCGCTTATCAGCGACTTGATGTCCGTCTCTCTGCGGATGTGCTCTATCATAAGCCGGAGCGCTTCCGTGCAGATTCCCCTGTTCCAATACGGCCTTGCCACCCAGTAGCCGGTAAGTGGCTCCCCTTCCCGCGCTGGCAGATTACATTGGCACGACGGCCCATATCCCATTGCGCCTATAGGCTCGCCGGTTTCTTTCAGCACTATCGCCCAGGTGTTGGTGGCGTCATTGAAGACCGTACGTATGACCTCCAGGCTTTCCGCCACGCTCCTGTGCGGCGGCCAGCCGGCACGCGGCCCCACCTCCGGATCGGAAGCGTATTTGAACAGTGCCTCGGCATCGTCATCTTGCCACGGGCGCAAGAGAATTCTATCGGTCTCCATCTGATATATCACGATGATACTATGCGCTCCAAATATACGCACTTTTATTGTATTGCCTTTGCGATTTCCTGCGAATACCGCAAGAAAATGCGTCCGCGCTTATTATCCCCAAAAATTTCCGGCGGATAAGTGATTATAGCAAAAATTGTTTATATTTGTGCTTTAACTATTTAATTATCAACGCAAATGAAAACCAGTACTAAAGTTTGGCTCGTGATTGCAGGTATCCTGCTCATTGCCTTAGGAGTTTATTGCATCGTCAAGCCTGCCGCAACCCTGTTCTCAGCCGCATGGCTGATTGGCGTTCTTGTTTTGGCCGCCGGTATCTCAAAGTTGATTTTCACTTTCAAGACACAGGCATTCCTGCCGAACAGCGCCACCAGAGTGCTGTCTGCAATCCTGGAGATCATCATCGGTATCTTCTTCCTGGCCAACAATATCTTCGTGGCTGTCTCCCTGCCCTTCGTATTCGCATTCTGGGTGCTCTTCGACAGTTTGATCATCGCCATCAACAGCTTCGATTACAAGCGCGTAGGCTTCCCCTGGTGGTGGGCAATCCTCCTTCTTGGAATTTGCGGCATCGTCCTGAGTGTCCTCGGCCTCAAGAATCCTGATGTAACCGCTACTGCCATGGCAGTTATGATCGGCATTGGCATCATCTCCATGGGTGTCGCCAACATATGCGCCGTAGTGGGCATCAACAAGTTTGAGAACTACCTGAAGCAGCCTGTCGAGTAATTCAGACTCAACAATTTACACATAAAGACAAAAATGGCTGGCTAAACAATCTTAGCCAGCCGTTTTTTAGTTCCATGCCGGAGCAAGCGCAGGGGCAGGCTCCGCATTTCCGTCAAGACGTATTTCTTCTCCGGAGGAGAGAATGTATATGGCGTACTGGTGATTGGCCTCGCCGAAGCTGATGGCGGCCGAAAGGGAATCTTCCGGGAAGATGCGGACGCTGTCGAAATAAAAGAGGCTGTCGGCCGAATTGAGCCAGCCCCCCACATATCCATCGTGAGACATGGCGTGGCTGATGACGAAGTCAAGGCCCTCACGCCCGTGGCTGTTCTGGGTATCCTCGTAAGACACGGCTATGCCGTAAGACGGCTCGGTCCAACTGCTCAATTGCAGGGTAAAGCCATCCGGATGAGCCAGGCTGAAGGTCCAGAGGCTGTCGGCAACAGATTGACTGGCCTGACGCGGGGCACGGTTAAACATCCCGCATGAGTGTATGGCCATGCAGGACAATACAAGCAGAATACTGACTACTCCGGGAACAATTCTTTTCATTTCAAAACCTCCTTAACCCATTATCCACTTCCCCGCTTTCGGGATCTTCCTTACCGCCACGCTTAAAACGGCCACGCAGGCAAACGAGATTACGGCCGTTGCCAGAATCTGCACGGGGGTGGTCCAGAGGCCAAGAGCACCGTCCTCCCCGATTCCGAGCGCGCCCCTCAGCCAAGCCGAGACCGCACCCAGAACTAGCATGTGGCACAGGTACATTCCATAACTGGAATTAGAGACAGGCAAAAGCAGCTTTTTATAGAATATGCCGCCAGTCTCAATCTTGCGGAACAAAAGAATCCAGGCCAGCGTCATCAGCGTAACGCCGAAGGTATCATTAAGCCATGGTCCCTCCCACAAGGCGGCCAGACCGACGGGGCCCTCGACCGGAAAGACTCCGTGCGAATCCGCCCACACCCGGGAAAGGAAACCGCCGCAGCAGATGGCAAATCCAAGGGCAAACGAGGGAACGGCAATCGCCAGAGTCCGCCCCCAGGACAAACGGCCCACATATTTGCGGAAATACAGCCCCAGAAGCAGATATCCGATGAAGCCGCTCAGGTAATAGAAAACTCCGTAGCTGTTCCAGCTGGCCTCACCCCACAAAGGGTATTTTGCGGCATTGGGGATGCCGGACGGACCATAAATCACGGGCGCCGCGCCTCCTGCCCATTGGCGTATCAGGGGAATCAGCGTCGTAAACAGCCATATCCCAAGATATACCTGCAGTTCCCGTTTACCGACCCGTTCCGCCCACGGCGACAGCAGCGGCATGACCAGATACAGGCCGATAATCATATAGACGAACCACATGTGCCCCGCAGCATAGTTGAAGTTGAGGAGCAGGTCCTTGAAGTTCTGCACCGGTTCTCCCCACACCATGGCATAGACTATGCTCCAGAACACGAACGGAGGGAGAATACGAAGCGCCCTTTTCCTGAAAAACTCCCCTGTAGTGTAATGCAGAGGGAACTGGAGATAAGAAGAGGCGAAAACGAACAGCGCCACACAGGCGCGCGGCAGAACATTAAGCACAGATACCCAGATGGCATCGGACCTGGTGAGGATGAGCGACCCTTCTCCTCCAAGATAAAACGGCTCGCAGCTGTGCGTAGCCATCACCAGGAAGCATGCACTTACGCGCATCCAATCCAACCAGATCTCCCTTTGACCGTTACTGTATTGCATATGGACAAGCGATTACAAGAGGAAAAACAGAGCTACTCCAGTCATACTGACAAGCACGCCCAGAATCTCGCGTGGCTTGATGCGCTGGTGGTAGATGAGGGCATAAGGTATGAGAATGAGCACCGGAGTCAGGGCCATCAGGGTTGATGCGATACCGGCTGATGTGTAGCGGACCGCCATCAGCGACAGCGACACTCCCAGGACCGGCCCGAACAGGGTCATTATAAGCGCATAGCCCATTCCCTTGCGGTCACGGGAGGCGGCAACGAGATCTCCGGTCTTCTTCTGTATTGCCATAAGAGCCAGAAAGCCCGCCCCGCCCACGACGGCGCGTATCATGGTTGATGCAAAAGGCAGCAGCATATCCATGGAAGACGGAGCATCGGGCGGAATTACGCCTGCATAATGTTCCATGCCCACCTTGCTCAAGACGAGGCCTACGCCCTGCCCCAGGCCTGCGCCCAGGCCCAGCAGGACGCCCTTTAAAGGAATCGTCAGTTGCAACTGGTGCCCCTCCCCCCTGGCGAGTATGGATATAGCTATACCACAAAGAGTTACCGCCATGGCCAGGATAGACTTCCAGCCAAGCGACTCACCCAGTATTATCCACCCTGCTATGGCCGCCATAGGGGGCGCCAGCGTCATGAAAAGCTGCCCGAACCGTGCGCCTATGGAAAGGTAGCAGTTGAAGAGACAATAGTCTCCGAACACATATCCCACCAGGGCCGATGCCGCAAGCCATGCCCAGGTCTTACCGTCTGCATAGACAGGATACGGGTGCCCCAGTCCCGCCCAGAGAATGAGAGCGAGGAATACCGATGCAAGGACGAGCCTGATAACATTTGCCGTCATGGACCCCAGACGATGGCTGGCCTTGTCTGCAAACAAAGCCGTCACGGTCCAGGAAATGGCCACGACCAAAGATATTATTTCGCCCAGGTGCCGCATCTGTTTTCGGCGAAAGATACGCCTTTTTTCTAAAAAAAGTGTTATATTTGTGACTTATTTAGAATTTAGTAGTAATCTATGAGGAATATCTGGTTAAAACTCCTGGCCTGGAGCCTTTTGCTGGGACTTGGTTCTTGCGCCACTCCACAGAATGTTGCTTACTTCCAGAATGCGGAAGACATTCGAGGCATGGCCCTGCCGCCCGAACAACCCCTGCGGCTGCGCCCGGAAGACAAGATCAACATTGTGGTGAACAGTTCCGACCCCATGCTCATGCAGCAGTTCAACCTGACTTCCAATTCGTACAGCAATCGCACATTAGGTGCAACATCCACCCCTCTCACAATCTCGGGAGGATCTTCTTCCTCAGCCTCCAGCCTGCTGGCTTACACCGTAGACCATCAGGGCGATATAGATTTCCCTGTACTTGGGCGAATATCCGTGGTGGGTAAAACCCGCATGGAAGTGGCAAATTACATTAGGGAACGCCTTATTGCAAGGGACCTGGTCAAGGATCCCGTGGTAACCGTCGAATACGTAAACCTGTCCGTCCTGGTTCTTGGAGAAGTGGCCCGTCCCGGCCGCATAGAGATTTTGAATGACCATTTCACAATCCTGGACGCCCTGGCCTCAGTAGGCGACCTTACCATCATAGGCCAGAGGGAAAACGTGATGGTCTGCCGCGAGGTGGACGGGGAGGACGAGACCTACGTAATCGACCTTTGCGACCGCAGGTCTGTACTGGAGTCCCCCGCCTTTTACCTGCAGCAGAACGACGTGATATATGTAACGCCCAATCCTAAACGCCAAAGGGACTACAATGCTACAGGCAACACCTTCAGCCAGCCTTCTACCTGGCTTTCCATGGCGTCGCTGGTCGCCATTGTCATCTCCGTTATCACTCAACTCCGTTAGCACATGAGCAAAAATTCCAATAATTACCTCACTATCGGTGATTTCTTACGGCTTTGCTTACGCCGATGGAAATGGTTTGTCATTTCCCTTGCGGTCTGCCTGATAGCTGCCGGAATTCATCTGCAACGAACCACCAGGACTTACACCAGCCATGCGACCATCCTCGTAAAGGAAGAGAGCGCCGGCAACAATGCCTCCAGCGTTGGAGAAGATTTTTCCGATCTCGGCCTTATTACGTCCAAAAACAATGTGACCAACGTTGTGCGTCATATCATGTCTCTGGATGTGCTGATGGAGGTAGCCCGCCGCCTGCACCCTGAAGCCGATGAAGAATCGCTTCTTCGTATTGCCCAGGGGCTTGGTGCAAGCATGGATGCAGAGCAGGAAAGCGATAAATCGACCATCATCAACCTGACATACATAGACTCCTCTCCCGAGAAGGCCAACCGGGTCCTCTCTGAAATTATCCAGGTCTATGATGACAAATACATAGAAGACAAGCAACTCCTCATCAGGAACACATCCAACTTTATAGACAACCGTCTCCGCCTGCTTGAGCAGGACCTGGACATGGTGGATGACAGTATAGCCTCCTACAAGAGCAAGTACGGCATCACCGACCTCAGTTCCGTCGGCGACGTGTACCTACAGCAGCAAAGCCAGTCGGAAGCCAGGATCCTGGAGCTGTCCAACCAGAAGGCCATGGCTCTCTTCATCAAAGACATGCTCGACTCCAGCTCCGGCGAGCGCCGGCTGCTTCTCGTGAATTCCGGGATTGACAATCCAACCATTGCGGCCCAGATTTCACAGTATAACAACCTGCTGATGCAGTTGAACAGCCACTTGACATATACATCCGACCAGAATCCCATGATCGTCAACCTGGAGAATGAAATTGACGGCCTCAAGAAGAGCATCAGAACCGCCATCAATCATCATATCCAGACCCTGGACATTGAGCTCGCCTCCGTGAGGGGTTTCAACAATGACGCCACAGCCAAAATCAGTTCCAATCCCGAGCAGGCAAAATTCCTGGCTTCCATAGAACGGGATCAGAAGGTCAAGGAGAGCCTGTACCTTTATCTGCTTCAGAAAAAGGAAGAAAACGAGATCGGCATCACCTACCGGTCCTCCGCAATCCGCATTCTTGATATTCCACATGCCAGCAGCAAACCCACTTCGCCAAATATTCCCAGAGTGCTGTTTACCGCTATATTGCTGGGGCTGCTGCTGCCGCTCATCATAATCTTCCTCAACATCACTCTGGACGACAGGGTAAGGACTGTGGCCGATATCCAGCAGCGCTGCGACCTGCCCGTACTTGGCGAGGTCCCCAGCATAGGCAGGAGGAAAAAGAGAAAGTCGGTAGTGGTCACGGAAGACGGCAGAAACAGTCTCAACGATGCGTTCCGCATGCTGCGCACCCGCCTTGAGCTTACCAGAACGCCCCAGGAGCAAGTTTTCCTGGTTACCGCAGAGGGCCCCGGGGCAGGTAAAACCTTTATCACCCTGAACCTGGGCATGGCCCTGGCTTACGAAGGCAGGAAGATACTGCTGATAGACGGAGACCTTCGCCGCGGCAAGGCATCCACGAAATGGAAAGCCAAAGGCGACGGTCTGGTCGAATATCTCCAAGGCAAGACCGACGACTGGCAGGCTCTCATCGTGCGTCACGAGTCGTATCCCGGGCTGGACGTCCTGCCCTCAGGCGATCTTCCCGACGACCCGGCCGGCCTGCTCATGAGCCCGCGTCTTGCCGGCTTGATGGCAGAACTCCGGAAAGCGTACAGCATCATCCTCATAGACACTCCTTCCTCAACCACCCTGGTCGACGGAGAAATCCTCCTGCGTTATGCCGACTGCATTCTCTTCGTCCTGCGTGCGGGTTATTCCGACCGCCGCACGCCGGAGCGCATCGACGAAATTGCATCTTCCTGGGACAAACGCACTTTCATTATCCTGAATGCCGCCGAAAGCGGAGAATACAGGTATTATTCCTACTAGCTTATGTACACCGTTCATCCTTCCTCCTACATAGACGACGACGTCCAGATTGGCGACGGCACCAAGATCTGGCACTTTTGCCACGTGCAAAAGGGCGCCAGAATCGGCGAAAACTGTTCCCTGGGCCAGAATGTAAACATTGGCAACAACGTGATAATCGGAAACGGCGTACGCATACAGAACAACGTTTCCGTTTATGAGGGTGTGGAGCTGGAAGACAATGTGTTCTGCGGCCCTTCGTGCGTATTCACCAACGTGTTGGTGCCGCGTGCGCATTTCCCCGTGCATGGTCAGTACAGGAAAACCCTCATTAAGGAGGGGGCCTCGCTGGGTGCAAACTGCACAATCGTCTGCGGACATACAGTCGGCCGTGGGGCAATGATTGCCGCAGGAGCGGTGGTCACCAAAGACGTCCCCGACTTCGCCCTGATGGCAGGCGTACCTGCCCGGCAAATTGGGACCGTGAATGAAAAAGGAGAAATTACAAGCAGAATAAAGTGATGCAGTTCAGAGATTTAGCCAAACAATACCAGGCAATCAAACAGAAGATGGACGCTGCCATGCTGTCCGTTGCCGCGGACGCCCATTATATCATGGGATCGCAGGTAAAGGATCTGGAGGCGCAGCTTTCCGCATACGTGGGTGTAAAGCACTGCCTGAGTTGCGCCAACGGAACCGATGCCCTCACCCTGGCCCTCAAGGCCTGGGGGATAGGCCCAGGCGATGCCGTGTTCGTTCCGGACTTCACTTTCTTCTCCTCAGCGGAAGTCGTGGCCCTGGAAGGCGCCACTCCCGTATTTGTGGACGTAGAAGAGAGAACCTTCAACATAGACGCCAGCAGCCTGGAGTCGGCGGTAAAGGCCGTCCTGGCTGACGGAATCCTCAAACCGCGTGTGGTAGTGGCTGTGGACCTCTTCGGTCTTCCGGCCAATTACCCGGAGGTGCGTGCCGTGGCCGACCGCTATGGCCTGCTGGTACTGGAAGACGGCGCCCAGGGCTTCGGCGGCAGCATCGGAGACAGGAAGGCCTGCTCTTTCGGAGACATTGCCACCACCTCCTTCTTTCCTGCCAAACCGCTGGGCTGCTACGGAGACGGCGGTGCCGTGTTCACAGATAACGACGAGTGGGCGGCTCTTATTGAGTCTTACCGCGTGCACGGTAAAGGGGGCGATAAATACGATAATGTCCGCATAGGCCTGAACTCCAGGCTTGACACTCTCCAGGCCGCAGTGCTGGAAGTGAAGCTGAGTGTCTTTGACCAGGAAGTGGAAGCCGTGAATGCAGCGGCCAAGGAATACAATCGGCTGCTGGATGGAATAGTCAAGGTGCCTTATATACCAGAGAGCTTCGGCTCGAGCTGGGCACAGTATACCATTCAGCTCGACAGCGAAGAGCAACGCAACCACCTGCAGCAGGCCCTCAAGGACAAAGGTATTCCGTCCATGATCTACTATCCCAAGCCCATGCATGCCCAGACAGCATTCAAAGCCATCTCGCCAGGCCCTTCCCCGGACACATCCTGCCCGGTGGCCAGCCGGCTTTCAAACACAGTGCTTTCACTCCCCATGCATCCGTATATTACAGAAACCGAAATACACAGCGTCTGCTGCGCCATAAATGAATACCTTCGTTATTAAGGAGAGGCTTAATCACATTCCGCATGTAAACTCATATCTGGACGCGGTCAACGGGCAGCTGGAGCTGGGCGATCGCATGGAATGCCATGCGCTGACCTCCATGAGCGAACGCCGGGCAGTCAGGAGAAAGTACTCCAAATTCATCTCGCGTGTAATCAATTTCTGGGCTTATATGTGGCATGACGTGTGCCCCAAGATACGCATTACCCGCAAATTGTACTTCCTGTTGGCCGGCGAAAAGCACCGCATGTACAGCCGCACAGAGATTCTGGGAAGAATCTGCCGCGCCGGATTCCGAATAGTGGACGAGGCCTACAAGGGACCGGCTCTTTGTATTACAGCAGAGAAGGTTTCCGAGCCTCTGCCCCGCAACAAGACCTGCGTTTCGCCCATAGTGAAGCTCCCTCGCGTCGGAAAGGACGGCAAGATAGTGGGGATTTACAAATTCAGGACCATGCATAGCTACGCGCAGTATCTGCAGCAGTATATTTACGAAAGGAACCATCTGCGCGAGGGTGGGAAGTTCAAAAATGATTTCCGCGTGAATATCTGGGGGAAGATACTGCGGCCCCTGTGGCTGGACGAGCTTCCCATGCTGTGGAACTGGATCAAGGGAGATTTGAAGCTGGTGGGCGTTCGGCCCCTGTCGGAGCAGTATTTTTCTCTGTATTCTCCTGAGATGCAACAGCTTAGGACTTCCGTAAAGCCGGGCCTGATCCCGCCGTTTTACTACGAGAAGCAGACGCCGAAGGACCTGGATGCAATCCAGGCATCGGAGCGACGGTATCTTGAGGCATATATCAAGCATCCTTTCAGAACAGACTGGCGCTACTTCTGGGGAACTGTTGCCAACATACTGTTTGGACGGAAGCATAGTTATTGATGAAGCTGAGCATTGTCATACCGGTATATAACGTAGCGCCTTATCTGGAGCGCTGCGTCTCTTCCGTCCTCCGGCAGTCTTTCCGGGATTACGAAGTGATATTGGTAGACAGCGAGAAATGCACTGACTCCAGTTGCGAGCTCTGCCAGCGTATAGCTTCCGAGCACAGCGGATTCCGGGTTATTCGCCAGGAAGAGCCGGGCCTTGCCGGAGCCAGGAATACGGGAATACGTTACGCAGAAGGCGAATTTATCATTTTCCTGGACGGAGATGACTATTGGCTGCTGGACGATGGCCTTGAACAGTTGTTTGACGGCATCTCTCCGGAGACCGACCTGGTAGTATTCAAGAGCGTAGATATATGGGACCAGGAGCGCCGCATTTACAGCAGCGATTTTGATCTGGAAACAATCAATTCTCTCCCTGATACGACGGGCATATTCGATTACCTGGTCAAGACACAGCAGTTCAGCATGAGCGCATGTGTGAACATGGCACGCATGGAACTCCTGAAAAAGAATGAAATTTTCTTCCCTGTGGGAGTAACGAGCGAGGATGTTTTCTGGAGCCTCCACCTGTGGCAGCATGTCAAGCGTGTCTGCATAAAGAACCTGGACTTTTATGGCTATTGCCACAGGCCGGGAAGTCTCTCCACTGTCCCATCCATTTGGATGTATGAGAGTTACGACCGGATTTTCGCATATTGGAAAGAGCAATGCCGCCTCGGCTGCGTAAACGCCGCAGCTATCCTGTCATATCTGGCAGACATGTGGGTAAGCCGTGGCTACGGTTACTGTATGATTGACAAAAAGGACAAGCCGGCAGCTCTTGCCGTACTGAAACGGCACAAAGACCTGCTTCGTCATTCATGCTCACGCAAGGCCCGTCGTGCCGCCCGCCTGGTGAACATGTTCGGGGTAACAGTTGCTGCGGAGTTACTTGGTATATATTGGCGAGTGAGAAGAACCGTAAAGAGTGATGCTGTATAGGCTGCATAACAATATACTCATAGTTGGACTCCTGTCCATCTTACTGCTCGGAGCCCTGGTTCTGAGCAGGTCTCTCTGTGTTATGACGCTGGGTACTCTCCTTGCTTTCACCACGCAGCTGGCGCTTCTTATTTTCTATTCCGGCGGGAATGCCAGCTACTCTGACAGCTCCATGTTCGGGGTGGTTCTGTTGTATTCCCTGGTGATAGGAGCAGCCTTTATGATGATTTCCTACTACTACTCCGGGGATACGTTCATGTTCAGTAAGGCTGACGCCTGGCTTTACTATACCAGCAGCATGAAGACCTGGGACATAGGATTGTTCGGGAATCTTAAACGGCTGATGAAACTATACGAGTTTGAAGACTGGGGTGCCATGTTCCTGGACAGTATCCTGATGGCAATTATACCGTCGAAGTTCTTCCTCAATGCAGTCAATATGCTCTCCGGCGCGTTGTCGGCGGTCATGTTGCTCAGAATAGGCCGTCACTTCATGCCGGATCCTTATGCCTTTATGGCCGGACTCGCATATGGCACCTCATCGTACCTGATCTTTTTTCATTGTTCCTTTCTCAAGGAATCCTTCTTTGTCTTTCTGGTCATCTGTTCGGTTTATTTCTTTTACAAGGCCGTATCGGATGACAATCGCTGGTCTTATCTGTGGTCAGGCCTGTTCCTGGTGCTGATACTTTTCTTCAGACCGGCAGTGACGGCACTGCTGTTCGTAAGCTATCTGTCCTATTTCGCTTTCACCAGCAAACAGGGCAGCGCCTTCTCCTTTTTTCTGTACGCGTCATCGGTATTCCTCTTTCTGTTTACGATGACCACCATGTCGAAAATGTTGCACACCTATACAGGAGGAGACTTGAACGCCATGGTGGATTATGGCACCGTGGATGGATATTCGTCAAAATTCAGTCTGTTCGTCAGCAGCTTCGCGGCCCCCTTCGGCCCCTTCCCTTCCCTGTTCCCCAAGACTGCCGGCCATCCTGCGACCATAAACTTCTACGGCGCCGGCCTGACGTACAGGATGTTTCTCATAGTCCCTCTTTGGGTCGGAGTGTTTTACGCTATCAAAGAGAAGAACAAGCTGATGTCCCCTCTTGTCGTGTTCATTATATCGGGGATGCTGGGAACGGCGTTTGTCATGGCAAGCCTTGAGCTCCGGAAGGTGATGACACATATTCCTTTCACCATTGTCCTTGCTTTTTACGGCCTCTATAAATGGGACAGCCAGGAGCACAAGACTTTCTATATGGAGACGGCATTGTATTCTTTTGCCGTTGGCGTTCTTGTTCTGTGGAATGTAATAAGGGGATAAGATGAAAGTACTGCTTGTTTGTAAATTAGGGAACAGTATGCTGACGGACAACATACTGCTGCCTATGCTGGCTTCCCGCTATACGGACGGGATATTTGTCCTGAGAGACTTCCCTGGCACCCTGGAAGACAGCCGGGTGGAGTATCTTGTCCCGGCAAAGCCCCAGAAAGGACTATGGCGTCATCTTTTGAAGACAGGCCGCGGGATCAGGGCTGTACGCAGAAACAAGATAGATGTTATTGCAGGGGTTCTGAACACTCCCCATGGCTTCATTGGCAGAATCATCAGTCTGTTTACGTGCAAGCCGTATATTCACATGACAGTGGCAGGCCACCGGGAGTTTTGGGCAGACGGCCCGTGGATGGAGAAACTCAACCTGCGGATTTTCGGCAAAGGGGCTAAAGCCCTCACCGTCACCGGTGAGCAGACACGTCAGTACCTTATCCGGAAAGGCATTCCGTCTGAAAAGTTGTTTATAATGCCCAACCTGCCCGACGAAGCCTTCACCAGGGTACCGGTAAACGACTCGCGGCATTATGATATCATATCGTTTTCCCGTATAGACCGCAATAAAAATGTGATCCTGTTCATCAGGGCACTCTCCGCATTAAAAAGCAGGTACGCTCTGAAAGCAGCTGTAGAAGGCGACGGGGACCAGCTGGAAGCCGTCATGAACGAGGCGAGAGAGAGAGGCGTCGATACCATGATCGACTTTTTGGGTTACCTGCCGGCTCTTGAAGACAAGATCAAATACCTTTCCGACAGCAAGCTGTTTATCTCCTGTTCCAAAGGGGAGGGATTTCCCGTCGCCCTGCTTGAGGCCATGAACTGCGGATGCGTCCCGGTAGTCTCCAATGTCGGCGATATTGCAGACGTGATTGTCAACGGGAAGAATGGTTACATGTTCGAGGATACCGATAACGAATCAGAAGTTGTCGCATGCCTGGAGAAACTCCTGTCAGACGAGGAAAAGATAAAAGACATGCAGGCAGAAGCTGTCAAGATCAAAGACACTATTTCCGTAGCTGCCAACGGAAAGATATGGGACCGCGTCCTGGAATATGTTAAGCAGAAGTAGGATGTTGAGCCTGACCTTCATAGGGGATATATTTCCGGGGGACGAAATCTTTACTGCAGGCTTCGGCGTCCGTTCCAAAACCACCATAGAGAACGCAGCCAGATGGAGCCGTGAATTTGCATCCGTCCTGACGCCGGCAGATTTCATAATCGGCAATCTGGAAAGCCCTCTTACAGACGCTTCAGGTGATGCTGCTTTTTGCGGCCGTCCTATGTTCGCCGATATCTTGAAAGATGCGGGAATAAACGTCCTGAATATTGCCAACAACCATATTCTGGAGTACGGAGAGGAAGGGTATCGCAACACCTTGTCTATTCTGGAAGGCCGTGGCATCCATGTGACAGGCCAGGCAGACGAGGGAGGCGCCACCATTCTTTCCCTCAGCAAAGACGGCACGACCATCTGCATTGCAGGTTTATGCGACGGGCGTATCTGCTCCATCGACAATCCCGGCCTCTATGCCGACCTTGATAAGGAAAAGGCCCTTCGCACGCTGGAACGGATGAAAAAGCTCAATCCGGACATAATCATTTTTTGCCTGCACTGGGGGAACGAGTACATCTGCATCCCCTCCCCTGAGCAAAGAAACCTGGCTCACACATTGATTGACGGGGGCGCCGACTTGATTGTGGGGCACCATCCTCATGTGATTCAGCCATACGAGCGGTATAAGAAGGGACATATCCTGTACTCTCTGGGCAATTTCTGCTTCGACGACGTGCAGTCAAGGCACTTCGGCCGTGGAATGGCTGCTCACATAGAAATATCCGGGAGAGAAATAAAATGCGTATCTTTGATGGGCGTCCGGCTGCAGGACCTGGCATTCGGAGACAGTCTTGTGAAGGCAATGGCAGATGAAGACTTTCAGGCTCTGCTCGCAGACATAAATAAGGAGTACGCCTCATTGGGCACGCTTCCTGACGGGCAGTATCAGAATTATTATAGCAAAGCCTGCAAGAGAGCACGGATGAAAGAACGCATTCTGATGCGGTTGAATATAGCCGCAAAGCTTCTGTCCCCCCGGCACAGGCACAGGAAACAGTTTATTTCTAATCTTATCAAGATGCACAAGGCATGAGCATATACAGTTTATTAGACAGACACATACTGATTCCCATTGGCGACAGAATAAAGGGGCGGGACCTGCACGGCGCTTATGCCGAGACCCTCGGGACCGAGTGGCTGTCTGAGGATGAATTGCTGCAGTTGCAGAACGGGAAGCTTCAGAAGCTTGTGCGTCACTGCTACGAGAACGTGCCCTACTACAGACGTGTGTTTGAAGAGCGGAATCTTACGCCCGCTGATATACAGACACGCGCAGACCTTGTCAAGTTGCCCGTACTCACAAAGCAACTGATCAGGGAACATTATGACGAACTGATCTCAAAAGATGCCTCCGGCCGCAAGTACCTTGAAGGATCTACCGGAGGAAGTACGGGAACGCCCATGCGCTACCTGGATGACGTACAGACGTGGAACAAACTCAGAGGGCTGGCATTCAGGGGCTGGCTTTGGGCTGGCTTCCATGTAGGAGAGAAAATGTTTACGCTGGCGGGCAATTCCCTTGTAAAGAAGAACGCCGGTGCAAAAAAAATGCTGATGAAGGGCATGTTTGACCGCTTCATAATGAGAAACGAGAAGCATGACTGCACAGATATCACCCCCGAGGCCCTGGACAGCTACTACCATGCGCTGATGAAGCGCCGCCCTGCAGCCATTCGCGGCTATGCCTCCTCGCTTTATTTCCTGGCACGGCATATAGAGCAGAACTATCTCCCCGTATGCAGTGTCAAAGCAGTGTTCACCACTGGCGAGAAGCTGCATCCGGCTTACAGGCGCAAGATTCAGCAGGTGTTCAGAGCCCCGGTATTCGATGCCTACGGAGCAGCAGATGGCGGCATCTCCGCACATGAGTGTTACATGCACGAGGGACTGCACATAGGAGAAGAGCATTGCATCGTAGAGATAGTTGACGGCAACGGCCGCCTGCTGCCTGACGGAGAGGTGGGCCATGTTGTATCCACAGATCTGAACAATTATGTTTTCCCCTTCCTGCGGTATCAGGTAGGCGATCTGGCCTATATCAAAAAGGAGCCTTGCTCATGCGGCAGGAAGCATCGCCTGCTGGGAGAAGTTATCGGCCGCGAAGGGCGGGCCATATATAACAAGCAGGGGCGTCCATATTCCTCAATAGTCATAGACAACATGATGTTCAAGGATATGGACTTCCACACCCTTGAATGCCAGCGGCTCTATGAGAAGATGGACCGTTTCCAGATACGGCAGGACAAGGAAGGCGACCTTAGCATATTGATAAAACCGGTTGACCCGGACGAGCCGTTGGCGACTTTCGATTATGTCCGGGAGAACTTCCAGGCCCACTTCCCGGGTTCAAAGGTGGAGATCCTGTTCGTGGACGAGATCCCTCCCCTGCCCTCCGGCAAAGAAGATTACTGCGTTTCTGAATATACCCCATGCGAATAATTAAAGATATCAATTCCATCCCCCGCCCGCAATGGGAGCAACTGCTGCAAACTTCTTCTACGAGCAGTTTCTTCCAGACCAGGGAGTGCTATGATATCTACTCTGATTTGCCTGAAGTCTTCACTCCCTTCTGCATTGCCGTGGAAGAAAACGGGGAGCTTAAGGGAGTCATCATAGGTTATATCCAGAAAGACGGCGGAAGGATCAAGGGCTGGTTATCACGCCGTGCTATAATCAACGGCGGTCCCCTTCTGGCCGACGACATCAGTGCTGAAGCCTTGGCTGCAATGCTCTCAGAATGCAGTAAGTCGCTGAAGGGCAGG
Source organism: uncultured Bacteroidales bacterium (assembly GCA_947303465.1). Classification (GTDB taxonomy): domain Bacteria; phylum Bacteroidota; class Bacteroidia; order Bacteroidales; family UBA932; genus Cryptobacteroides. Next base: position 18,050 of record CAMYYI010000012.1, read on the forward strand.
ACCATTTACATTGAAACCCGCAATTTTGAGGACTTCTCGCGCTTCAGGCCCGTATTTGAGAGTAACGGGTTCAGTTACGTACCGCATCTGAACTTCCATATAGACACAAGTTCCGAGGAAGTGGTTGATCAGAATCTGGGCAAAAGCCGCAAGCGGGATATCAGGACATCTTTCCGGGAGGGAGCAACAATTGTGGACAATCCTTCTGCCGGCCAGGTACGGGAGTTTTATGATATCCTGAACGACCTGTACAAAAAAAAGGTTAAGACAGCTCTTTTCCCTCTCTCTTTTTTTGAGTATCTTTACAAGCAGGATTATTCCAGGTACCTGTTGGTCGAATTCAACGGGAAGGTAGTCGGCGGAACTCTGTGTGTGTGTCTGCCCGGCTGTGCGGTATATGAATGGTTTGCCTGCGGAATGGATAACGTAAACAAGAATGTCTATCCTTCCACGCTCGCCACGTATGCAGGCATCTGCCATGCGGCCCGCAACGGATACCGGTACTTCGACATGATGGGAGCGGGAGCACCGGGCCAGGAATATGGCGTCCGGGACTTCAAGGCCAAATTCGGCGGGCAGCTGGTTGAGCACGGCCGATATTTGAACATACTGAATCCGCTGCTTTACGCCATTGGCAAGGCCGGAGTAAAACTGATAAAAAGATTTGGTTGATGAATATACTGATTGACATAGGGCATCCGGCACACGTGCATATCTTCAAGACTCTCGCCCATGAGATGGAGAGTAAGGGGAACCGCGTGCTCTTCACTTGCCGGCAGAAGGAATTCATAGTCCATCTGCTGGAGGCGGAAAGCTTCTCCTACGTGTCTTTCGGCAAGAAGTTCACTACCACTCTGAAAAAACTGTGGGGGCTGGTTTTGTTCGACTTCAAGATGCTGAAAGTCAGCCTCAAGTTCAAACCGGACATCTTCCTCAGCGCCGGGTCCATGTATGCGGCACATGTTTCTGCAGTGCTGCACAAACCCCATATCTGCCTGGAAGACACCTACAACATGGAGCAGGTAAGGCTTTACCTGCCATTTACCGACCTTATCCTGACCGGCGATTATAAGCATCCTGTCATTTCCCCCAAGAAGGAATTCCATATGGCCGGATACAACGAACTGGCTTATCTCCATCCTAAAAGGTTCACGCCGGATGCCGGTGTGCTGGATGAGCTGGGAGTATCTGCCGGAGAAGAATATGTCGTGGTTAGGTTCATCGCGTGGAACGGCACCCACGACGTGGGCTACAAGGGGATGTCCAGGGAGAACATGATTAAAGCTGTCGAGTCTTTTTCCCGCCGGGCCAAAGTATTCGTTTCCTCGGAAGGGGAACTGCCGGAATCCCTCAAACCGTATGCCCTGCCCACCAGGCCGGACAGGATTCATCATGTCATGTATTATGCCAGTCTGGTTTTCGGGGAAAGCGGGACCATGTCGGAAGAAGCCTCCGTGCTGGGAACCCCTGCCATCTTTCTGAATACCAAGGGAACATACTATACTACACACCTTCAGGATGATTATGGCCTCATGAAATGTTTAACGACTTCGGAAGAAGATCAGCAGAAGGCCATCGCCTGCGGTATGGAGTTCCTTGGCGACAAGCGCATCAAGGAGGTCTGGGCAGAGAAGAGAGCGCGTATGCTGACAGACAGAATAGATGTCACAAGCTTTCTTATCTGGCTCGTTGAGGGGTATCCCGACAGCAAGAAGGCTCTGTTTAATGACCCGTCTATACAATACCGGTTCAAATAGTTTTAACAATGGATTTCACACCGGGCACATACATCAGTCTTATCGTCAGCCTTAAAGATGCCGGCTATGAGTTTGTCACTTACTCAGACTACTGCAGCGGCAATCTGAAGGACAGATTCGTGATCATGCGCCATGATGTGGACAAGAAACCGGCAAACTCCCTTGCCATCGCCCGGGAGGAGAACAGACTGGGCGTCAGGTCTTCCTACTATTTCAGGGCCGTCCCGGAGAGTTGGGACGAAGATATCATCAAAGCCATTGCGGAGCTGGGGCACGAGGTCGGGTACCACTATGAATCCCTGACGACATGTCATGGTGACGTAGACGCCGCATATGCGGATTTCTGCCGTAATCTGGAAGCGTTGCGCCGTCTGACGCCAGTAAGCACCATCTGCATGCATGGCAGTCCCCGCTCTCCTTACGACAGTAAAGACATCTGGCAGAAGTATGATTACAGGGAGCTGGGCGTACTCGGCGAGCCCTATCTTTCGACAGACTTCTCACAGGTCCTTTATCTTACGGACACCGGCCGCCGGTGGGATGGCCACAAGGTAAGTGTAAGGGACAGAGTAAATCTTTACCAGGACCGGTGGAACCGCTCAGGATGGTCATTCCACAGCACCGGTGACATTCTGGAAGCATTGAAACATAACGCATTGCCGGACAAACTCATGATTACCACCCATCCGCAACGGTGGAATGCATTCGGCATAAAATGGGTAACTGAGCTGCTTGTCCAGAATGCAAAGAATATTATCAAAGCAAGGATAGTCAAAAAACAGAGATATGTTTAACCTGTACCAATTCATATCCGACAGTGTCACTCACCGCCAGGGGAGCATGTTCGAGAACGATATCCGAGACCATGCAGAAGAATTGAGCCGCGAGATTGCCGGCCGTTCCGTATGTGTCATAGGCGGTGCCGGGAGCATAGGTTCGTCCTTTATCAGGGCCGTACTGCGCTTCAAGCCCGGCAAGCTGGTGGTAATCGACCTCAACGAGAACGGACTTGCCGAACTGACCAGAGACATCCGCTCCACTGAGGGACTGTATGTGCCCGACGAGTACCGTACATACACGCTCAACTTCGCCGATCCCATTTTCGCCCGTATCTTCCGGGAGGAGAAGGGCTTTGACATTGTGGCCAATTTTTCCGCCCACAAGCATGTGCGCAGCGAGAAAGACCGCTTCAGCGTGCAGGCGCTTATCGAGAACAACGACATAAAGGCCAAGAAACTCATGGACTTGCTCTGCGAGTACCCTCCCAGGCATTTCTTCTGCGTAAGCACGGACAAGGCTGCCAACCCCGTGAACATCATGGGCGCCAGCAAGCGAATAATGGAGGACATGGTTATGGCTTATAACAGCCGTTTCAAGGTAACTACCGCCAGGTTCGCCAATGTGGCCTTCAGCAACGGTTCCCTGCCCGACGGGTGGATGCACAGGATGCAGAAAGGGCAGCCTCTTTCCGCTCCGGACGATGTCAAACGCTACTTTGTCTCGCCGGAAGAAAGCGGCCAGATCTGCATGCTCGCCTGCATACTCGGCAGAAACGGAGAAGTATTCTTCCCCAAACTGGGAGAAGACCAGATGCTTACTTTCAGCGGCATCTGCGATGACTTCGTGAAGGCCAGGGGGTTTGACAAGAAAGAGTGCGGTTCGGACGAGGAGGCAAAACGACTCGCCGCCACTCGCCGTTGGGACGGCAGCGACTATCCTGTCTATTATTTCAAGAGCGACACCACCGGCGAGAAAGCTTATGAAGAATTCTTCGTTCCCGGAGAAAAACTGGACATGGAACGCTTTCGTGCCCTGGGTGTAGTGGAACAGACAGAGCGCCATCCAATGCAGGAGATAGACAGCTTCTTTTCACGACTGGAGGATATTTTCGCTTCCGAGCATTTCACGAAGGAGCAGATAGTAGATGCCATCAGGGACTTTGTCCCTAATTTCGAGCATGAGGAGAAAGGTAAGAATCTTGACCAGAAAATGTAATTCATATGAAGATAGCAGTTGCAGGGTGTGATGGCTTTTTAGGTCGTCAGATATGTTCAATCCTGGAACGGTCCGGGGACGAGATTGTCCATATAGATCTTTCCCGGGGCGTTGATTTCAGCGCGCCGGGCGCAGCCGGTAATGTACCGAAGGTAGATGCCTTTATCCACCTTGCCAATCTGCTGTATGTTCCCAAATCCTATCAGGAGCCGGAACTGTTTTACAGGGTCAACTATATGACCACCCTTAACGCACTGGAGGTATGCCGGAGAGATAACGCCCACCTGGTATACTCCAGTTCGTACATCTATGGTGCACCCATGTACCTGCCTATTGACGAGGCTCATCCGGTACTCCCCTTCAACCCTTACGCCCAGACAAAGGTTATCTGTGAAAAAATGTGCGAAGGATATCACCGCGATTTTGGAGTCCCGGTGTCGGTGATGCGCCCCTTTAACATCTACGGGGAGGGGCAGAAAGGCAAACTGCTGATTCCGGAGATTATCGACCAGCTGAAAGCCGGACAGGATGTCATTCATCTGCGTTCTTCTTCCCCCAGGAGAGATTATATCCATGTGAAGGACGTTGCCGAGGCATTCTGCCTGTGCGCCCGGCTCAAGGAAGCTTATAGTGTCTATAATGTATGTTCCGGCGAGAGCCACTCAATCCTTGAGATTACCCAGATTATCAATCGCAATCTGAAGCGTAAAGTCCAGTTCTCCTTCTCTTCTTCCGACAGGCTGAACGAAGTTGATGAAACCAGGGGGGCCTGTACCAAGCTTCAGTCGCTGGGATGGCAGCCTTCTATCAGTTTCGAGGAAGGAATCAAGAGGGTTTTGGAATACGAAAACTTATAAGTCATGACAGATATCAGCAAGATTACCATCAACTCCGGCATTTCCCTGCTGGAAGCGCTGAAGACCATGGATAGCCGCAAGGTCAAAGTGCTCTTCGTATTCGACGGCCTCCATTTCGAAGGACTTCTTACTATCGGAGACATACAGCGCGCCATTATCAGGAATGTCGACCTGTCGGACCCTGTATCCAATATTCTGGACCGGAACAAGATTTACGGCTACGTTACGGAAAGCGATGAACAGGTCAAAGAGAAAATGCGTTCCCTGAGGGCCGAGGTGATGCCCATTCTGGACAGTGACGGCAATCTGGTAGATGTCTGGTTCTGGAATGACCTCTTCGGCACCGTTCCGGACACCAAGCCCAAAATTGATGTCCCGGTGGTGATTATGGCCGGCGGCCAGGGATCAAGGCTGAAGCCTATAACCAACGTAATCCCCAAGCCGCTGATCCCGATAGGAGAAAAAACCATTCTGGAGGTGATCATGGATCAGTTCGAGAGCATAGGCTGCCATAAGTTTTACCTGAGCGTCAAGTATAAAGCCGATATAATCCAATACTACCTCGGTCAGCTGGAACACAAATATGATATAGAGTTCATTCACGAACACAAGCCGCTCGGAACCATTGGCAGCGTGAGCAAACTGAAAGGCAGGATTACGACGCCCTTCTTCGTCAGCAATTGCGACAGCATCAACGAGCAGGACTACCGTGATGTCTATCAGTACCACTTGGACAACAAGAACGACATCACCATCGTTACTACGGTTAAAAGCATAAAGATTCCGTACGGCGTTGTTGAAACTGGCGAATGCGGCCTTATGACTGCCCTTATGGAGAAGCCGGAGCAGGTCTTCCAGGTGAACACGGGAGTATATATCCTTAATCCGTCGCTGATCGAGGATATCCCCGAAGGCGAGTTCTTCCACATCACGAATCTGATAGACCTCGTCAACGGCAGGGGCGGCCGGGTTGGCTGCTTCCCCGTCAGCGAGCGTTCCTGGCGCGATATGGGCGAGTGGCCAGAGTATCTTAAAATGATAAAGGTGCTGTAGCGGTGTAGTTGTACGGCAATGACAATCTACACCGACAGCCTCCACAAAATCGCCTATTCGACCGATGCCTCGGTGTATCGGGAGATTCCTTATGGCGTTGCATATCCGGAAACGATCGATGACGTACGGGAGCTGATGCGCCTGGCAAGGGAAAAAGGGATCGACCTGATTCCAAGGGCGGGAGGCACGAGCATCGCCGGCCAGGTGGTCGGGAGCGGGATTGTCGTAGATATCAGCAAGCATTGGAATAAGATACTGGAAATCAATGCAGAAGAGAGATGGGCAAGAATCCGGCCGGGGGTAGTACGGGACGAGCTGAATATAGCCCTGAGGCCCTACGGTCTGTTTTTCAGCCCGGAGACCTCCACCAGCAACCGCTGTTGCATCGGAGGCATGTTCGGGAACAACTCGTGCGGCACCCATTCCCTTGTTTACGGAAGCACACGGCAGCATGTCCTGGCGGCAAAAGGGTTGCTGACCGATGGCACTCTCGAGGAGTTTAAAGAGTATACTGTCGGGGAGCTGGAGTCACGCTTCGGAGAGAGGTTCTGGGAGCACGAAAACCATGAAACCCTCCCGGAGCGTATTTACGCCCAGCTTCTGGGATTCGCATCCGACACTAAAACGGCATCCCTGATCAGTGAGAACTATCCGGACAAAGATTTATGCAGGAGGAGTTGCGGCTATGCGCTGGACGAAGTGACGGCAGCGCTTCCGTCCATAAACCTATGTAAACTCCTGGCCGGGAGCGAAGGCACGCTGGCATTCATTACGGAAATAACCGTAAGCCTGGATCCCCTGCCGCCCAAAGAGCTGATGGTGGTCTGTTCCCACTGTTCCAGCCTGGCTGACAGCTTCGAAGCCAATCTGGTTTCCCTGGAGCACAAACCCACAGCCATCGAGCTCATGGACGGGGACATCCTGGAACTGAGCAAAGGCAATCTGGAGCAGCAGCGGAACCGCTTCTTCGTAGAAGGCGACCCGGCGGCGCTGCTTATTACCGAGCTCCGTGCCGCATCCGTGGAAGAGTTGGAGGCAAAGGCTGCCGCCCTGGAGAAGGACCTCCTGGACAGCGGTCTCGTGTATAAGAACACCCGTGTCTACGGGAATGACGTTTCCCGTGTATGGGCACTAAGGAAAGCCGGCCTTGGCATGCTCAGCGGCACGAAAGGAGATGCCAAGCCGACGGGAGTGATTGAAGACACCGCAGTTGCTCCTGCCCGTATACCGGCATATATGAAAGATGTCGGCGAGATGCTGGAGGAGCTGGGAACACGCTGCGTTTTTTACGGGCATATCAGCACCGGCGAATTGCACCTGCGCCCGGTTCTCAATCTAAAAAACGCTGACGACAGGGCGCTGTTTCGCAAACTTGCATATAAAACCGCCGTACTGGTAAAGAAGCACCGTGGCACTATCAGCGGAGAGCACGGGGACGGACGCCTGAGGGGCGAGTTTATCCCTGTCCTCTACGGAGAGGAGACCTATGACCTGATGCGTCAGGTCAAACGGACCTGGGATCCGGACGGTCTGCTCAACCGCCACAAGATAGTGGACACGCTGCCCATGGACAGCATGCTGCGTTATGAGGCCGGCCAGCAGTATGCCGCAAAAGATATCCCGCTTGAACTCATGCGCTCCATAGAGCAATGCAACGGGGCCGGAGACTGCCGCAAATCAAGCCTGATCGGAGGGACGATGTGCCCGGCTTTCAAGGTTAGCGGAGACGAACTGATGAGTACAAGGGCACGTGCCAATGTTCTCAGAGAAGTGCTGACGCGCGGCGGCGACGACAAACTGGTCAAGGAGATGCTGGACAGCTGCCTCGCCTGCAAAGGATGCCGGAGCGAATGCCCCTCCAACGTAGATATGACACGTATCCGGGCACAGGTGCTCCAACATTATTACGACAGGCACGGAACCCCCTTGCGCTCCTGGATGGTAGCGAGGATGGCCCAGATAGAGCGGCTTGGCAGGCTCTTCCGTCCTCTATATAATTGGGCGGCATCCTGGAGCTTTTCATCTTCCCTTATAAAGCATATCGTAGGCTTCTCACAGGAACGGAGCATACCCAAACTGAGTAAAAAGACAGCAAGAAAGCTTATAAAAGAAGGATTGGAGCACAAATCCGGTCAAGGAAACAAAAAAATTTGTATCTTTGTAGATGAGTTTACCGATCAACACGAAGCCGAACTTGGCTTGTTGTTCTCCAGGCTGCTCACACGGCTTGGTTACGAAGTTGTAATACCAAGACATGGAGAAAGCGGTCGGGCGGCCATCTCCAAGGGTTGCCTGAGGCTGGCCGGAAGAATAGCCGGACGCAATGTGAGATTGCTGAAGGACGTGATAACGGAAGATGCCCCCCTGGTAGGGATTGAACCTTCCTGCATACTTTCGTTCCGGGACGAGTATCCGTCTCTGGTAGAAGAAGGATTGAAAGAGGAGGCAAAAGAATTGGGGCGGAACTGTCTGTTGTATGATGAGTTCCTGCTCAGGGAGATAGAGGCGGGGCGCATTGGGGCGGACAGTTTTGACCAGATGCCTGTAGAAGTGTTCCTTCACGGGCACTGCCACCAGAAGGCACTGGTAGGAGTGGAAGCAACGGCCCGGGTTTTACGGAAGCTGTTGAATGCCAAGGTAAACGTTATACCCAGCGGGTGCTGCGGAATGGCCGGATCCTTCGGTTATGAAAAGGAGCACTACAGAGTCAGTCTTGAGATTGGTGAAATGGTGTTGTTCCCGGCCGTCAGGAAGGCTGTGCAGCAGACCGGAACTCCGGTTTTTGTTGCAGCCCCCGGCACTTCCTGCCGGCAACAGATACTGGACGGCACAGGGATAAAGGCTGTGCACCCGATAGAGATAATATACCGTTTGGTTAAGAACAGATAGTGGTTTCTTATGGAGAAGAAATTCTTTGCATTGATCGGCGCTGCGGGATACATTGCTCCGCGCCATATCAAAGCCATTGCGGATACCGGCAATGAGCTGGTTGTAGCGCTGGATAGATTCGACAGTGTAGGACGTCTGGACAGTTCATTCCCCAACTGCTCTTTCTTTACCGAGATGGAGCAGTTTGACCGTTTCTGCACCAAGCAGATTCTTATGAAAGGCGACACACTGCACTATATGAGTATCTGTACTCCGAATTATACTCATGATGCTTTTATCCGGTATGGCCTGCGTCTGGGGAGTGACGTCATCTGCGAGAAGCCTGTCGTGCTGAACCCGTGGAATCTTGATACCCTGATCGCTATGGAAAAGGAAACCGGCCACAAGGCATATACCATCCTGCAGCTAAGGTTGCATGATTCCATCGTAGCCCTGAAAAAGAAAGTGGACGAGGGGCCCAAGGACAAGGTGTACGATGTGGATTTGACTTATATCACTTCGCGGGGCCTGTGGTATTATGCCTCCTGGAAGGGGGATGTACGGAAGAGCGGCGGAGTGGCAACGAACATAGGCGTGCACTTCTATGACATGCTTCAGTGGATTTTCGGCCCTGTGAAACAGAGCATTGTCCATGTAATGAGCTTCGACCGTGTTGCCGGATATCTGGAGCTCGAAAAAGCGCGAGTCCGTTATTTTCTGAGCATCAATGCCGAGTGCCTGCCGGAGAATGCCGTAAAGGGAGAAAAGAAAACCTACAGGTCTATTTCCATCGACGGTGAAGAGTTCGAATTCAGCCAGGGATTCACCGAGCTTCATACCAAGAGTTATGAGAACATCCTGGCCGGGAAGGGATTCCGTATAAGCGAGGCACGGGAGAGCATTCAGATCGTGAGTGACATAAGGAATGCAACGCCCGTCGGGCTTATAGGGGACTACCATCCGCTGGCAAAGTTACCTTTAGCTAAGCATCCGTTCGGATGGGATGACAAGAGGTAATTGAACCGTCGGATGTCAGAAACAGCGGCAAATAACAAAAGGATAGCCAAGAACACCATGCTGCTTTACATGCGCATGTTGTTCATCATGGCTGTGCAATTGTACACAAGCCGCGTTGTACTGAATACGCTGGGGGTCGTAGATTACGGCCTGTATAATGTTGTCGGCGGCATTGTGAGCCTGTTTGCGTTCCTCGACAGCGCCATGGTGACTTCTACCCAGCGATATCTCACCTTTGAACTGGGGAGCTGCAACCCCGCACGGCTGCAGCGCGTTTTCACGACGAGCGTGCAGATACATGCGATGATTTCCCTCATAGTCGTGTTTCTGTCGGAAACGATAGGCATGTATCTGTTTTACCACAAACTGGTCATTCCTCCGGAAAGGATGCAGGCCGCCATGTGGGTATTCCAGTTTTCGATAGCCGCCATGTGCGTACAGATAATGAGTACGCCGTACAATGCGATTATCATTGCCCATGAGCGCATGGGGGTCTTTGCGGCCATATCCGTGGTTGAAGTTGTGCTGAAGCTGCTGATTGTTTATATCCTTCTGATCGGCAATTTTGACAAGCTTATACTGTACGCCGCGTTGATTTTGCTGGTCCAGCTTTTAGTCAGGGCCGTCTATACCGTGTACTGCAGGAGAAGTTTTCCGGAGTCCAAACTGGTTCGGGGAACCGACAAGCCGCTTATAAAGGAGATGTCCGGTTTTGCCGGATGGAACCTCATGGGTAATTTTGCCGCGGTCATGTACGACACAGGCTTGAACCTTCTCCTGAATATGTTCTTCGGCCCCGCCGTGAATGCAGCCCGGGCCATATCGGTACAGGTAGAATCGGCCATCCACCGTTTTGCATCCAATTTCCAGACGGCAGTTAATCCTCAGGTCACAAAACTGTATGCCCAGGAGCGCCAGGTGGAGATGCACCGGCTTGTTTTCCGCTCCTCCAAGTTTACTTGTTTGCTGTTGCTCGTCCTAATGCTCCCTGTCGCGGTAGAAGCCGAGCCAATACTTACACTGTGGCTGAAAAACGTTCCGGAGCATACCATTACATTCATGCGGCTCCTGTTCTGTGTCGCCATCATCAATGCAATGGCCGGTCCTCTTACCACTTCAGCTGCCGCTACGGGAAAGATTAAAACCTACCAGATTACACTCAGCGCCATCCTGCTCAGCATCGTTCCAGTTGCATGGGTGGTTCTTAAATGCGGCGGCCAGCCGTATTCCGTGTTCGTGGTAATGATTGCAATATGCTCCCTGTCTTTTGTGGTGAGACTGTTCTTTATCCGGGCAATGATAGGGATGAGCATTCGCGCCTATGCAAAAGAGGTCCTTCTCCCCTGCTTTATAGTTGTAACCGTTTCAACCGCAGCCGCCCTGCTCTGGGCAAGGCTCTTTGAAAAACTGCCGGGGTCGTGGATCCTGGCCTGTCTGGCCATAGTACTGTTCACTTCCGCCATGATACTCTCCGTCGGCTTATCTGCTGATGAACGCCATTTCCTGGGTAATACAGTACGGCGGTATTTGCGAAAAGAAAGGACATGATACAGCTGAAAACCAAATACGATTGCTGCGGTTGTGAGGCCTGTATCCAGACATGCCCTGCCAAATGCATCTCCTTTTCCGAAGATGCGGAGGGCTTCGGTTACCCTGTAGTAAATGAACAGGCTTGCGTAGGATGCGGTTTGTGCGATACGGTCTGCCCCGTTTTGAACGCCCTGGAGCCCGCAGCCCCGATGTCCGTCCTTGCGGCCAGGAACAAGTCGGAAGAAGACCTGCTGAATTCATCCTCCGGAGGCATATTTGTCGCCCTTGCAAGGAAGGTGCTTCAAGACAATGGCGTTGTTTATGGCGCGGCCTTCAGCCCGGATTTCCAAACTGTGAATCACAAGGGTATAGAGAAATATGAGGACTTGCCGGCGCTGATGGGATCAAAATATCTGCAAAGCCGGATAGGAAACTGCTTCTCCGACATAAAAGCCTGCCTGGACGGCAAGCGTAAAGTCCTGTTCTGCGGGACCGGCTGCCAGGTGAAGGCACTGAAGCTTTTTCTGAAGAAAGAATACGCTAATCTTGTGGCAGTAGATTTTATTTGCCACGGAGTCCCATCTCCCGCCGTTTGGAGGAGTTATCTGAAACAATCCATTCAGGATAAGAGTATTAAAAGCATTTCCTTCCGGGATAAAAGAAGCGGATGGATATATTACAGCTTTACGCTCAAAACAGCTGGCCCTTCCGGCAATACGGTTCAGGAAATCTCGCAACCTTATACGAGAAACCCCTACCTGTGGCTGTTCATGAACGATTACTCGCTCCGCCCTTCCTGTTTTCACTGTCCTGCCAAAAATGGCGGGAGCCACAGCGATATTACAATCGGGGATTACTGGGGCATTGAGGACAGCCATCCCTCATTTTTTGATGAAAAGGGGGTTGGATTGCTTATGGTCAATACCACTAAAGGGCAGGAAATCATAAGTGATTTGGATCTTGATATGCTGGCGACTTCGTTGGAAGAGGCAGTCCTGGAGAATCCCACATATCTTTATTCCAGGAAAGAGCCTGCAAAGAGAGCGGATTTCTTTAGGAAGTTTTCCGCTGGAACACCGGTAAACAGCTTGTACGGCATATATAAGCGCAAGAAATCCATATCTCAGATACCTGTGTTCTTTAAGAAGAAGATAAACGCCATAAAAAAAAGATTGCCGTGAGAATCGCCATCCTTACTCAGCCGCTGAGGACCAATTATGGCGGCATCCTTCAAAACTATGCCCTGCAACAGTGCCTTAAGGGGATGGGGCATGAGGTATACACGCTGGATTGCATCTCAAGGCCGTCCGTTTCTGCGACCAAATTATTGAAGCGGCTGGCGAAGGTAGCGCTTGGGAAGGTGCCTGCGTCTTATTTGATGTACGAGCGCAGGTACCTTCACGATTATGAGGTCTTTACCAGGCACACACGGGCATTTGTGCGGAATCATATTGACTTGTACCCCTATGCAGACCTACATAAGGACCTGACTGCCGGCAGCTTTGATGCCTATGTGGTTGGGAGCGACCAGGTCTGGCGCCCGGAATACAATAACATAAACGAGATGTTCCTTGACTTTGCCGAAGGGTGGCCTGTAAAGCGTATCGCCTATGCCGCATCGTTCGGCTCCGATTCATGGGAATTCTCTCCCGGACAGACAAATAAGTGCGCCCTTCTGGCCGGCAAGTTTGACGCAATAAGCGTACGGGAATCTTCAGGTATAGCGTTATGCCGGGAGCATCTTGGAGTCGATGCCGTCAAGGTTTTGGATCCCAGCATGCTGCTCTCAAGGGGGCAATATGCGTCTCTTGTAGATAATACCACCACAAAGCCCTGCGAGGGTAATCTCTTCGAGCATATTCTGGACCGGACACCGGAAAAGGAGCATATAGTCAACAGTCTTGCCGCCCGTTACGGCGCCACAGTGTTTACATGCAACCAGGCCGAACCGGAAGGACGTATAGAGTTGCCCCTGGAGAAAAGGATACAGCCTCCGGTAGAGCAGTGGCTGCGTTCTTTTATGGATGCGGACTACGTGGTTACGGATTCATTCCACGCTACGGTTTTCTCCATTTTGTTTAACAAGCCCTTCCTGGTACTGGAGAATCCGGACCGCGGATTAACCAGGATTCAGTCCCTGTTAAAAGCTCTCGGACTGGAAAAATGTTTGATTTGCGGTGAAACGCCTGAATTATTCCCGGAAATTGATTATCTTAGCAAAATTCGTCTTCTTGACCAGTTGAGACAAGAATCAGAAGCTTTTTTAAACCGACATCTGGCATGTCCAAACTAGTAACGGTTTTTACGCCGACATATAACCGGGCATATACCCTGCCCAAGCTCTATGAGAGTCTTTGCCGCCAAACGAGCAGGGATTTCCTGTGGTGCATCGTGGATGACGGATCAACGGACGGAACCGGAGAACTTGTAGGCGGCTGGATTGAGGAGCAGCGAATACCCATAGTATATCACCTACAGCCTTCTGGCGGTAAGATGAGGGCACATAACCTTGGGGTCAGGGAGTGCACAACGCCGCTGTTTGTCTGTGTTGACAGCGATGATTTTGTCCCGGACTACCTGATTTATTCGATTCAGCAGAACTGGCCTGGCATACAGGGAAAAGACGGCATTGCCGGAATGGTAGCCTATAAATCCATAAAGAACGACAACGGTGTTTTTTCTGTAAAGTGCTCTTTCCCTGACGTGGAATGCAGCAGTTTGCAGGGCCTCTATGATTCCGGTTTCTATGGAGACACTACCCTGGTATTCAAGACAGACGTAATCAAGCGCTTCCCCTTCCTGGAGGTTGACGGGGAAAGATTCAGTACAGAGGCCTATGCCTACGACCGGATAGACAGAGAGTACACCTATTTGCTGGTGAAAGAAATCTGGACTTTTTGCAAGTACATGCCGGACGGATACACCAGGCAGGAAAAGGCTTTGTATTCCGAAAACCCGAAAGGATGGGCCTTGTACTACAATCAGAAGGCCCTGTTTACAAAGGGCTGTCTTTCAAAAGACAAACTCGGATACGGAATCCTGTACATGATTTTTGCCCGGAGAGCGGGAATGAAGGACATTTACAAGCAGTCGGCGCTGAAGACTCCGTTCTACCCTGTTTTCTGGCTGCTGAGTTATTACTACGAATGGAGATGGAAAGAGAAATACCCAAAGTGATTCATTACTTCTGGTTTGGGAAAAAGCCGCTTCCCGAGCTTGCTGAAAAGTGCATAGAATCCTGGAAAAAATATTTGCCGGATTATGAAATCAAGCAGTGGAATGAAAAGAACTTTGACGTCCACCGTGTGGCTTATACAGATGAGGCATACCGTCTTAAACAATATGCCCATGTGAGTGACTATGCCCGTTTCTGGATACTTTACAATTACGGAGGCATTTGTTTCGACACCGACGTCGAGGTCATCCGCCCCATAGACGATATCATTGCAAAAGGGCCGTTCATGGGATTTGAATGCCCGGAAGGCACAGCTCTTGACAATCCTCACGGCGACGTCAATCCCGGTTTGGGCATAGCTGCTTATCCCCAACATCCATTTTTGCGCAAGGTGCTGGACTATTATGACTCCATTCATTTTGCCGGCTGGAACGGAAGAAATACAGGAAATGTAACCCGCCTGACGACTCAGCTGCTGGACTATGAGAACAAGGAAGTCATGGAGGACGGGGTGGTCTGCGTCAACGGCATGCGTATTTATCCGGAAGAATATTTCTGCCCGGTCAACTATTATTCAAGCGAAAAGACCATTACGCCCAGGACCAGAACCATACATCACTATCTGGCTTCATGGACAAGTCCCGGCGGCCATTTGAAGTCCATCTGTGAGCGTTTACGTTTTATTATGGCCAGAATGCGCATCCTGCCCGGCTTTTTGTCTGTAGCCCTCATGCTCTTGACTCCGCTTTCCTGCAAACGCCATGAATACGCGTCCGAGTTGGAGCGAACCCAGTACCGGTTCATTAACGAGATAGGCGGAGACGTCGGAGCAGATCAGTGGTGGGAAACTGCAGTGAAAATCAATTTGACCTTGTCTTCCACCTCGCCGGCCAGGATATGGCTGACTTCCGAGCCCAATGCCGGCTTCATTTACGATTACAAGGAATGCGACGGGAGCGGAGAGGTTTCCCTCACCGCCCCCCAGGGATATGAGAACCCCCTTTACCTGAGCGTATATGACTATACCAGCGTTACGGTCAAAAGCGTCTTGTTGACCGGGAAGCCCGAAGAATCGGTAACGATGGTCATAGAAAAAAACAATGCGCCCCGTCCCCGGACAAAAGCAGGAACAGAACCCGCACGCCCTTCTTCCCTTTGTGGCAACAGCATCAACGGCAACCCGCGTTATTATGAGTTCAACAATGAGGAGATGGCGGATTTCCATGCCATAATGGACGTAGTCCGAACAGACGTGGACGCGAAAGAAGCGGGGCTCAACACAGACTATGAAATGACTGCCAACGGCCCGTTTTTCATCGTATGGGTCACAGGATATGCAGCTTCCCAGCGCCCGCACATCCTCGGCGTCTTCTACCATTCCCCGGACACCTACGAAGATATTGTTTATCAGGACATTTGCGAGACACATAAGTGGGATTACATCGACGGCCTGGCCAAAGTGCAGTATCAGTTCGACACCGACATCACGGTTGACGGGCATACATTCCTGGCCAATGAATGGTACGATGCCAATTTTGACATTTACGACTACTATGGATCGGCCTTCTCCGACAACATGGACCGTATCGGGGACAATGCTTACAACACACAGATAGTATACAACGTCTATGGATCCCATATCAGCGCTTACCAGGGAATCTCTTTTGAGGTAAACGTCCCAAAGGGAAAGCGTATCGGATTCTACCTCCGCGCAGACGAAGTATCCGCCCCGGAACAGTGGAGACGCCTGACAATCAAAGGCATTCGGCCCCAGGCTTCGTCGGAAAGCCAGTTCAGGGGCACCAGCTTCAGCGTTGAAGACTGGAATATAGAAGGTGATCATCGCAGTTTTATCTATCAGTCTTCCGCCATGACGTGGATAGGAATGGAAGATATGGTGTCGGGCGGAGACCGTGATTGCAACGATGTGGTATTTGGCCTTATCGGAGATTTGAGCGTTGAGCCGCCGGTCCTCCCCATAGTGGGCACTGTATCTTTCCCCTGGGTGCTTGCCTTCGACGACATATACCGTGGCTCCGATTTCGATTTCAACGATGCCGTAATCAAGTTGGTCCCGAACCCCATGACGGAGACCTGCCAGGTGACGGTTATGGCAGCCGGCACCCAGGCCAGGGCTTTTCTGCACTATACAGGGCCTGACGGGGACTATAATCTGGGAGAGATACACCAGTTGCTCACCGGCAATATGGATCCTGTCTGCATCAATACCGAGTCGGCCATCGCATCTGTGCCGTCTGTCAAGGTGGCTTCGGTTCCCTGGCCTTGCGAATACACAATGGCCAACGACGCAAGGCGTTTTTGGGTGGAGATACAACGGGGCACATGTGAGAATTGTTACGATGCACTGATGCTTCCGGACACCCCCGGAGAGCGAATGCCGGCGGCTATTCTCATTGCCAGCCAGTGGCGCTGGCCAATGGAAGGCGTCCCGATTTATGATGCCTATGTAGATTTCAGCCAGTGGGCAAAAGACCCTACAAGGACACGTTACTGGGATTGGTTCAAGCAGCCTTCCCCCGAAACCTATGTATCGTACTAAGTCTATGAAAACCAGGGTAATAATCATCCTTCTGGGACTGCTCTCCATCCCGTCGGTGTCTCTTGCTCAGAAGTATTCAAAGAAGAATATTCCAGGCAGGGACTCCCACTACTTTCAGGTCTTTGCCGGAATGAACAAGTCCGCCAACGAGAACCTGCCCTGGACCGAATTCACTGCCTATCCCCTGTCGACCGGAGCGTTCGTGGCCGTAGGCGGCGAGATAACGCCAATATGGGGATGGCGGGCTGCTTTGCGGGTCAACCACAACAAGAGCCGCAACGTTCAGTCATGCGAATCTTACGAAACATGGGGATGGAATAATACAGGCCTCTTTGCAGACGGCACGCTTGATATTACCGATCTGCTTTCCGGCAGTGACAGAAATAATACCGATTTCAACTTGAAGGCGTTTGCAGGCCCCGGGCTGGTCTATACCTTTGATTTTGACAAGGTTCCCCTATCTTATTCAGAACCTTATCTGCGGTCTAGCCGGCTCCTGCCTGCCATGCGGGCCGGTCTTACGGCCACCTGGAGATTGGGCAGGAAGGGTTGGCATATCGGATTGGAGTTGAGCCATTCATTCTTTGACGACCACTTCAACGGCGTGGCTCACGCTTTTCCGCTGGACAGCCGGACCAATCTGAAATTGGGCGTTTCCTATATGCAAGGAAAGACCTACAGACCGCATACAGAAATAGTCCGCATGAACAAGTTGAGAACTTGTCCTCCCCTTCCGTTTGTGTTGCCTGATCCCGAACCTGTAAAAACCAGGCAGCTGCATGGGCGCGCTTTTTTGGACTTTCCTGTTAACGAGACAGCTATTTATCCGGACTACCGCAAGAACCCCGAAGAGCTGGCCAGGATCAAGGCTACGGTGGACAGCGTCATGTTCGACCCTTCTGTTTCCGTTACTGCGATCAGCCTTCATGGATATGCGTCTCCGGAGAGTTCATACAGCAACAACACACGCCTCGCGAGCGGACGTGTAGAGTCCCTGAAGAGTTATCTGGCAGACAAATACTATTTCCCCGCCGCCGTCATCAAGACGGAGTATACTCCGGAAGACTGGGAGAACCTCAGAGGTTTCCTGGAGAACACCGAAGGGCGCAGAGTCAAAGGTGATTTATGGTATGACAGTGACCGCTATGTGGAAACTCCTGCGGTTCCGGATTGTATCAACAAGTATCATGACGACCTGATTGCGGTTATCGACAGGGATATGGATCCGGACCAAAAAGAAGAATTGCTTAAACAGGTGGGTGGCGGAGAGCCCTACCGATGGCTGTACAGATACGTATACCCCGGGCTCAGGCACACTGATTATCTGATCGAGTATGAGGTTGTTGCGTATCAGGTCAAGGACGGCCGCAGGCTAATATATTCCCATCCCGAGGCCCTGAGCCTTAATGAAATGTTCCAGGTAGCCAAGAGTTACGAAGAAGGATCTGACAGTTGGTTTGACGCCTTCATCATTGCGGCCAGGCAATTCCCGGAGAGCACGGATGCCAATCTCAATGCCGCGTGTGCCTGCGTGAAGATGAAACGTTTTTCGGATGCTCGAAAATACCTTAAACTGGCCGACGGTTCTGAAAAGGCCATGTACGTTGCCGATGTCATTCTGGCCATGGAAGGGCGGGCGAACTGGCATATGGAGGGAGCGAAGGTCGTAATTGACCCGTAAAAGTTCCTTTTTTTATTAAAACATTTGCTTGATTTACAAAAAGAAGTTATATTTGTCTTTTAGTTTAAACTACCTATAGAAGATGAACAACAGCGTTAGAAAGATTTTCCGCATTGCCTTCCCGGTCCTTGCTGCAGTACTGGTAGCGGCTTGTTATGATGAGGACGAGTATTTTGTTGACAAACAGACTCCCAAAGACGATGAGATTTTTGATTTCTCCACAAAAAGGAACGTGGACTTGATTGTCGATTATTCAGACTATCAGCTCTACGGTCCCGTGCGTTTCAGCATTTACAGCGAGAACCCCATAGTCAACGAAAACGAGTACAACGAGTACATTGACGAGAGCATAGAGCCCATTTTCGAGGCATACACTAACGAGAGAGGTCTCTTCGACGATACCATTACACTGCCTTCCTATGCCAGTGTGTTGCACGTGACAACAGGCAACTTCATGATTGGCCTGACGCGCAAGATGGTTCAGGTAGTCGACGGACAGGCAAAGGTCAAACTCTCGCTTGAGCCTTCATCCAGCCCTGCGACAAGGAGCCTTGTCACCCGTGCCACCGGTCCCGGAGAATCTACAAACGATCTTTCTTCTTTCCCATGGCTGTGTTACAACTTCACGGCTGGCAGCACAGTAAATAATCCGATCATAAACACCAGCGCCCGCATCTATAACGACTGGAACACCCCTCTGGGAACATGGAATTCGGCAACCGGCCGCCCCGATTACCTGATGACCAGTTCCGCGCCTGCTGAGCTTCAATTTCCTCAGGAAGAAGTAGAAGGGCTTTATGCGGCTGCATGCGAAGCACTTAGTTCCGGGAAGTCCTGCCAGGAAGAATACCGCTTTGCTCCGGATATGACCCTCCTCAAGGACTCCGAAGTCAGTATTGTCGCCCTTGGAGGCAGGACCTGCTGGAACAGCAGCCTTGGTTATTTTTACTACTCCGGAGAGAACCCGCCCCAGAGTACTCTTGACCTGAACATCGTCATGTTGTTCCCTAATACCCAGGACGGGATGCGGTACACCCCCTACTTTGGCGACCAGTATCAGAACAACATAGGTGTGGTGCGTGGCGACGCCGTCCAATTGAAGTATTATCCGAATATCGCGAGCGGAGATCTTTCCACTGTTTCCACCACCTTCCCCAAAGGCACCAAAATCGGCTTTATCCTGAAGCCTAACGGCTGGACTTATCAGGGAGCGCAGTATTGCACGAAGAATGGTAAGACCCCTATGAATAAACTGATGAACATATGGTCAGTATCTACACAGAGTCTGTCTTATTGTAACCAGGATATTGAGCCGTATAACCACCCGAATACGGAAGGCGTATCAAAGACCGCGAAATTCTCGTTCATTTCTGACGCCGGCCATAAGTATGCTCTCTTCTCTGTAGAAGACGCCTGCGACGATGAGGACTATGACGACCTGCTTTTCGCCCTTAATCCGGCCAACGCATTCAGCGCACTGCCGCTGGTTGCTGAGGGAATGGCGACCATCCGCGGTGTCTATGCCTTCGAAGACAGGTGGCCGTACCTGGCAGACTATGACATGAATGATGTCATGGTCAACTATGAACAGGACCAGATATTCAAGAGCGGTAACGTCAAAACACAGATTTTCAGGCTTACTACCTACCAGAATTATGTATCTGACCAGAGTGGTCTCGCTGTCCGCTTCAACTTTAAGACCAAGCCTTCCACCATTGTCATGAAAAAGATTCTGCCGGGGTCCACTGAGGCCGTGAGCTGCAGTTTCACTAAAGATGCCGAGGCTTATTATCTGACCGATGATGTAAAGGCAAATCTGGGAACTACTTATATTTTCGAAGTCACTTACGGTTCGCCTCAGAAGCTGTCCAACCTCGCAGAGATCGAGCCTTTCATCTATCGCGACGAAGATGACCGCAGATGGGAAGTTCACCTGCCCAATGAGGCGCCCACCAGCAATATGGACATGAGCTACTTTGGCACCGGTGATGACAAATCAAATCCGGCAGAGGGCAAATATTATGTCTGCCAGGGTGACTATCCATTCGCTTTCTACCTGAGCAATGCCAAGATAGAGTATTTCCAGAATACAACCCTCAAGCGGGAAAACGAGAGCAAGCCCATGGGCAACTTCTTCCCTCAGTTCCTTGAGTGGTCTACAAGCAAAGGCAAGAGAAACGCCGACTGGTACCTCCACCCGTCCAGATAATCAGGTGGAGGTGCTGGTCACCTTCAATACTATACACATAGATGTATCTCAAGCGGCTCATCCTGCTGTGCCTGGCAGCGGTTTCTTTACTTGTGCTGACATCTTGCATACAGCATGAGTATTTAAACCTTGAGCTGCCGGGCGGAGCCACTCAACTCTCCTTTGAGAAAGAGGGCGGCCACGTAGTCTTGACCCTTTCTTCTTCCAGTGACTGGAAGGCCGGCAGTACGCCGGACTGGGTAGTATTGGGCTTCACATCCGGGACATCGTCGACCAAATCCCTTAAAGTCTCGCTGTGGGTTAATCCCAACCGAGGCAGTGACCGCTCGTGCGAGATTTCTTTCTCCAACAATAACTATAAAAAAGTAGTCGTGCCCATCGTTCAGAAGGGCACCTCAGGCTCTTTCGATCCCGGTACGGACCCCGATCCCGAGGAACCTGGTGACGAGCACGGCGACAGCCAGTCTACGGACTATGCCAACGCTCCATTCATATCAATAGCGTCCTTTATTGTAACTGCAAATCCGGAAGTTTATTTCAAGCTCTCCGGGACCGTCAGTTCCTTCAATTCTTCCACCTTTGAGATGACGCTTACGGATGAAACGGGTTCCATTTCCGTGTACGAAGTGCTCAACAAGTCCGAGTGGAAGGGACGTATCCACGAGAACGGATCTATAGTTATCTCCGGCAAATACCATTATTACGCGGGAAAGCGCGTAGACGAAGTACTGAGTGCATACATCCTGAGCTTTACCCCGGCCGGCTCTGCCAATGAACCCATCCCGCTTTCCATTGCAGAGTTCAAAGAAGCCTACGCATCTGAGAATCAGTCTTACAGGCTGGCGGGGCGCATGAGTAACATAACAAATACCATTTACGGTAATTTCGACCTTTCCGACGCTACCGGAAGCGTGTTTATCTACGGTCTTACCTCTACCAATCTTGGCTACGGCACGAACAACGACAAGTCCTTTGCCAGTCTTGGTCTGGCAGAAGGCGACGAAATCATTATTGTAGGATTCCGCTCCAACTATAATGGCCAGATAGAGGCTAAATATTCCTACTTTGTGGAGAAGACGGGCAGTGGTGTCCCGGTAGAGCCCCAGCCTGGCGAGCATGAAGGTGAACCTACTGTTACGGTGGACTTCCGCAGCCAGTTCCCCGGTTTCCCTCAGTCAAACGCCGAAGGACTGACCAGCGGGACCTACGAATGGTCGGGCTATACGTTCACCTTGCGTGCCGACAAGTTCTATCAGGCAAAGAGTGACGCGTATTTTCTGCTGATAGGTAAACAGAATTCGTATATCCAGCTGCCTGTAATAGACGGTAAAGCTCTCACCGGCGTCAAATTCCTTACAGCTCCGCAGGCATCTGAGAACGTGATTGTGGACATAGCCAATGCCAACGGATCCCGCCTCATGGTAAACGACAGCAAACTGAAGAAGGGAACAGAGTATTCCTGGACTTTTGAAGGCGAAAAGAACCTTGCATACAAGATCCTCATTACCAATAAGTACAACGCTCAGTTCCAGTACATTTCCCTTTATTACGAATAAAGGGTGCCGGTTGAGTTTGGCTTCTTTGCTTAACTTTTTTTAAAATATCGCTTGCGATATAAAAATATTGTTGTATATTTGCATCGTGAACGATATAAATAGACAATGTATATGGCAAAGATTTACGATTTCATAGCCCAGAGCAACAAGGGTGCAGAGGTGGACTTCAAGCAATATGAAGGCAAGGTCCTTATGATAGTCAACACCGCTTCCAAGTGCGGTTTTACCCCTCAGTACGACGGCCTGGAGGCCCTTTATCAGAAGTATAAGGATCAGGGACTGGTTATCATCGGATTCCCCTGCGACCAGTTCGCACATCAGGAGCCCGGCAGCGACGCAGAAATTGCAGAGTTCTGCCGCCTCAACCATGGCGTCACCTTCCCGCTTATGGGCAAGGTAGAGGTTAACGGTGCCAATGCACATCCTGTTTTCGTATATCTTAAGGAGAACGCAAGTCCCGAGGAAAGCAAGGGGCTAAAGGCCAAGGCTACTGCACTGCTGTTCAAGGCAATCAGCAAGAGCGTGGAAAAAGATAGCGACATCAAGTGGAATTTCACCAAGTTCCTTGTCAACCGCGACGGTACCGTCATCAAGCGCTTCGAACCTACGACAACGCCCGAGGCTATAGAGAAGGACATCAAGGCAATGCTGTAATGATCAAGGAAGAGTTCAAACTGGACAACCAGCTCTGCTTCAGGCTCTATACCGCATCGCGGCTTCTGACGCAGGCCTATCATCCTCTGCTTTCCGGCCAGGGCTTGACCTATCCGCAGTACCTGGTCCTGCTGGTCCTGTGGGAGAAGGATGCCCTGCCTGTGAACGACATTGCCCGGCGCCTCTTTCTGGAGACCAACACGGTCACTCCCCTGCTCCAGCGTATGGAGAAGGAAGGCATCCTGACCCGCTCCAAAGGCAAAAAGGACGCACGCCAGATGATTGTCTCCCTGACCAGGAAAGGCAAGGATCTTCAGAAGAAGCTGGTTGATGTTCCTGCTACCATGGGCAATGCCGTCATTTGCGACAGCGTCACCCCCGAAACCGCCCCGGACCTTTTCCGTATGCTGGACGGGATTATTGAGCGGCTGGATGGAAAAAAGACAAACAATTAACTATCAAACATATTAAAACACAAAGTATTATGAATAAAGAAGAAGCATTGAAACAGTTCGCCCAGGCTGGCGCTGTATGGTTTGGAAACAGCAAGCAGCATTTCGCATTCTCAGCTTACTGCCGTCTGCAAGGCTGGAACAAACTTGCCGACAAATGGAAAGAGGAAGCTGAAGAGGAGTGGGACGAGGCTAAAGAGGTCCTTAACCGTCTGGTGGAGCTCGGCTGCAAGCCTGCCGACCTGCAGGAGGCCATGAAGACCATTGAATTCCCATTCTACGACGATCCCAAGCAGCAGATCGAGTCCGACTACCAGCCGGATGCCGTGAAGATCATGAGCGAGATGGCAGAAGCCTTCAAGGATGACTATCCCACCAAGAAGCTCATCGAGAAATGGATTGACGGCGAGAAGGAGCACATGGCATGGGAGGCACAGTACCTCTTCCTGATCGAGAAGCTTGGCTACGACAATTTCCTCATGTCAATGATGTAAAAAGCAACTGGTGTTTTTTATAAGCCCCGGCAGCATTCCTTGTTGCCGGGGCTAAACTCAACAAACACTCAAACCAGCCATGAAGCGCTTGGTTCTCCTGTTAAAAATTGCCGGCGCCTTAGTGATTGCCGGGCTGGGCTTGTATGTATTCTTCAGCGCCCGGTCGTGCATTGAGGAGCGTCGCTGGCTCGCCCTTGGGCCTATAGAGAACCATCCCGTCCGTATCTGGGATGTCAAGTTCGCCAAAGAATTCAACGACAAGAACGATGTCCAGCTAGAGGTTGCTCAGGCCATCGGCATTCCTCCCGTAAAGAACCGGGAAGTCGCGGAAGGGCTCAAGTCAAAGCTGGTAAAGCTCGAAGCCACAGACACTTATGTCATCGACTCCCTCACCCATTCTATCCCCTACCTTATTCCGTCGGCAAAGGTGCTTCTGGATGATATCGGCCGCGTTTTCCAGGATTCCCTGAGCGCCAAGGGCCTGAATCCATATAAATTGATTGTCACTTCTGTCCTGCGCACAGAAGAAGACGTGGCAAATCTCAGCAAACACAATGTCAACGCGTCTGAAAACTCAACGCATCGATACGGAACATCTTTCGACCTGTCCTACTGGCGATATGAAAAAATCCCCGAGTTACGCGGGCGTCCCTACGAGGACGTACCTCCGGAGTATCTTCGAGCTACACTGAGCCAGGTCCTCAAGGACATTCACGACCAGGGCGACCGCTGCTTCGTCAAGTACGAAAAGAAGCAGAACTGCTTCCATATCACCGTAAAACGGTAAGAATCCGCAGAATAACATCTATATTTGCGGAACTGTTATCGAAGTGATTGGTTTATATGGCAAAAAGGAATCTTACATCATCGGACCTGCCTCAGTTTCAAGGCAATTACTCGGAGGCGGCGTTCTGGAAGAAACTCAAGAAGGCGGCGGGCAAGGCCGGAGTCAAGGCGGTATATTATGCCCTCGTGCTTTTCTACACTCTTATGGATCCGGACACACCTGCAAGGTACAAGGCTGTGATAGCCGGAGCTTTGGGGTATCTCATTCTTCCGCTGGATATACTCCCGGACTTTCTGCCATTCGCCGGTTATGCGGACGACTGGGCAGCACTTATCGCAGCCGTATCATACGTCCTGTCAGCCATATCGGAAAGAAATAAAATGAAAGCCAGGGAAAAGCTCAAGACCTGGTTCCCCGAAGCCGGTGTATCCGATCTGGGCGATTTATCATAAGTGCACTGTGCAAAATCTGCCTGCAGACGTGAGGTATCTCGCCGCTGTACATGCTGTTTTTTTCTTGACTTGCTACAGTTCTTTCCTCAGGCTCCAGCTGCCCATTCTATTTCCGTTGTAGTCGAACGTCCGCTCATCAAAGACCTCGAACCCGCGCTTGACGTAATAATCCAGATTCTTTTTGGAATTCGTAAAGAAAACAAGCTGCCTGCCGCCGCGCTCGCGGATATAATACTCCCAGAATTCGATGAACTTTGAGCCGACGCCTGTGCCCTGGGCGGAAGGATCCACGGTTAGGGAACTGGCGTACCAGATATCCGGTCCGGTCTTCTGGTATTCGTGGCACGGCTTACCGGCAGCCGTATCCATCGCCAGCCAGTCGTCTATCCGTTTCCGGTCGCCGGCCTTATAGATATTCAGCCAGCCGTGAAGCACGTAGGAAAGGTCCGGGGCCCGTTTATAGTCCGGGGCATTCAGTTGAGCCGTGGCGACAATCTTTCCGTCAACCTTTGCAGCCAAATGATGCGCCCTGCTGAAATTGGCCTTATATTCATGATAAATAATGGAATACTGCACCCTGTTCCGTTCTTGTTTATCCGGGAACCAGTTGGTGAAATACTCATAATCATCAAATGCCCTGGTTGCAAGTTCTGCCGCCAGACTAATCTCGCTGCGCTTCAAAGGTCCGAATACAATTGTCATTTTACTTTCAAGTCTCTGGTTATTTTCGGCAAAAATACATTTATATTTGTAAAACCGATTAATAACTGACAACCATAATCATGTGAACCCTTCTGAAAAACGGCAAAATCTACGACGGCAGCGGAGAAGATGCCATCTTTGGAGATATCATCATTGAAGACGAAAAGATTGCGGCAGTCGGAGCGAATCTGGACGAAAAGGCTGACGAAGTAATCGACCTTGGCGGCCTCAGCGTATCATCCGGCTTTTTTGACGCTCATTCACATAACGACTGGTTCTGTATCAAGAAAGAGCCGCTGAAGTATATGGAGCCGTTTATCCGTCAAGGTATAACGTCCTTTGTGACCGGAAACTGCGGCCTCTCTGCCGTTGGCTTCGAACAGGACTCCCCCAACCTCGACAAGATAGGCGGCGGGCTTTTCGGCTACCGCGGAGACGACAAGACTGGCGTCTATCCAACGGTCAAATCCTTCTTCAAGGCCATTGACAAGAAGAATCCCTGCAATATCGCAGTTCTGGTCGGCCACTGCTCGGCCCGTACAAGCGTCGCCGGATATGAGAACCGGGAGCTGACACCGGAAGAAAAAGAGCGTATGCTGGGAATCATGGAGCAAGGGCTCCAGGAAGGAGCCTGCGGCCTCTCTCTTGGCATGATGTACGAGCCGGGGCGTTTCGCCGGCGTGCCGGAAACCCGCGACGTCGCGCTGCTGGCGGAGAAATACGACCGGCCGCTCACCGTCCACCCCCGTGCCGAATCGGCCGTCTCCCTCGACTATCCGATATTCGGTCGCGCGCATATCCTGCGTGCGCTTGACGAGCTGGTGGAGATGTCCAGGGGCACCCGCCTCAAGCTGGAGTACTCGCACGCCATCTTCGTGGGCCGCAGCACCTTCAAGTGCAAGGACGAGCTGCATAAGATCCTGGACGACCTGCGCAAGGAGGGGGTGGATGCCGGCTTCGACATTTACAACGAGCTGCTGGGCGTGTCCGTCATGACCGTTTTCCTGCCCAACTGGTTCCAGGAGCTGTCCGCCGAAGAGCGCCGCAAGCCGTTCACAAAGCTGAAGTTTTCCATCCTCGCCACCATATCGATGAAAATGCTGGGCTTCGGCTGGAAAGACATCGTAATCGCGTATCTCGGCCCCGGTATGGAGCAGTACGAAGGCAAGACCGTCCATCAGATTGCAAAGGAGTGGGGCAAGAACGATATCGACGCATACCTGGACCTCTGCGAGATGTCCAATTTCAACGGGCGCGTGAACATGGGCCCGTACAGCACGCCGGAGATCATCGAGTGGCAGTCCAAACGAGACAATGTGCTATATATGACCGACGCCTGGGTCGAGGACTTCGGCGTACAGAACCCAGCAATCTACGACTGCTTCCCAAAATTCATCCGTTGCTCGCTGCGCGGCGAGGGCGACACCATGCCGCGCACCATACGCAAGATGACGGGAGGCGTGGCAGACCGCTTCAGCATCCCCGGGCGAGGGTATGTCAAACCCGGCTACTTTGCCGACCTGACCGTATTCGACGAGGCCGAGATGAAGGACGCCGTGCCCGACCAGGAGAAGGCCTTCGGCGTAAAGAGGGTGTTTATCAACGGCCACCAGGTCCTGGCAGACGGAGTGCTTGATACGCAGGCACTTAAGACATCCGGCCACGCCATGCCGGCTGCCT
Organism: uncultured Bacteroidales bacterium; assembly: GCA_947303465.1. Classification (GTDB taxonomy): domain Bacteria; phylum Bacteroidota; class Bacteroidia; order Bacteroidales; family UBA932; genus Cryptobacteroides. Next base: position 45,529 of record CAMYYI010000012.1, read on the forward strand.
GACATGTAGACTGTAATATAGATTTCCCCCAGATTGTAATAGAAAAAGGGGCCACTGTATCCCATTTTTGCTCAGCGACGTGATTCCTGTGGCCCCCACAGTCACGTCAGCTGCGAGTTTTCGGCGTTCTTCGCCAAAATCGGCCTGTGACGTGAGAAAATGGGGTGCGAGAGTCACTTCACGAAAAAGGCCCGCCGGAAAGGTGGGCCTGTAAGTCATTAGAACCGGAAGACTAGTATTCTTCCTCGTTAAAAAAGAAGTCCTCTTTGGTCGGGTAGTCCGGCCAGATGTCCTCGATGGTTTCGTATATCTCGCCTTCTTCCTCGAGTTCCTGAAGGTTCTCAATAACCTCTTCGGGAGCGCCGGAGCGGTTGGCGTAGTCTATGAGTTCGTCTTTGGTTGCCGGCCATGGAGCGTCGTCCAGGCTGCTGGCTAATTCAAGTGTCCAATACATTGCAAAAACAATTAGCGGTTTAGGGCGCAAAGATATAAATTATTTCTTAAGTGCAAATTATTTTGACTACTTTTGCGTCATGAGTTATACGAAGGAAGAAATCTACTCGCAGGAGACCACGGAGCAGCTGGCCGTCCACGTGAAGGAAATACTCCGACTTCTTGGCGAGGATCCCGGTCGCGAAGGCCTTCTGAAGACCCCGGAGCGCGTTGCCAAGGCCCTTCAATTCACCACCAAGGGCTATAGCGAGGACGGTATAGAAATCATCCGGCAGGCGATTTTCGACGAGAAATACCAGCAGATGGTTCTGGTAAAGGATATCGAACTGTACAGCACCTGCGAGCACCACATGATGCCGTTCATTGGCAAGTGCCACGTGGCCTACATACCTAACGGCAAGATTACCGGCCTGAGCAAGATAGCCCGTGTGGTGGAGACCTTCGCCCGCCGCCTGCAGGTGCAGGAACGTCTCACCGTTCAGATCCGCGATTGCATCCAGGAGGCGCTGCATCCGCTGGGGGTCGCCGTTGTTATCGAAGCCAACCATACCTGCATGCAGGTGCGCGGCGTGCAGAAGTCCAACGCAATAACTACCACCTCCGCCTTCAGCGGGGTGTTCCTTTCATCTTCCCGTACCAGGAACGAGTTTTTGAACCTGATAAAGTAGATCCTTCGCTTCGCTCAGGATGACAGAGGGAGGACTCTGGATGACAGAGGGACGGCCCAGGATGACAGAGGGGCTAATCCGATAAACGGGAGAGGCGGTCGACGACGTAATCGGCCCGTATCTTGTCTATGACGGCGCAGACCACCTGGAATGCGCGGGAGTCTCGGGTATAGACCGCCGGAGTAGCGAAGGCCACCCTCCCCTGCCGCTTGAGTTTCATTGCCGCAGCGCGTTTCTTTTCGGACTCAGGATTATAGACGGCTATGGAGTTGCCGCCGAACATGCCCACTATCTTCATGCAGGGCACATCGGTCTCGCCGTCGCCAAAATAAATCATATGAGAAAACGGTATGCGCTTCTTGTCATCATCTACAGAAGCGTTCACCCGCTTGTTGTCGCGGGAACTGAATATTCCCTTTGATATCTTGAACAGGAACTGGGTCTTTGCAGTATAATCCACCGCGATTCCCGGCCATTCGGCCTCCCCGCTATCGTCGTATATGAAACTGCCGGCGAAAATATGCTTGAACTCCGACGCGATGGGGCTGCCTTCGATAATCTCCTTCAGGCCGCTGGAATTAATATAATGCTCAATTCTGACCCCATGCTCCGCACCGTATTCGTTCACCAGCGAGAACCACTCCTTGACTCCGGAGAAAAGTTCTATATTCGCCCCGAAGCGGCGCAGCTCTTCGTGCCTCAGGGGTATTCCCTGACGGCGGGCTTCGTCAAACATCAGCTTCATATAAGACAACACGTTTGATGCGTCCTGACCGGTTGCGATACAGTCGCTCTTCTTCCAAAACTCCTCCGGAGTGGAGCCAATGGCCTGAATAAAGCCAAACTCCTGCATATTGCCCGGCGACAGGGTGCCGTCGAAGTCATATATCAGCGCAACAATGGGTTTTTTCTTCATAATTTCACCCCTAATAATATAATTTCGCCACAAATATGGTAATAATTCGCCACATACGCGCGTTGCGGATTGCAAAAAAAGCCTTCCCGCCCTAATTTTGTGTCATAAAATCTGAAAACCAAAAACCTAAAGAATGGAAAAATATCCTCATTACCTGGAACGCTTGCAGGATGCAACCCGCAAGTACTGGGAAAAGTCCGCGCTCAACAGTTTAGGCGGCGAATCCTTCACTTACGGCCAGATGGCCACCCAAATCGAAAAATTCCACCTCGTATTCGAAGAGCTCGGAATCAAGAAAGGCGACAAGATCGCTCTCCACGCCCGCAACGGCGCCCGCTGGGGCATGACATACCTGGCCGTAAATACTTATGAGGCCGTTATAGTCCCCATACTCGCAGACTTCACTCCGGACAGCGCGGCATTTCTGACCAACCACTCCGAGAGCGTAATCCTCTTCACCAACGAGGACAAGTGGAGCAAGATGGACAAAAGCAAAATGCCCCTCCTCCGCCTGGTAGTCGATATCGACAGCTGGAAGGCCGTTTATGCCGCCACCGAGGCCGACAAGGCCGCTTACGACAAGATGGACGAGCTGTACGACGCCAAGTGGCCCGAGGGACTGAAGCCCGAAGACGTCAAGTTCCCCACCGACAACTGGGACAATCTGTCCACCATCAACTATACCTCCGGATCTACCGGCGACCCCAAGGGCGTCATGCTTACCTACCGCAACTTCAGTGCCTGCGTGGACTACAGCCAGCGCAACGTGCCCGCCGGCGAGAGAATGGTCTCCATGCTTCCCATGGCCCACATGTACGGCCTGGTGATAGAGTTCATCTATCCCCTCTGCAACGGTACCGCCATCTACTGGCTGGGCAAGGCCCCTACTCCGGCGACCCTGCTGAAAGCTTTCGCCGAGGTGAAGCCGTACCTCCTCATCACCGTTCCCCTGGTGATGGAAAAGATCTATAAGTCCAAAGTGAAACCCACCCTCGACAAACCTGCCGTAAAGTTCCTCCTGAAGGTTCCCGGCATCAACAATATAATCTATAAAAAGGTGAAAGACGGCCTCGTACAGGCATTCGGAGGCGAGGTTCAGGAGTTTATCATGGGCGGCGCGCCCCTCAACCCCGAGGTTGAGAAACTCTTCAAGCGCATCAAGTTCCCTTACCTTGTGGGATACGGCATGACCGAGGCCTGCCCTCTGCTCGCCTATGAGCACTGGACCAAGTTCGTAGCCGGTTCCTGCGGCAAGGCTGTCGATTGCGCCACGGTGCGCATCGACTCCGAAGATCCCGAGCACATCGCCGGTGAAATCCAGGCGAAGGGAGAGAATATCACCATCGGTTACTTCAAGAACCCCGAGGCCTCCGCCAACGCATTCACCGATGACGGTTTCCTCCGTACCGGAGACCTTGGAATCATGGACAAGGAAGGCAACATCTTCATCAAGGGACGCTCCAAGAGCATGATTCTCACCGCAAACGGACAGAACGTCTATCCCGAGGAGCTCGAGGCCGTAGTCAACAACCAGCCCTACGTTGCCGAGTCCGTGATAGTTGACCGCGCCGGCAAGATAGTGGCCCTTGTTTATCTGGACAACGACGCCATCAAGCGCGACAAACTGGACAATGAGGCCATCTCCGACATACCCGAGAAGGTGCGCATTGGCGCCAACCGCCAGCTGCCTGCCTACAGCCAGATAGCCAAGGTCGAGACAGTACTCGCCCCCTTCGAAAAGACCCCTAAGATGAGCATCAAGCGCTTCCTTTACAAATAATGACAATTTGTCACTGGAACGTGATTTGATTCAGTTGAGCCGGCCCGCAAGGACCGGCTTAATTATTACTGATATGGCAAAGACAACAAAAGGACAGATCGGTGTTACTACCGAGAACATATTTCCTGTAATCAAGCAGTTTCTTTACAGTGACCATGAGATATTCCTGCGCGAACTGGTAGCCAACGCAGTGGATGCAGAGCAAAAGCTCAAGGCGCTCGCCTCCACCGGTACGTTCAAGGGCGAGACCGGGGACCTGAAGGTGGAGATAGAGCTGGACGAGAAAGGCAAGACCCTGAAAATTAAAGACAACGGTATAGGAATGACCGCGGACGAAGTAGACCGCTACATAAACCAGATAGCTTTTTCAAGCGCCGGAGAATTCCTGGAAAAATATAAGGACCAGACCAATATAATCGGCCATTTCGGCCTTGGCTTCTATTCTGCATTCATGGTGGCCAAAAAGGTTACCATAGAGAGCCTCAGCTGGCAGGAGGGCGCCGAAGGGGTCAAATGGACCTGCGACGGATCTCCGGAATTCAGCATGGGAGCCTGCCAGAAGGAGGACCGCGGCACCGTAGTCACCCTGTATTTTGACGACGAAAGCGCCGAAGAATTCGGGACGAAAGGCAAAATACGTCAGCTCCTGGACAAGTACTGCAAGTTTATGCCTGTGCCCGTAGTATTCGGAAAAAAGACTGAATGGAAGGACGGCAAGAGCGTCGAGACCGATGAAGACGAGGTAATCAACAACACGGAGCCGCTTTGGACAAAAGCCCCGTCCGAGCTGAAAGACGAGGATTACCTGAACTTCTACCGGGCCCTGTACCCCATGGAGGAAGAGCCGATGTTCTGGATACACCTCAACGTGGACTATCCGTTCACGCTCACAGGCGTGCTCTACTTCCCCAAGATCAAGGAGCGCATGGCCATAGACCGCAACAAGATACAGTTGTACTGTAACCAGATGTTCGTGACCGACCATGTGGACAACATCGTTCCGGACTTCCTTACCCTGCTTCACGGTGTCATCGACTCCCCCGACATCCCTCTGAACGTGAGCCGCAGCTATTTGCAGAGCGACGCCAACGTAAAGAAAATCAGCACTTACATCACCAAGAAGGTGGCCGACCGCCTGGAAGAGATTTTCAAGGAGCAGCGTACTCAGTACGAAGAGAAGTGGGACAATATCAAGCTCTTCATAGAATACGGCATGCTTTCAGACGAGAAGTTCTGCGAGAGGGCCATGGATTTTGCCCTGCTCAAGAATACCGACGGCAAGTATTTCTCTCTGGAAGATTACCGCAAGGCCATAGAAGGCGCCCAAATGGACAAGGACAAGAAGGTTGTATATCTCTACGCTACCGATGCCGAAGCGCAATACGGCAATATAGAAGCGGCAAAGAACATGGGCTACGACGTGCTGCTCATGGACTGCGAGCTGGACAGCCACTTCGTCAACATGCTGGAGCAGAAGCTGAAAGACTGCCGCTTCGCACGAGTGGACAGCGATACCGCCGGAAACCTTATACCCAAGGAAGACAAGGTTAAGCCGGAAATGAGCGATGACGACAAGAAGGCGCTCGGAGAGCTCTTCAAGTCCGTCCTGCCGGAAGGAAACGAATACAACGTAGAGCCCGAGAATCTGGGAGCGGAAGGCGCCCCTGTAATCCTGACCCAGAGCGAATTCATGCGCCGCTGGCGCGAGATGAGCGCCCTCGGCGGCGGCATGAACTTCTATGGCAGCATGCCTGAGGCGTACGATGTCAAGGTCAACATGGAGAATCCTGTTATCGCCCGTATCTGGGAAGACCGCGAGGGTACTGCCGAGCTGCTCAGGCAGGTAGTGGACCTTGCCTTGCTGGAAAAGGGAATGCTGAAAGGTAAGGCGCTGGCAGAATTCATTGCAAGAAGCGAAAAATTACTGGTTTAAGTCTTTCAAAATCAATTTTTCTGCTTATCTTTGCGCCCGCATTTGAAAACCAAACGGTTTTGGTGCAATGGGTCCCGGACCCGATCCGGGATGAGTAACACATTTTTACATTAAAGAAATGCAACATTTTGAACTGAACGGCCAGACCCGCGAAGTGGCTGGCAAGGCGGCCATCAAGGCCTTCCGCAAGCAGGGACTCGTCCCTTGCAATCTCTACGGATGCGGCGTAGAAAACGTACTTTTCACCGTTAACGCCAAGGAACTCAAGGCTGTCACCGACACGCCCAAGGCTTATATCATCGACCTCGTCCTGGACGGCAAGAAGAAATACACCGCCGTGCTCCACGAGCTCCAGTGGCACCCCGTAACGGACACTTGCCTGCACGTCGATTTCCTCGCCGTGAACGACAAGAAGCCCATCAACATCGAGGTTCCCATCGTCATCACCGGACATGCAGCCGGTGTACAGCAGGGTGGTAAGTTCTACCAGAACGCCCGCAAGATCCGCGTCTGCGCCACCTTGAAGAACCTTCCCGACGATGTCACCATCGACATCACTTCCCTCGGACTTGACAAAAAGATCAAGGCCGGAGACGTCAAGCTCGACAACATCACCGTCACCACTGACAAGGATGCCATCATCTGCGGCGTGAAGACTACCCGCAACACCGTCGTCACCGCTACCGAGGAGGCTTAAACGTGTCTGACAAGAGTTATCTGGTGGCCGGTCTCGGCAATATAGGTGCAGAGTACGCCGCCACCAGGCATAACATCGGATTTATGGTATTGGACGCCTGGGCTCAGGCGTCCAATATTTCTTTCGAGACTGTCAGGTACGGAGACATGGCCACCGTCAGCGTCAAGGGACGCAAATTCCACCTCCTCAAGCCGTCCACATACATGAACCTGAGCGGCAATGCAATCAGGTACTGGATGCAGGAGCTTGACATTCCCATGGAGAACCTGATTGTCATCTGCGACGACATCAATCTTCCGTTCGGAACAGTGCGTATGCGCATGGGCGGAAGCGACGGCGGGCACAACGGGCTCAGGAACATTGAGGACCTGCTGGAAACCAGGCAGTATGCCCGCATACGAGTAGGGGTGGGTCACGATTTTTCGGAGGGAGATCAGATAAATTTTGTTCTTGGTCCGTTCACGCTCAACGAGCTTCCTTCTGTTCCCGGCATTACACGGAGAGTGGCGGAAGGCGTCAGGACCTGGGCACTGGCCGGAGCCCAAAAAGCGATGACCGAACTCAACACAAAAGCAGAAACAGTTGAAAATACAACAAATCAATAACTTATTTTTTCAAAATTGTTGTTATTTCAATTTTATTTTCTAAATTGCGTGAGATTTTTGACACTTTTTATCAAAACAATTTTAATACTGATTTCTTATGAAAGCACTTGTTGAAAAAATCAACGCCAACATTGAGGCCTTCAAGGCCAACGCTGAGGCTCAGGTAATTAAGGGTAACAAAGCCGCTGGCGCCCGCGCCCGCAAGGCCGCTCTGGAGCTCATGAAGGATCTCAAGGAATTCCGTAAGGTTTCCGTAGTTGAAGCAAAAAAATAATTTTTTGCATTTTTCATGCAACGTTTCTGAAACCTTTTGCATCTATATAGTAGGTTTAGGTTTTAGTACACGTTTAAAGGTCGGGAGCCGCGAGGTTACCGGCCTT
>CAMYYI010000013.1 GCA_947303465.1 uncultured Bacteroidales bacterium
CCTGTTCAAGGACGGCCAGTTCGCCATCTTCTTCATCTTCTCCATGCTGCTGGGCGCCTCCCTTCAGATTACCAACGGCTACGCCAACACCTTCCTGAGTTCCTTCGCTGCGGATCCGGCTCTGGCCAGCACCTTCGCCGTAAAGAACTCCAACGCCCTCATCGCCATCTCACAGGCTTCCGAGACACTGTGTATCCTTCTGATACCGTTTGCGATGAAGAAATTCGGTATTAAGAAGGTGATGCTGATCGCCATGTTTGCGTGGGTGCTCCGTTTCGGCTTCTTCGGACTTGGCAACCCCGCCATGCCGGGCGTGCTGCTCTTTATCCTCAGCTGCATAGTTTACGGTTTTGCATTCGATTTCTTTAACATTTCCGGTTCCCTGTATGTGGAGCAGAATGCCGCCGTGGACATCCGTTCCAGCGCCCAGGGGCTCTTCATGATGATGACCAACGGTTTCGGCGCCACTATCGGCACCCTGGCTGCAGGCGCAGTTGTGGACGCCACGGTTTACAAGGCCGCCGTTCCTTCATGGCCCAAGGCATGGTTCATTTTTGCCGCTTATGCCTTTGTGGTGGCGATACTCTTCGCCATTCTGTTCAAAGACCCTCAGAAGAACCAGAAAGTTGCCGCATAATGAAGGTAAAAGTTATAAACCGCAGTTCCAACCCGCTTCCGGAGTATGCTACTGAGTTCTCCGCCGGTCTGGATGTGCGGGCAGCTAATGAGGCCCCTATAGTGCTGGAGCCGCTGGGGCGTGCGATGGTGCCTACGGGCCTGTATCTGGAGATTCCGGCGGGATACGAGGTGCAGGTGCGTCCCCGCAGCGGGCTTGCCGCCAAGAAGGGAATTACCGTGCTGAACGCGCCCGGCACCATAGATGCCGATTATCGCGGCGAGGTGTGTGTTATCCTGGTGAACCTTTCCAATGAACCGTTTACGGTTGAGAAAGGGGAGCGGGTGGCACAGCTGGTGCTGGCCCGCCATGAGGTGATTGAGTGGGAGGAGGCCGATTCCCTTGCCGACTCCGCCCGCGGCGCCGGAGGTTTTGGCAGTACTGGAACGAAGTAGATGTTTCGCTCCGCTCAACATGACAGACCTGCCATCCCGACCTTTTTGTCATCCCGAGCGTAGTCGAGGGATCTAAATAATATGAAAGAACTTTATTCCAAATACTGCGGCTGCGGATATCGGGTAACGACCGACAGCCGGGCGATTCAGGGCGGGGAAGTGTTCTTCGCCCTCAGAGGTGAGACTTTCGACGGCAACCGGTTTGCCATGAAGGCGCTGGAAGATGGTGCCGCCTGGGCGGTAGTGAACGAGGATGCCGAGCTGCCGGAAGACAGCCGCCTGATACGTGTTGCGGACCCCCTGACGACTCTGCGCGACCTGGCTATCTGGCACCGCACTCACGTGCGCGACGGCAAGCTGCCGGTGCTTGGTCTTACGGGTACAAACGGCAAGACTACCACCAAGAACCTGATAGCTGCTGTACTTGAACGAAAGTTTAAGGTGACTGCAACTAAAGGCAACTTAAACAACGATATAGGTGTACCGCTGAGCTTGCTGAGCATCACCCCTGAAACTGAGATTGCTGTAATTGAAATGGGGGCCAATCATCCCGACGATATCGAGAAACTGGTACGTGTTTCCCAACCCGATTACGGCCTTATAACCAATGTCGGCCGGGCTCACCTGCTGGGCTTCGGCTCCTTCGAGGGAGTGAAGCAGGCGAAGGGTGCACTCTACCGTTGGCTGGGTTCCCGTCCCGGCAGCCTCATCTTCATCAACGAAGATGACGAAGACCTCCGGGGCATGGCTGCCGGCCTGCCTTGCCACTTCTTTGGCTACGGCATGAAGTACCAGGGTGCGGAGCTTCTGCCCACCACTCCCGACGAGCCCTTCCTGGGCCTCAGGCTGAAGGACGCTGAGGTGCATACCCGGCTCGTCGGCGCTTACAATGCTGCCAACGTGCTGGCCGCCCTTGCAGTGGGCGAGTACTTTGGCGTGCCTCGTGCCGATGCCATAGCCGCTATTGAGTCGTTCGTTCCTGCCAACCAGCGTTCGCAGATGGTTCGCACGGAGCGAAATACCCTCATTGTGGATGCCTATAACGCCAATCCTTCGTCCATGAAGGCTGCCCTGGAGAACTTTGCCGCCATGCAGGCCCCGGTCAAGCTGGCTCTCCTGGGTGATATGCGCGAGCTCGGGGCAGAATCGCTGGCCGAGCATGTAAAGGTCGTGGAGCAGCTGCGCGCCGCAGGCATCCCGGCAATTCTGGTCGGCGAGGAGTTTGGCAAGGCGATGGAGATTCTTCCCTGCGCTTCGCTTGGTCAGAATGACAAAAATGTCATCCCGGAAGACAGCGTTGTAGTGCGACCGGGTGGCCCGTCCGGCGTTACTCAGCCGCAGCGAGCGGAGCGAAGCGAGAATGGACGTGGCCGGATGGGCTTGCCGGCAATCGAATCGCTGTCGGCTGAGTCGTGCTTCCCCGACTCGGAGGCCCTTGCCGCATGGCTTCACGACAATCCGGTGAGCGGGGCAGCAATCCTGGTAAAAGGCTCCCGCGGCATCCAGATGGAAAAAGTATTGCCGGAACTGTAGGTAATCAATCCTCCCGTCCCGCTCCAGCGGTCAGATTTGCTGCAGGATAGGATCCGCCTCGGCGAAGCTGCCATAAACCTGCTCGGAGGCGGCGCGGCATCCGCCGTTGCAGCGGCTCAGTAGTGCGCAATCGCGGCAGTGCTCGGGCACTGCGGAATAACGGGCTACGGTTTCCGGGTCAGACAGAATCTCCCCGATGGGTCGCTCCCAGATATTCCCGATAACATAGGGCGAATGGTTGCAGAAACGCACGTCGCCTTTGTAGCTGACGGCCACGGGGCGGCGGCTGAAGTCGGTGCTGCACCAGGTGAACTTGATGTGGGGATAGGGACTGACGTCCAGCAGGCAGAGGGGCGTGCAGACGCCGCTTACAAAGTGCATGTCGGGGTGTGCCACGGCGAAAGTCTCCACATCGGCGAACGCCTGCTTCAGCGTGGGCGCGTTCAGCACCAGCTCCTTGCAGTTCCGGAGTCCCATTCCGCCGATGTTGAAACGGTTGACCATCACATTCCGTACGCCCAAATCGTATATGAGCTGCAGCGTCTGCGGTACGCCGGGGGCGTTGACGGCTGTTATCACCAGCACTGCGTAGGCGCCTGCCGGCATCTCGGCCGCCACCCGGCGGAGGGCCTCCGTCGCCCTGGCCCATGAGCCGGGGAGCTGTGTCAGATACTCATGCACGGCAGGGTCGGCACTCAGAACCGGTATCTGTATGGCCCCTATGCCCAGGCTGACGAAGTTGGTCAGGGCCTCCCCGGTGAGCATTGTGCCGTTGGTCAGCACGTTCACATGGCTTCCCTTGAAGCGGGCGAACAGGGCGAGGTCGTGGATATTCTTCAGCAGCATAGGCTCGCCGCCGGAGAAAGAGACCGTGCTCACGGAGGCCTGGGAGAGCAACCGACGCAGTGTTTTCCGTGCGAACCTGGGATCGGGCGGAGGAAGGGGCATGCTGCCGTCCCGCCAATAATTATAACAGAACCTGCAACACTGGTTGCAGGCTTCCGTCAGTTCGAATACTATGTTATCTACTCTGGTGCAGGGCATCAGATGATGGTAAATAAGGCAGTACCAATGATATTCTCCGTTTCAGTGCCGTCCTCGGCCGCATTCAGATAATAAACGTAGACTATAGCTTCGCCCTTGTAATCTCCCGCGGCAATGGTTATCGGACATTCCGTTTGTCCGCTCTGGCACTCGAAGTCCTGAACCTGAAACTCCTGAGTTTCGGCTTCAGGGTAGGGGAAAATACGGCACCTGTATTTGCCGGTCAGTTCAGTAACGACAGTTACTATCAGTACATCCCCGTTCTTAACCTTATCAGTTCCCTCAATATAGGCATACTCGGGAGCCACCGGATCGTAGCATGTTACAAACGGCCCGGGGCCTTCGCAGGACGCAAAGGTAAGCATAGACCATGCGGTGAGCATAATGCCGCCCAGCTTGTACTTGTAGCGAATGGCCTTTGCGTTCTTACCTTTGGACAGGATCACCCAGAGCGAGACACCCAGGAATGCCGCTCCGACGACGATATAAATAATCAAATACTTGGCTTTCATAATATGTAGCTTTGCATTACAAAAATACAAATATTCGTCAAATCTTGCATTTGGTCGCCAAAAAAGCCGTATCTTAGCAGATGTTATGGCAGAATCCAACTTCATCGACTACGTAAAGATTTACTGTGCTTCGGGGCACGGCGGCGCAGGCAGCATGCACCTGCACAGGGCAAAGTACATTCCTAAAGGCGGGCCGGACGGCGGCGACGGAGGGCGCGGAGGACACATAATCCTGCGGGCCAACGCCCAGTTCTGGACGCTCATCCATTTGAAGTACCGTAAACACATCAAAGCCGATGACGGCGAGAAGGGCGGTGCCGCAACCCGCACGGGCAAGAACGGGGCCGACATCATAATGGACGTTCCGGTGGGCACGGTGGTAAAGAATGCCGATACCGGAGAGCAGCTGTTCGACCTGAACGAGAACGGACAGGAGCGCATACTCTGCCAGGGCGGAAAGGGCGGCTGGGGCAACGACCACTTCAAGACCGCTACCAACCAGACGCCGCGTTATGCCCAACCCGGTGAGGATGGGGAAGAGGGGGCGTTTATCCTGGAACTCAAGCTCCTCGCTGACGTAGGCCTTGTGGGCTTCCCGAATGCGGGCAAATCTACGCTGCTCAGTGCCATAACATCCGCTAAGCCAAAGATAGCGTCGTATGCCTTCACTACTCTTGAGCCTAATCTGGGCATAGTGCGCTACTTCGACGACCGTTCCTTCGTTATGGCGGACATCCCCGGAATAATTGAGGGGGCTCATGAGGGGAAAGGCATAGGTACGCGTTTCCTCCGCCATATTGAGCGCAACTCCGTGCTGCTTTTCATGGTAAGCTGTGAGGAAGACGACATAGCTGCAGCATATAAGACGCTTCTCTCCGAACTAAAGCTCTACAATCCCGAACTGCTTGATAAACAGCGGGTTCTGGCAATTACCAAGTGCGACATTATAGACGAGGATATAGAGAAGGAACTTGCCCGCAAGCTGCCCAAACGTATTCCGCACGTATTCATTTCTTCCGCCAGCGGGGAAGGCCTGGATAAGCTCAAAGACGAACTATGGAAGGCGTTGCAGAAATAAGCCTGCCCGCCTGGCTGGAACGGCTGGACAGCATCGACAGGGATATTACCCTGGCGATCAACGCGTGGCACAATCCTGCCACTGATGCCCTGTGGCAGTTCATGTCGCAGGTTAGGATATGGTATGCAATGTATTTGCTCATAATCGTATTCTTTTTCATACGTCTTGGCTGGAAACGTGCTCTGGTGGTTACCGTGAGCTGCATCCTGTTTGTAGCGGCCAGCGACCAGTTCGCCAATCTGGTCAAGCACACGGTTTGTCGTCTGCGCCCCATGGAGGATGGCGACATGCTGGCGCGCTGCCTGCATGTACTCGAAGGCTATGGCGGCCTGTACGGCTTCTTCTCCGCCCATGCCGCCAACTGTCTGGGCTTCGCTGTATGCACTACCAAAGGCTTCCGTAACGACAGCCGCAGCCGTTACAGGGGTTACGCACTCTTCATATTTATTTGGGCGCTAATGGTGGGCGTCAGCCGTGTGTTCGTAGGAAAGCACTACGCCGGCGACGTCCTTGTGGGATTCATAGTCGGCGCCTTGTTAGGCTGGGCCTTCGCCAAACTCGCACAACTTTGCATCAAACGCTTTATCAGATGAGTTTTATCACATCCCTTGCAGAGAGTTTCAACAATAACCTGATAGCCGAAGGACGTTACCGTATGATTCTGGACGGCCTGCAGGTAACGTTGATCATAACCCTGTGCTCCGCAGTGCTGGGCACCATCTTGGGAGGCCTTGTGTGCTGGATGCGCATGAGCCGCCACCAGTGGCTTCAGAAAGTGGCCAAGGTCTATATAGACATTATGCGCGGCACACCCGTGCTGGTGGTGCTCATGCTTATGTACTACGTGATTATGGCACCGATGGAAGCCACGGGCATCGTGGTGGCCATAGTCACCTTCGGCATGAATGCAGCGGCCTACATCGGCGAAATGCTGCGCACCGCCATACAGGGCGTTGACAAGGGACAGACGGAGGCTGGCCTGGCTCTGGGCTTCACCCAGGGGCAGACTTTCTTCAAGATTGTATTGCCGCAGGTGGTCAAGTCGGTAATGCCCGTCTATCAGGGCGAAATCATCAGCCTGCTCAAGGGAACAAGCATCGTAGGCTACATTGCCGTGGCGGACATGACGCGTGCGTCGGACCTTATCCGCTCCCGTACCTTCGACGCTTTCTTCCCCCTCATCCTTACGGCCATCATCTATTTCTTCATGGCGTGGCTGGTCGGGCGGCTGCTTACCGCTCTGGTGAAAAAGGAGCGTATCAAAGCCCTTGCGGCGGCAGTAGTGCTGCTGATAGGGGCGACGGTGTGTTACGTGCCTGCGTTGTTCTCCTCCGGCGAAAAAGCCGATGCGGCCGAAGTGCCGGCCGTATTCAATGCCCTTAACGGAAAGAGCGTGGGCGTAGTCATCGGCAGCATTCAGGATATTGCCGTTACCGATATGGCGCCGGGTGCCGACATCCAGCGTGTTGCCAATATGTCCGACATGATGCTTGCTCTGGAGAGCGGCAAGGTTGATGTGGCCGGCAGTGAAAGCCTGACGCTCATGTTCAGCAGGGAAGTGGCCGCCAAGGTGGACTCGGTGGGCGCCGGACTCGCCCCCATTCCGATAGGAGCCTGCTTCCGTAAGGACAATACCCGGCTGCAGCAGGATTTCAACAGTTTCCTCTCCGACATTCGCAGCGACGGCACCTATCAGAAGATAATCGACCGATGGACCGGTGCTGAAGACCCTGCCGCAATGGCTATCCCGCAGCAGCGCGGCACCGGGCGTCTCCTCCGGGTCGCCACTTTCCCGGCCATGCCCCCTTTCAATTTCATCAATTCCGGCAAGCTGTCGGGCCTGGAACCGGATTTGCTCACGGAGTGGGCCAACAGGAGGGGCTGGAGGCTGGAGTTCCTCATCATGGACTTTGCCTCGCAAATTCCCGCCGTACAGACAGGCAAGACCGACATGGCGATGGGGGCCATCAGCATCACCGAAGAGCGGCAGAAACAGGTGCTCTTCTCCGACGGCTATATTGAATCGCACATAGTGCTCATCACACGTAAAGGGGAAGCGGGCATTCTCACAGAGCCTGCGCAACCGTCTGCGGAGCAGGCCGGCGGACGCCCCTGGGCTCTTGTCATCTGTCTCATCATAGGCGGCGTTTTCGGGCTCGTCTGTACAGGAATCTTCCTGCGCCGGAAAGCGCTCGCCAGGCAGGCGGCCGCCTTCCAGTCTGCTAGTCAGCCTGCCGATGCCCCCGTCATCCGCATATCTCACCTGAAGAAGAGTTATGGCTCCCTGGAGGTGCTGAAAGACATCAATGCCGACGTGCACCGTGGGGAAGTCATCTCCGTCATAGGCCCATCGGGCACAGGCAAGAGTACGCTGCTTCGGGCGCTCAACCTGCTGGATCCGCCTACCGGCGGCGAGGTTCTCTTTGGAGGGGCGAATATCCTTTCCAAAGGCTATCCCGTCCATCTGATGCGTCAGAAGATGGGCATGGTGTTCCAGAGCTTCAACCTTTTCCCGCATAAGACCGTCCTGGAAAACGTCACGCTTGCCCCTTGCCAGCTGCTCCATGAAGAACCCGGGAAGGCTCGGGAAGAGGGTATGGCGCTCCTGCGCAAAGTGGGGCTGGCAGAGAAGGCCGACGTCTTTCCTTCCAGCCTTTCAGGCGGGCAGAAGCAGCGCGTGGCCATTGCCCGTGCCCTGGCCATGAAACCGGAGGTTATCCTGTTTGACGAACCTACGTCGGCCCTGGATCCCACCATGGTGGGAGAGGTGCTGAGCGTCATCCGCCAGCTGGCAAACGAAGGCCTGACCATGCTTATCGTTACCCATGAGATGAAGTTTGCCCACGATGTGAGCACTCGCATCTTCTTCATGTACGAAGGCTTTATCCATGAGGACGGATCTCCCCGGCAGATTTTTGAGAAACCCGTACACAGTGCTACCAAAGCCTTCATCCAGCGCATCCGCAAGGAAGTGTTCGAGATTGACGGTCCGGACTTCGACTTCCTGGGCATGCAGTCGTCCATAGGCGCTTTCTGCTACAAATACGGCATTATCGCAAAACAGGAGGCGGCACAGCGGCTGTGCAATTTGATGCTGGACGACGTGATGGCCGCCTACCGTCCCATCACCGTGCGAATCACCCACAGCGAGCAGTCCGGCGTCACCGCCCTGGACTTCATGGTGGAAAAGATGGAAACGACGCCCCTTACGGATGCACAGCGCAGCATCCTGGCAGGGGAATGCCAGCAGGTAGTGGAAGAGCCCACCGAGCGTGGATTCCGAGTAAAACTGATTATTTAAAAAGTTTACTCCAGTAAATCAGCTGCGGCAACTTCGCTCATTATGAATATGTTGTTGTAGTCAAGGATATCTAGCCGCTACTTCATCCTTTCCTTGAAGAACTTGCTCCACTTGCTGCTCCAGTCGGATGGAATCTCATGTTGCATGGTGGGGTAGTAGTAGTACTGCTTGTCTGTGCTCTTAAGGTTGTTGAAAGGGGCGACGTTGGTATGCGGAGGGCAGGTCTCGTCCTGGAGGCCGCTGCATGCCAGGACTGCGCAGCTGATGCGGGTCGCAAGATTCTTGGTGTCGAAGTATGAGAGGAACTCATACATCTGGGCGTCTGTCATGGATCCCTGGTTCTCTTTTGCCGTGTTGCCGGGCCAGCCGACAATCTGGAAGTAGTCCGGGAAGTCTCCAAGGAATGCCACGCAGGGGGCTATTGCCGTGAAGGGGTAATCGCTCAGTGCCGCGGCTGCGTAACTGAGGGCGCCGCCCTGGCTGGAGCCCTCTGCGAAGAGGTTGTTGATATCGCTACTAGGGCGAGTGGCCATAAACCTTACTGCCTGAGCACAGTCGAGGAAAGCACCGCGATAGTAATAGGCGTCCCGCTTGCCGAAGTTGAAGGCAAACCAGTCGCCGTAGGTGTTGTCCAGGTCGCCGAGCCCGTCGTCCACGCGGTACTTGGCCTTGCGGTTGTTGATGTACTGGCCGCGGTGGGACAGATAAAACTCTGCATATTCCGGCGACGCCCCGCCGTAAGGGCAGTCGAGTTTGTAAGCCACGTTCTGGCTGTCGTAGCCGTAGAAGTGCATGAGGACGGGATGCTTTTTCCCGTCCTGCGGCTCACAGTAGTAGCCTCTCACAGTAACGGGATCGCCCGAGAGCCCGTCCGGCACAGACTGGATCTCGACCAGGTACACCTTGCATGCTGCGCTGCTCCTGGATGGGATTTCTATAAGCCTGGGCTTCATGTCTATGCCGGCAAGCTGCGCCCTGGCCGCATCCCAGAAAGCATCGAAGTCCGCTTGCTTGTCGGGGGCGGAGACAATTTTCTCAGGAGAGACTCCAAAGACTATCGTACTCTTCTTGCTGCCTTTCAGCTGGATGGACGCGCCTTTTCCGTTCACTGAGCATGCGGCCCGGTAGAATCCCGGAGCAAGGTCGCTGTCGGTGGTGAATACTATATCGGCTACGTCTCCGGCCGCCACCTCCACGTTCTTGGTAAGGGTGGTTACTTCGGCTTTTTTATCGGTGGTAATCACCACCTTGGCTTCTGCCGTCATGGGCCTGGAGTTGCTGTTTTCTGCGTGTATGGTTATGGTCGGCCTGCTGGAGAAAACCCAGTTGCCGTCTACAAGCAGGGAGGTCTCCAGCGGGCTCAGCTCTTCCGGCTCCGGCTCGACCGGCTCTGCACATCCGTTCAGGAAGGCCGATCCAAAGACCGCAAGCAGGATTGCAAAACTCTTTTTCATAAGCATCTATACATTTGCACAAATATAACCAAAATAATACTTATTTTTGCCATAACTAAGACCAACACAGATGAATGACGAATTCGAACGCTTCGATATGGCGCGCCCGCCAATCAGGACACGGTGGTTCCTGCGCCCGCTGACCTGGCTGCTGAGCATTTCCGACGTGCTCGCGCATAAAACCCGGATACACTACGAGGGCACCAAGGACCTCAAGCCTCCCTTCCTCCTGCTCAGCAATCACAATGCCTTCATGGACTTCAAGGTGCTCACGAAGGCAATTTATCCCCGCAGGGCCAATTACGTGGTGGCCATAGACGGCTTTATAGGCCGGGAGTGGCTGCTGCGCAACGTGGGCTGTATATGCAAGCGGAAGTTCACCTCCGATGTCACTCTGGTGCGCCAGCTGGCGCGCGTGGTGGAGAATGGAGATGTGGCAGTGGTTTATCCCGAGGCCCGCTATTCCCTATGCGGCACCACGGCGGTATTGCCCGAGGCCCTTGGCAAACTCTGCAAGATGCTGAAGGTCCCCGTGGCCACTTTCATCTGCCATGGGCACCATGTGAATTCCCCCTTCTGGAATCTCCATCCCCGAGGCATCAAGCCCACCGAGGCGGACTTCAAGCTCCTCTATACCCCTGAGCAGCTGAAGGAAATGAGCGTGGATGATATTAACGCCGGTCTGGTGCAGGCGTTCCAGTATGACGATTTTGCCTGGCTGAAGGAAAGAGGTCTGGAGATGCATTACGACAAGCGCGCGGAGGGCCTCGACCGCGTACTGTATCAGTGCCCTCACTGCGGTGCCGAATATGAGATGGGTTCCGAGGGCAACGATCTTTTCTGCAAGCACTGCGGAAAACGCTGGACCATGGCTCCCGACGGTTCGCTGGCGGCAAAGGACGGGGAGACCGAGTTCTCCCATGTGCCCGACTGGTACGAGTGGGAGCGTGAGCAGGTGCGCAAGGAAGTGGAAGCCGGAACATACAGCAGCGGCGAGTTGCCCGTAGAGGTGAGGTCGCTGCCCAACTCAAAGAAATTCATCGCGTTGGGTAAGGGCACGATGGTGCACGACATGAACGGTTTCCGGGTAAAGGTGAAGAATCTTCTGGGCAAGGAATACGGTATGGAAATCCCTGTCCCGTCGGCTTATTCGGTGCATATAGAGTACAACTATCTTGGCAAATGGGGCGACTGTGTAGACCTCAACACGCTCACGGATACCTGGTACACTTATCCCAAGGTCCCCGGCTGTTCGGTTACCAAGATGGCGCTGGCCACCGAGGAACTCTATTTCGCTTATAGACGTTCCATCGGCAAACCTTGCCCTCCAGGATTGGCATAATGCGATAATTGGGTGTAGTTTTACGCAATCTGCGCATGCCAATAGCGTTTTAATCACTATATTGCAAACATGAAACGCATGTCTCTCTTACTGACCATCCTAATTCCGCTGTTTTTCAGCTGCAAAGAGCCTAATACCAATATTGATGTACCACCTCCGCCGGTAGATCAGACAGACCCCCAGGACCCTCAGAACCCGCAGGATCCGCAGAATCCCGGGAGTCAGGATCCGTCCGCACCGGAAGGAGGATATATCATTGTGGGATATGCTTATGCCGACAGCGGCGTGCTGCCGGATCCCACTCTCTTGACCCACATCAATTTCTCATTCGCCAAGATCGACGATGATTTCGAGACCTTGTACATACGGGACAAGAAGGTCAGCCGTCTGAAACAGATAGTTGGCCTCAAGGCAAAGAAGCCCAGTCTTAAGGTCCTGCTTTCCATAGGCGGATGGGGTGCCGGCAATTTCTCGGAAATGGCCGCCGATGAGACTCACCGCAAGAATTTCTGCAAGAACTGCCTCAAGGCAGTCAATACCTACAATCTGGACGGCATAGACCTGGACTGGGAGTATCCTACCAGCAATGCCGCCGGTATCAGCCATTCTCCTAACGACACCAGGAACTTCACGCTTCTGCTTAAGGATCTGCGCGACGCTCTGGGACCGGACAAACTGATCACCATGGCTTCGGAAGCGGGCGCCAATTACATAGACTGGAGCAGCGCCCTCCCGTATCTGGACTTCGTAAATATCATGAGCTATGATATGGGCAAACCTCCATATCACAACGCTGCGCTTTATCCTTCTTCCAAGACAAAGATGAGCTGCGACGAGGCCGTTGCCAAGCACTATGCCAAGGGCGTTCCGTATAACAAGATGACACTTGGCATGGCCTTCTTCGGTCGCGTGGACCGCCAGATCCTGCAGGGAGACGAGTTGGATTACAATGAAATTATAAAGCTCACGGGATACACCGAATGCTGGGACGATGTGGCAAAGGTTCCGTATCTGGCCACCTCCGCCGGCACGATGGTGCTCAGTTATGACAATGCCACATCCATAGGCCTCAAGGCGGATTATATCAAGCAGAAGGGCCTCCTGGGCGGCATGTACTGGGATATAGAGGCGGATGATGCCGACTGGACGCTTGCAAAGGCTGTCTCTACGCGCCTGCTGTCGTCGTCAACCGGCGAAGAAGAAGACGCCAGCGCCTTCCTTGCAACCAACCAGTACGTCCAGAAGTTCCTGGAAGAGGTGGATTACGGCGACTCGGATTACACATATTCGAGTGTAATAGGTTATCCAGGCGGCGGCCCCAGCAAGAACAACGAGGAAATCCCGCCTGTCTATACCATCAGCTGGACCGCATCTTCCAGCGCCCAGAAGCTGGTAGTATGGGAGGGTAACTGGAGCCGGGAGTATTCGCTTGCCGCAGGTGTGGGCAAGCAGGATATAACCAACCTTGTTCCCAGGGTAACCTACAACTGGCAGGTAACCTCTACGTCAGACAATTCCGTAGTCGAGAGCGGCAGCTTCAAGACCCGCGGCCTGCTGCACCAGGTATATTTTGCTCCCGATGTGCGCAACGGGCGCGACCTTGGCGGCTATAAGGGCCTTGGCGGTAAAACCATAGTCTACCGCATGCTGTACCGTGGAGGCAAGATACATGGGAAAAACTGCAGCGATGCCGGCCGCAAGGAAATGCTGGCAGAGGGAATAAGGGCGGAAGTGGACCTCCGGGAATCTTCCGACGTGCCCAGTGAATCTCCGCTTGGAAAGAACATAGATTTCTTTGCCCCCGGCTTCGACAGCGGCTATAACGAAATGATCAAGCGCAACCAGCCGAAAGTGAAGGAGACTTTCATGTGGGTGGTACAGCGCCTGCGCGAGAATAAGCCTGTTTATTTCCACTGCGCTGCCGGTCGTGACCGCACTGCAACCCTGGCCCTTCTGCTGGAAGGAGCCCTCGGCATGAGCGAGAGCGATATGGCAAAGGATTACGAGCTTACGTATTTCACTCCGACTGACTGGGGTATGTCAAAGGACGATAACGGAGAATATTCCTTATACAAGCACACCCGCGACAGTTACAGTTACAAGTCGTTACGCGAGACTATTTTCAATGAAACTTCCAGCGGTACCTATCAGGAGCGTATAGCCGCGTATCTGGTAAAGATAGGCGTTCCTCAGAAGGACATAGACGACCTTCGCTCCATCATGCTCCGTTAGAGCAGGGAAACCAGCAGATAAACGAAATGGGCGATCACACCGGCGCAGAGTCCTGCGACTGTGTGGGCGCCCAAAGCTTTTGATATGGCCTTGCGGAAGCCGAGCGTATCCAGCATGGCGGTGTGGGTACTGAGAAATCCGCTCCAGCACATGCCTATTGCCGTGAATACCGCTATGGCGTTGCCGTCCAGGATTTCGGCCTCATTGAATGTAGGAAGCAGCCCGAGCGCGGCGCCAACGGCCCCGAGAGCGGTCATGGGGAAGGCGATAAGGCGCATATCGGAGAAGCCGAAGAGCCATTCGAACACCCAGTGTATCTTGCCCGCAAGCCAGGGGAGTATGGGCACTCCCTGGTTAGCCGCCCCGTTATAGCCTTCCGGCCCGGCACCGAAGGTGATAAGAATGACCATGGTGGTGATAATCAGCACTCCGGGAATAATGGCCAGACCCAGCTCGACACCGTTCTTGCCACCGTCCAGAATAGCGTTCAGGAAGCGCAGGAAAACGCTTTCCTTCTTCTCCTGGGGCTCCTCGGCGACAGTTTCTACCACATTCCCTTCCTGCACTGGAGCATCCAGTTCAGGGAAGGCCTTCAGGCAGCTGCGCTGCATGATACGGGTAGAAATGATGGAGCCGCAGAATGCTCCGAACAGGCCCACCAGCGCCCCGCCGGCATGACCGAAACTTATCATGGTGATGATGACCACGAAGCCCATGCCGAAGGCGGTGCCGAAGTTGGTAAGCGAAAGCAGCTGGTATTTCTTGAAGTAGGAAGAAAAAGTCTTGTCCTTGGCAAAGGCGATGATGGCCGGATTATCGGACAGGAAAGTCATAAGGCCTCCGAGTGCCGCAGCCCCCGGAAGGTTGTACAGCGGCTTCATAAGCGGCCGCAGTATGCGCTCCAGCATGGTAACCACCCCGAACTCCGAGAGCAGTTTGGACAGGGCCCCGGTTAGCACGGTGATGCCCATCAGGTAGAATACGGTGTTAAGCAGCAGGTTGTGCGCCGTATTCATTATGGTATTCAGCATGTTGCCGCTGCCCATCCTGGAACCCAGGGCAATGGAAACGGCAGCAAATAGAGCCAGGAAGATAAGGGCTTCAATCGAAGAGCGGCGTATGAATGGTTTGGATGCTTTGGCCATCGCTTGTTCGTTTTGAGTTGCGAATATACTGATAAATGCTTATATTGCAAGTAATCTTTGTATCCGACCCATGAAAAAAATCGTAATTATTGGAAGTGCCAATCTGGACTTGACGGCGAGGGTAAGGACCCTTCCCAAGCCAGGTGAAACCGTAGGCGGCGGAATTCTCATTCAGGCTAATGGCGGCAAAGGGGCCAACCAGGCCGTAGCAGCCGCGCGCCTGGGTGCGGATGTGACTCTGCTTACCTGTCTGGGAAAAGATGCAAGCGGCGAAAAGCTTGCATCCGACTTCGAAAAAGAAGGCATAGATACATCCAGGATCAAGTTCTCCCATATCCCAACCGGCACCGCCTTGATATTTGTGGACGACAATGCCGAAAACTGCATCGCAGTGGCCCCCGGTTCCAACAACGACCTGCTGCCAGAAGATGTGGATGGTATCACTGACCGCTTGAAGGAAGCAGGCTTCCTGCTAATCCAGCTGGAGATTCCCATGTCTACCGTTGAGAAGGCTACCGCCCTTGCTGATTCCCTTGGCGTCAAGGTTATCCTTAATCCGGCTCCCATGGCGCCGCTCACGAGGGAACTCCTGTCCCATGTATGGCTGATAACTCCAAATGAAACGGAGGCGGAAAGACTCACGGGTATCAGGATAGAATCGGAAAACGATGCCAGGAACGCTGCCGAGTGCCTGTTTGCAGAGGGCATAAAGAATGTCATTATTACCCTTGGCAGCAAGGGCTCGCTGGTATGTACTCACGAGCGCAGCGAGTTCATTCCGGCACGTGCGGTAAAGGCGGTTGACACCACCGGCGCAGGTGACTGTTATAACGGCGCCCTGGTGGCCGCCCTGGCAGAGGGTAAAGACCTGTTCCAGGCGGCTCGCGTGGCCACCCAGGCTGCAGCCATCGCCGTAACCCGTCTGGGAGCCCAGACGTCTGCACCGTATCGCATTGAAATAGAGAATATTTAATAACACAAAAACTATGTTTATCGTCAATAGCTATGCCTTGGCCGTCGTGCTTTGCTTTGTCACTATGCTCTGCTGGGGCTCATGGGGCAACACTCAGAAACTTGCAGCCAAAAGCTGGCGCTATGAGCTCTTTTACTGGGACTATGTGATAGGTATGGTGCTGTTCGCACTGGTGCTTGCCTTTACATTGGGAAGCATCGGCAACGAGGGCCGTCCTTTCCTGGCCGACCTTGCGCAGGCATCCAGGGAAAGCATACTCTGGATTTTGCTTGGCGGCGTTATCTTCAACGCCTCCAATATTCTCCTGTCTGCTTCCATTTCCATTGCCGGAATGTCTGTGGCCTTCCCGCTGGGAGTCGGGCTTGCCCTGGTGCTCGGAGTGGTAAACAATTACCGCGTGGCTGTCATGCAGGGATCCAAGACGGGCAACGTGGCGCTGCTCGTAGTGGGAGTTTTGCTGGTGGTATGTGCCATAGTGTTCAACGGCATCGCCTCTTCCAAAAAGGGGGAGGGCGAAGTGTCTAAGGCCGACCAGCGCAAGGGTGTGATACTTGCCCTTGTTGCCGGTGTAGTGATGTCTTTCTTCTCATCATTTGTCATGCGCGCCATGGACACTTCCAACTTCGTGAGTCCTGCGCCGGGCAAGGTGACCCCTTATACCGCCATAGTCATCTTTACCGTCGGCGTACTGCTGAGCAACCTGGTTTTCAACACTATAGTGATGAAGAAGCCATTCGTGGGAGAGCCTGTCAGCTACAAAGATTATTTCGCCGGTGACTTAAAGACCCACCTGGTGGGCGTTCTTGGCGGCTGCATCTGGTGCCTTGGTACCGCGCTCAGCTACATAACTGCAGAGAAGGCCGGCCCCGCAGTATCCTATGCCCTGGGGCAGGGCGCACCCATGGTTGCCGCCATCTGGGGCGTATTTATCTGGAAGGAATTCCAGGGCGCCAGGAAGGGCGTTTACGGCCTCCTGATAGCCATGTTCTGTTTCTTCATCGCCGGCCTTGCCGCCATAGTGATCGCAGGGAAATGATGCGGCCGTTATTTGCTTTAATTCCGGCGGCTCTCGTGCTGCTCTGCTGCTGTACTCAGCCGCAAAATGCGCCAGGGCCTGTCAGGATGATTATCGAGACGGACATGGGCAACGACATAGACGATGCGCTGGCGCTTGCAATGGCTTTGCGTGCCGTCGATGAGGGACAGGTTCAGCTGCTTGCTGTAGGATGCCACAAGAACTGCCCGACAGCTGCTGCCTATGCGGATGCAGTCTGCACCTGGTACGGGCATCCGGAGGTGCCAGTGGCAATGAGCCTCACACCCGTGCAGGAGTTCTCGGATTATGTTGATTATTCCGCCACGGAAAAAGACTTCAGGAAGTCACACGGCGAGTATCCTGATCCTGTAAGTCTCTACCGGAAACTGCTTTCAGAGGCCCCTGACCATAGCGTGGTATTCGTCAGCCTTGGCTTCGGCACAACAATAGCCCGGTTGCTGGAGAGCGCCCCCGACGATTATTCTCCGCTGGACGGAGTTGCTCTTGTGGAGCGCAAAACCAGGGGCCTGAGCGTGATGGCGGGAAGCTATGGAGAGAAAAAGCGGGCCGAATACAATGTGGTGAACGATATACCGGCCATGCAGAAGGTGTTCGACCTATGGCCGACGTCGATATGGCAGAATCCCTTCGAGATAGGCAAGCAGACAATGTATCCCGGCAAGCTGATAGAGAACAACCTCGGGTATGCCGGACTGAATCCGGTAGTTGAAGGCTATAAAGCGTATAAGCCTATGCCCTACGACCGTCCCAGCTGGGACATTCTGAGCGTGCTTTACGTCCTGCGCCCGGAGCTTTTCACGCAAAGCGTACCGGGAACAGTCACGGTGGATGATGACGGCTACACCTGGTTTACTCCTGCCCCCGACGGTTGCCACATCGTACTCAGCGCCACGCTCGACCAGCCTCAGGAACTCATGAAGGCTGAACAGGAGATGACGTATTTGCGAAATTGAGCTAATCTGCGTATCTTGCAGGGATTAATAACACTAAATATGAGCGAAGTACGCGTAATCGAGATCAAGAAGAGCGTTTTTGCCGACAACAACGAGGATGCAGCGCGCCTGCGTAGCGAGCTGAAGGCCAGGGGTACTTACCTCCTGAACCTTATGTCATCGCCCGGCAGCGGCAAGACTACTACCCTCATACGCCTGATCAACCTCATCAAGGACAAGCTGAAAGTGGCCGTCATGGAGGCCGATATAGACAGCGACGTGGATGCCATAAAGATAAAGGAAGCCACGGGGATTCAGTCTATACAGCTCCACACCGGCGGCATGTGCCATCTGGATGCGGAGATGACCCGCCAGGGCCTGGACAACGTGGCGCTGGACGGTGTGGACCTGGTTATCCTGGAGAACGTCGGCAACCTCGTCTGTCCTGCTGAATTCGATACTGGGGCCGTTCGCAACGCCATGATACTCAGCGTTCCCGAGGGGCACGACAAGCCCCTCAAGTACCCCCTCATGTTCTCTGTCTGCGACCTGGTAGTCATTAACAAGATTGACGTGATGCCGTACTTCGACTTTGATATGGACAAATGCCGCGAGTACGTTCACATGCGCAACCCCAAAGCCACAATTATTCCCATTTGCGCCAAGACGGGAGAGGGCGTTGAGGCCCTTGCCGCCTGGCTCCTTAACGAAGTTAATAACTGGAAAAACCGATAGCCATATGCCTGAGATGTCAACCAAGTATGTCCCCAAGCACAAGGGTGACAAGAATCCCAATCCCAAGCTCCTGAAGTTCGTCCGCCACGTCACGGACCGCGTGCCCGGCAAGATAAAGATGGACTCCGACGCCCCAGAGTACTGGGGCCTTGCCTGCATCTTCGAGGACGAGATGGATGCAGTTACCCGCGAAGCGGCGCTCGACCTTCTGCTGGACATGCTCCCGAAGAACTTTTTCAAGGTTCGCAAGCATCATTCCTATTCGGAACTTCACGGGATGAACGACCTGAAGCACTACACTCCGGATGACAAGAGTCTGGACGAGCTGCTCGACAAACTGGCGTACTTCGGTATGCTTGAGTATGACTACGGCGACAAATACACGGACGACGGCCCTGTTCCCGGCACCACTTACACCAGGGTGGACAGGGTTTACTGGGTGCCCATGTTCGTTCCGGGCAGCGCCGAATACACCAACATGAACACCGATCTCATGGACAGGCATCCCGAGCTCGCCATGTTCTTCGAACGCATGACTTTCCTTCCTCTGGAGAAGATTACCCCCATGGTACCCATGGGCGGCTCCGGCATAGGCATGCATGTGATTCCGGTAGAAAAGGCCATCAGCATGGAGAACCAGTCCGTCAGCATCGAGCACATATCATACTGGCTCAAGAAGTACGAGGGGCATATCGGTGTGGGCATCTGCTCCTGCCGCTACGGCCGCAAGAAACTGGACGAAGGATGTGCCGACGATTACCGGGACTGGTGCATAGGAGTGGGGGATATGGCCGACTATCTCCGGGAGACGGGACGCGGTCACGATATCACTTACGACGAGGCGATGGCCATACTCCGCAAGGCGGAGGACCACGGCTTCGTGCACCAGATTACCAATATAGACGGGGAAGGCAAGATATTCGCCATCTGCAATTGCAACGTAAAGATATGCAATGCCTTGCGTACCTCGCAGCTGTTCAATACCCCCAATCTGAGCCGTAGCGCATACGTGGCCAAGGTGGATCCGAAGAACTGCGTTGCCTGCGGCCGCTGCGTGGAATACTGCCCGGCCGGCGCCGTCAAGCTTGGCCAGAAACTATGCACCAAGAACGGTCCGCAGACCTATCCAAAGCAGGAGTTGCCGGATGCCGCCAAATGGGGCCCTCACAAGTGGAACGAGGACTACCGCGACCGCAACCGAATAAACTGCTATCCTACAGGCACTTCGCCGTGCAAGACCGCATGCCCTGCGCACATTGCCGTTCAGGGCTATCTCAAGAAGGCTGCCGAAGGCAAGTACACCGAGGCGCTGGAGCTCATAAAGCGGGAGAATCCCTTCCCGGCAGTCTGCGGCCGTATATGCAACCGCCGCTGTGAAGCCGCCTGTACCCGCGGCACCATAGACCAGCCTGTTGCAATAGATGCGGTGAAGAAGTTCCTGGCCGAACGGGACCTTCATGCAGAAACCCGCTTTGTGCCGGAGGTGAACATCTGCTCCAATGTGGAGGAGCGCTGGCCGCAGAAGATTGCCGTCATCGGCGGCGGCCCTGCCGGCATGAGCTGTGCCAACTATCTGGCTGTCATGGGATACAAGCCTACGGTGTTCGAGAAGAATGAAGAACCGGGCGGCATGCTCCGCTACGGCATACCTTCTTATAAACTGGAAAAGGACGTCATAGCTGCCGAAATAGACATAATGAAGGAGATAGGCGTGGAGGTGCGAACCGGCGTAGAAGTGGGCAAGGACGTCACCATCGCCCAGCTGCGCGAGCAGGGCTATCAGGCTTTCTATGTAGCCATAGGCTGCCAGGGTGGACGTCTGCCCGGCATTCCCGGCGAAACTCTCCCCGGAACCACGACTGCCATCGATTTCCTGCACGACGCCAACTGCGGCAAGGTGAAGGTGAGCGGCAAGGTAGTGGTAGTGGGAGGCGGAAACGTGGCCATCGATGCGGCCCGCGTTGCCAAGCGCAGCGGCGCGTCTGAGGTTACCATGCTCTCCCTGGAAACCGAGGATATTATGCCTGCATCTCTGGAAGAACGCGCCGAGGCCCGTGAAGACGGGGTGGTGCTGAATCCCGGATGGGGCCCCAAGGAGGTCCTGGGAGACGGCAAGGTGAGCGGAATAGTATTCAAGAAATGCACCTCCGTATTCAATGCCGAGCACAAGTTTGCGCCCGAGTACGACGAGAACGAACTCATCACCCTGGATGCAGACATGGTCATCTTCGCAATAGGCCAGACGGTGATACTCAAAGACTTGCTGAAGGACACCAGGGTGGAATTCTTCCGCGGAGTCTATCCTGTGGCCGACAAACTGACCTACCAGACGGCAGAGCCCGACATCTTTGTCGGAGGCGACTGCTTTACCGGCCCCAAGTTCGCTATTGACGCCATCGCCGCCGGTAAGGAAGCAGCGGAGAGCCTGCACCGCTATGTGCAGCACGGCCACATGACCATTGGCCGCAACAGGCGGGATTTCATAGAGCTGGACAAGCAGGATATCATGGTGGAGAGCTACGACAACGGGTCCCGCCAGGATCCGGGTGTGGTGCCGAACAAGGACAACTTCCGCGAGTATCACGGAACGCTCACGGAGGAACAGGTGCGCAAGGAGACCGCCAGGTGCCTGAGCTGCGGCGCTTCCGTAGTGGATGAGAACCGCTGCATCGGCTGCGGCATCTGCACCACCAAGTGCGGCTTCGACGCCATACACCTGTACCGCGAGCACCCGGAGGCCAGCCACCTGATTACCTCGGAGAACAAGTTCGACGGAATACTGCCGTACATGATAAAGAGAACAGGGAAGATACTGTTGAAGAAGAAGTAGCAGGATGCACGAACTTGGCATCGTATTCTACATCATCCGGGACGTCAAGCAGGCGGCCGAAGAGAACGGCGTGCAGCACGTAAACACCGTAGTGATGAACATAGGGGAGGTATCCACCATAGTGCCGGAATACCTCACCGACTGCTGGCGCTGGGCGGCCGACAAGGAAGAGATGCTCAAGGGCTGCGAACTCCGGATAAACATCATTCCGGCAGTGACCGCCTGCGGCGACTGCGGTCGGGAATACGAGACCGTAAAATATGGAAAAACCTGCCCGTACTGCCAGGGCGCCAATACCTGGCTGATACAGGGCAACGAAGTGGAAATCAAAGAAATAGAAGTTTAATATGTGTTGTTTTATCGTACCAATGGCCGAGGCTGTTGCAGCCAGCATAATCCGTAAATCTGCAGGCGGAAAGGACAACTTCACCGGCCGTCACATCGCATCCCTGGAGAAAATGCTCTGGGGCGGCACCGTCATGCTTATCGTAGATCACGTCATCAACGGGGAACTCACATGGCGCTTCCCATTCTTTACGGCACTTGGCGAGGCAGGGGGGACGGAAGTGTTCCTGCGGGAACTCCTCACAGTGGGCGTTCCCATGGCGGTAGTCCTTACCCTGGTCTGGGTGGTTTACGGCCTTCTTAAAGACTCAGCCGCACGCAAGACGGCGTAGCCGGTCAACTACGAAATCTCTACCGAGAGACCCTTTGCGGCCTCCAGGAGCTTCGTGATTGCGCTCTCGTAGTTCTTCTGCCGTATGTGTATGCTTATGCGGGCTACCGAGTCGGTAACGGAGAACGAGTGGATGTCCATTCCGTTTTGCTTCATGGATTCCATGAGGGTCAGGAGCTGCTCGGAAGTCACCGGGAAGACCTTTACGTCCAGCGATTTCTCCCCGTAGCGACGGGTTAAGAAGTGCATGGTCTCCAGGCAGATAAGCGCAAGCAACGTGGCCGCAACAGCTACCACGTACATCCCGGATCCGCATGCCAGACCTATTGCGGCGGCTACCCAGAGTCCGGCGGCAGTAGTGACTCCGCGAACGACATTACGCTGGAAGATGATGACGCCTGCGCCTATGAAACCGATGCCGGAAACCACCTGTGCGGCGACACGCGCCGCGTCGAAGCGGCCGGTGAAGGCATATTGGGAAATAAGCATGAAAAGGGCGCTGCCCAGGGCCACCAGGAAATGGGTGCGGAGACCGGCCTCTTTGGCCCTGTATTCACGCTCGAAGCCAATCAGGCCTCCGAGCAGTCCGGCGATAAGCAGTCGCAGGATAAAGTTCCATTCAATAGTCATATCGGATTACTTCCAGTTCTTGTAAGGGTTCTTAAGCAGGGATGAGTTGAAGTACTGGCGGCTCCCGGTAACCTCTTCGCCCAGCCATTCCGGCTTGTCGAAGGGCTCGTCTTCGGAAGAAAGCTCCACTTCGGCTACCGTGAGGCCGTCATTGTCGCCGTGAAACTCGTCAATCTCCCAGGTATGCACGCCATCGGTATTCTTTACCAGATGGCGCGTCTTGTCTATCATGCCGGGCTCGGCCAGCTCCAGGAGGCTGTTGAAGTCGTCCATGCTGATTTCCTTCTCCCACTCGAAACGGCTCATGCCGGTGGCGTTTACCCGGCCCTTTATGGTAAGGAAGGCCTTGTCGTCGGCCCTGCGGATGCGTAGCGTCCTGCCCGGGGCGGTGGCCAGATACGCCTGGGTGATGCGGACGGACTTGAAGACGTCCTTCCTGTAGTCGCCCTTTATCAGAAACTTCTTCTCTATTTCCTGTGCCATATTCAATTGGTTAGCTAAAGGTAGCTATTTTTTGTATATTTGCAACCATGATGATACTTCAGACCAACCCTTTCACTCCGGCATCGGACGATATTACCAGTAAAGTAGATTCCGCCCGCATAGCAGCAGGCGACTTGGCACAGGCTCTTGCCACAAATCCTTCTGAGGCTTTACGCCAGCTTGGCGTCGAGGCTATACACTTCGGGCTCAAGGTGCTTCTTGCGATAGTCATTTATATTATAGGCGCATGGGTTATCAAGCTGGTCAAGAGGGCGCTTAAAAAGTATTTCACAGCCCGCAATACGGACCAGACCGTTGCGTCTTTCGTGACCAGTTTTACCGCTGCAGCTCTCACCGTGCTCCTTATCGTCCTGACTGTGAGCACTCTTGGAGTCAATACCACGTCTCTTGCGGCCCTGCTTGCAGGCGGCGGAGTCGCCATAGGCATGGCGCTCAGCGGCACTCTCCAGAACTTCTCCGGCGGTCTGCTGATACTGGCATTCAAACCCTTCAAGGTAGGGGACTTCATCGAGGCCCAGGGCTATGCAGGCACTGTGGCGGAAATGTCCATAGTAAGCACCAGGATCAACCTGCCGGACAACCGCAGCGTAACCATCCCTCACGGAACCCTGGCAAACGGCAACATAAACAATTACACCAAGAATCCGGTACGCCGTCTGGAGTGGACGGTTAACATGGAATACGGAGTGGATTCAGAGGCCTGTGAGGCAAAACTTCTGGAGATAGTGCGTGAAAATGCGCTGGTGCTGGACGGAAGCACGCCCGGAGCTGCAGATCCGTTTGCGGCGATTTCCAACATGAGCGACAGCACCGTAACCTTCGTGGTCCGCGGCTGGGTAAGGAACGAGAATTACTGGGATGTGTATTTCTCGGTGAATGACGCTATTTACAAGGAGATGCCGGAGGCGGGATTCAAGTTCCCGTTCCCTCAGCTGGACGTTCATATCCGCTAGGGCCTGACGTCGGCGTCGTAACCTATGACTTGCCCGGGAACCAGGCGGTCGCAGGCTATGCTCAGGGCAGGGGAGCCGGAAATCTTACGGTCCTCTACGCTTACCCACACAGATTCACCCGGCATAAGCGAACGCAGGTTGTATTTGCTGCGTACGCCGTTCACGCACACGTAGGCATCGTGGTAAATAGGCGCAACGCCGCTGTTCTTGACGAGCACACCGGAGCCTACTCCTTCCTTCACCCTGAAGTCCAGGATTTCAAAGCGGTAACCCATTGAGCGTGAGGCCTCTTCTATGCGCTCCCAGCTTTGATATCTGGGCTGGTCGTTACCGATTATGAAGCTCATGTGGTAGCGTGCCACCTCGTCTTCGAAGCGGCGGCCGTGAATGCCTGCGGGGTCCAGGCAATGCTTCTGGTCGGAACTTTTATAATAACTGAATTCCCCTCCGAAAGGTGCCCTTTTATAGCGCTCGGTGCCAAAGAAACTCCAACTTTCCTCGTTATAGCCGTCATGATCCTTGCACATGAAGGAATCGTCAAAGTTTCCGAAGTTCCCGCCCAGCAATCTGGGGTACCGGCTGAAAGGGCCGTACTTGTCGTCGGCAGCATCTATGGAGATGAGCCAGGGGGTATGCACGAACCACTTTTCCATGCCCTCGAAGAACTCCTTCTGGAAGTTTTTGGACGGGAAAGTTTGGCCTTCTATAAATGGCCCGTCGTAGATGTGGTATTCGGCCCAGAGTCCGAACCCCGTCTCCAGATAGGCCAGGCGGGGGTCTTCGTCGTAGCGTTCGGCAAAGAGCCGGTGGAACTCCTTATGGAAGCGCTGGAGCTCGCCGCACCTCCAGTCCGGAAATTCGGTGCGCCTTCCCTCGCTCTTGCCGTTGGTGGCCTCGTAATCCGGCAGGGCCTTGATGTAATCCGGCACTGCGCAGCTGTAACCGGGGTAGGTGTAACGGAAACGCAGAACGGCCTGATGGCCACGGGACGCAATCTTGTCCAGCAGCTTATCCACAATTGACCAGTCGTAGCTGTCCTTTGCCTTGCAGACGTCGTTGTAGAGCATATAGGAGAACTCCAGCTGTATGCTCCCGGTCGACGCTTTTGAGTTGTCGGACCAGAGGACTATGCCTGTCATGGGCTGTACGCCCTCTGCACTGGAGGACAGTTCCACCCTGGTATAGTCTTGAAAATCGTCCTCGTCCGGCAACTGCGTTGCGCAGGCGGCAATGACGAGGACGAATATCGATGTAAATAGACGGCTCTTTTTCAGAATAGCTTGCTGTTTATTCCCGGCTTAGCAGCAGCACGCAACTTATGGCGGCCACAATGCCGATAATCTGGGGTATGGAAGGAATATGTGAGTAGAGTATGAGCGATATCACGCAACTTATCACAGGCGCTCCGGCATCGCCCAGCGGAGCCACTATCATGGCCTTTCCGTAACGGTTTGCATACACCAGGGAGAAAGCACCGATTGCATTGAGTATCTGTATGCAGAAAGTCAGATAGGGGCCGTTGAAGCCGTGGTTGATGGGCTGGCTGAAGTCTGTCATGGCAAGTGCCACGGGAATCAGTACTATGCCGGAAATAGCCATATACACAAAGACGCTCTCCGCATCGGGCGCGTAATTGTTGGCCAGCTTCATAACCAGGGCCTGGATGCCCCAGAATACAAAGACTATGGAAGCGAATACTATCCAGAGCCAGCTGGTAACGGCCTCATCGCTCTTCCCGGAAAGCGAGAAGCAGATGAGGGCTACGAATGCCAGGGCTATGCCCAGGGCGCCCAATTTGCTAACCCTCTCTTTCAGGAAGATGGCGGACAGGATTACGGTGATGATGGGGGCCACGGCGATCATTGGAACCACCAGATAGCCGGGACCGTACTTGAGCGCCTGGAAGAGCGCAAGCTGGCCGCCTGCGCCCAGGAGACCTACTCCCATGCCGAGGAATATGCTCTTGGGGCGTACGTCCAGCTTGAAGTTGATGTTTGCCAGGGCAACCAGGGCGCACGGTATCATGCTTATCGCCCACACTACGTAGGTGAGGGTTGCCGGGTAGTCCGGCTGATCTGAGAAGGCTCCCCATATGCCCCAGGTCACCATGGAGATCAGGGCATACAGGAGCCAGTTATGTTTCTTCTGAGCCATTCAGCGGAAATTACGGAAGTGTTACAACCAGTGCATCCTGCCAGCGGGCGGGAGCAAAGCCGATCTGAGTCTCTTCGCCCTGCCATTCTTCACCCACTACGTACAGCTTGTTGGCATCCATGCACAGGGTGATTGATGAGCCGGAGAGCGCACTGTAGGAAGCGCGGGCGATGGCAACCTCATAGCAGATGTTGCCATTGTGCTCTGTATTCGACTGACCTACAAATCCATCATTCCAGTTAATGTAACGAGGGGCGTTGTTATACTTCAGCCAGCTTGTGAAGCTGTGTACGTAAGGAGCCTCCCATGCCCAACTCTTCTTTTCGCCGGTACCGTCGCCTATGTAAAGGTGAGAGTAGTTAGAATAGTGGTAACCTGCGTCGTCGAACAGGGCGCTGTTCTTGATTTCAAAATAGACATAGAGATTAGAGGCGTCAGCCGTTGCCTTCAGGCATACGATTCCATCGTAGCCTTCGCCGGTATCACCTGCAGCAGAAGCTGTGACTTCGTTCCAGTCGATATCATAGGCTGAAGGGAAGCTCCAGGGAACTACGACCGCTCCGCTGACTGAGATATTGATAGGCTGGACATGGCCTTTTTCAAGCCCCTTCGCGACCGTTGCGGTCTTGGCATAAATCTGGTCACCGGTTTCATCATCGCAGAGCGAGATAATCGGCTGGAAGCACTCGGCGTAATACCTTACGGGAACATAGAATACAGCCGTACCGTTGGTGACATTGCTAATGTAGGTGAGGGTTTTGTCTGCACCATCCGCCCAGGCCTGGTCAAGATAGGTGCCGCCCTGGTTCCTGAGCTTCACGTCGCCGGAGAGACGGTACGTGGTCTGGTTTTCTACCAGGAACTTGACCTTGGATGCCTCGATATCCGTGAAAGTGAATTTGTAAGCGGCTCCAAGATGCAAGAACTCGAACTTGTTGTCAGCATCACCTTGAGCGTACATGGGAATATTTGCCGAGAATCCGTCCTTGGTATAATCGGTAATGGCGGGGATATGGAATGTTAAAGGAAACTTCTCACCATCGGTCTCGCCGAACCTGACGCCATGTTCGCCGGCAGGGTAGAGTGCCCATTTGGTTCCGTCAGTGGAAGCTCCGATTTCGTATCCGCTTTCAATCTGGCCGGTAAAAGTGGCGGAAGCCCCGTCAATGCTGCTTGCAGCAAAGGTAAAGAACTTGTTATCGTTCCCATTATGAAAGAGAACGGAAATCTTGTCGCCTTCGGTCCAGTTGAACTTGCCGGCATCGGTATAGTCACTCTTGGTGATTGCAGGAGCGGTAGCAGTAAGTGTATAGACATAGCTGCCGTCTGAAACAACGGGCTCTTCAATTGCTATTCTGGTTTCGCAGGCTGCCACGACCGCTGCGGCCATGAGCAGGAAAGGAATGTAAAAACGTTTCATAGCAAAATGTTTTAAGCGCCAAAGAATGAGTCGAAGTCACTGTCAGTGTCGAAAATCACATCTTCTCCTGAGCCGGAGAAGCTGTCGGAAGCAGTCAGCATAGACCCGGGCTCATAGAACACAGGGTCTGCAAATGGTTTCAAGTAATTTTTCTTCATAACTATATTGTTTGAATTATTTAAGTTAAAAAATATCGGAACCGGGAACGACGATGGGATCTCCGTAATCTATGCCGGATCCGTCGACCAGGGATTGGGCAAGCAACTGCTCCATAACAACTGGAGCGCAGAACGACTCGGGGCTTAAATAGGTCTTTTTCATAGGCCGAACGAGTGTAAAAGGTTGTAGCCGGTATTGGCGTCCCACACGTTTTCGTTGGCGAAACGAATGGCGAACCTGGGGTCAGTCCCGATTTTTTCGTCGGGATCCGGCAGGTATAGATGAAGATTTACGTTGCCGTGAAAGTTGGGAAGCCCTATTGTCTTCTCAATGGTAATCTGCCCGTCGTCGGGCCCCCAGAAACGGGAATCAGTATTGTCCAGGGCATAAGACTGGAGCACTTTGCCGCTGGAGGCGTCGGTAAGAACCAGGTATGCCGTACGTGGATTCATGGGTGCAGCATAACCCGTATTGTGCAGACGTATGCTTACTTCCATGCTGCCGCCTGCAGTGGCAGGACCGAAGGTGGCATCCTCCAGAACCAGACGGTAGCCGAGCTCCTTTTCTATCTTGTCGAAGCAGCCTTCCTCGGACCAGCGGTCCAGTACGCCCTGATGATATCCGTCGTGCAGGTAGGACCAATGGTATTTGGCAAGTTCGGAAAGAGTGCCGGGATTGCCGCCGTATGCCCCGCAGTGGCAGAAATCGGAAACATTGCAGGTTTCTCCGCCCATAATGGTGTAGCGGGTGTCGGCAGCCCAGAACGTGCGTTCGCCGTTGTCGTTATATGTGCCGGAATCGTTTTTGCTGGCGCCGAAGCAGTCGTTGTGGCCACCAACGCGCGACTGAGGAGTGCCTTTATGCGCCGTAGAAGACGTGAGTGCGGTGGGTCCGACAAGTTTCATCTTGAAGGCCGGAGTGCGCACTTCTACCTGGCGGCTTTCCGGCAGTGCGTTAAGCAGAGCATTCAGGACCCGGCCGCGGGCGGCGAAATCCTCGTTGGGGTGCATTCCGAAATTGTCAGAGTAGTACCATTCTCCCCATGAACCTATAAAGCCCGCCTGCAGCACGAAGATGACGTCACTGTAATTTGTGAAGAGGGGGGAGAGCTGTTCTATATGGCGCATTACCCATTCTTCGGAGGCATCCCATGGGTGGCTGCTTTCCTCGTGATTGTCGCTGTATGCGAAGCGCAGGATGCACTTGACGCCTCCTTTCCTGAGCGCCTTGAAGTTGTTCTCTATCAAAGTGAGGTAGGAGGATGAAATGTCGCTTGAAATGAAGTTTGTCAGGTAGAATTCAAGCAGCATGAGCGAGCGGCCGGAGGTGCGGATGGCACTTAGTCTGCTTGAACTTATGACAGACTGGGAAGCCGAGCGGAACTCTTCCGCTTTATAGAAGCCCCTCTCCGGATTGGCAAAGATATCGTCACTCTCGGTGTAATATACGGTCTCTGCCTGAGACGAAGGAGCGTCGCCCAGGTTGATTTCCGAAATGACGGCAATATTGCCGAGAGATGAGTTTGTGGAGCTAGGCAGCGCCTGCTTTGCCGTTGCGCTGTAAAGGACGGCACCTGAAGAGGCGTCCGTGAGGCTCAGCTGGGGTTTGAAGTAAGAGCCGCCCCAGGGAGGGCAGTTCACGTAAAACACTGCCCTGCCGTTTTCTACGGTTTCTTTGAAAACAATGCTACGGGAAGGGTCCTCAGCATTGTTGTTGCTCAATTGCTTCCAAACCAGATACACGCTGCTGCTTACCCTGCAATCGAACAGACCGGAAATGGTATGTGAGTCCAGGTTCTTGACGCTCAGCTTCACCCTGGAGGCCGTGATTCCGGAGAAACTGATTTTCGCCACGGTGCACATCGGCCTGAATTTGAACGAGTTATTGTTGAACTCTATAGCGGCAAGGGGGATATTCGAGGAAAAACCGTTCGGACTCATCTCGATTTCCGAAGGCCTGTAGTAATAGAATGTCCCGTTTTCGTACTTGTGCTGGTCTGAAGCAGGATAGAGGGCGCATTTGCTGCCGTCTGTGGCTCCCAGGGAGTAACCGTTGGTAATGCTGCCCTTGAAGGTGCTGGATGCGCCTGCGCTTTGTGCGGTGAGGGTGAAGAACTTGTCGGTGCTGCCGTTATGGAAGATAACGGAAATCTTGTCTCCTGCGGTCCAGGAGAATACCTTGTCGTCTGCGTATGAGGTACGGGTGTCCGATCCGCTTTCCGCCGTGGCGGTGAGGGTGAATTCGTAGCATCCTTCTTCGGGCGCAATCTCAATCTCCGGCCGCATGTCACAGCCGGCAGCGAGCAGCGCCACTGCAGCAGTCAGGAATATGAGAGAGAGACGTTTCATCGGATGAAGGAGCTGATCAGTCTGCTTAATTCGTAATTCTCCAGTATGCCGCCGAAGGCATCGGATCCGGGGCCCCACGCGAAATAGGGGACGGCTATTCCGTTATGCCCCTCGTTGCCGAACTCTACGCCTATGCGGCCTTCAGAGATATCCCCTTCCTGCAGGGTGAGGGCGCCGGTGGCATGGTCTGCGGTCACTATCACCAAAGTATGACCGTCTTTCTCCGCCCACTTGAGCACGTCTCCTATGGTACGGTCGAAGTCGAGCGTCTCCTCCATGGCCAGGTCTATGCGGTTACCGTGCAGCCAGTCGTCTATGCAGGAGCCCTCTACCATGGCAACGAAGCCTTTCTCGCCGGCCGCCTCGGACAACAGCTCAATGCAGCGGGCGGTCATGTGGCGGAAGAGGTCGCCGCGTTCTGCAGCAACCGGAAGATTATCGTCCGACATGAGCCCCAGAACGGGGAGGGGAGCCTCCATCAGCTCCTGCTCGTTGTCGGCGTAATTGTAGCCGCCGGCTTTCATTTCCGCCACGATGTCGCGGCCGTCCTGCCGCTTGGGGCCAAAGAAGTCGCGGCCGCCTCCGGCTATGAAATCAACTCCGCAGTCTGCATATCCTGCAATCAGTCCGTCGGAATCGTAGCGGCTCTCGTTATGGCAGCAGAAGTCGCATGGGGTAGCGTCTGCAAGGTGGCAGACTGTTACGCACCCGGTCTTCTTGCCGGCCTCACGGGCATTAACCAGCATGGAGTAGAGCGGCTTGCCGTCGGGGTCGCAGCCTACATGGTCGAGCGCTGTTTTGTATCCTGCCGCAAGTGCGGTGCCGCCGGCAGCTGAGTCGGTAATCAGGTTATCGGTGCAGTAAGTCCGGTGAAGACCGACAACAGGCATATTGTCTATGTTGAGTTTGCCTCGGTTAAGCACCCACGCGCAGCTTATCTGCTCCAGACCCATTCCGTCCCCGATCATGAAAATGATATTGCGGACCTCGTTGTCTGCGGGAGGGGGAGTGACGCTCACTGTCTCGTAAGGGGCAGTGCAGGTATAGTACTGCAAATCGCTTTCGGCGCTGTTGCAGCAGGAATACATGGCGCCCAAGGCAGCCAGTAATATTATCCATCTGTGCTTCATGGTTCTTGCGGGCTTGCGAATTGCGGTGCTTCGTATTCTTTGGAATAGGGGATGGTCACCTTGCCGTGTTCATCTGTCAGGAACCAGAAGGGCGCGGCTGCGAGCTCAAAAATGTCTTCCATGCCATCCGGACGCAGGTACTTCCAACCGGGGACTTCAGGCGTGCGGCTGTATCCGAAGCACAAGGCGATATGCTCCGCTTCGGGGTAAGCTTCCGACATAGCCGCAAGAGACTGCAGGCACGTGCGGCAGTCCAGGTCGAGCACAAGATAAAGAGCCGAACCGCCGGCCTCCGCTCCTTCAGGAACGGTACAGGGCTTACCGGTGCGGTTCAGCTTATCCATCGCCGCCAGTTTCTGAAGGCGGGCCACCTCTTCTTTGCTCAGTATCCCGTCCGATGCAAAGTGACTCACGGCCACTCCGAACAGGTCTGCATTGCGACAGGGGGAGAAGTAATTGTGAAAGGCACTCTCCATCCATTCGGAATAGACGTAATACGACACTTCGTCGGTGCGGAGCTTCTTGAACAGCTCTCCCAAGGCTCCTGCCGCTTCTTTTTGCGGAGCGGCGACCAGGAGCTCTGCATACTGGGCGAAGCGGTCCTGGGAACTGCGGTAGTTGTCTTCTGTAACCGTGATGTCGATATCTTTCCAGAACCCGCGGACTTCACCGGTTCCGGTGCAGCCCGCAAGCAGGATAACCGTTGATACGGCTATGGAAAGAAAGACGCGCGGCATTATTTTTATTTGCTGTAAAGAGCGCGGATAGGACCGATATCCTGGGTGTATTCAGAAGTGTTGCGGAAGCACACGCCCCAGGCATACTCGGTAGCCTCGTCAGGAAGATTCACGATGTCTGCCTTCTCAATGGCGAATTCAACGCGGACCTTGGTGCCGTCAACCTTGGATGCGATGTTCTCGGGCTTGGGAGCAATATTGTCGCCCTTGCCGTCACCCGCGAAGTTCTGCCATCCCCACTGGGGAACTGCACCGTCGACGTTCCAGTTAGCCTCCTGGAAGAAGTCGCCGTTATAGTCGTAAGGTGCTCCGTTAAGGGAGGTTATACCGACGTTGGTCTGGTTCCAGGCTATGCAGAGCTTCTTGAGGTCGGGGTTGAAGAACATGAAGTTCTGTGAGCACTGCTCGCAGCCGAGGCCGGGGATTGCAGCTTCGTCTCCGTCGGCATAGGTAAAGAAACCGGTTTCCTCCTTGCCGTCCGGGTCGAAAAAGAGGTTGAATACCTCTCCGACTGCATCGTTGTTGGTGTCTCCCTTGTAACCCTTTTCAGGGGTGCCGTTGTAGGAGTCGCCCCACTCGGAGCAGATGGAGTTCTGGGGGAGTGCCTCTATAAGAATCTCGGCGTAGAAATAGACGTTAAGGGCATCAGAAGAGGTCTTGATGACGGAAATGGGATCGGAGGCCGATGCTGATACAACAGCCAGGTAGTCGTCCTTGCCTGCTACATCTGTGGTAATCTGGTCCCAGTCTGCGAAGTTGCCGTCAATGTCTACCTTTACGGATGGACCTGAGGCCTCGGAATTGCCGTTATCAGGGTCGTCCGGATTGTTGATGAGTTTTTCTTCACATGCTACAGCGATGGCGCCGCCAATCATCAGCATGAGAGCTAAACGAAACAAATTCTTTTTCATTGTAATAAGTTTAATTATAATGTTTATTGTAAGCCATGAAGGTAGTCATATTATCAAAAAATAGCAAGAAAACGAAACATAATGTCTTTCGGGATGTTTCGCTTGACTCAAAAACGAAAAAAGAACGAAACAATTGGTGAAAGAAACAATAATTATTCGTATATTGGCGGGCAGAAATAAACACCAAATTTTTTTAATATGAAAAAGATCAATCTGATTATTGCTTCCCTTGCCGTTATCGGCATGGTGTGCGCATGTGAAGACAAGCCCAACGATCCCAATAAGCCGGATCCTAACGACGACAAGGAGCTTATTGTCATTGACGGTGACTTTGCCGACTGGGCAGAGGCCAAGGGAGTTGTCGTTTCCGAGGTTCCCGCTGATCTTGACCAGTACGAGAAGATGCTCAAGATGAAGGGTGTCGCAGATGAGGACAACATTTATCTGTACTTCGAGTATCAGCTTGCAGAGGGTCAGCTCGAGGCTCCTTTCGACATCTTCTTTGATTCCGACGGTAATCCTTCAACCGGTTTCATCAGCTGGATCTGGTCAAAGGAAGGCTGCGGTTGGGACTATCTTGTCGAGACCGAGGGCGGTATTCTTGACAATGGTTCTGCTATCAGGGACCTCAGCGATGCTAACATCTATCAGGCTGTCAGCTATACCGATGCTACCACCGGTGAGCAGATCGACGGTTGGGATGGCGCTGCAGTTCAGAAGAAGCTCGACCTTAACTCCTTCGCAGAGGCTAAGGGCAGTGTCAAGAACGGTGTCGCTATCTTCGAGGTTTCAGTTGCACGCAGTGTTGTCAACGCCAACAAGAAGGGCAGCTGCGGTATTGGTATCACCATCTCCGATGCAAGCTGGGCTACCATGGGTATCCTTCCTATCGACGAGGGTGGCGTAGGTACCGCCGAGTTCCTCCAGGTCGCTCTCCCTTAATTGAGCATCAGTCTTATAAAAAACTGGATGGCCGATTGACCATCCAGTTTTTTTATTGCTTTATCGCATCATCCAGGCCGGTGAACTCAAACCGGTAAAGGTAGGAAGTAGAGCCGTAGTCGTCACCTACCCACACGCAACTGTGTTTATGGTCCACACAGACGGATTCGGGATTGTCTCCGCCTATGGGATAAGCGCCGAGGAGTGTGGAGGTGTCTCCAGTAAACACGAATACCTTCTTTGCCTCGGAGTCAATGATCCAAAGCCAGTCGGTGAGAGGGTCGTAGCAGAGATCGGCAATTTCAGATACCAGATTCTTGTCGTACATCTTCTTTTCCCACAGGACCTCTCCCGTTTGGTACTTGATGCAGAACAGGTGGGAGTTGGCCTGGGCTCCTGCGTAGATGAGGCCGTCCTTATACCAGGTCACGCCCTCGATTCCTGCATTGTTGTAGCCCTTGGCTCCGGGTATCTCATACAGCCCTTCAAGCTTTTTGAAATCCGGCGCAGGGATGCGCCCCACACCGCTGTAGTCCCACACCTTGGTATCGGTGCCGGCGGGATTATACTCGTCTTCTATGCCCACCACAAGGTCGCCGTTCTCGGGATTCCTGCTTATGGCTTCCAGGTCTCCGCCTATCCATTTTTCGTAAAGGACTTCTCCCTCGAAGGAGACCTTGGCGACTGAACCGTCATCACCTACTGCCCAGAGGAAATCCTGGTCGGCGCTGAGGCAGAGTCCGGAGAGCTCGTTGAAGGCCACTGACATCTTCTTGGACGAACCCATCTGCGGCATCTTGGGCTCCGGTCCGTCATAAGGCTTCACGGAGGCGGAAATGTCGCCGAGGTCGCGGCTCTTTCCGGGGTCCAGGGTAATGTCTCCGGAAACTGTTGCGGAGGCCTTCCAGCTGTTGCCCTTGGCAAGATAGACGGTGATACCGCCCTTGAATGTCATGTTGCCGGGCATCCAGATCTGTACAGGTTTCCCCGATTCGAGACTGCCGTATTTGAAGGGGTATCCGCTGTTTTCTTTCTGGGTGAACGTAGTCTTAGCAGATGTATAATCTACCACAAAGTTGGTGACAATCACACCGTCGCGGTTATTCGCGGCCAGAGCAAAATTGTCGAAGTCTCCGCTCACGGAGAATAACAGGGTGGACGAGGCATCAATGAATTTGAACGTGTCGGCGTCCAGATATGCAACTGTCAGCGGCCCCTCGCATGAAGCGAAACTTGTCTTGCTTCCTATT
This sequence comes from uncultured Bacteroidales bacterium, assembly GCA_947303465.1. Classification (GTDB taxonomy): domain Bacteria; phylum Bacteroidota; class Bacteroidia; order Bacteroidales; family UBA932; genus Cryptobacteroides. The sequence continues at coordinate 35,054 of CAMYYI010000013.1, forward strand.
TTGCCGTTGATGCGCTTGACTGCCTCTGCAGGCCATGCGGCGTAAAGTCCGTCAGGAGCTTCAGGCATTTCGGTTACGGAATCCAGATAGCCTGTCGCCGTTTTGCCGTCGGCGGAGATGTCTCCAGCTGCCAGTGTTATCTCCTGAGCCCAGGAGCCCAGGGTGCCGTGTACATATATCTTGTCTCCGGCGCTCCACTGGCCCTTAAGCTCTGATGCCACGAATTTGAAAGTGCCTGGCTTAAGGGTGTCGTCATCCGGTTTCTCATCAGCCGGTTTGTTGTTCTCCTCCGGATCCCCTTGTTCAGGATTGTCCACGGGAATGCAGGAGGGAACAACAATCGTCAGCAGAGCCGTTGCAAATAACAGGGTCAGTCGTTTCATTGAACTTCGAACAGCTTGTTAAGTCCGGTCTTGGAATCAAATACGTCCTTGTTGGCCAGCGCAATGCTGTATGCAGGCTTGTCAGGGAGCAGTGGATCTGAGAGTTCCAGGTAGAGGGTGCCTTTGGCTGTAGTGGGCGTAAAACTGGTCACGACGGCATTGTATCCGGAGTGCCACGTACGGGGATCGACTCCCAGCAGGCTTATCTGCTTCTTTCCGTCCGAACCTACCCATACGAGCCATGCTTCACGTGGGTTCATAGGCGCTGCAAAGCCTTTGTTGTTAAGGCGTATGGTCACCTTGCAGCTCTTGCCGGGCTCAATAGTTCCGTAATGTACGTCCTGAAGGACAAGACGATAGCCAAGGCGCGCACGGATTTCACCCATGCATCCATCCTTCTGCCAGCGACCCAGAACTTGCTCGTTATAACCGTCATGCAGGTAGGTCCAGTGGTAATCCTCCAGATCCTTAAGAGTAGCGGGGCAGAGGCAGTAGTCGGATAGCTTGCAGGTCTCGCCGCCCATAATGGCGTAACGGGTATCTGCCTTCCAGAATTCGCGGGTATCGTTACCGTCGAATGTGCCTTCGTCGCTGTCGGAAGCGCCGAAGCAGTCGTTATGACCAGCAAGCCTGGAGACGATGGACCCGTCATGCGCGGTCTTTGCCGTTATGGTGTCCTTCACGCTCAGTCCGTACATCTTCATCTTGAACTTGGGCGTACGGAGCTGGATCTGCCTGGAAGCGGGAACCGCGTCCAGCAAAGCGTCGGTGAGCTTCTTGCGAGGCTGGTAGTCGGCGGTGGAACTTGGATTCATGACGAAGTGGGTGGTGTAGTACCATTCTCCCCAGCAACCCACGAAACCGGCCTGGAGTGCAAACAGTACGTCTTCGTTGGCCTGGAGTATGGGCTTGAGCTGCTCGACATGTCTTAGCACAACGTCGACCTCGGGCTCCTGCACCTGGTCCGGATTATTGTTGTTGTTCCGGTAGGCGAAGCGTACTATGGCCTTGGCACCGCCTTCACGTATGGCGTCAAAGTTATCCTGAACCTTCTTGAGATAGGTCTTGGAAATGTTGCCGCTCATGAAATCGGTGAGGTAGAACTCGATGAGCCACAGGGTATTGCCGCTGAGGCGCTTGGATTTTACGTTGCCGGCGGATATATTATCGGACTTTGTCTGAACCTCGTAGGCAGAATACATGCCCCTTTCAGGACTTGCAACTTCACCTTCCGCTTCCTCGAAAGACACTTTTGTGCCTTCAATTTCGTCATTGGGACCGGGCACGTTTGAAACGCCGGATCCTTTGACTTTGAAAGAGCAGGTGGCTTGTGCCGCAAGGTAATCCTCAGTTTCTTCCTGGGATATGCTTATACCCACGGTCGCATCTTCCACAGAAGAGGCAGTAATCTCGTATTCCGTGTCACTCTTAGCCCTGGCAAAAGCCATGGAGGGCTTGTCAATGCTTAAAGAGATGGCGCCGGAAGATTTGCTGGCGAGTTTAAGCACAAATGATGAGCCTGATTCAAGGGCGCTGCCCGGAACGCCGTTTATAGTCAGTTCCGGGTCAGCTTGCTCCTTGCCAGGATTTACCGGTGTCGGCTCGGGATCTTTAGGCTCGCACCCTACGAATACCAGCAGAGCCGACATCGCTATGGTAAGGACTTTTTTAATCATGTCCGTAAATACTAATGTTGCTTGTTCTGCTCAAAGCCGTCAGTAGCATTGATCTCATCGATGGAGATGAGGAGTGCAAGACGGGGATCGTTGTACTTGATGACCTCCCAGGGATGGTATCCCACGTAACGGCGGTCGATATCCTTCTTGTTTCGGGTAAGCGAGAACAAGCGGTCACCCTCGAAGCAGAGCTCCATACGGCGCTCGTCGAGAACGACGTCAAGGACATCACTGTAGCCGCGGTCCTTGTAGTTGGCGGTGCTGAAGTCGGCGTCTCCCTTGACGCCTGCACGGTGGCGGATAAGGTTCACGTCGTCCAGGGCGGCTGCGTCGTTGTGAAGGCGTGCATTTGCCTCAGCCCTGTTGAGGAAGACTTCGCCCCAGCGGAGCATGACGGGTGAGGTGAAGGTAGGCTGCTCGTCCTGACCGCTGAACTTGGTGTTGTAGTACCTTACATACAGGCTGCTGCGGATACCGTTCTCCTCGTCTACGTCGTCACGGATATATGCGGGACTCTTGCCGTTCCTGCCGAAGGTGGGATCACCGGTAAGATTGTCGTTTAGGTAGTAGCGGGTATAGCCGTTCACCAACTCAGGGGTGGCGGTGTAGTTCTTGCCCTCGTAGCTGAAGCTGTAAGAGCCGTCCGCCTTGGGGGTAAGACCCTTTGCATAAGCGGTTACGCAGAAGTCGCCGTTCACGTCGGTTTCGGGGAAGCAGACCATCTTGAGGCCGTTGTTGAGGATGGCCTGGGGCTCATAAGTGAAGTAAGCCTTGAAACGCCTGTCCTCGGGATAGCGGTTGAAGAGCTCTATCAGCTCATCGTTCCAGTACCATTCACCCCAGCCGATATTGTTGGGCTCGATACCGTCCTTGTAGTACATGGCGCCTATGGTGGCCTCTGTAGAACTCAGGTCGGAAGGATATACGAGGTGTATGCACCAGATGGTCTCGGGGGAGTCCCAGGTGTGCTTGGGATAATCCTGGAGGGTTTCTACGCTATATTCGCCCTTGACGGATGCAGGAGCCTTCCCGATCAGTTCGTCGCAAAGATCAACGCAAGCCTTCAGATTATCCTCTTCGCCCATGTTCAGATAAACGCGGGAAAGAAGGGCCCTGGCTGCGGTAGCGGTAGCATACGATGCATCGCTGCTGCGCTTTTGACCCTTGTCCATGTATTTGATCGCCTCCTTGAGGTCTTCAACTATTCCGTCATAGCATTCGCCGACAGTGGCACGCTCGGTCTTGGAATAGTCCATGCTTCTGCGGATTACGATGCCGGGATTATCCCTGCCGCAGGAATAAGGCATGGCGAACAGTGACACTAGGTTAAAGTGGACCAATGCGCGCAGGAAATAGTTCTCTCCCATAAGGTGGGAACTTAGGGCGCTGGAGTTGGGGTCTATCGAGGCGATGTTGGAGTTGGCGGCATAGATGATCTTGTAGCCCATCCACCAGATATAGGTCTTGTTTTTGGTGTTGTCAACGTCCTCATAGCGGTAAGGGCCGAGGAACGGGTCGGTCGAGTGGCCGGAAATGCAGATATTGTCGCCACGGCTTTCAGACAGCTGGAAAAGGTGACGGATATACATGTTGCCGCCGTCAGTCGCGCCCTTGTATTCCTGATTGTCGTTGAACAGGGCGTAGATGCCGTCAGTCGTGTATACTGCGGAGGATGGATTATCCTTGAGCTGTGCCGATGTCATGGAATCGGAAGAATAGAAGTCCATGTTGCAGGCAGCAAACGCGAGGATAGCGATTCCTAATGCAAATATTTTTTTCATGATCGTAACGCTTTAGAATTTGAGGTCGATACCCAATACGACGGAGAGAGGAACTGGATAGTTGTCCGCGAAAACACCGGCAAGGCTCCAGCTGCTGCCCTCGAGGCTGACTTCAGGGTCCATGCCCGAGAAGCGGGTGTAGGTGAAGATGTTGTCGGCAGAGAGGAATACGCGGGCGCCGCCCATGTTGATCTTCTCAATGAAAGACTTGGGAAGGTCGTAGGAAAGGGTGACGTTCCTGAGACGTAAGAAGCTGCCGTCTTCCAGATAGCGGGAAGAGAACTCGTTGGCCTGGCTGTTACCGCCGTTGATGGCCTGAGGGTGAGTGGCTTTGTAGTTGGTGCCGTCGGGGTCGCCTTTCTTCCAGCGTACCCACCCGAGTCCGTTATCGAATGACTGCTGGTTGAAGCCGGCTTTTGCACCGTCGGTATCCAGGATGTGCTGGCGTGAACGGTTGTAAATCTTGTTGCCGACCACGAAGTTGCCGTTAAGGCTGAGGGTAAAGCCCTTCCAGCTCAGGGAGCTGTTCAAACCGCCGCTGAACCAGGGAGATGCAGAACCCACGATCTGGGTGGTGGCGTCGCCGTAGGTATCTACGGGGACTTCCTGGCCAAGCTTGTACTCGCTGGCATCATAGAGTCCGTCATCCAGATCATCCTGGGTAATGATATGTCCCCAGAGAGGACGTCCGGTCTCTACGTCAACACCCAGCCAGTGGGGCATGTACCAGGAGTAGATGTCGCGGCCCTTGCGTATGATCTGGGAGACCTCGCCCTTGGTGTTTACGATATCCTTGTTGTCGTCCGGGAGTTCCAGAACGGTGTTGCGGTTTGCACCGAGGTTGATGCCGAAGTCCCACCTGAGGTCGCTGGTTTTGAGTATGGTCCCGTCCATGGCGAATTCCACGCCCATGTTGCGGACCTTGCCCACGTTGTCCATCACGGAGAAGAATCCGGAGGAAGGAGGAAGCGGCCTGTCGAGGAGCAGTTTGGCGTTGATGGTGTGGTATGCATCCACAGTCACGTTCCAATTCTTGTTGAAGGTGGCGTCCACACCGAGGCTGGCCATGTATGCCTCCTCCCAGCCAAGGTTATAGTTGGCCTGGCGCTCGAGGAAGGCGGCGATTACATTATTATATTGAGAGCTGAGCGAGAAGGTGTCCTGATACTGGAAAGGAGCGATGTTGTCGTTACCGGTCTTTCCGTAACCAGCGCGGAGCTTGAGGAATGAAATGCTGCCTGCATTCTTCATGAAGTCTTCACTGGAGATGACCCAGGCACCTGAAACACCGGGGAAGAAACCGCCGCGGTTGAGAGGTCCGAACTTGGAGCTCTCGTCGTAACGGAGGGAAGCCGTGACGATGTACTTGCCGAGATAGGAATACTGTGCCTGGCTGAGGACAGCCCAGGAACGGGAGTGATAATCACTTCCTGAGCCCACCCAGTTGACGGTATTGTTGATAGCCCTTTGTCCGGCGGGCATATTGTTACCCTCTACGCCGAGTGACCGGGAATAGCCTTCGCCGAATTCCCATCCCACGATAGCGTTCACTTCATGCTCGTTGAAAGTCTGGTGATACTTCGCAAGGTTGGTGGTTCCCCAGCCGCTCCACTCGCTGTTGCTGTTGGAAAGTTCGCCGTTCGGAGCACCCTCTGCAGTGCGGGGGTCAAGGTAACTCTCTGAGAAGCTGTTGGAGCTGTTGTACCTGTTAGTGGAAGTGATGGTGAGCCAGTCGGTTACGTTCCAGATGAGCTGGAGGTCTCCCATTATGCTCTCGGAGTGGCCCTTGCCGTAGTTGTAAAGCTCGTTGTGGAACACGTTGTAGGTGTTGGCGGAATACCACTTGCCACCGTCGGAACGCTTGCTGGAGCTTACCAGGAGAGGATCCTTGGTGTAGCCGCCTTCTCCGTCCTTAACGTAGGGAACATCGAAAGGAAGCATGACGTAGCAGGCCTCGCGGGTCATCCAGTCGCCGGACTGTGAGTAGTCTTTCTGATAGTTGACCCGGGCGTTCATAATCAGGCGTTCTGCTATAGGTGCGGAAATGTTCACGCGGGCGGCGTTGCGCCTGTAGTTGGAGTTGATGAGGGAACCCTGCTCGTTGTAGTGATCCAGACTCACATAGTAACCAATCTTGCCGGCTTTTCCGGAAATGGAAGCGTAGTAGTTCTGTACCACACCTGTGCGGAAAGCGTTGTTGATCCAGTTGAAGTTCTGGTTCTCAAGGTCATCGTAAGCGGGGGCGTTACCCTTGAGCTTGGATGAGGAGTAGATGGTGGAATAGAAGTCGTAGAGCTCATAGGAATCCATAGGTTTGAACCGTCCGGTAAGCGCATGCTTGATACCTGCGCTGGCTTTAAGGTCTACTGTAGCCTTGTCGGAGTTGGCACCCTTGGTGGTGATAACTATAACGCCTCCTGATGCAGCAGCACCGTAGAGTGCGGTTGCGGAAGCGTCCTTCAGAACCGTAAGGGTCTCTACATCGTTGGGGTTGAAAGAGCCGCCGGCTACACCGTCAACAACATAGAGGGGGCCTGCACCGGCATTGATGGAACCTGTACCGCGGATGCGGATGTCGGCTCCTGCACCGGGCTGTCCGGAGGAGTTCATGACCACCACGCCGGCCACCTTGCCCTGGAGCATGTTACCCACGTCCGGGGTTGTGACGTCCGTGAGCTTGTCGCCGGACACGGAGACAACCGCACTGGTTAGTTCAGCCCTTTTCTGGGTGGTGAAACCAAGTACGACCACCTCTTCCAGCTGCTGTGTGTCGGGCTGGAGGCTGACGTTGATTTCCGTGCGTCCGTCAACGGATTCTTTGTGGTCGATGTAGCCAAGGCTGGAGAAGATGAGTTCGGAACCCTTGGGCGCTGAGATTACGTAGTTGCCGTCGTAATCCGTCACTGTACCGCCGCCGGTGGAAACAATGACTCCGGCGCCGATGACCGGTTCGCCATTGGAGGCGTCCAGCACCTGTCCGCTGACGGACACGTTCTGGGCGGCCATCGTAATGGACAGTGCCAGCGATGCAAGCACTGTAAAGATACGGGTTGGAGAAAGTGTCATATGGTTAATTGATTTGGTTAAATATACAGGGTTACGCCCTCGACCACGCGGGAGATGTTACCGTCTGCGGAAGGGGTATCGGGATTAAGTCCGAGGTTTATGGATTTGTAGAGGCCGAGCAACTGGGCCACGAATAGACAGGATACGCAACCGTAGATGTCGGGGAATCCGGCGGGAAGGTCGGTATCTATCATCAGCTCGCACTCGGGGCACTCGACGGGCTGCTGGCATACGGTGATGCATGCGATGTAACGGCCCTGCTTGCGGATGGTGTTCATGAGGTCAAGCTCGTAGCGGCGTACGTCGGGATTTGGGGAGACCAGGTAAACTATGAGGGTCTCCTTGTTGATGACTGCCTTGGGCCCGTGGCGGAAGCCGAGGAAGGAGTCGAAGGCGCACATTACATTGCCGTCGCTGAGCTCCTGGAGTTTCAGGCGGGATTCCTCAGAAATGCCCTTGAGGGTGCCTGAACCAAGGAAAACGGCGCGTTTGAAAGGCTTCTCGGCAATTGCCTTGAGCTTCTCCTCATAGCGTCCGATAGCCTTGCCTACACGGTCTGCGAGTATGTCGATATATTCTTTCTGGGCTTCGATCTCGGCAATCTGGGCTAACATGGAGCATGCAAGCAGCATGGAAGTGCAGCTGCTGGTCATGGCGAGTCCGAGGTCGTCGGTGTCCGGAGGCAGTATAACTGCCAGAACGTTGTCGCCTTTTATCTGGGCGAGGTCTCCGTTGGCGTTGCAGGTGATGAAAATGTGTGCAACCTTGCCGGCGGTCTGCTCAACTGCCTTGACGGCGCCTATGCTCTCGGGACTGTTGCCGGAACGGGCGAAGGAAATCAGCAGTACTTTGCTGGAGGCGTTGAAGTAGAGCGAAGGACAGGAGAGAATGTCTGTGGTGGCTATGGAACGGGCACCGCGGAAGCGGGTGCCGGACAATGCACATTCAAGTGCATCGCCAATGTAGGCGGATGAGCCGGCTCCGGTAAGCACCACTTTGTATCCCTCAGCCATATACTTGTCTGTGAAAGCCTTGATTTCATCTTTTCGGGAACGGATGACCTCATAGGTTTCGCGCCAGACGCGAGGCTGCTGAAGGATTTCCTTGTGAGTGTTGAAATACATAATTACTGTTATAATAAATTAGTATGATTTGCAGTGTTACGCGCTGACAATTTCGACGTTGATGTTCATGGCCTTCAGCTGGCTCCTTACGGAAGGGGACAGCCTGTTGTCAATGATAACGGTATTGATCTTGTCCGGCATGGAGATGAACGCCAGTGCCCGTTTGTTGATCTTGGAAGAGTCGAACACCGCTATGACCTCACGGGCGCGGGAAATCATAACCTGGTTCGTGCTGGCTTCTTCTACGCTGGGGGTCGAAAGTCCGTCTTCCAGGCTGAAACTGTCCACTCCGAGGAAAAGCTTGTCGCAGTAGAACAGTTTAAGGTTGGATTCCGCAAGGGCTCCCACGGTGGAGAGGCTGGAGCTTCGCACTATGCCGCCGAGAAGTATGACCTTGAAGCGGTTGTACTTGACGGCCTCCAGCATTGCGTTCACGGAATTCGTAATGATGGTAAGGTCGCGGAATTTATGCAGGTTGCGCGCCACTTCCAGGGCGGTTGTGCCGGAATCTATCATAATGGTGTCCCCATCCTTTATGTGAGCTGCAGCAGCGCGTCCTATAGCTTCCTTCTCCTTAACGTTGATGAAGCGGTTAACATTGAAGCTGCCCGCCTCGTTGTCTTCCTGCGGCACTGCTGCTTCCAGTATCGCACCGCCGTGCACACGGATAAGCAGCTTGCGCTCCTTCAGGATAGCAAGGTCCTTGCGGATAGTGACTTCGGATACTCCGAACAACTTGCTTAACTCACCTACGGTGACCGTGGAATCTTCACGCAATTTCTGCAGAATTGCGGAGCGTCTTCCCTGTGCTGAGTCGTAAATGTTCATAATCGTGTGGTAAGATAGTTGCAAATATAGTAAAAAAACTTATCGAAAGCAAACGAAATTGTTTTTTGTTTCGAAATTGAAACAGTTTTAGGCAAAACGAAATATTTTTACCACATTTGTAGAGGAGATAAAACTAATACCGATGAAACGATACGACATTGCCGCCATAGGCGAGCTCAACGTTGACATAATCCTTAACGGAATAGAGTCCGAGCCGGAAATAGGCAAGGAGAAGTTCGCCAGGGAGATGACTGTAACCCTTGGCAGTTCCACCGCCATTTTTGCGGCAAATGCCGCCGCTCTCGGCAGCAAGGTATGCTTCGTGGGCATGATAGGCCGCGACTCTTTCGGCGCGCTGGTCCGCAGTTCCCTGGAAGCAAAGGGGGTTGACACACGTTACCTGGTAGAAGGGGATACCCCCACCGGTGCAACCATTTGCATGAGTTACGGCGAGGACCGCGCCAACCTTACCTATCAGGGCTCAATGGACGTGATGACCTTCGACGACATCCCTCAGGAGGTGTTCGCAAATACGCGCCACATCCATCTGAGTTCCCTTTTTATGCAGTCCGGGCTTCTGCGCGACGTGCACAGGATACTCGATACAGCAGCGGCCAACAGCGTAACGGTTTCCCTCGACACCCAGTGGGATCCCATGGAAACCTGGAAACTGGACTACAAGACCGTTCTTCCCAAGGTTACGGTGTTCATGCCTAATGAAAAGGAGCTCCAGTGCCTCACCGGCGCCCCCGACCTGGAATCCGCCATTGCCGCCGTACTGCCTTATCTGGGCGGCGCCATGATGCTGAAGTGCGGATCCGACGGTTCCATACTAATCCGTAAAGACGGGAGCCGCGTGCATCTGCCCGCGTTCCTTAATAAAGAGGTCGTGGATGCCATAGGCGCCGGAGACAGTTGCAACTCCGGATTCGTGAGCGCGTTCGTAAAAGGGCTCCCGCTGGAAGAATGCCAGCGTACCGGCAATCTCACGGGCGCGGTAAACACCACCGCCGCCGGTGGTACTGGTGCTTTCTCGTCGCTCGAGGCTGTACGCAAGGTTTGCGCAGAGCGTTTTGGCCAGAAACTCAATCTTTAGACGACAATGCGAAGGACAATTCTCTTAGCCGCAATTTTCTGCGCAGTTTCGTGCTCCGTCCCTGCTGACAGGCTTCTGTCGCCCTGTGGCTTCACGATAGGCAATGTTGAAGTCATCACTACGGAACAGGCCCTCGAAGATTTCCCCGGAATGTTCCTCAGGGATATTGCCTTTGTTAATACCTCCGGCAAGCCCATTAAAGTCAGAGCCATGGAGACTTCACGCATTACCATGACCGGCAGGGAGTTCTGGAGCCTGCAGCCCAGTTCTACCGGCGACAGGCTGGACTGGGTGCTTCCGGTAAAGCGTGGCTTCCGTCAGCGCAACTATATGGGAATGAACGCCAGCGATTACGGTGGCGGCATTCCCATGGTATCTGTATGGATGCCGGAAATGAACCTCAGCATCGGTCTTGCGGAGCCTGTACTCCGTCTGGTGTCTTTCCCGGTAAGGAGAAGGGGAGATACGGTCGAGGCCTGGGTGCGCAGGGACTTCAAGGACCCGCTTGTGCTACAGTTCGGCGATACCCTCAAGGCCTACCGTCAGTTCATGACCATAAGCAAGGGGGACTTCTTCAACCCGCTGCGCCAGTTTGCTGCTTACATGCACGAGACCTTCGGATACGAAGCTCCGGTTTCTCCTGCAGACGCTTTTGAGGCTGTGTGGTGCGCCTGGGGCTACGAACGCAACTTCACCGTCGACGAGGTGGTCGGCACCCTTCCCAAAGTGGCCGAACTTGGTTTCAAATGGGTGGACGTTGATGACGGATACCAGATTTGCGAGGGAGACTGGGATGCAAACGACCGTATTACCGACGAAGGCATGCGCCGCATCACCGAGGCCATTCATGAGCATGGGCTGAAGGCGAAGCTCTGGTGGGCGCCCCTGGCAGCCGATCCGGAGAGCAGCCTGGCTGCGGAGCATCCTGAGATGCTGCTGGTAAAGAAGGACGGCAAGCACGAGGACATAAGCTGGTGGGACAGCTGGTATCTGTCGCCTGTTAACCCATATACTCGGAAATATACTCTTGACTTGGTAGATAAGTTCCTGATAGACTGGGGCTTCGACGGCTTTAAGCTGGATGGTCAGCACCTGAATCTTTCAGAACCGGACTACAATCCCGCAAGCGGACTTGCATATCCGGAAGAAGCGTGCGAGCGCCTGCCGGAGTTCTTCCAGGCAGTCAATGCAAGGGCCCAGGAAGACAAGCCGGGCGCCGTCGTGCAGGTGTGTCCCTGCGGCTGTGCCATCAATTTCTTCTACACTCCGTTTATGAATCAGGCCGTTGCCTCCGACCCTACTTCCAGCGCGCAGATACGTATGAAACGCAAGGTGTATGCGGCCATGTGCCCGGATCTGGCGTACTACGCGGACCATGTGGAGCTCAGCGACGGCGGCCTGGATTTCCCGACCCAGATTGGTGTTGGCGGCGTTATAGGTTCCAAGTTTACCTGGCCCGCACCCAATCCGACGGTAGAGGGTGACGGTTACCTGCTGACTCCGGAAAAGGAGGCGGCCCTGCGCAAGTGGGTGGGAATCTACAACGACAAAAAGCTCTCTACCGGGCAGTATCTGGGCCTGTACAATTACGGCCTGGACAAGCCCGAGGCCCATGTTATAGAAAAGGACGGCGCAATGTACTATGCCTTCTATGCCCCCGAGTGGAACGGCGATCCCATCGAGCTCCGAGGCCTGGAAGAAGACCGCAGCTATACTGTTACCGAGTACAGCTCTGACAATCTGAAGAGCTACGAAATCAACGGTGCTGAGCCATACATACGGCCTTTCTTTAAAGGAAATTACCTGATTGAAGTCAAATAATAACTACTTAATCAATATTACCATGAGCAAAAAACTATTGTTACTGCTGCTTACGATCCCTTTCCTGATCTGCTGCAAACCCACTCCTGAAGATCCAGAGAATCCCGGCGATCCCGGACAGGTCGATCCGGAATTGTATGCCAAGGCCGCTCCTGAGCTTAAGAGCGGTGACGTGGTGCTTGCAAACAGCAGCTACACCGAGAAGTTCATCACCGAGGTCAGTTATCCCGACAAGGACCTTTCTTTTACGAAGATTTTCGATTACTACGGAGGATTTGACGGCAAGTCTTTCAATTGGGACAACTGGAGCAAGAACTGGCCCGACGGAGACAAGCCCAGCAGCTACAGTATTCGCTGGGCTCCTGCCAGTGAACCCTGTGCATACAAGCTTTACCTCTCAGACAAACTCGGCTGGTCCTGTGAGCAGGACGTGAAAATCGGCGCATGCTACGTGGACATCACCAACCTCGTTCCCAACGACAAGTACACTTACAAGGTGGTTGCCCAGGACGACAAGAATACTGTAGTCGCGGAAGGCAACTTCGAGACCAAGGGTAATCTCCACCAGGTGTTCTTCAAGTCCAGTTGCCGCAACGCCCGCGACCTGGGCGGCTGGAAGACGGAGGACGGCAAGACCGTCAAGTACCGCAAGGTTTACCGCGGCGGCCGTATGAACGATCCTTGGGAGAACATGCTGTCCAAAACAGGAAAGCAGGAGGTCCTGAACGAAGGTATTGGAGCAGAGCTCGAACTCCGCGGCTCCGACGACTACATGACGGTTCCCGCCGTTTCCGGTCTTGACCACTGCCATCCCTGCATAGAGGAAGGCGGAAAGGTCATGCTCGGCGTTACCAAGCCTTCTGCTAAGAACTGTGCCAAGTGGCTGGTGTTCGATGAATCCAGTCCCTGGCCCCAGGATAAGAAAGCTCCTTACCTGAAAAGCGACGGCAAGATCGACAAGAATGCAATTGAAAGCATCACTCCCACTGCCGAGGAGTATGAGGCTTTCCAGACTGCTTACAAGGCCAAGACCAAGGATTGCTTCATGTTTGTTTATAACAGCGTCAAGGCAGGGAAGGGTGTCTATTTCCACTGCTCCCTCGGACGTGACAGGACCGGCACTATGGGTGTCCTTATCCTGGGTGTCCTGGGTGTCCGTGAAGGAGATATCTCCAAGGAGTACGAGCTTACTTACTTTGCCCCGGTTGGCTTCAGCGTTTCTTCTTCCGACAAGACGAACAATCCTGAGCCTATCTTCAAGAATACCCGTATGGCCTGGGTTTATAGCGACATAGTCCCTTACTTCTGGCAGTTGGCCGGTTCCGGCAAATTCTCCAGCGGCGTTGAGAAATACCTCGTCGAGCAGGCCGGCGTAAGCAAGGATGTTATCGACGACTTCCGGACGATAATGCTGCAATAGCGTTTTTTGAAAGTCTCTGATTATTAACGTACTACGATTGTCCCTGGTGTAGTTTTGCACCAGGGACAATCGGTATGTTGCTGATAGTCAGGAGTTAACAAAAAACGCCGTCATTGTGTGACGGTGTTTCTTGTAGGGACGGTCGGATTCGAACCGACGACCTTTTGAATGTGACTCAAACGCTCTAAACCAACTGAGCTACGCCCCTGAAAAAGGGATTGCAAATATATGGATTATTTTTTATATTGCAAAAAATTATAACACTGCTCAAACCACAGATATGTCAACAGCCAATTATTCATTTGCCCCCGTGGCCCTGCCTTATGCGCAGGATGCGCTGGCTCCTGTAATCAGCGCCGAAACGGTTGCCTTCCACTACGGAAAGCATCTCCAGGCCTATATCAACAACCTTAACGCAGCTCTTCCGGGCAGCGGCTTCGAGGGAAAGTCGCTGGAAGAGATTGTAAAGGAATCCTCAGGCGGTATTTTCAACAATGCCGGCCAGGTGCTTAACCATACCCTCTACTTCACCCAGTTCCGGCCATACGGAAAACCCGGTGCGCCCGACGCTCCGGAAGGAGCGCTTGCCAAGGCTATAGAGCGCGACTTCGGCAGCTTCGAGGCGTTCAAGGAAGAATTCCAGAAGAAGGGTGCAGGCCTTTTCGGCTCAGGCTGGGTATGGCTGGCGGCAGATGCGGCAGGCAAGCTCCAGATTACCCAGGAGCAGAACGCCGGCAACCCGGTGTGCCGCGGCCTCAAGCCGCTCCTGACTTTCGATGTATGGGAGCACGCCTACTATCTGGACTACCAGAACCGCCGTCCCGACCATCTCTCAGCCCTTTGGAACATCATTGACTGGGAAGTGGTCGCAGGCCGTTACGCTAAGTAGGCTTAAACTATCTCTATGCCGTGCTCGCGGCTGAACTCGAGCAGTTCGTCGTAATTGTCGAACTTTGCCGTAGCATCCAGCCATACGCGGAGCTTGAATCCAACCTGCTCTGCTATGGACTGGATGTTTTTTACGGTCTCCTTGACGCAGTACTCTGAGGCAATTCCGCAAACCGTTACCTCGTCGCCCGGGGCGAACCAGTCCTGAGTGGAAGGCGTAACGTCCGCGAAGGCTCCGTATTGCTCTACCTTCTGCCCCTTGAGTACGAAACGCATCCTGCCTTCGTCCATATTATCTATCAAACCTACAGGCAGCGCCGCACCTACAGTGTGATGTACGCAGTGCACGGGCCAGGGGCCGCCCTGCTCGCGGAAGGAACAGTGGCCGGCGGAATGCCAGTCGAGCGTGAAATACACGAGATCGTAGTCATGTAGGGCCTTCTTGATGACGGGTATGACAGAGGCAGCGCCGGGAACTGCCAGGGAGCCGTCTATAAAGTCGTTCTGCAGGTCAACTGCTACAAGTATCTTTCTCATAATTCTAACCAAGATATACTTTTTGTTCTATAAGTGCGGGTTTAAGGTCGGAGTAATCCACAGCGGCCGGGGATATGCCGTTCTCCAGGCACAGGGCGGCTGCAATGCCGGCAGCCTGGCCGATTGCCATTGCGGGCGGCATCACGCGGATGGCGCCTGCGGCAGGGGAATCTGCCGATATGCAGCGGCCGGCCAGCAGCAATCCCTCCACGTCTTTGGGAATGAGGCAGCGGTAAGGTACTCCGTACATATTCTTCTTGATGGGCATGTAAAGACCGCCTGCCGGGCCGCCCATGGCTCCGTGAACGTCTATGGAGTTGGCGGACAGCAGTATGTTGTCGTCCGGAATCACACCGTCTATCAGGTCCTGGACCGGCAGTACGAAGTCGCCCTGAACGTGACGGGACTCCCGTATGCCCATGGTGGCGCCGGTTCCCATAAGGGTGGCTACCTCGCAGCCGGGGACGTACTTGTGGAAGAAGTTCATCAGCTCCTCCACCTGCCGGCGGCCTTCCACCTCGGCGTCCGTGAGGCTCTCGCAGTTGGTGGCATCTACCCCGTGGATGCGGGTGCAGTTCACCACCCACTGGTCCTTCTCCACTGAACGCCAGATGTTTACGGACTTGCGGGCGAGGTCCCATTCGCCGGCCGCTTCGGCCTCGGCAACCCTCCAGTGCAGGCAGCGGTAGCTCACTCCGTTCACGCGGCGGAACTCCGGAAGATGCGGCACCACGTCGGCAATCAGCCTGTAGGTATCTACATTGTTGATGCGGAAGAAGAGTGATGCCGGCTGCACGCGTCCGCTCTCCGGGTCGCCGAAGACGCAGGGTGCACCGGCCCGATAGGCGACCGTGCCGTCTCCGGTGGCGTCTATCACCATCTTCGCATGTGCCGCCTCAAGTCCGGAGGGCGTCAGCAGGACGGCCCCCTGAATGCGCCTGCCCTTCATGATGGGGGAGACGAAGTTGGCGTGGAAGAGCACCTTTACGCCGGCCTCCGCGCATATGCGGTCGTACACCTTCTTGAGTATCTCGGGGTCGAACGGGGTACAGTGGTCGTGGCCCTCGCTTATCCAGGCGGTATATTCCGTGCCCTGGCGTATCTTGGACGGGTGGATGGCGCCGCCCAGCTCTATCAGCCTGTCCACTATCTCCTCGAACAGGCCGCGTATGATCATGTTCTCGCCGGCTGCGTCGTAGCAGGTCATAAACGGCCCTACGAGGCCCTTGGTGCCCATTCCGCCCAGGCAGTTGCCGTTATCAACAAGCAGGACTTTCCGGCCCCTGCGGGCGGCGGCTACGGCGGCACACACGCCCGAAGGGCCTCCGCCGACTACCAGCAGATCTGCCTGGTACGACTCCTTTATATCTCCAAGCTTGCCTGCAGGGCCGGTGCAGGAATTCAGTACCGGCAGGGCGGCTCCAGCAGCGGCGGCAAGTCCACAAGTCCCTATGAATTGCCTTCTGTCCATATTTCCTTATTTAACGTGAATGTCCCGCTGAGGGAAAGGAATCTCTATTCCGGCCTCGTTCAGGGCATTGTATATCACCTCCTTGGCCTTGTCTTTGTAGGCTATGCGCTCGGCCACCAGCACATACTGCTTGACAGCTATGTTCACGCTGCTCTCGTCGAATTCGTCGAAGACTACGTAGATGCCCTTGTCCGGGTTCACGACTTCCCGTCCATAGCGGTCCTTGGTGCGCATCTGCTGCATGGCCTCAGTGATGACCTCGCGGACCCTGTTAACGTCTGTGCCATACTTAACGCCAACTATAAGCTTCATGAACTCGTAGGAGTTGTTGTGGGTGAGATTACTGAAGTTCTTATTGAAGAGCGACGTGTTAAGGAACGAGATTACAGCGCCTTCCTCGGTTTCTATCTGGGTGCACTGATAACCTATGTTGCTTACCCTTCCCCTAACACCTTCGCATTCAATCCAGTCGCCCACGCGCACGCGTCCGGTCATGAGCTGTATGCCGTAAATGAAGTTGTTGATGATATCCTTCATGGCGATACCGATACCGGCAGACAGACCTCCGGCAACTATAGTGACCGCAGTCGTAGGTATCTTAAGCATCACGATTATTATTATGACGTACAGCAGCCAGGTCAACGCGCTTATTATGCTCTTGCCCAGGGAAAGGTTGATCTCGTTCTTGCGTACGGTCTTGCTTCCGTTTTTACGTAGGTAAGCGGTATAGCGTATATTCTGATAGAGCGAATATCCGGCATAGTCTATATACCGGAAGATGAAGAAGAGCCCGGCAGCCACTGCCAGCCCGTAGCAGGAAAGCGTAAGGACAGGGTCGCCGTCATTGTTGGTGAGGTTTACAAAATCCTTATAGAAAATGGAGTAGTACAGGTCTCCGAAGTCGAAGATGTCCAGCGAGAGCCGTATGCACAGCGAGATGGACATCAGGGAGAGCAGGGGAATCAGGACCATCCTGATGAGGTCGTAGATCCAGGTGACGCCGAACAGCATGTTGTCCCTGTCGGCGGCGGGCAGGAAGGTAAGGCTCTGTTTGTATTCCTCTATCTTGCGGTCGAGGACCCTGGTCTTGAAGAAGTCGAGCAGGTAAACGAGGGTAAGAATGGACAGGATTGCCGCAATCTGGAAGAACCACCAGAAGGTCAGCAGCAGGCTGAAATAGATATAACCGCAGAGCGCAACTATAGTCGCGGCAGCTACGAGACCGGTGGTGGTCCAAGCCAGCACCCTGTCCAGGCCGGGAGCCCTGGGGCCGCGCTT
>CAMYYI010000014.1 GCA_947303465.1 uncultured Bacteroidales bacterium
GCGCAGTTGGTAGCGCACCTGGTTAGGGACCAGGAGGTCGCTGGTTCAAGTCCAGTCATCCAGACAAAAACAGCTCCGGTAACCCCGGAGCTGTTTTTATCTGGATACCTCTACACGTTACCCCTAACCCAAACCCTTCCCCTCGGGGGAAGGGCTTAGTCGCTACGCTCCGTAAAAGCGGTGTCTGGATGACCGGACTTGAACCCCACCTACCAACCCCCGCTAGCGAAGTGATTCCTGCACCCCATTTTATCACGTCGCTGGCTGTATTTCATGAGAATCGGCCCAAAACGTCCAGTGACGTGATTCTGGCGCCATCCAGAGTCACGTCGCTGCGTAAAAATGAGAGAAAGAATACCAACTTTTTGCTATATTTACACCATGAAACAAGTTCTGATAGTTTTGGCCATGCTGCTCGCTACGGTGATGGTGTCGGCGGCGGCATGCGGGAAACTTCCGGAGGATAAGCCGGAAAACGGGAATGAGAATAAGGATCCAGGTGTTCTGCGTGACGATTGCGTGCTGTCCATCATGTCTTTCAATGTTGCTGTAGACAACCGCCAGGCCACTACCGGATGGAGTGCCCGCAAGAGGGCTGTTATAAACATGCTGTCCCAGGTCAAACCTATGGTAATCGGCTTCCAGGAGGCGCAGGCGCACGAAATCACAGATATGGTCAGTGCTCATTCCGAGTATGAGTGGTACGGACTTGGCCGGGAGAGCGCAAAGCGTCCGGAGTACACGGAGAGCTATTCTGCGGAAGAATCTATGGTGGTGTTCTGGCTCAGGGATTCACTGACCGCAATTAACAAGGGTACCTTCTGGCTTTCCGAGCATCCGGACCAGCCCGGAATGGGCTGGGATGCAGCTTATCCCCGTACTCTCACATGGGTGGAGTTCGAGCACAAGACCACAGGACTCAAGTTCTTCATGTTCAACACCCACCTGGACAACAAGGGAAAGACCGCCCGTAGCGAATCCATGAAACTTATTGCCCTCAAGATGCAGGAATTGAATCCGGAAAAGTATCCGGCCTTCCTGACGGCAGACTTCAACACAAAGTCAGACGATGCCATCTTCGTACCCATCAACGGGTCCATGAAGTCAACCCGGGATATGGCAGGCGACAGTGACAGGGACAAGAATACCTACAACGGGTACAGCGCCCCGAAGTCGCAGATAGATCATATTTTCTACAAAGTTACGCCCGCAATCAAACCCTTAAGATTCAAGGTGTACGACCAGAACTATGGAAATGACTGGATTTCAGATCATTATCCTGTAATGGGCACTTATCGTTACTCCCGCTAGCGCTTTTCCATGGAACGGATGAAGTCCCGGTAGGGGAAGCTGTAGACCACTCCGGTGGAATCGGTGTTGCAGGGGCAGACAAGTAATCCGTTCCAGAAGTCGAAATCTTCCGGCTCGCAGGGCAGTACGTCTGTAAAGTCGAAGTGACCGTACCGGCTGGTGCGCTTTCTCAGGCCGGCATAAAATACCTCGCTGGGATGCTTCTCGCTACCCACTCCTATGGGCAGGAACAAAACGCCGTCCACTATAGTAGCCCCCTGCAGAATGCCGTCCTGGGGCCCGCGGGCGCCTTCCGGCAGCAGCTGGTCGAAGTACAGCGAGTCTATCACATCTGCATCGCTGAGCGTTACCAGGAAGCGGTCCGGTGAGAATTCCGGAAAGGGGAAAGACTTGACCACAATGCGGTTGCCGGGCTTTTCGTTGCCCACGATGTTGCCGTAACAGTAAATAAGGTCCTGCCGCTCGCGATCAGCAATCCACAGGCGCGAATTCCACTCGGAGGGCTCATAATTGACTATCTGCACCAGCTCGGAGCCGAAGGGAATGCCCGCATCGTCGGCCAGTATCCTCTCTACGAACAGCAGCCGTGACAGGGAATCAGTCTCTGCCAGCCCTATCTCCGTAACCGGCTTGCTTTTGCACTGGGATACATAGAGGAGAGGGAACTTGTCGGCGGAATCGTAGCGATAAGGGCCGAAGAAGGCTACGTTGGCATGATTCTGCTTGCCTTGCGACGCCAGCGGGAACTGGGCGGGGAATTCACCGGTCTGCAGGTCAAACACATTGCACCAGCCCTTGTCTGTAAGGCTGAAGAGCAGGTCGCCGTAAACGGCGCAGCCCTGCACGTTATGCGAATGTGCTATTCCCGGATAGTCCGATAGCTTGAGCATCAGTTCCGGAACCGGCCTTTGCGGCACGGTGCATCCGAATACCGCAAGCGCGGCCAAAACAATAAGCAGTTTTCTCATAAAGCCTTTATCACTGACAGATTTGTCTCGCGGAATTTCTCTTCATCCAGTTTTACCACGGCACGGTCATAGGTCATAATTCCGTTGACCTCTATCTCCACATCGGTAATCTGGGTGTAAACCGCAGAGGAGCAGCCCGTGCTTATGAATACCTTGAGCATTTCGGCGAACTTGTCGTACAGGGCCTGCACTTCGGCGCCGGAAAGCAGCACCGAGCCGTAGCCCCAGTTGTTATCCTGCTGCCACAGGTGCCCGGGTACAGGATATCCCAGCCCGCCGTATTCGCCGAGCACGTTGATGAACTTGGACTCGAAGTTGTTCATGGCGGGGCAGGCATAGTGGTGGGTGTCGATTATGTCGCCGGCAAAGGCGTAGTTGCCTCCGGAAGCTTCGTTTATCAGGCGGGTGGGATCTTTGGCGCGGGTGAACTCCACCACCTCGGGCGTGTCGAACTGACCCCATGCCTCGTTGAACGGCACCCATACGGTAATGCACTGGAATCCCTTCAGGGCGTCGATTATCTCGCCCCACTCCTTGTAGTAGTTGTCTTTCCACTCCTGCGGCACTATGCAGTCTGTACCGCCGATGAAGCTGTCGCGCTGCCATTCGTTGGACTGCATACGGGCGATCTCCGGGTCGCGCCACACGTTGGTCTTGCTGCTGTGGTCGGCGATGCAAGGCATGTCCTGCCATACGCTTACGCCGAGCATGTCGCACCAGTAGTACCAGCGCGCCGGCTCCACCTTGATGTGCTTGCGTATCATGTTCCATCCCCACTCCTTTACCTTCTCTATATCGTACTTGAGGGCTTCGTCGGTGGGTGCGGTGTAGAGTCCGTCCGGCCACCAGCCCTGGTCCAGCGGACCGAAGAAGAACGTACGCTTGCCGTTGAGGCCTATACGCTTGTAGGAGTTGGTGTTGCGGTCCGGCTTGGGGTCTCTGACCATACCCACAGTGCGCAGGCATGCATAACCCTCCACCCTGTCCACTGTCTTTCCGCCCTTGACCAGCCGGATACTGAGGTCGTAATACTCCGGGTCGTCGGGAGACCAAAGCTTGGGGGCGTCTATCTTCATGGTACGGCCGCTGCCGACCAGCCCTCCTACATAGCTGAGCTCTATCCTGGCCTCGTCGTAGCTGCCCTCGGCTTCCATCTCCACCTTGAGTGTGGAGTTTTCGGCATCCCACACCGTATAATATGAGACCACGTGGGCGGAAGGGTTAACCGGCTCCATCCACACCGTCTGCCAAATTCCGGTGACGGGGGTGTACCAGATGCCGTGGGTATGCTCAATCTGCTTGCCTCGGGGCTGGAAATTGGCGTCAGAGGCGTCCCAGACGCGTACGCGCAGGGTTTGCTTGCCGGATTTGCGCAGGGCCGGGGTAATGTTGAAGCAGAACGGGGCGTAGCCGCCGCTGTGCTCGCCGATGCGTATGCCGTTTACCCAGACCTCGGCCTTCCAGTCCACCGCCCCGAAGTGCAGCAATACGTCCTGCCCCTTCCAATTGCGGGGGACCGTGAAGCTGCGTTCGTACCAGAGGGCATTCTCCGCTCCCACGTGACGCTGCACTCCGGACAGGGCGGATTCGGCGCAGAAAGGCACCAGTATCTCGCCGTCCGGTTTGGCATACTCCTCGCCGACCGGCAGTATGGCGTAATTCCAGAGGCCGTTGAGGTTCTGCCAGTCGGCCCGGACCATCTGGGGACGGGGGTATTCCGGCAGGGGGCAGGAAGGGTTGACTTCTGCAGCCCAGCGCGTTTTAAGGCCATCTCCGGGAGTCCATGCAAAAGCGGCAGACGCCATGAAGGCGAAGGCCATCAGCAATGCGGTACGTCTCATATCAGTCGTTCTTGTGTTTTCGGGCGTAAGCCGGATCGAATATCATGTTCAGCTGCTTGGCGAGCCGGTAGCCGGCCTTGCGTATCTGTGAGCGCATCAGCGGCAGCTGCTCGTAGTACCAGTCCATATCGAGTGTCGTATCGGGCTTGACCTGATGTACGGGCCAGCAGCAGCGGGCGATGTCGCGTCCCCAGTCGTAAGGCCCTCCGGCGGTGATTTCGGCAATCTCTGCGGGCGAGGCGGAATCGAACATATGAGCAAGGTCTCCGAAGCTCCAGGGATGCTTGAGCTCGATAATCATGTCGTCCCATATCGTATGATAGCGGATGAACTCTTTGCGGAACCGGACCTGATACTTTCCTATGGTCATGTCTTCCGGGTTATAGCGAATATGCTCGGGGCAGTGCATGTCGCCCACGAAATGCACTATCAGCACCAGTTCGGTGAAGGCGGTGGAATCGTCGAGAGCCTTCCAGTTCCTGAGATCTTCCGAATACTGCTCGATAAAATGGATGCAGTTCTTGACGTAGCGGCCGTTGTCGTTCACGCCGCGGAATGGTTCGAAGTTCATGTCCGCCTCGAAAGTGTGAGGCAGGGTGGAGACGCGCTCGCTGCCGTCGGTAGGATCGAATCCGAAATCTACCAGCAGTTTGTTCTTGTGGTCGTCTGCATACGAAGCGTAGCCGCAGATGGACTCGCCATGCATGATTTCCGAGATGCGCTTCTGCGTGGTCTTTGTAAGATGGGTTTCTGCGATCCGGGCAATGGTTGCATGTCCTTTTCTGCCCCATCCGGACGCCGTGCTGCAGCAAAGCAGGGCACAGGCGGCAATCAACAGTGCTTTTTTCATCTTATTCGCCGTGATACTGGCGCACTACGCCACGTTTGTCGAACTTCATCTTGGCATCCACCTCGCGCACGTCATCCGGGGCATAGGTGATTAACCACTTCTCCTGTTGCAGCATATCCCATATCTGCTCATCGGTCATCGGATCTGCATAACGGATCTGTATGCTGGGCATGAGGGCGTCGTTCAGCTTCAGGTACATTCCTATCACGCCCTCTTCCTTGGACAGGTAGTTGCTGACGAAAGGCAGCACCCGCCTGAGGATGGGCTTCTCGTAATTCATGTCCTCGAACTCGTAGATGTACTGGGGCTTGCCGGCATAGACCTCGGCGCGCTTGCGCACCACGGTGGTGTATCCAGAAGGGTAGCGGCCGTTGAATTCGGCGCTGAATCCGTCGAACATGCGCTCAAGGTATTCTGCTATGCCTATCTTGCCCTGGCCCTTCTCCAGCCGCACAAAGTCGAAGTCGACCGGAGTCTCCTTCACTCCGCCGCCGTGGATGGGCATGGCCAGCACTTTCTTCTCCACAATTTCCTTATACCAGGCTTCGTCGAGTTCCTCCGCCGGGTCGGAATAGACACGCACGATGAGCGGGCAGTCGTATTCGGACTCGATGCCGAATATCTTCTTGCCGCTCAGACGCATCTGGAGACCCAGGTAGTTGAGGTCGGTCTTGTTTGGCATGTGCTCGGTGCGTATCGTCTGAATCTTCAGTTCCTTGTACTCTGTAGGGTCGGGTGAATTCACGCGGAAGTGGGAAGGCTCATAGATGTCTTCCAGAAGCTTCTCCTCGCTGGTGACCTTGGGGTCGTAGGTCAGCACCACGGTGTGCGAACCGGCATAGGTCTTTACCCCGTGAACGCCGCGAACGTTCTCCATCTTGCCCTTGAAGGCCATGGAACTGCCGTAGCAATGCACGCTGGTAAGGTTCTCTATGCGCATGGTCTTGAGCTCCATACCCTCCTCGATGCCCCATTTTTCATCAATGGTAGGCACCTCGAACTTGCCCCCGAAGATGATTCCGAGTGTGGTGAGCACTACGGCTACAATGGCGGGGACAAAGCGGCCGAAACCGTTCCCCATGGGCTTGGTTACGGTTCCGAAGCTCAAGGCCCTTGAAGGGCAGGAGGCGATGCACTCTCCGCAGAGGGTGCAATCCACATGGGTGACGACTCCGCCGCTGGCGGGGATGTCTATGTTGTAAGGGCAGTTCTTCTGGCAGCTGTAGCAACGGCGCGTACAGTTGTCGTCATCGTATATGACATGCAGCAGCTGCAGCTTGGGCTTGCGGTAGAGAATCTCCAGAAGGTAGCCGAGAACGCAGAAGGCGGCGAGCAGCATCCACCACTGAAGGGGAATGCCGATGACGCTGAGCAGCCACCATAAACCGGCCAGAAGGAGCAGCGGGAGCCAGAAACGGAAAGTGTTGGCGGCGGCTCCGAGCGGGCAGAGGTAGCGGCAGATAAAGCGCTTGATGAAGAAACCACCCACTACCACCAGCCCCAGGCATACCAGGCTCATCCACAGAACCAGTTCGCCCTTGAACCCGGTTGCGATGGCATAGTACGGGTCGAATTTGCGGCACAGCAGTTCGCTGGCGGTGGCTGTGGAGTAAAATACCCAGAACAGTACCACGTATTTGAGGATACGCAGCAGCTTGTCTGCAAAACCCTGTTCGCGGACCTCGATGCCTCCGATTCCAAGGCTCTTGCGGAGCCTGGTGAGCAGGTCTTCCACCGAGCCTATGGGGCACAGGTAAGCGCAGAACAGTTTGCCGAAGAGTATCACCGCCGCTGCCAGCACTATACCCATGAGAATCTGGGAAGAACTCATGGAGCAGGGGAGTGAACCCCTTGTAAACCAGGTTGTAAGGGCCTCCAGGCCGCCCAGGGGACACCATGTCTCCGGGTCGGACGGTGCCAGCTTGGGGAACACCTTTGCGGCCAGGCCGCTGAGGAAAAATACCAATGCGGCCAGAACGCCCCACTGCAAGACGTATTTAGGCCAGTTTTTGCGGATAGTCGATTTCATAATTACAAATATAGCAAAAGGAATTCATTTGTTCAAAAACAAATAAATGCCTAAATTTGCGCCCGCAAAAAGGCAATTTTAACTAAAAGATATGTCGAACAGTAATTTCTCTGTAAAGTATTGTGTGCTCCTGCCCTTAGTGCTCATCGCCACAATCCTTATCTGGGCCCTCCCTACCGCATCTTTCGGTATCGCGGACCTCACTCCGGTCCAGCAGCGCATGATTGCCATCTTCGTATTCGCGGCTCTCATGTGGATGTTCGAAATCATCCCCAACTGGACAACCTCACTCATAGTGATAGTGGTAATGCTGCTCACCGTCTCCAACAAGGGACTCGCCTTCCTGTGCAGCCCCGAGGCCGGAAGCCTGGTGGACTACAAGAGCATTATGGCCTCCTTTGCGGATCCTGTAGTCATGCTCTTCATGGGCGGATTCGTGCTCGCCATCATCGCCTCCAAGTACGGTATGGATGCAGTCATCGCCAAGAGCCTTCTCAGCGTATTCGGCAAGAAGCCCAAGATGGTGCTGCTCGGTTTCCTCATCATCATCTCCATCTTCTCCATGTTCATGAGCAACACCGCTACCGCCGCCATGATGCTGGCGTTCCTCGCTCCCGTGCTCAAGGCCCTGCCTGAGGACGAGACCGGAAAGGTGGGTCTGGCGCTGTCCATCCCCGTTGCAGCCAACCTCGGCGGTATAGGAACTCCTATCGGCACCCCTCCCAACGCCATCGCTATAGGCGCCCTCGAGAATGCCGGATACCAGATCGGCTTCGCCACCTGGATGTCCAGGATGATTCCCTACGTTGCCGTCATGATAGTCATTGCATGGGTGCTCCTGCAGCTCTTCTTCCCCTTCAAATCCAAGAGCATCGAGCTCAAGATTGAGACCAAGGAACACAAGTGGACCTGGAAGGACTACGTGGCCTGGATTACTTTCTTTGTGACCATTCTCCTCTGGGTTACCGAGTCCCTCACCGGTATCAATTCCAACATAGTGGCTCTCATCCCCCTGGCAGTGTACACCTGCACGGGCGTGTTCACCAAGGAAGATATCAAGGAAATCAACTGGAGCGTGCTCTGGCTGGTCGCCGGAGGATTCGCACTCGGTACCGGACTTAACAAGACCGGCCTTGCAGCAGTGCTTATCAATGCAATTCCTTTCAGCAGCATGAACGTGGTGCTGGTGCTCATAATCGCCGGCCTGGTGTGCTACTTCCTTTCCAACTTCATCAGCAATTCCGCAACCGCGGCCCTGCTGGTGCCCATCCTCGTGGTGGTCGGTACCGCCATGGCAGACCCTGCAGCAGCCAACAACGCTCAGTTCGTCGCTATCGGAGGCATGTACGCAATGATCCCTTTCATCGCGGTTTGTGCTTCCATTGCCATGCTCTTCCCCATCTCCACCCCTCCGAATGCCATCGCTTCTTCCACCGGTCTGGTGAAGACCTCCGATATGACCAAGGTCGGCATCATCGTGGGCGCGATAGGGTTCGTTCTCGGATATTTCCTGCTTACCAAGGTTTTCCCTTTCCCTGCAGCGTAGAGTTATGAAAAAGATAGTTTTGACTTTGGTTGCCGCGCTGGTCGCCCTTGCCGCTTTCGCGCAGGACGAGACAGCTCCCAAGTACGGCATCAAGGAGACCAAGTTCTTCAGTAAGCCCAAGGTGGGAGCCTATATCATCGGGGCATACAAATATTCCGACCTCAATCCTGAGAAGCCGGGCGGATTCAACTGCAGGCTCATCCGTGCCTACGTGGACGGCAGCATCTACAATGACTTCAAGTACCGTATCCAGTTCCAGGCAAACGGCGAAAAGCCGCATGTGAAGGACTTCTACATCGAGTGGGCAAAATGGCCCGAGTTCTCCGTGAAGATGGGTCAGTTCAAGAGGGCCTTCACCTTCGAGAACCCCATGAATCCCTGGGATGTGGGTGTGGGCGATTTCTCCTTCCTCGTGCAGAAAATGGCAGGTATGGGCGACCGCCTGGGCGAAGCCAACATGGGCGGACGTGACCAGGGTATCCAGATTCAGGGAGACCTGTTCCCCATAGGCAAGGAAAGCTACCGTCTGGTGCACTACCAGCTGGGAGTGTACAACGGTCAGGGTATCAACCTTGCCGACGCCAACAAGCAGAAAGACATTATCGGTACCCTGCAGATCCAGCCCATCAAGGGCCTGTATGTAGGCGCTTTCGGATGGATGGGTAACTGGAGGAACGGCGACGGCGTGGATCTCAAGCGCGAGCGCATCAGCGCCGGCATGAAGTTCGACCGCAACAACTGGACTGTCCGTGCCGAGTATGCAACGGCGATTGCCGGTGAAAAGGAGCAGAGCGGCGCAGCAGATGCTTTCTATGCAACCGTGGGCGTGCCTGTACTCGACTGGCTCAAGATTTACCTCAAGTGGGATGAGTTCCGCGCTCATGCAACAGCCGACAGCAGCCACGACATGTACAGCGCCTGTGCGAACTTCCGCCTCCACAAGAACCTGAATTTCCAGCTGGAGTACCGTTTCCACAACGACCATACTGCAGCCAAGCTGAATTACAACGACCTCTGGTTCATGGCCTATATCAGGTTCTAAGAGCGTTTTTCTTAACGTGCTTAGGCACAATGATTTATGTATTCTCCATGGTGTAACAACGCACCATGGAGATTTTGTTTGCGCTTGTGTGTCAGCTACTTAGAAAAAACGCTGAACGGCAGTGAAAGAAATCTCAAGAATCTTCGTATATTTGTTAGCATGACTCCGTTCCTCAAACAGGTAGCCCGTCACTATTTCAGAGATGACGGTCCGGAAATAAGCACCTTGTGTTTCGTGTTTCCGAACCGCAGGGCGCTGCGCTTTTTCGAGCACTACCTGGGGCAGGAGATTGCGGCCGCGGGCACGGGGCCCGTGGTAAGCCCGCAGCTGTTCACGATGAACGACTTCGTGTACAGGGCCGCCGGAGCCGGGCAGACGGGGCGCATACCGCTGCTGATCGAGCTTTACCGCTGCTACAGGGAGCTGAATCCCGCCGCCGAACCGCTGGACGACTTCATCTTCTGGGGGGATACAATACTGGGCGACTTCGACGACGTAGACAAGTATCTGGTGCAGGCGGAGCATCTCTTTACCAACGTGAGCGACCTAAAGGCCATGCAGGACGACTGGTCATGGCTCACCGACACCCAGAGGGAGGCAGTGCGCCGCTTTACACGGCATTTTCTCAGTCCCGGCAGTGTGAAGGAAAGCTTCCTGAGCATCTGGCGCATACTCCTGCCGCTGTACGAACGCTTCAATAAAGTGCTGACGGACAAGGGTATGTGGTATGAAGGCAAGGTGTACCGCCAGCTATGCGGGCGCCTGGATTCGACACCTGCGGCAGATATCATGGCGGAGCGTTTCCCCTGGAGCGGCAAGTTCGTTTTCGTTGGCCTGAACGCCCTGAACGAGTGCGAAAAGACACTGCTGAAGCGCCTGCATAACGCCGGGCTGGCAGAATTCTGCTGGGACTGGAAGTCCGATTTCATAAAGGACAGGCACAACAAGTCATCCCTGTTCCTAAACACCTTTGTCCAGGAGTTTCCGCAGGCGTTCGAACCCGACCCTGAGGGCCTGCCGGAGTGCGAATTCAACGTGCTCAGCGTGCCGGGAGGCATACTTCAGGCAAAGCAGCTGCCGGAACTCCTGAACCGCTGCAATCCGTCACCGGGAATCGAGACCGCCGTGGTACTGCCGGACGAAAACCTGCTGATTCCCGTTCTGAACTCCATCCCGGAGCATGTTTCCAAGCTGAACGTCACCATGGGATACCCCATCTCCGGCAGCCAGATCGGTGTGCTGCTGAAGGATCTGGGGGAGCTTCAGATGCACATACGCGAGCGGGAGGGCAACTTCTATTTCTACTACAAGCAAGTCTGGACCCTTGTGTCCAATTCCCTCATACGCAAGGCCCTCGGAGAGGACGGTGCGTCCGTCCTGGAAGACTGCAGGAAGAAGCGTGCATATTACATACCGGGGGAGGAGCTTAAAGGGCACCCGGTGCTGGATGCTATCTTCCGCCCCGTCGTGCGCAGCTCCTCAGCAGACGCCTCCCAGGTGAAGGCACTATGCGCCTGGATGCAGGATGTGCTGGTTGTACTTGCCCTGGCGGTCAAGGAAGACCCCCAGATGCAGCAAGAACTGGATTTTGCCCGCATTTGCCATCAGCAGCTTGCCGATTTGCAGAAATACGACCTGGACATAAGTCCCATGTCTTTCTTCCGCCTTCTGGGGCAGCTGACGGCCATGGCAACCGTGCCGTTCCAGGGTGAGCCCCTGGAAGGCATGCAGATTATGGGTCCCCTGGAGCTCAGGGCGCTGGACTTCGACAACCTTATTATTCTGAGTTGCAACGAGGGCGTTTTCCCTCGCCGCTCCGTGAGCGCCTCCTTCATTCCGCCGGAGCTCAGGAAGGGCTTCGGCCTGCCTACCTACGAGTATCAGGATGCCGTCTGGGCTTATTATTTCTACCGCTCCATTCAGCGCGCTTCCAAAGTCTGGATGGTGTATGATTCCCGCACGGAGGGAGTGAAGGGAGGGGAGAAGAGCCGCTACCTGAGCCAGCTGGAGTTGCATTTCGGAGTTAAGATAAACCGTTTTGAAGTGCAGACGGAACTGGGTGGCATGAATCAGCCCGGAAGTATTGAGAAAACCAACGAGCACCTTGAAAAGCTTGCACGGGCGCACCTGTCGGCCAGTTCTATAAGGAGTTATGCGGATTGCCCCGCAAGCCTGTTCTATTCCAAGGTGGAGGGCCTGAAGCCGGAAAAAGAAGTCTCGGAGTTCCTGGATTCCGGAATGATAGGAACGGTGCTCCACAAGGCGATGGAGATACTGTATCCGGTTGACAGAACCATCGATTCCGCTTTCATAGAGGCTTTGCGTAAAGACAAGAAGCGTATTCGCGAGCTGGTGGGCCGCCTCATTTGCAAGCAGCTTAACACCTTCGAGCTGACGGGCCGCAACCTGGTTTTTGCGGATTTGATTTGCCGTTATGTGGATGCCGTGCTGGCGGCGGATTCTGCCATGCTTGCCAGGGGCGGCAGGATGAGTATCAAGGGCGTGGAGATGGAAGCGCATCTGCAGGCCGGCGGATTCGACTTCATAGGATTTGTAGACAGGCTGGATTGCACGGCCCCCGGAAAGCTGAGGGTGGTGGATTACAAGACCGGTCGCGTGGAGGAAAAGGATTTGCTTTTCACCGGAACCGGACTGCCCAAGATAGGCTTCCAGCTGTATCTGTACAAGCGTATGGTCCAGGCCATGTTCCCCGGTGCCGAGGTGGAGGGTGCTATATATCAGCCTGCAGGGCTGATGGGCGGCGAGCCGGTTTACTCCCTGTCTCTGGACGAAGAATACTGCGCCTTGATGGACAAGGAACTGGATGCCATTTTGGCGGAGATTGCCGACCCAGCAGTACCCTGGTCGCGTACAGACGACGTCAAGAAATGTGAGTGGTGTGACTTCAGAACTATCTGCGGACGATGAATATAATTAAGGCAAGCGCCGGATCGGGCAAGACTTACCGCCTGTCCCACACCTACCTGGAATACCTTCTGGATTCCGGGGATCCGTTCGCGTACAGGCACTTGCTGGCTGTCACCTTTACCAACAAGGCCACTGCGGAGATGAAGACACGCATACTCCGGGACCTGGCTAAAGAGGCCGAGAGCAACAGCACCGCACGCCATTATCTGCTCAGTATACTTCACGATTACGGCGCCTTCGGGGTAAGTACCATAGACCGCTTCTTCCAGCAGACCCTACGAGCGTTCGCAAGGGAGCTGGGGCAGCATAATTCATGGCAGGTAGAGCTGGACAAGGCGTCCCTGATAGAAGAGGCTGTGGACCGGGTTCTGGACGGTCTTACGGAAGACAAGACGGACCTGGCCGACTGGCTGAGGAGCAATGCCCTCGAGCAGATTTCCAGGAGCAAACGTTTCCGCCTGGACGAAGGCCTTGCCGACATGGGCTCCCGGCTTAAGAGCGAAGAGTTCCGCCAGCTGCTCGCATCCACCGGCCTGGATGTTTCCGAAGCATGGTCCAAGGAACGTCTGAATGGCCTCCGGCGCAGTTGCAACCGCATTTGCAAGGCCTTTGAAGACAAGGCTGCGGCGCTCGGCATCCCTGTGGAAAAAGATAAGGACATCAAGTATCCGGGCACTAAGAAAGCCCTTGATGCTCCGGGCGTACGTGAGCTCTTCGAAGGGGAATTTGCCGCATACGCAACCGCCTGTATCGTTCGTAACTGCCTCTATTCACTCGGCGTCGCCAGGGAATTCCAGGAGGAGTACGGCAAGCTGCTCAACGAGAAGAACGTGTTGCCGCTGGATGAGTCCAACACCATGCTGAAGGACATAATCGACGGCTCCGACGCCCCCTTCGTCTATGAGAAAACGGGCACCCGCTACGCACACTACCTGCTGGATGAGTTCCAGGACACTTCCCGCCTGCAGTGGGACAACTTCCTCCCCCTTTTGCGCGATGCCGATGCCGCCGGTGCCAATCTTATCGTGGGAGACGTAAAGCAGAGCATATACCGCTGGCGCGATTCCGACTGGCACCTGCTGGGCAGCGAAGTAAAGAAGGAATTCCCGGCGGCTGAAGAGGAGTCGCCGGAGGAGAACTGGCGCAGTGCCCGCAGCATAGTGGGCTTCAACAGCGACTTTTTTGCCTTTGCCGCCAACAAGCTGGGCCTGCAGGACCTTTATGCCAACGTCAGACAGGAGTCGATGGTGGATGAGCCGCAGGACGGCTGCGTGCGGCTTGGTTTTACGACCGACCAGGCGGCTGCGGTGCTTGAATCGGTCCGGGACGCCTGCTCCCGTGGTGCCCAGTACGGCGACATCGCAATTCTGGTCCGCGGCCACAGGGAGGGCGCAGTTCTGGCAGAAACGCTTATCGGGGCAGGCATACCGGTAATTTCCGACGACTCGCTCGACCTCAAGTCGGCGGTGAGCGTACGGCGGCTGGTATCGCTGCTCACTTTCTATGACAATCCGTCCAACAGCGTCGGCAGCTATATAGCCCGCTCCATCGGCATCACGTTCCCGGAGGCCTACCATTCACTTATCGATTTCTGCGAGAGCCTGCTTAGAGATTTGGAGCGCTATGATCCCAACACCTTCCGCGCTGAGACGCTCTATATCAGCACCTTCATGGACCGCCTGCAGGACTGGGTGACCGCCAACGGCAACAACCTGAGGTCGTTCATCCGCCAGTGGAACGAGAAAGAGTCCATTTTCATAGGTTCGCCCGAGAATTCTGACGCGGTGCGTATCCTTACCATCCATAAATCCAAGGGGCTGGAGTTCCCGCATGTAATCTTCCCGTTTGCGGAGAAGGTGGTCATGTCTCAGAAGGAAACGCGCTGGTGCGTGCTCGACGGTGGCGGTACCTCCCTGGGGCATGAGCTGGACGGTATATATCCAGTGTGTCTCAGCGGTAGTTCGGAAAAAACCCTTTTTGCGGCCGACTGGGAGGCTGAGCGTGCGATGCAGCTGGTAGATAACATAAACCTTTTCTATGTTGCCCTCACCCGTGCATCCAAGAGCCTGCATGTTATCGCCAAGGTGCCTGCAGCGGTCAAGTTGCCCAAGCTGAAGAAGGGCCTGGATATAGATTGGAGCAACTTCTCGGAGCTTCTGTACGCCTGGTCGAAAGGCAACGAAGGCATAGTGTGCGGGGAGCCGTACGATTTCAGCAGAATGAAGCGCAAGCCTTTGGCGGAGGGTGCAGCAATCCATGCCGGATATGTTTCAGTGCCTCTTGCGGGCCGCCTGCGGGCGTCAGAAGATGCACTTGACTACTTCGGCGAAGACGGACACACGGGGCCCGAGGCCTCCGGCCGCCTGCGCGGAATCGAACTGCATGCAGCACTGGCGGTCGCCGATTCGGCCTCCGATTTGCCTTTGGCTATGGATCCGGACGCACGGGCCATGCTGGCGGCGCGCATAGAGGCGCACCCGGAGTGGTTCTCAGATGCCGTCCGCGCCCGCAACGAGCTTACTGTATTCGGCACCGACGGTTCCCGCAACCGTCCGGACCGGGTGGTAATCGGCCCGGACGGGGGAGTCACCGTCATAGACTACAAGTTCGGAGCCGAGCACGACGGCTACCTCCGGCAGGTCCGCCGCTACATGAAGCTCTACCGCCAGCTGGGGTACTCCAACGTCCGCGGCTACGTCTGGTATGTGCCGGAAGATAAAATAGTTGAGGTATGAAAGAATTCGAAATAAGCTGTCCGCTCACGCGGGAACCAAGGTTGAAGGAGATTGAGGCGAAGGCCGGAGGGCTCAAGTGGGTGCTCAAGAAGCGGTCCATCGATGCCCGCAAGGAGCCGGTGTGGCGCTATCAGTATGAGGCTTACGGCCCCGGAGAGGAGCCGGACGTGTATTTTCCGGCGCCTTATCAGGATGTGCATGATGCTCCGGCAGTGCTGGTGGTGGGCGCCGGCCCCGCCGGCATGTTCGCGGCGCTCAAGCTGCTCACGCTTGGCCTGAAGCCGGTGGTGCTGGAGCGCGGCAAGGACGTACATGCCCGCAAGTTCGACATGGCGCGCCTCTCCCGGGAGGGGGTGGTGGATCCGGATTCCAATTATTGTTACGGCGAGGGCGGCGCCGGTGCCTTCTCGGACGGCAAACTCTATACGCGTTCGTCCAAGAGGGGTGACAACCGCGAGGTGCTTCACCAGCTGGTGGCGTTCGGCGCCTCGAAAGATATACTCATCGACGCCCATCCGCATATCGGCTCCGATAAACTGCCGACTGTGGTGGAAAACATCCGAAAGTGTATCATTGAGCACGGCGGTGAATATCACTTTGGAGCCAAAGTGATACAGATTATCCCCCTGGTCGCTTCGCTCCGTAATGGCTCTTCGAACGAAGAAACAGATTCGCTCGGCGATGGCGGGCGGCAGTTGCCCCTGAGCGGCGTGTCCACCCCCGGACACGGGCAGGGGGAGGGGCCCGCCGACAGCAAGTTGTCGCGTAGCGATGACGAAGATGGCGATGGGAGGGGCCGGAGCGAAGCGGAGTCCGCTCAGGGGCAATTTGCCGCCGCTGCTGAGCGGCGTCTGCCGTCCGGAGCAGCGGAGCAGATGCTGGTCAAGACTGCCGATGGCAGAGAGTTCCGCGGGTGCAAGGTAATATTGGCTACGGGTCACTCTGCACGAGACATTTACGAAATGCTGGACCGCAGCGGCGTTCCCCTGGAGGCAAAAGGATTCGCACTCGGTGTGCGGGTTGAACATCCTCAGGAAAAGATAAACTTCCACCAGTACCATGGCACCTGGAAACCCGGAGTGCCGGCTGCAGAGTATTCCTTCGTGGAGCAGGTCGACGGCCGCGGCGTCTTTTCCTTCTGCATGTGCCCAGGCGGCATCCTGGTGCCGTCATCGACAGAACCTGGAACAGTTGTGCTCAACGGAATGTCCAATTCCGGCCGCAGCGGCAAGTTTGCCAATGCCGGAGTGGTGGTGCAGATAGAGCCGGAAGACGTGCCGGGCGACAGTCCCTTCCGCCTTATGGACTTCCAGCGCGAAGTAGAGCGGGCGATGTTCGATTACTGCGAGCGTCGCTGCTGCAGCGGAGAAAAAGACCTTCCGCAGAATCCCATGGCCGCCCCGGCACAACGTATGGAGGACTTCTGCCTCGGCCGGGAGAGCAAAAAGATGCCCCCGACTTCATACTTCCCGGGAGTCATCAGCGCTCCTCTCCACGAACTGTTACCTCCAATAGTCGCCCAGCGCCTTCAGAAGGCCTTCCCCAGGGTGAAGATGAAGGGCTACTATACAAACGCCGCCCTGCTTCTGGGCGTTGAGTCCCGTACCTCGTCTCCCGTACGCATACCCCGCGATCCCGAAACTCTCGAGGCACTGGAGATGCCGGGCGTATACCCCTGCGGCGAGGGCGCCGGCTATTCCGGCGGCATAGTCTCCAGCGCCATCGACGGCATACGCTGCGCCGTCGCCGTTGCCGCCACTTTGGCTGGAGAGTAACATCTTTATCCTCAACTACTTACCGATTTTGCCTGCACGAAAAATAATGCGGGCAAAGTCTTTATGTGGCTGATAATCAGCGTGATACGCTCCAGTCGAAAAAATTATTTGGTGAACAAGCCCGACTGGTAGCCCAGGCACTGGAAGCCGTTACGATTAATAACAGGAATGAGGGACTCGCTGATACCGAGCTGTAATCTGACCCAGTGGCAGATGCTTACGCTCATACCCAGCTTGTCCGTGTACTTTATCATCTGTTCAAGACACTCCAGGCTCCGAGCCTTGTCCGGGGCGATGCGTCCACGTTGTTTGCGATGACCGGCATTCGTCGGCATAAGGTAATCTTCGTAAAACTGTTTCTCGAGAGTCTTGTCATAAACTCCAAGATACTGGCCCAGCATTGCCAAATTCTCGACACAAGCGGTAAGGAATTCAGGCTTGTAATTAATTATGCCGTTATCGTGAAGGGTATCGAAAAAAGCTGAAATGTGTTCTTGGGTCAACCAGGGGGTGATAATCGGCTGGACCAGGGCCGAATTGGCCGGTATGCCTGCTTCATGGCACAAACGAACCGCTTTCATGCGCTCAGACAGAGGCGCGGCATAAGGTTCGAGAATGTCCCTGAAT
The DNA here is from genome assembly GCA_947303465.1 of uncultured Bacteroidales bacterium. Classification (GTDB taxonomy): domain Bacteria; phylum Bacteroidota; class Bacteroidia; order Bacteroidales; family UBA932; genus Cryptobacteroides. The sequence continues at coordinate 17,653 of CAMYYI010000014.1, forward strand.
GTGTCGGGCATGATAGAGACGCTGGTGTTGAATTGCATGCGATTGCGCAAACGGGAAAACAAATCCAGGATGGTCTCTCCGTTATCCTCTACAAGCAGGTGGCGGGCACCGGCCTTGGAGGCAATGAACAGACGGGCCTGAGAGTTGGGATTCAGCTCAAAATGATGGATAAACTCCCTAAGTATCCTATGCGCTATACCAGTAAGCAGAGTGGCTTCCTGAAAGGCCTCGGTCTTAGGTGAAAAATAGTAATAATGCTTATCATTGGAGCTGTCGGGGCCGTTCTGCTCATCAAGCAGTTTGCGTACATACAGGTGGTAATTCCCGAAAGCGATAATATCCTGCTCATGCACTCCGTCCGAAACCAGACAATACTGACATCCGACTCCGCAGCCTCGCACGGGGTTGATTTCCCATGTAAGGGTTGGGCAATGGCCGGTATAATTGTGGATTTCTTTTTGTACCGCGGAAGGGTCTGTTTCTGCGAGCGAGAAATACGGTTTTGGTATCAGGAGACGCTCTTTGAAGCGTTTGGAGAAAACTTGAGAACCGCGCGATAAAGCCTCTAAAGTAGTGTCTGACGGCTCTACATTAACCTCTAAATCCTTCAGGTAACGAGCATCGGTTACCTGCGGTTCGAACCCTTTGATATTATATACGGTTTGTTTATGTGAGTACAGAGGAGTGAATACTTTCATAGCTCGCGAAGATACGCATTATATTGCTTTTTTATCCTCCTAATATTATCTTTGTGTTAAGGAATGTATAGCGACCTGTCAGACTATTACCTTCACTGGTATCACGAAAAGCCTATCGCCGTAACCGCGCAAAGGCGCGATGAGCTGCGCCGCCTGCACCGTTGCCTGATGGCCTGCATCAACCACTTCGTGCAGCATTATGAGAGCCTGACGGAGCGCTATATGCCATTGAGCGACAAGGAGATGGAGATTCTTGCGGAGCAGAGCCGCCATCCCTTCCGCGCCGGCACTTTCCGCCCGGATTATATAATCACGGAAGAAGGGGGTTTACGAATCTGCGAAATCACCTCCCGCTTCTTCGCCCACGGCATTTTCATGAGCTGGTTCGGAGATACTTACGCCAGGTCTTTCTGCAAAGAGCACGGACTCCCCGCGCCCGAAAGCCGCTTCGGCGAGATGATGGACTACATGCTGGAGATATGCGGCGGAGCAAGGCGCATGTTCGTCTTCAAGAGTGCCGACCGCACCAGCGAAATCCGCCTGTACAAGCGTTTCTATGAGGCCCATGGAATCGAAGTCAGGGTTCTGGAGGCCCGGGAAGTGGAGCCGTTGCGCAGCGAATGGGACCGCCCCGGCACCTTCCTCGCCAGCGCACTCAACCAGGGGGACATACTCTCCTTGGACATGGATACGCTCAAGGCGATGATGCGCCTCGGCTGCTACAGCGACTTCCGCAATATCTTCCTCATCCACGACAAGCGTTTTATGCATATGTGGTTCGAGGATTCCTTCACCGATGGATGCCTGGGCGCGGAAGACGCGGCCTTCCTCCGCAGCCATGCCATTCCCACCTTCCTTACGCCTCCGGCAGAAGCCCGAACAGACAAGGACGCCTGGATCATAAAGCCATGGCGTCTCGGAAAGAGCGAAGGGGTGCATGCCGGACCCCTCACATCCGAGGTGGAATGGGAACGGATGTTCGACAGCGGGGCGACGGAGGGCATGATAGCCCAGCCATTCCTGCGCCAGCGTACCTATCGGACCGAGTTCGAAGGAAAGCCGTTCGACGATTACGCCTGCGGCATGATGCTGTGTGTGGATGACAAGTATTTCGATTCCGGTTATTTCCGCTGCTCCAGCATACCAGTAACCAATCAGGGCGACGACCGCAAGGCCGCAGTCATTCACAGCGGCGATATGGCAATCATACAACTCTGCGACCTGTTATGACACTTGCCGCCAACCAGCCGTACTTTCTCCCGTATTTCCCTTATTGGCAGTTGATTGCGGCGGCCGACGCCTTCCTTGTGAGCGACGATTACGCATACATGAAGGGCAGCTGGATACCCCGTAACCGGATTCTTGTAAACGGCCGCACGCAGTACTTCCGGGTAGAAGTGGAAGACCAGAGCTGCCACCGCCTTATCAAGGACTGCAACATTTTGCCCATTAGCGTACGTGAGAAGCTTCGTACTCTGGAAATGGCTTATCACAAAGCGCCCAATTTTAACGACGGCTATGCCCTTGCGGAACGTATACTGCGCTGGCCGGACACCAATCTGGCCGGATTCCTCTATCATTCCATATCCGAGGTATGCGGCTATATGGGCATAAGCACGTCCCTGCTCAAGACTTCCGACCTGCCGGGCAACTGCCTGCTGCGCAAGGAGAAACGTATCTACGATTTCTGCCACAGGCTGGGCGCAGAACGGTATGTCAACGCTATCGGCGGGCAGGCCATGTACGACAAGGCCGCTTTCCGCAGCGAGGGTATTGATCTCCGCTTCATCTGTTCGGAGGCTGCTCCCTACGACCAGGGCGGCATGGCTTTCATACCGGATCTGTCGGTAATAGATGTCATTATGTTCAATTCCAGGGAGGCTCTGCATGAGCGCCTGGGGCAATTCCGCCTGATATGACAGTAAGCGTTATCTGCCTGGCCTACAACCATGAGGCTTACATCCGCGATGCCCTTGAGGGCTTCGTGATGCAGCAGACGGACTTCCCGTTTGAGGTGCTGGTGCACGATGACGCCTCTACTGACGGAACTGCGGACATCATACGTGAGTATGCCTCCCGCTATCCGGATATTATCAGGCCGGTGTTCCAGACGGTCAACCAGCACTCCCGCGGCGTTTGCATAGCGAGGGAATTCCTGTTTCCGCTTGTCCGGGGGCGCTATGTGGCCATGTGTGAGGGGGATGATTATTGGACCGACCCTTTGAAACTGAGCAAGCAGGTGGCGACGCTGGAGGCGCACCCTGAACTCGATATCTGTGCCCACCGTGCAGTGAAGGTGCGTGACGGAAAGCCCTATGGATTTCAGGGCCCGGGAGGCCGCACTCGGGTTATCCCGACGGAGAAGGTCATATTGAGGGGAGGGGATTTCGTGGCTACCGGCAGTCTCCTGTGCAGGAGTGAAGTGTATTTGCTGGATACTCCCATGCGACGGGAGTTATTCCTGGATTATACCCTGCAGATACAGGGCTCGCTGCGTGGAGGCATGCTGTACCTTTCCGAATGCATGTCGGTTTACAGGCGTGGCCTCCCGGAATCCTGGACCGGCATATACAGATGGAGCAATGACACCTCACTTTATGACCGCACGGAACGTATGCTGGATGCGCTTGACGAATGGACAGGCGGGCGTTTCAGGGCTGCAGTCCAAGGCCGTAAAAGGATAATAAAGATTCATCGCTTTTTCAGGAAGTTGCTATGAATCTGATATTTGCGCTATAGCTTGAGAACTATGTCGGCGTAGGAAGTGGCGGCGGGACGATGAGTGATGCAGAGTATGGTCTTGCTGCCGCGATACCTGGCGCCCAGGCGCTCCAGTAATTGCACTTCCGTGTCGGCATCCAGAGCGGAAGTGGCCTCGTCCAGCACCAGGATTCCTCCCGGGCGCAACAGGGCGCGGGCAATGGAGATGCGCTGGGCCTGACCTTCGCTCAAACCGGCACCGATTTCCGCGCAAACGGTATCCAGCCCGTTCTCCAGCTGGTAAACGAAGTCGGCCGCAGCCAGATGCAGGGCCTCATGCAGTTTCTCCTCGCTCGCATCAGGGTCTGCCAGCAGCAGATTCTCCCTGATGGTTCCGCTCATAAGGCTGTTGCCCTGTGGAACGTACATGAAATTGCAGCGTGTGCGCACCCCGGAAGGCACCTGAATCCCGTCCGAGTATAGAATGACCTTGCCGTCATCCGGCTTCAGCAGTGCCATGATTACCCTTATCAGGGTGGATTTGCCGGCTCCGGTAGAGCCCACGATCGCCGTCATGGAACCGGGAGTGAAATCGAAGTCCAGTCCCTTGACCACGGCGGTGTGTGCTCCCTCATAGGTAAAGCTCAGATTCTCTATACGGACGCCGGGAGCCCCGGGCAGCACTATGTCTTCTCCGTCTTCCTCCTGCTCTGCCTGCTCTATATCCATCAGACGGTCCTCTGAAGCAAGCGCCTTGATGAAGGAGGGGATTTGCTGGGCGATGCCTGCGACAGGCCGCTGTACCTGGCCTACCAGCTGCAGGAAGGCTACCATGGTACCGTAGCCTATGGTGCCGTCACGCAATCCGAAAACGCCCCACAGAAACACCAGTGCGTAACCGGAAACGAAGCCAAGATGCATGAATCCGCGGGAGATGGCGTTGTAATTCAGCCGTACGATGGTCTTGTCGTAAACGGTCTGCTGCATGCCTCCCAGCTTCTCCAGCATACGGGAGACGGCCCCGAGCATACGAACTATTACGCGGCGCTGGGTGTTCTCCTGGATGTGCCCCTGGACCTGTGCGTCGGCGGCGCGAATCTCGTTGGACAGGGCGCGTAACTTCTTGAAGAACAGGCGGCTGAAAAGAACCGCCACGGGCATGATGATAAGCAGTATCCAGGCGAGGTCGGGGGAGAGTATGAATACGTAAGCCGATGCCGCCAGGAGCTGGGTGAAAGTTATCGCCACCTCCGGCACGGATTCGCAGATGAAATCCACCAGCACGCGTATATCCTCTTCCAGTCGGCTTACGGTATCGCCGCTGTGCAACTTGTCCTTGCCTGTCCATGTGCTGTACATCACCTTGCGGAACATGGACGCGCGCATGTCGTTCTTTGCCTTGACGACTATGACGCCCTGCCAGTAATTGGCGCCGACACGGGCGATAACCTGCATGAGCATGATGCCCAGCAGGATAAAGACAAATGTCCGGAGTTCTCCGGGAGCGTCACCGGTGGCTACATCGACCACCTTTTTGGACGCCCAGACGAATGCAAGGGAAGCCACTACCCCGATAAGCCCGATAATGAAGCTTACCAGAATGCGGAAACGATGGGGGCGCATAGCCCTCATCAGGCCCTTGAAACATTCGCGGAAAGGTCTCATCAGTCGACCGCTATTCCGGCTTCCTTCCACTTGACGATGATGGCCTCGGAATCGCGCAGGGCGGTCTCGCGGTCAATCTCGTAACGCTCCACCAGAAGGTCTGCGAGAGTGTCTGCGTTGAAATCTATTCCGTTCACGGACTTCCACAGGTAGGCTGCGGACTCGTTAAGCGAAATCATCTTGTTGAAATTGATGTTGCGGATATTCTCTGCGGTAATGATGAACTCCTTTCCGAGCGGACGGAGGGTGAATCCTTCAACTGTTTTCATAATATCTTGATTCTTCTGTAAATTCCTAAAAAATAGCGTCTTACGATACGAGGGGCAGCTACCCAGCGGCGGCTCATGCGCCTGAACGAAGGGCTGTCGCAGTCGAAGCGCTTTCGCTCTCCCCTCAAGATGGCCACGGCGGTGCCGCAGACATCCTGCAGGGTGCAGGCTTCAGTGGCGTCCAGGTTTCCGTCACCCTTCAGCCGTACGCGATCCCCGCTGATGGCGTTCACGCGGTGGAGTACATAGCGGCCGTTGCCCAGATGGCACAGCACTATGTCGCCCACCTCTACATTGTCTCGCTTTACCAGTTCGACGCTGTCCCTCTCGCCGCGAATGAACGGCGACATGCTGGCCCCCTTGGTCATGATGGTGACACTGTGTCCCTCCAGCAGCATGCGGGTGGCTTCTCCCAGCATTATGGCGTTGGGCAGTATGATCTTCTTCGCTTTCATTTGAGCAGTTCTGCGGAGCACACGCGAGCGGCTTCCTCGTCCGGACGGCATTCCAGTTCGTAGCACGGAGTGCTTGTGACAGCCTGCTCCAGGGAGGCGTGCAGCCCGTCTGCCATGGCCTTGTCGGCCTTGAACCCGGAGCACGAAGAGTATAGCAGGGCGTAGGACTGAAGAAGGTTGAGCCTGGAAATCCTGTTCTCAGGGCTCCTTGTAATGCGTACGAACGCTCCCACCGGAGCCTCTATGTTCTTGTAGCACGGAGTCTTGCCGCTCCAGGGGGTGCCATAGGCAATCACCCTTCCGTCCGGCCATACACGCACTACGGGATTGTCGTCATTCATCAGCTCCGTTCCGGGTATGTATTTGAGCCACAGGCTGCTGTGGGTACTCTTGCCGGTACCGCTCTTGGCCATGAACAGGAAAGCCTTGCCGGCATTGCTGACCATGGATGCATGCAGTTCCAGGGTGCCCAGCGGGGCTGTCCGGAAGGCGAACAGCAGCATAAGGGAATTGTTTATTCCGAAGAGGGCCTCGCTCACGCGGCGGTTGTCAAGATACAGCACCCCGTCGCTGAAATCCTCGTTGGAACGCATATGGCAGTGGAAAGGTATGCTCTTGTCCGGAGACATGTCGAACGACCATCCACCCTCCTCTTTGTACAGCCTGATGACGGTCTCGCCGTCTTCTGTGGGGGCGTCGTAAACAATCTCGCGCTTCTCGGCGGCGCTGTACTCTCCGGTGTCCAGCCTGAGGTGGAAAAGGGGCGCGTCTGCGGGTTCGTCAATCAGGAAAGGGTCATATTGGGTAAGACGGGGCCACAGGGAGCAGCTGTCCGGCATCTCCAGTGAAAAAACGTGTTCGGCTACTTTGAAATACTTGGTCATATCAATCTACAAAGATAAGAATTTTATTTTGATGGCATTTTGTTTTTTTAGTTTGCTCGGAAAAGCTTATATTTGCTAACTAACAAACGAAGTCAGAAAATGGAAGAGACGACGAACAATATCGGGCTGGATTACAATACGGAGCGGGAGAGGCTTGAGATGCCCGAGTACGGCCGCAACGTGCTGAAAATGGTAGAGAAGATGAAGGAAATCCCGGACAGGGAGAAGCGCAGCGAGCAGGCCCGTGCCATAGTAAAGGTCATGGAACTGCTCAATCCCCAGGTACGCCAGCTGGACAATTACGATCACAAGCTTTGGGACCACCTCTATATGATAGCGGGTTTCGACCTGGATGTGGATTCTCCTTATCCCTGCCCGGTGGCGGAGGAATTCAATACCCGTCCGGTGCCCATTCCCATGAAGGGAGAGAAGATCAAGGCCACCCATTACGGCCGCAACATAGAGAAGATAATCAACCTGCTCTGCGACGAGCCGGACGGCGAGCTGAAGACGGAGATGATACGTTCCCTGGCCATTTACATGAGGCAGCAGTACCTCATTTGGAACAAGGACAGCGTGTCGGACGAAACCATCTTCCACGATATCGAAAAGCTGTCCGATTACCGGCTCAAGATACCGGAGGGCATTAAGCTGCACCAGATTAATACAGACGCCAATTATTCCCGCCCCGGACTCAACATCAACGTGGGCCAGGGAGGCGGCAAGAACCGTAACAACTATCGCAAAAACAAGGGTAAAAGGAAATAATGAAAGCTCCCGCATTCATACGCAACTGGGATGAGAGCCAGAAGGCTTCGGCAGTCAAGCTGCTGGGGCTCTGCGTGGCGGCCGTCACCCTTTTCATATTCATTGCCATAGTTTCGTATCTGCTTCACTGGAAGCAGGATATGAGTTTCGTGCCGGGACAGGAGGTGGCCAATGCCGCAGGGTCCCTGGGCTATCGCACCGGGAAGTTCTTCGTATGCGACTTTCTGGGGCTCGGCAGTGTGGCGCTGCTTGTAATCCTGGTTGTAATATCGGTCAAACTGCTTACCGGGCGCTGGATTCTTTCCTTCGCCCGCACCGTTCTGCTTACGCTTACCGGCGCTTTTGCGGCGTCCCTCCTGCTCGCCTACGTGGGCAAGCTTGCAGGCCTTTCCACCGCCTTCGGCGGCGGTCTGGGAGGAGCATGCGGTGCCGCAGTGACGGAATGGGGCTGCAGGGTGATTGGCCCTGTGCTTACCGCAGTGGCTGTCCTGCTGCTGGTGGCTCTCTGGCTGTTCTTCTGCTCCAGCCGCTTCAACCGCTTCATGGCCGGGCTGTGGGCTACCAGACAGGAGGGGACAGAAGAAGGCCCTGACGAGGCTGAACTGGAGCGGGAGGAGCGCCGCCGTCGCAGGGAAGAGGAACGGGAGGAGCGTCGCCGCCAGAAGCAGGAGGCCGAGGAGAAGGCCAGGGCCGAGAAAGAGAGGCGGCAGCGCGAGCGTGAGAAGGAAATCGCTGTGAGTGAGGAAGATGTTCCCGAAGAAGAAGCTGCTTCCGAGGATGACGATCCCATGAAGGTGCAGCGTGACGATGAAGGACTGGATACCGATATAAAGAAGGAACTCAAGCCCATAGACAACCGTCTGGATCCGCCGGACGGTCTGCCCAAGTTCGTTTTTCCCCCGTCGCTCGACCTGCTGGAGGCGCATGAAAGCAACCGTCATGACGTGTCCACCGAGGAGCTGGTGCGCAACCGCAACAAGATACGCGCCGCCCTGGCCAACTATAAGATTCAGGTCAACGACGTTACTGCGATAGTCGGTCCTACCGTTACCCTCTACAAGGTCTATCCTGCGCCCGGCGTCAAGATAGCGGACATCAAGAAGCTCCAGGAAGATATAGCCATGTCCCTGAGGGCCAAGGGAGTGCGCGTGGTGACGCTGGAGGATTCCGTGGGTATAGAGGTGGCCAACGATTATGCATCCATAGTTCCCCTCAAGGCGCTCCTGAACGACGAGGCCTTCCGGGAGAGCAAGGCTGAGCTGCCGGTCGCCATAGGATACACCATCACCCAGAAGGTAAAGGTGTTCGATCTTGCAGACGCGCCCCACTTGCTCATTGCAGGTGCTACCAAGCAGGGTAAGTCTGTGGGACTCAACGTGATAGTGAGCTCGCTGCTGTACAGCCGCCACCCGTCGGAGCTCAAGTTCGTGTTCATCGACCCCAAGATGGTGGAGTTCTCCTCCTACGCCCAGCTTCTGCACCATTATCTGGCCGTTCTTCCCACCGCCGCAAGCGAGGAGGACGAGATGAGCAGCGCCATAGTCAAGAAGCCCAAGGATGCCGAGAAGATACTGCGTTCCGTTTGCATAGAGATGGATGAGCGCTATGAACTGCTCTCCAAGGCCGGAGTGAACAAGGTTACGCTGTACAACGACAAGTTCCGTCAGCATCACCTCCGCAGCGACCAGGGCCACCGTTTCCTGCCTTATCTGGTAGTGGTGGTGGATGAGTATGCAGACCTTACCATGACCAGCGGTGGCGGTGCGGATGCAAAGCAGAACGGACGCAGCATTACCGGCTCCATCATACGTCTTGCCCAGAAGGGCCGTGCTGCAGGCATTCACGTGATCCTGGCCACCCAGAGGCCTTCCGTGGATGTTATTTCCGGCCTTATCAAGAGCAACTTCCCTATGCGTATCGCCTTCCGCGTAGCGTCCAGGGTGGACTCCATGACCATCCTCGACGCCCCCGGCGCCGAGAAACTGATAGGCAAAGGAGATATGCTTTTCTCTGCCGGAATAGATACCGAACGTATCCAGTGCGGCTATGTAAGCGGAGAAGAGATTGACAACATTACCGAGTATATCAGCGAACAGCAAGGCTACGCAAAGAGCTATAATACACCGTATTACCTGCCTGAGGTGGAGGAGGCCGGAGATGGCGGCAGCGGCGGTGGAGGCGGCGATATAAGCGACCTTGACGACCGTTTCCGCGAGGCCGCCGAACTGGTGGTTACCACACAAAAAGCATCCACTTCGTATCTTCAGACGCGTCTCGGTATGGGATTTGCGAAAGCAGCACGTGTAATGGGGCAGCTGGAGACGGCGGGAGTCGTAGGACCTCAGGAGGGCGCAAAGCCCAGACAGGTCCTGGTACCCGACCTGAACAGCCTCCAGGGCATTTTGGATACGTACGGAAAATGAAAAAGACAGTAGCAGCATTCCTTCTGACGCTCGTGAGCTTCGCTCTTGCGGCGCAGGACGGCGCGTCATATCTCAAAGACCTCGTGGCGGGCAACAGGGTGACCTTCAACTACAACCTCGGAGTCAAGGGCAAGGCCCCCGTAGTCATGAGCGGCAAGGCCGTCATAGACGGGGACTGCTACAGCGTATGTGGCAACGGTCTGGAGATGTACTGCGACGGCGCCACCAAATGGACCGTTGACAATGAGGCCAAGGAAGTTTACATTGAGTCTTCCGAGGGCACCCGTGACTTTCTGGCGGACCCGTCTGCGTGGATAGATAACGTTAAGGACCTCAAGGTTTCCAGCAGCACTGCCAGCGGTACCTATTACGATAAGGCTCAAGATGTTACGTTGAGCTTCAAGTTTTCATCAATCACCCCTTCCCCCCTGAGCGGCAGCACTGCAGGCTTTGTGTTTGACCCCTCTGCCCTCGGTTCCGAATGGGTGGTCACAGACCTGCGATGAAAGTCTGCGTCGGTCTATCCGGAGGAGTTGACTCCAGCGTTGCGGCCCTGTTGCTCAAGCAGCAGGGCTACGATGTTTTTGCCATGTTCATGCAGAACTGGCACGACACGGAGGGCACTTTGCACGGAGACTGCGAATGGGAGGAAGACAAGTTCGTGGCTGAACTGGTGGCCAGGAAACTGGGCATCCCGTTCTATTTTGTAGATCTTTCCGGTGAGTATCGTCAGCGGGTTGTGGATTACATGTTCGACGAATACGCCAAAGGCCGCACCCCCAATCCGGACGTACTCTGCAACAGGGAAATAAAGTTCGACGCGTTTCTCCGCAAGGCCCGGGCCATGGGGGCGGACATGGTAGCTACCGGACACTACTGCCGCAAGGAACAGGCTCCTGACGGCAGCTGGAAGCTCCTCGAGGGTATAGATCCGGGCAAAGACCAGAGTTATTTCCTTTGCCAGCTGAACCAGGAACAGCTTTCCCGAGCACTTTTCCCCATAGGCGGCATGCTCAAGTCCGAGGTCAGGGCGCTGGCTGCAGAGGCGGATCTGCCGTCTGCAGACAAGAAGGACTCCCAAGGCATATGCTTCGTGGGCAAGGTGGACCTGCCGGTATTCCTGCAGCAGAAACTCAAGTCTGTAGAGGGCGATGTGGTTGAGGTTTTCGACGCCTGGTACGCTTCTTCTGATAAATATTCAGAGGACAGCCGCCTCATAGCAAAGGCGGGGATTGAAGCTTGGAACTCACTTACCGACACTGAGCTCTCTACCCTTGCTACTCCGTTGGACTACAGCAATATACAGTTTGAGACCGAGACCTACCGCTCTGGTAAGAAGCATATCAGGAAGACGCGCCTGAAGGCCAATCCTTTCGGCGTTATAGCTGGCCGTCACGAGGGCGCGCAGTTCTATACGATAGGGCAGCGCAAGGGGCTGGCGATAGGCGGCCATGCCAGGCCCATCTTCGTTATCGCCACGGATATTGCGGCAAACCGGGTGTACGTGGGTGAGGGAGATGACCATAAAGGGCTGTTCCGCAGCGTATTGCGTGTGGCTCCGGAAGAGCTGCACTGGATACGTAAGGTGCACGAACTGCCGCTTGGAGCCTCAAGACGCTGCCGTTGCCGCATACGTTACCGTCAGGAATTGCAGGATGCAACGCTGCTCATGAGGGAGGCGGGGCTTTTTGTATGCTTCGATGTGCCCCAGAGGAGCATTACTCCCGGGCAGTTTGCGGCTTTTTACGAGCTTCAGGACCCGTCAGATCCTTACGACGCCCCGGAACTTCTCGGCAGCGGAGTGATTTAACGATAGAAAATGGACAGCATTAGCAACATAGCCGGAAGCGGGAGGTGTGCCTCCTGGAGACGTTGCTACCCTAGGCACGTAAGAGGGAGGGGCCCACTGAGTGGGAGGGGTCGCGAAGCGACGCTACAGGGGGCACACCTCCCGCTGCTGGCGTTACTGCTAGCCATCTTTATCAATGTTCCGGCGGCGGGGCAGGGCTTCCATCCGTCGGCGCCTCCGGTGCCTTCGTATGTTGTGTTCTGCGGTGACACGGTGCGCTTCGATACTACCGAGAAGTATGAACGCATGGACAGGGAGCTGATGGCCTTTACCTACATGCAGACGACCACCACCCTCATGCTGAAGCGTTCCATGCGCTGTTTTGCAGAGGTGATGCCTACGCTTTCCCGTAAGGGAGTGCCGGAAGACTTCAAATATCTGATGGTGATAGAGAGCAACCTGGACCCCAAGGCGGTTTCCGTTGCCGGCGCGGCAGGATTGTGGCAGTTTACAAGGGCTACAGCACAGGAGTTCGGTCTGGAGGTCAATACCGAGGTGGATGAGCGCTTCCATCCCGCCAAGGAGACAGAAGCAGCATGTGCTTTTCTGTTAAGGGCTTACGCCATGTTCGGCAACTGGACTACCGTGGCGGCGAGTTACAACTGCGGCATGGGAGGAATGGCACGCCGTATAAACGAACAGGGCCAGAAATCCTTCTTCGACCTCCTGCTCCCGGAAGAAACTACGCGCTACATCTATCGCATTCTTGCCGCCAAGATGCTCTTCGAGAACCCTGCGGCTTTCGGGTTCAACGTCACCGACCGTTATCCCTGGATCAAGCCGCGCCAGACCGTCACTACATCGGATCCCATACCCAGCCTGGTGGAGTTTGCCTCGCGTTACGGCGTTTCGTATGCCGCCCTCAAGCGCGCCAATCTGTGGCTGCGCTCAGACTGCCTTACCAACAAATCCAAGAAGACTTACAGTATCGCGATTCCCTAAAAACCGGGGGATTTCCAGGAAGAGTCGGAGCATATCAGGAAAGCTTCGATTCCGGGGTGTGATTCCACGAAGCTGCGAGCCTCGTCGAGACCTGCGACCATGAAGTAGGTGGCAAGTGCGTCGGCTTCCGTAGCGTTAGGGGCTATCACTGTGGCACTCAGTAAATTATGCTCCACGGGCCGGCCTGTCCTGGGGTCTATGGTGTGGGCATATTTCTTTCCGTCGCGCACATAGAATTTGCGGTAATTGCCGGAGGTAACAACCCCGTAAGATCCTCCACCCGACTTCCATATTCCTGACAGGTCCTTCCCGGGCGTGTCGTTGTCGTCAGAGGGCGTGTCTATACCTATAGTCCAGCCGCGGCCCTCCGGATTGAGCCCTTCGCAATAGATTTCTCCTATATCTACCAGCATGTCGTGCACCCCTATGGAATGCAGGTATCCGGCTACCAGGTCGCAGCTGTATCCCTGGGCTATGGCATTGAAATTCAGCACTTCCTGCCTGCGGCAACGTTCCATGGCGGCAGCTATTGTATCGTCGGACGGCAGGCTGTCCGTGGTGAATCCGAAGCCCCAGATATCGAAGAGGGGGCCTGCGGCTACATCGAAAGCGCCGCCGCTAAGGTCGTGATAGTATCCGGAGAGCTCCAGGATATCCCGGAACATGTCGTTCAGTTCCACTTCCTCTCCGGCATTGCGGCGGCTGAGCAGGGATTTGCGGTTGTATCCGGACAGGGTGGTATCTACGGCATACAGTATTCCGTCTACGGCCGCCTGTACCTGCCGGCGCGGGACAGACACCCCGCGGGCATTGTACTGTACGCTGTAAAGGCCTCCCTGTGCATAACCGCGCAGGGTCTCATAGCGGCTGCCGCATGAAGCAAGCACAAAAACAGCGAAGACAAGAGTAAAAAAACGTACTCTCATAGTCAGGCAAAGTATTTGCACAAAGGTAGAGGATTTTAGCATAAAAATATGCATATTTGCAATTTGTAAACACAGAAAAATGAAACTCCGCATACTCTGTATACTGTCTGCGGCCCTTGTGCTGCCTGTCCTTGTCCAGTCCTGTAAGGAAAAAGAGGAGACCAAGGAGTACCTGAACGGGAGCCTTTCCGTAGAGCACGACATGCCTTCTTACGTGCAGCCCGGCGATAAATATACCTTTACTCCTTCAGGCGTTACCGCACCGGACGGCACCCCGGTGGGCTATTATTTTACCAGCCCCATCACTTCCAGGAAAGATACCTTGAAGAACGGAGCCACTTCCTTTGTGTATGAGGTTCCGGATTCCCTTGGCACTTTTACTCTCTCCTGCAACGCGTATGCAGTGGAGTCTTACGACAAGTACTACATCACTTCCAGCACCATGTCGTTTGTGGTCGTGAGTGACAATCCGAACCATGCTTCAATCACCAACGTGCCTCATTCCGACAGCGATTCCCGGGTTTATATCGACGGACGGCTCTATTATGCCGGAAAGTCCGGCAGCCTGACATGGCTCAGGAGCAACCTGGCAGTGGTGCGCAGGAACGACAGCGGCGACGAGGTTTTCGGCCGTTCATTCCGTTGCAGCAAGGCCATGCAGAATGTATTCGGCGGGTATTACACCTGGGAGGAAGCCCAGAGCGCATGCCCTGCCGGCTGGCATCTGCCCTCTGATGCGGAGTGGGTCGACCTACTCAAGTCGGTTGGCGCCCCCAGGGACCTGGAGCCCCTGCAGACCTCTCCCTCCGGCGCAGGAAAGCTTATGGTGAAGGCCCGCTTTAACGGGGAGTACATGTGGGACTACTACAGGGATGTTAATATAACCAATGATGCCCTGAGCGCAATCCCTACGGGTTATGCCAACGTTACCGACGGGGAGTATGTCTTCTACGGTGTTTCCGACTACGCCATGTTCTGGACCGCCGACGAGTACGAGGGAAAGGGAGTTTACCGTTACATCCATAAGGAGCACGACAACGTTTATGTCAACGTAGCCGACAAGCAGTCGTTCGCTGTCAGCGTGCGTTGTGTAAGATAATCTGGAACGATGGAAGAGATGAACAGTATAGATCTGGCCGCGCAGCATGTGTTCGACGTGATGGCGAAGAGGGTCTCCGAGGAGGACCTTCGCCGGATCAAGGATGCCTATGCAATGGCATCGGTCGCCCACGAGGGCCAGAAGCGCAACACCGGCGAACCTTACATCGTTCATCCCATAGCAGTCGCCAATATAGCCGCGGAGGAGTTGGAACTGGATGCCAACACCGTCATCGCGGCTTTTCTTCATGACGTCGTGGAAGATACCAGCTTCACCCTGGAAGACATTCGCGCCCGGTTCGGAGACGATGTGGCCTTCCTGGTGGATGTGGTGACCAAGCGCAAGAAGCACAACTACGAACATACCAAACAGGTAGACAATTACCGCCAGATACTGGAGTCCGTGCACTTCGATATCCGTGCATTGCTCGTCAAGCTCAGCGACCGCCTGCACAACATGCGCACTCTGGACAGCATGCGCCCGGACAAGCAGATGAAAATAGCCGGAGAGACGGATTTCTTCTACGCCCCTCTGGCCGGACGCCTGGGACTGTACCACGTCAAGACCGAGCTGGAGAACCTGTCGTTCCGTTTCCGCTGCCCCAGGGAGTACGAAATGCTGCTCCGCCAGCTGGAAGAGGACCACAAGCGCACGGAGGCCACGCTCAAGGAGTTTACGAACGAGATTGAGCAGATAATGGAGCAGAACGGTATCAAGGCACGCGTTCAGGTGCGTTACCGCAAGCCTTACAGCATGTGGCGCGAGATGAGGGAGAACCAGTGCGACTTTGCCAGGGTGGAGTTCAAGCACTTCGTGCGCATCATTTACGAGCCCATAACGGAATGGAGCCGTTCCCTATCACCAGAGAAAGATACCAGCCTCTTCATCTATTCCTGCCTTACCAATCATTTTAAGGAGCGCCCCGGCAGCGTGGTCAATTATATTGATTACCCCAAGGACAACGGTTACCAGAGCTTCCACGTGCGCCTTCTGAACAAGGCCGGCGTTTGGGAAGAGATGCATATCGCCTCCGAGCGCATGCACCGCAATGCCCGGCTGGGCTGCGTAGTGGAGCGTGACGAGAGCTGGCTGGAGCGCTTCAAGGCAGTGCTCCAGAATATAGCCGAGAGCGGCGACGGTTACATCTTCATGGACAGCGTAAGCTCGTCCCTGTACAACGAGGATATCCTGGCATTCACGCCCAACGGCAAGGGTATAATACTGCCCAAGGGTGCGACCGCCCTGGATTTTGCATTCGAGGTTCACACGGAGATAGGCGATCATGCCAAGTATGCCCGTATCAACGGAGCCCTCAAACCTATCAGGACAGAGTTGCAGAGGGGTGACTGCGTGGAGATAGGCACTTCGGAGGATGTGAGCCCCAAGCCCGAGTGGCTCAATTACGCCAAGACCTACAAAGCCCGCCGTCGCCTGCACGACCTGCTCCGCGACGACGCCGCGTTGAAGTTCAACTTGTGCAGGAAGTGCAACCCGCTGCCTGGCGAGGAGGTAATAGGATTCAAGGACGACAAGGGCGAGATAACGGTGCACAGCCGCCATTGCCCGGAGGCTATCAAGCTTGCCTCCGAAAACGGCAACAGCATAGTGTCGGTGGCATTCAATCCGGAAGACAGCAAGCGCTACCCTGTGACTATCAAGATAGTGGCCATCGACCGTTATCACCTTCTGAGGGATATCATAGACTGCTTCGTGGAGCGTCAGCATCTGTCCATGACGCAACTTTCCACTCACACCGAAGACGAAATAGTCACCTGCATCATAGATTTTCCCGTCCGTTCCGTGGACGAGCTTCATCTTACCATGGAAGGCATCTCCGCCATATCAGGGGTCGATGAGGTGCGCCGTATCACCAGGGGGGAGGAAGAGAAGCAATAGTCTCCAGGCAGAATTCCAACAGCTGCACCATTTTTCCGCATGCCAGCGCCAGGGCCTGCGGGCATCCGCATGTGGCCTCCAGCACTGCGGCGGCAACGGAGGCTATTATAATCACTTCGCTTAACGGGAGCGCTATCAGGTTGGTAAGCAGGAAGTAGGTGGGGAAGCTGTGAAAGTGGTACCATGCCGCAGGAGCCGTGAACAGCTGGCAGGACAAAGACATCGCGGCACTCTTCCAGATGGCCCGCAGAGGGTCGGCGCGGCCGTTCCCGGGATACCACGATTCCAGTTCCGGGTACACTACCGTGATTCCCATCATGGCCAGATAAGAGAGCTGAAAGCCGGCTGAAGATATGATGCCTGGATGCAATGCCAGCTGTATGGTAAGGGCAAGGCAGAATGTGCCGAGAGGGGAGTGCGCCCTCCCGCTCATCGCCTTGCCGGCCTCGTTGATGCAGATAAACAGAAATGCCCGTACAATGGACGGAGATGCACCCGTAGCTATGGCGTACAGGCCGCAGAGGCCGGCTGTAGTGCAGCTGCGAAAGAGCCTTGCTGCAGGGGAGTTGCCCACTATGGCCAGCAGCCGGCAAACACAGGCGTAGATAACTCCGAGATGCAGGCCGGAAAGGGCCAGGATATGTGAGGCGCCGCTTTGACGGAAGGCGTTTATGGTCTCCCGCGGAAGCTGGCCGCGGTGCCCGGTAAGCAGGGCGCTTATAATGCCTGTGCTGTGCTCTCCCTCGAACGGAATCCTGTTCAGAATGGCTCGCAGGCCCTCTGCCAGCCCGGTGGCGCGTGCTGCTTTTTCAGCGCCGGGGGCAAGCGCCTGGCTGCACCAGCAGAGGACTCCCAGGAAGAAATACAAAAGTATGAGGGCAAAAGTGCAGCGCCTTTTACTTATGACGCAGAAGCAGAACAATGCCGCGACGGCCACGCTGCTCGCCAGTGCGCCCGCGAAGGGCACGGCCGTCAGCGCCGCCGTCGCTACGCCTGCCGCGAACGGCAGGGACAGGGAAATGATTCCGCTTTTGTTTTTCACAGTTTATCGTTTAAGCGCTGCAATTTAGTCAATATTTTTGTTAAATTTGTACACTTATTGACACTCATATGATAATACTGGTAATCAATTGCGGCAGCTCTTCTGTGAAGTATCAGCTTCTGGATATGAAGAGCGATGATGTGTATGATATCCTGGCCAAGGGCCTGGTAGAGAAAATCGGCCTCCCGGAGGGCACAATCAAGCACAAACCGGCAGGAAAGGAAGGCTTCGTGCGCGACCTGCCCATCCCCGACCACAAGATAGGAATGAAACTGGTGCTCGACGCCCTGGTAGACCCTGTTTACGGAGTCCTCAAGTCTTTCGACGATATCGAGGCTGTGGGTCACCGCATCGTTCAGGGAGCGGATTTCTTCAGCGGAAGCGCCCTGGTAGACGATGACGTGCTGGAGAAGATAGGTATCTGCTGCGACTTTGCACCGCTCCACAATCCTGCTCACCTCCTTGGTATCCATGCAGTCAGTGCCGTACTGCCCGACGTTCCGCAGGTCGTTACCTTCGATACCGCCTTCCATCAGACCATGGAGCCCTACGCCTATATGTACGCGCTCCCGTATGAGTATTACGAGAAGTATCACGTACGCCGTTACGGCGCTCACGGCACCAGCCATCAGTACGTGTCCCAGAGGGGCGCCAAACTTGCCGGCCTGGACCTCGAGCACTCCAAAATCATCACCTGCCACATAGGCAACGGCAGTTCTGTCACAGCAATCAAGGACGGCAAGTGCATAGACACCTCCATGGGCTTCACCCCGCTTGAGGGCATGATCATGGGCACCCGTTGCGGCATCATAGACGCCAACATCGTTCCGTACATCATGAAGAAGGAGAATCTTACTCCGGATCAGATGACGGACATCATGAACAAGAAGAGCGGCTTCCTGGGCCTCAGCGGCGTGAGTTCCGACGCCCGCGATATGGACGCCCTCGCAAAGCAGGGTGACCGCAAGGCCAAAATAGTGCTCAAGAAACTCACCTTCGACATAGTAAAGCTGGTTGGCGGCTACATTGCCGAGATGAACGGCGTGGACCTGATTATCTTCACCGCCGGCATCGGAGAGAACAATCCCCACCTGCGCCGCCGTGTCTGTGAGCAGCTTGCTTACATGGGCGTGAAGATAGATACGGAGGTCAATGAGAAGGCCCGCGGTGCGGAGACCATACTCTCAACCCCGGATTCTACCGTCAAGGTAGCCCTCATTCCTACCGACGAGGAACTGGTGATTGCCCGCGACACCATGAGAATAGTATCAACAATAGAAGAATAGCATCATGATAAAGAATTTCAACGACGTATTCGAGACGCTTAAGTCCAAAGGGATTTGCAAGCGCATGATTGTGGCCTGGGGTGTAGATGAACACTCAATCGAGGCGGCATACAAGGCTGCCGAGATGGGTTTTGTGCAGGTGACACTGGTGGGCGACGCTTCCAAGATAGCTGCCGTGTGCGAAGCCAACGGACTGGATATGGGCAAGTTTACCGTGGTGGACAACCCGGTGGAGATTAAGGCTGTAGCCCAGGCGGTACAGATGGTTCACGACGGCGAGGGCGACGTGCTCATGAAGGGACTTTGCTCTACGGACAAGTTCCTCCGCGCCATCCTTAACAAGGAAACCGGCCTCCTGCCTCCCAAGGGCCTCCTTTCTCACGTGAGCGTAGTTGAGAACCCCAATTATCCCAAGCTCATCTTCTTCTCCGACATGGCTGTAGTGCCTCTGCCGGACTTCCGCCAGAAGGTGAAGATTGCTGGATTCCTGCTTGGAGTGGCAAAGTCGTTCGGTATAGAGAAACCCAAGATTGCCTTCGTAGCTGCTTCCGAGCAGATGCTGGATTCCATGCCCGCCTGCATAGAGGGCGCAATGCTCGCCAAGATGTGCGACCGCGGCCAGATTCCCGGCTGCATAGGCGACGGCCCCCTGGCCCTCGACGTCTGCATAGATCCCGAGTCGGTCCAGATCAAGAAGCTCAAGAGCGAGGTTGCCGGCGACGCTGACTGCCTCCTGTTCCCCAATATTGAGTCTGCCAACGTATTCTGGAAGACCAACAGCAAGCTCTGCGTAGGCGTACGCCAGGCCGGCATGCTGGTAGGAACCACGGCTCCCTGTATCCTCGCTTCCCGCGCCGACAGCGTGGACACCAAGCTGAACTCCATCGCCGAAGCGGTGATGTTCGTCAGCAAGTAGCCAACTGTCATTCTGAGCGAAGCGAAGAATCTCTCATGCATACAAGGGATGAAAAGATACAAGCGTTCGGGCGTCTGTTAGATATAATGGATGCCCTTCGCGAGCGCTGCCCATGGAACGGTGAGCAGACTATGGAAAGCATACGCCGGCTCACCGAGGAGGAGGTTTACGAGCTGAGCGACGCAATCCTGAAAGGGGAGAGTTCGGCGGTGAGCAAGGAGATAGGGGACCTCTTGTATCACATGGTGTTCTATGCGCGCATAGGGCAGGAGCAGGGCGAGTTCGACATTGCCGACTGCATAGACAAGGTGTGCGAGAAGATGATTTTCCGGCATCCTCACGTATTTGGGCCGGATGCGGGAAGGCAGACTTCCGCCAAGGAGATTGCCGATACCTGGGAGTTGGTTAAAGCCAGGGAGAAAGGCGGAAACAAGACCGTCATGGAGGGAATTCCCGATGCCATGCCGGCGCTGCTCAAGGCACTTGCAATGCAGGAGAAGGCCCGAGGCTGCGGCTTCGATTGGGAAAAGAAGGAAGACGTCTGGGATAAGGTCTCTGAAGAGTTCCGCGAAGTCCGCGACGCTATAGCGGCCTCTCCTGTCATTCTGAGCGAAGCGAAGAATCTACCCGATCGCGACCATGTCTCAGAAGAATTCGGAGACCTGTTGTTTGCCGTGCTCAACGCCGCTCGGCTATACGGTGTAGATGCCGAGGCGGCCCTCAGCGCCACCTGCAGCAAGTTCCGTCGCCGCTTCAACTACGTGGAGGCCCGCATACGTTCGCAGGGCCGCACCCTTGCCGACGCCACCCTCGCCGACATGGACGCCCTCTGGGACGAAGCCAAAGCCCTCGGGCTTTAGCTGTCCGTTTTTTGTAACCTCTTCATTACCAGTATCATACGAATCTCCCTGGTGCATTTTCACACTAGGGAGATTCAGTTCTAGTTGATTATCAACGACTTGTAATTAACGGTGCTATTGCAAACCAATCCAATCAACGATATCCTCCAGTACCTCGGGAGCAATAGTCTCCTCTATTCTGGCATATTCATATGAGAGACCGGTTTTGCAATGCTGGAAAAGGTGGTTGAGCCCGGGATACAGTCGGCAATCGGCAGATGGACAGAGTGCTTCGACCTTGGCAAGGTTGTATTCCGGGATCACCTGAGTGTCCTTGTCGCCGTTGATGGCCAGGCAAGGGCATTTTATACCAGCGACGAATGGCGCAGGATCCAGCTGCACGAAGCAATCCATCCATACGTTCTTCTGCTTTAGCATTTTCCGGACAGCCGCCTTGGCAGCGAATCCAGCAAGTTTTTCGGGTGCCCCTTGAAGCTCAATCATTCTGGTCATCTGCCTGATGAGGGTACTGTCACCTCTGTCTGCCATTCCTGCAAGACTGACGATGAAGTCGGGACATATTTCCTCGTCGGCACCCAGTATGAATGCGATAGTTCCTCCCTCGCTATGGCCTACAATTCCGGCCTTTCTGAACCTTTCGCTCCGAAGATATTCCAGGGCGGCACTTGCATCTTTCGCGAAATCGAAGGTCGTGGCTTCTTCGAACACCCCGCTGGATCCGCCGCAACCGCGGTCGTCATAACGCAGGGAGGCGATTCCATTGCGGGCCAAGGCGTCAGCGATGACTGCGAACGGCTTGTGCGCCATCAGCTCCTCATCCCTATTCTGCTGGCCGCTGCCGCTTACCAGCACAACGGCCTTCGTAGACTCCGGATTATATCCTGAAGGAAGCGTCAGAGTTCCTGAGAGTACGACTCCATCATGTTCAAAGCTAACATCCTCAGTCTCATAGGGGAAAGGCGGCTCGGGAGTCTGTGGACGGTTTCGCTTCAGTTCACCGCGTCCCATCGCTATCCGCTTCTTCATGCCCATCTGCGAGAACGTGCCGACTAGAGAATCGCCCACAAGGCTGCAGGTCATTTTACCAGGCATGTCTAAAAACTTAATTCTTAATGAATTATCTCCATTCATGGTAGCCTTGGCCTTGAGGTCATATGCGCCTTGGTCAGGAGAATCCAAGAAGCAACTGTCTTCCAGATGAAGGACGAGAGCCAACCCCAGACCTTCTATTTCTCCACTCCACGTGCCTTTGAGTTCTGAAGGAATTACGCTTTGCTTCTGTAGTCCGTTACATGCGAGAAACGCAATAATCGCTGTCGCCAAAGTGAGAAAACGCGCTATATAATTCATGATACCTATTGTTTGTTGTTATGCAAAAATAATAATTTCTTATTGATAAACAATAAAAGATCTGTTTTATTCAATCTTTACTCTCAAATACTTTGCTATCATTCTTGGTTCTATTCCAGTGGTTTTGTGAATAGTGAACATCAGGTCTGTCCTTTTTTCTTCAGGCAAAAGGAAAACATCGTGAATATCTTTTAGCTGCAGATTATGCATAAGCCAATTCGCAATATCCGAAAAACATCTGTCAGACCGTCCTGAGGTTGTTTCCTTAATATCATATTCGCTGCCGGTACTGTAGTGCATGGCCCCTATCATCTTTTCATACGAGTCGAAGTAGCGAAGCGCTGCAGAATAATCAATGACTGAGTAGGTTACAACTATATAGTCTATCAGCTGATGAGTTTCAATTGAATTGAGTTTCGCGAACAAACGTTTGAGCAGTCCATATGATAGAGGCTGATCGTTATGGTGTGTGCTTTTTACCTCATCAATAGCTTTTTTCATTGCGCCGGAGGCTTTCCTGATAATTAGTGGCTCCGAAAAGGGATACTCAGAGTTTGCATAAGCCAGGTAGTTCCATCGGTATTCTTCCGCGTTCTTAACCAGCTTTCGTTCAACAGGATTGTTGCCTATATAGATCAAATTTGTCCTAATCTGTTTGTCATGTTTTTTAGGGGCGCTGCCATAATGCTTACTAAAGATTTCTCCGTCTCTGCATTGGGTCGTTTGTCCATATTTTGCATACCACATGGATAAATCACGCATAAAAGAGGCCTGACTCTGTCTGTCGGAACTAATGAAATCTCCATGGATGTGATCTTGCATCTGGCAAAAGGACAGAACTTGAATGTCGTAGCGCTTTGCCACTATACACATAGTGGTAAAATGCACCAAATAATCCATGAAATTATAAAATAGCAAGAACCCGTTTTTGGTTCTCTGGTAAACGTGGGTGGGAGTCCCAGGGGAAAAAGGTCGTCTTCGGCTTTTCATAGAGCAATCGTTTAAGTGTTGCAAGTATACAAAAAGAAAAAGACATTTGAAACCGTTATTTGCAACTTCTTAATAATGAGTTGTTTACGATTCTCCCTGGTGTAGATTTACACCAGGGAGAATCGTAAGGTATTGCTGGTAAGCAGGTTACGATAAACGGCTACAGGCTGAAGAAAGAAAAGTGTACGCGGCCGTAGCAGCGCTCCTTTACGAAGCAGGGGTGCTCCTTGAACGAATGCTCGCCGCCATGTTCCAGGATGAAGTAGCATCCCGGATGAAGGATATCTTCTGAGAGGACCTTGTCCGGAATGCCGTCAAGGCCGTCGATGGCGTAGGGCGGGTCTGCAAAGATGATGTCGAATTTCTCCCGGCAGATGGGGAGGAAGTCAAAGACGTTTGCGTGCACGGCGGTTACGTTCAGCAGCCCCAGCCGGGCGGCCTCACGCTTTATGAACGCTGCATTCTCCCTGGCCATTTCTACACAATAGACGCGGGAAGCGCCGCGGGATGCGAATTCGTAAGACACGGCGCCGGTGCCCCCGAAGAGGTCCAGCACTTTAAGGTCTTCGAATTCGTATTCGTTGCCCAGTATGTTAAACAAGCCTTCACGGGCGAAATCGGTCGTGGGTCTCGCCTTGTAACCCATAGGAGGGTAAATGGTCTTGCCTTTGAGGCGTCCTCCGATTATTCTCATAGGCACTCGACCGCCTTGAAGTAGCGGTACAGGGCCATTTCCTGCTCAGGCGTAAGAGAATGCCGGAAACGTATGGTGGTAACCTCGGGGTTGAGCTGTAAAGACTTCATCGCCAGGAAGATAAAATACTGGGCGGTAACGAAGTCTGGAGCCGGATAAGAGTTGGCCAGCAGCAGGCTCTTACCCTGGGCGATGGCAAGAGACAGCTCCCCGTGCTTCCATGAACACAGCAACTTGTTGTATTCCGTGCAGGAGGGCAGGTCCTGCAATACATAAAGAATCTCCGGCGCCGCGTTCGCGTCACCGGAGACACTGTATACCAAAACTGCCGAAAAGGCAGGGATTTCTGTGAATTCCACCCGGTCTCCGTCGTTCAAGACCGCCACTTCGGCCAGCGCCTGACGCGCTGCCTCCGGCCTGAAAAAGTTTACGGGAACGAGGGTGAACACACCTGCTACTCCCAGTTGCCGGCGTTGTTGTTCGGAGCCAGGAGGCTGCCGACCTGCAGGCCTTCGTACTTGTTCTGGTCCTTACGCTCGGCGTCGAGGTTGATTCTCAGCTGGTTGTCCAGGCCCTTGAGGAGGAGCTTGTAAGGCATCTTGGCCTCGAAGAGGGGCACGGGGACACCGGATACCATACGGGTGTCGGCGTCCATCTCCACGGGAGCGCCGCCGGAGAAAGGAATGGTAGCAAGGGAGTCGATGCAGAAGTCTTCACGCTGGAGGAAAAGGGTGTCCTTGACGGGGATCTGGGTGACCACCGAGAACACGAGGTTCTTGTCACCGGCGTTATACATTTCCAGCAATTTTTCCGGAGTGATCTTCTTGTTGGCCTTCTTGATCTTCTCTGTGTGAGCCCAGGCAATAGAGTCGTCGGCGGAACCAACCTGCATGACCACCTCCACCTTCCCGTTCTCGTAGAAGTTCTTGAGGGAGTCGACAGTAGAGACGAACTTGCCGTTCACGCTCTTGTATGCAACCTGGAGGGTACGGATATCCTTGAGGCGCTGGATGGCCACAGCCTCGCGTTTCTCTTTCTGCTTGTTGAAGTTCACAGGCTTCATGATGCTGCTGTAGATAGCGTATACGAGCCCGAGGATTGCGCAAAAGAGGATGACCTCCAAAACGATCTTTAATGCTTTGTTCATTGTATGTATTCTAAATTGTTTCCAAAGTCGGACAAAGTTAAAAAAATGATTTATGAAATGCAATAATATTGTTAAATTTGCATCGTGGACAGGTCAAAAGACAGCGCGTCGCTCAGCTCCTTTTTAGCCGGCGCAAAGCATATCAGTACCGTTACCCACGGACGTCCCGACGGGGATGCCGCGGGCAGCAGTGCGTCTATGGTCAGCTATCTGGAGAGCTGCAGGGGAAAGGACGCGGTGGCACTCTTTCCCGACCCGGTTCCGGAGAACGCCGCCTTCGTGCTGGATGGCCTGAAGTACATAACCGACAGGGATGAGGCCGCCGGCAGGCTGCAGTCTACGGACCTGCTCATCTGCCTGGATTTCAACACCCTGTCCCGTGTGGAGGGGCTGGTGGATGCCGTCCGGGCATACAAGGGCCCCAAGGTGCTTATTGATCATCACGAGGAGCCTGATACGGCGTCCTTCGACCTCTGCATCAGCGACACCCGTGTGTCTTCCGCCTGCGAGCTTCTGTATGAGGTCCTGCTGGGCATGCCCGATATAGCAGGGGACCCCTCCAGGCTGCCCGCTGCCGCCGCCCGCGCCCTTATGACGGGCATGACTACGGATACCAACAATTTTGCGAACTCCGTGTGGCCCGGAACCCTGCAGATGGCCTCCGGCTTGCTTGCCGCCGGCGTTGACCGTGAAGACATAATCGACAGGCTCTACCACAGCGAGCGGCCCAACCGGCTTGCCGCCATGGGGGAGATGCTGTCCGGGCGCATGAAGATCCTGCCTGCGGGGGGCGCCGTTACCGTGCTCCCGCAGTCGTTCTTCGACCGTCACGGACTGCTTGACGGCGAGACCGAGGGCTTCGTGAACATGCCCCTGGCGCTGAAGGACGTGCGCCTGAGCATACTTGCTCGTGAGGACGGGGACTTTTTCCGCGTGTCCATCCGTTCCAAGAGGGGCACGTCGGCCCGCCTGCTGGCCAAGAACTTTTTCCACGGCGGCGGGCATGAGCAGGCTTCGGGAGGCCGGGTACTGATTCCCCAGGACATTTCCTGCGCCACAGAAGCGGAGGAGTACATTACCGGAATAACGGCACGGTTCCTGCAGGAAAATACTGCCGTCAAGAATTGAAATGAAGAAGATTATCATAATAGCGCTTGCCCTCCTCTGCCTGTGCAGCTGCGGCAAGAACAAGACATCCGGAAACAACGAAGCCGCAAAGCGGTACTACGACGCCTGGGTGCATGTGCACAAGCAGGACGGTTGGAAGCAGACGGCGCTGGGCTCCTGGATCATAGAGCAGACCGAAGGCCAGGGCGCGGCCCTGGGCGAGTTTACGGATTCGCTTTATCTGCGCATAGGATACACAGTTTCAGGGCAGGACGGAACCATTTCCAGCACCACATACGAGAAGGTGGCCAAGCAACTGGGAACATACGATGAAACCGTTTATTACGGCCCTGTAACCACTTATGCCAAAGGGCTTTATGCGGGTGTGGAAGAGGTGCTTTCGGGAATGAAGAAGGGTGGCCGCTGCAAGGTTGTCATCCCTTCGTGGCTTATTACCTACAACCGCTTCGACACGGCGGACGAGTATCTGGCGCAGAGCTCCGACGACATAGGCACCACTTCCATTTACGACATAGAGCTGGTCGATATCCTTGACGGTATCATGCAGTCGAGCGCAGATTCCCTCGGCCGTTACATGGTGGCAAATTTCCCCTCCAGTTTCGGCACGGATCCGGTCAAGGCAACTGCAGATTCATCGGGTACTTTCGGCTTCTATTATGTGAGCACCAAGGCTCCCAGTGAGACTACTGAACTTAAGGATACGACGATTTACATAAACTACACGGGGCGTTTGCTCAACGGACGCGTGTTCGATACTACCATACGCGATACTGCCATACGCTACGGCCTTAAAAGGGATGCGAGCTACAAACCCGTTTCCATTACTTACGGCGATTCGTGGTCGGATATCACCATGGGCGGCGATGCCACCAAGGTGATAGCCGGTTTTGCCCGCACGCTGAGCAAGATGCATCCGTACGAGCACGGTACGGGGGTTTTCATCTCCACCCTGGGCTACAGTTACAGCGGCTCCGGCAAATCCATACCTGCCTACGCTCCCCTGAGATTCGACATTGAAGTTGTAGATAACAAGTGACGCCATGGCTGAAAGCGCAGCCGCACCTCTGGAGCTGGGTACCGAACGCATAGGTACGCTCCTTCGAAAGTTCGCCGTCCCGGGCATCATAGCCCAGACGGCGGCTTCGCTGTACAACATGGTGGACAGCATCTACATCGGGCATATTCCCGACGTAGGCTCTTATGCCATATCCGGCCTCGCCGTCACCTTCCCGCTGATGAACATCAGCATAGCCCTGGGTACGCTTGTGGGAGTGGGCGCCATGACCCTGATTTCCATAATGCTGGGGCAGAAGAACTATGAGGCGGCCGGAAAGGTGCTCTCCAATACGCTCACTCTCAATATCATCATAGGTGTTGTCTTTACTGTAGTCGCCCTGTTGTTCCTGGACCCTATCCTGTATTTCTTCGGGGCCAGCGAAAAGACCATACCGTTTGCCAGGGACTACATGACCATCATCATCCTCGGCAATACCTTTACGCATCTGCTGCATGGCTTCAACGGCATAATACGCTCGTCCGGGCATCCCAAGACGGCAATGGGACTCACCCTTTTTACGGTGACATCCAACGCTATTCTGGATCCTGTTTTCATCTTCGCCCTGGGCATGGGCATCAAGGGTGCCGCGCTCGCAACCGTCATCTGCCAGATGCTTGCGTTAGTGTACACCCTCAGGTTCCTCTCCGATAAAAAGCAGTTCCTGCACTTTACAAAGCCCGTTTTCCGCCTGAGCCGCAGGATTGCCGGCCAGTCGCTCGCCATAGGACTTGGCCCCTTTTTGATGAACGTTGCAGCCAGCCTTGTGGCGCTTTTCGTTAACCAGCAGTTGCGCAAGTACAGCGGAGACCTGGCAATAGGTGCTTACGGAATAGTAAACCGCTTCGTGATGCTCTTCGCCATGATATGCATGGGCTTTAACCAGGGACTGCAGCCTATAGCCGGCTACAATTACGGAGCCCGTCAGTACAAGAGGGTACGCGAGATTTTCGTCCTCACGGCAAAATGGGAGGTGCTGGTTACGTCCGTATGCTTCCTGATAGCTGTATTCGTGCCCAATGTCGCGGTGGGGATGTTTACCAACGATCCCGAGCTTAAGGCCCTGGCTTCCAAAGGTATGCGTATTATGTGCTCCGGATTCGCGCTGGTGGGCTTCGGCATGGCTTCCGGAAACTTCTTCCAGTGCCTCGGAATGGTCAAGAAGTCCATTTTCCTGTCGCTGTCGCGCCAGTTGCTCTTCCTGCTGCCTTTCCTCTACACCCTGCCCCTTTGGCTCCAGGAAACCGGCGTGTGGATCAGTTTCCCCCTCTCCGACATACTCAACATCATAGTATCGGCCATCCTGATTATAGACATCTTCCGCAAATTCAGCCGCCTCAAAGACGGCGACGATCCTGAACTGCTCGGCGGCGTGATGTCCCGTCGCAAAGTGGACCGCCCGTTCCTGCTGCGTGCTTTCTCCAACCTGCGCAAGTTTATTGCTCAGGTGATTTGATTTTGAAGCGAAGCTTGAAATAAATGGCACCGTCTACGAATTCCTCTTTGGCGTCAGGATCTGAGTAGAGGGCTTCACACCATTTCCAGTAGCGTTCAAAAGTAACAGGGATGCAGAAGCTAACCGTAATTACGTCAGGATCTTCAAAGGGCTGTTCATTTTCGTCTAAAACAACTTCATTAGGATTCTTGACAGTGCGGCAATAAAGGCAAAGCGGAAACATCTTTCCGTCTGTAAAGTACTCCTTAGCACTGTAAAAATTACAATCAAGACCATGACCTACAGTGCCTGTTTTCCCTTTGAACATGTAATCAGGCCCAGTTATGTCAAGATAATTTCGGTCCCCAAATTCGAACCAGTCCCTCAACTCTGTCCAGGCCTCTTGCCCGAAGAGCGTTCCGTTGGCCTTGACTGTTGGCAGCCCCCTTACATATGCACTGACAAATTGCCCGATAGCTATTTCATCAGTTGCCTTTTTAATTACCGGTTCCTCTTTATCTTCAATCAATTGGCGGCGATACTCTTCGAACTGTTCAGATATCTTTTTTGTCCTCTCAGTATATCTTTCAAAAGTATACGCCTCCACTTTTGATGCGTCTTTAGAAAGCTTTCCATAAAGAGTAGAACGATATAAAACAGAGGTGTACAGACCATTATAATTGCCGAATGCAAATTCATAAGGCCATGAACAGAAAGTATACAACCCTGTGGTTTTGTTTACTCCCCAATCGCTAAGTTCATAATTACCGCCCAGACTATTGCCAAATATCTGCAACTTGGAGTAATTATCAAGATCCGGGTCATAGTATCTTTTACATGAGACAAGGCATATTGCAACAGATAATAGTGATATAAATCGTTTCATGGTAGAACGAAATAAAATGATATTACTTACATTTTTCATACTCAGGGCTCTTAAATGCTCTGTATCATTCTGCTACCGCAAAACCATAAGTCATTGATATATTATGATTATAATCATAATAATCATTATTTATCTGAACAGTCCATCCAGAGGTCAATGAGTAGAACCCATTATTGACGTTATTAGTCCATTGATTATGCCACCCCCAGTTTATCATAATATCCGTAAACTCGTATGGAGTGTAAGTATACGTAATATATTCTTCAGGAATTATATATGGACCTGTGGGTGTTCCATCAAGTACGTAGTAATGTTGGTGGACATATTTTGTTCTAGTCATGCGATAGCCATCAATAACAAATGCGTGAATGTGTCCATCTACTGGGACGAGAAGATTAGACGCTGATACCATTGTCCTCGAACAAAATATTCTTTAGGTTCCCTGGCAGAGCCCATGAATATACCCCAAATATATCATCACAATAATGCATATCTACCGTCTTCCCTACAAATCCAATAAGTATTGCCTCAGGAAGAGTTGCGATTGAAGAGTTCTGGTGAATAGTGCTCATCTGAGACCAAACACTACTTGATTCATTTATAAAGAATTGTTCATAGTTACTGATATCTCCCACACAATAGCCCGTGCTAGGT
>CAMYYI010000015.1 GCA_947303465.1 uncultured Bacteroidales bacterium
GTGCTTCTTGATTTCTTCGTGGGCGAACTTGATGGCCTCGAGCATGTCGTGCTCGCTGACCTCCTTCATCTCGCCCTCGACCATCATGATGTTCTCCTCGGTAGCGGCGACCATGAGTTCAAGGTCTGCGCGCTCGTTCTGGGAGAAAGTGGGGTTGATGACGAACTGGCCGTCTATGCGGGCAACGCGGACCTCGCCCACGGGGCCTCCGAAAGGAAGGTCGGAAGTGGCAAGGGCTGCAGATGCGGCAAGACCGGCAAGTGCATCGGGCTGGATGTCCTTCTCGGCGCTGATGAGGCTGACCTGAACAAAGACCTCCAGATGGAAATCATCCGGCCACAGGGGGCGGATGGGCCTGTCTATCAGACGGGCTATGAGTACCTCGTAATCCGAGGGTTTGCTTTCACGCTTGAGGAAGCCTCCGGGGAAGCGTCCTGCAGAATAATACTTTTCGCGATAGTCGACTGTGAGGGGCATGAAATCGGTACCCTCTTTGACTTCCTTTGCTGCACATACGGTGGCGAGGAGCATGGTGCCACCCATTTTAACTACGGCTGAACCGTCTGCCTGCTTGGCCAGTTTGCCGGTTTCGATTTCGATTACGCGGCCGTCCGCGAGCTCGATTTTCTTGGTGATTACGTTCATTACTGTTTCCTTTACGTCTTTCTTCTAAAAAAAGGATGGCTCCCCCTTTGGGAGCCACCCGTAACTTTTCCTATTTTGATTATCGGCGGAGACCCAGCTCCTTGACGATATTCCTGTATCTCTCGATGTCGACCTTCTGGAGGTAATCCAGAACCTGACGGCGCTTACCGACGAGGCGGAGAAGACTGCGGCGCGTTACAACGTCCTTCTTGTTCTTCTTCACGTGCTCGGTAAGGTGAGCGATACGGTAGGAAAATAAAGCAACCTGACTCTCAGGAGAGCCGGTGTCCTTATTGGACTTCCCGTACTTCGCGAAAATCTCTTGCTTCTTCTCAGGCATTAAATATTCAGCCATTCGTGCAAAAAATTTTTAGTTGGTTATTGTGCCTGATGACCACCGTGGCCAAAAAGCCTGCAAATATAAGAATAATAATTAGATTTTTCCTATCTTTGATTTCAAATTCAAGAAAAACAATGAAAAAGCTCATTCTCTCCGCACTCATGGCAGCCGTGCTCTGCCTCAACCTTCAGGCCTGGGGCAGCCTCGGCCACAAGACCGTAATCGCAGTGGCACAGCGCCACCTTACTGCAACTACAAAGGCCAACATAGCCAGGTATTTCGACTACGACCTCAAGAGGGACGCCACCTGGATGGACAGTCACCGCAGAGACGAGGACATCGCCTACACCACCGCCTGGCACGTGTACAACGTGGATGAGAATCATAATTACGACCCCAATCCGCGTCTGGACAAAGGCGACGCCATCTTTGCACTCCAGATTGCGGACTACAACCTCAAGCACTACAAGGATCTGAGCGACTCGGCGGTTGTGATGAACGTGCGCATGCTCATACACTTCGTGGGCGACATGCACTGCCCCGTGCATTCCTATTTTCCCGGCCCCAGGAATTTCTGGGCGTTCAAGTATAGGGGAGAAGATTACAAGAGCTTCCACGGCTTCTATGACGGCATGCCCGCCCTGCTCTGGCCCGGCGCCGACCCGGACGAACTGGCTGCACAGCTGGACAACTGCAACGCCTGTCAGCGCCGGAAGATAGCCAGGGGCACACTGCTCGACTGGGCCAAGGCCTGCGGCGACCGCAGCTACGGAATCTATGAGATAAATCCTCCCCTGACTGAAGAACTGGATCCGGACACTGTAGAGAAGTCACGCGAGATAATAAGCCTGCAGCTCCGCGATGCCGGTTACAGGCTCGCAGAGCTGCTTAACAGGTATTTCGGGAAATAGGGGCTACAGGATTCCGTACTTCCTGCCGTATTCCAGCATCTGTCCCAGGTAGTCGTCCGTGTATCGGATTTCGTAATCCGTAATCACTCCCGACTTTTCCACGGGAACGATTTCCGGATTGATAAAGCCACCGTAAGGTTTGAGGTTAAGGGCCGAATAGCGGTCCTTAACTTCTTTATGCAGCACCGGGTCGATCTGCACTGCATACTCCTCTACCAGCGCCTTGCCCGCGGCATAATCGCCCTCGGACTTGATGCGCTGCACCTCGGCGAGCAGTTTGCCGAAGAGTCCGCGCAAGGCATCGTAGTCAGTAACCACGAAAAAAGTCTTGCCGTCGCGTGTACGCTTTTCGATAGCTCCGCCCTGACGGTAGCACCACTCGGCAATGAGCTTGCGGTCCTGCATGTGGGCCTCGGTGTTCGGTCGTCCAAGCTCCACCCGGTTGAACTGCACCATGAGGCCGTTGCGGATGAATCCGTCATACTCGGCCTTGTACGCCTCCGCATCCGGCATGATACCCAGCTCAACCAGCTTGGGGTCGGCGGAATAATAGAGGCCGAACAGGTCGGCACGCGCCTCCTCGAGGGTGGATGAATACTCGCCCATGGCTGTGCTGGAAACGCCCTTCAGCAGCTGTCCGGAGCCATGTCCCAGGCACTCATGAAGGTCCGTGTGGATTTCTCCGGCATAGGAACCGTACTTCTTGGAACGGGCAATTTCCTCCTCGTCCCAGGCGAACTCGTTAAGCACGCTCGCGGGCTGCTCCTCGGCGGAATAGTCGTAGGCGTGGGAGATATTGGCGATGGTGACGCTCTTGGAGCCGTAGTCGCGGCGTATCCAGTCTGCATTGGGCAGGTTGATGCCTATGGGCGTTGCCGGATAAGCGTCGCCGGCAAGGCACACGGCATTGATGACCTTGGCGCTGACGCCCTTGACGCAAGCCTTCTTGAAACGGGGGTCAACGGGAGAGTTGTCCTCAAACCACTGGGCATTGGCGCTCAGGATGGCAGAACGCTCCGACGCTTTCGCATCCTTTATGTTGACGTGCCCTTCCCAGGCGCCCTTGCGTCCCAGAGGGTCGTTGTAATCCTCCACAAAACCGTTAACGAAGTCGACGGTGCCAATGGTATCCTTCACCCACTCCACATTGAACTCGTCCCACTTGCGCAGGTCGCCGCTGCGGTAGTACTCTATAAGCAGGCCGAGGGCACGTTTCTGTATGTCGTTCTCTGCCACACGGCGTGCCAGTTCCAGCTCGCCGCATATCTTTTCGATGGCGGGACCATAGATGCCGCCCACCTTCCATGGCTTCTCCACCACCACTCCGTTTTCCTTCACCACCTTGGTGTTCAGGCCGTAAGATACGGGCCTGCGGTCCTTGGGATCGGCAACAGAGGCGTAGTACTCCTCAACTTCGTCGCGGGTAACACCCTCATAGAAATTGACGGAAGATGATTCCACTATGTCCCCCTCGGAAGAGGTGCTGCGGCGCTGGGGGCAGACGGACGGATCGAAAGCGTAACTCACCAGGAATCCGGCCTCCTCTGAACGTCCGACCGCATCCAGAAGCTTTTCGAAGTAAGAGGGTTCGCAGCCGGGGAAGAATTTGTCCTCGGCATAGTGATGATGTATTCCGTTGCTGAAGAACAGCCGCTTGGCATATTCCGTAAAAGCCTCGAACTCACTGCAGTTGCGGTCTCCGGCATAGTTTTCCAGGATATCCTCTACCGCATGCCGCAGCTGAAGGTTCCAGCGGCAGTTCTGGTCCCACAATATGTCGCGTCCCCACTTTGCCGCCTCGGCCAGGTGATAGGCATACTCCTTCTGCTGAAGGCTGAGATCCTCCCAGCCAGGCACGGTATAGCGTATGACCTTCACATCTGCAAACTGGTCAACCGTGTATTTGAATCCTGCATCCTTATTGCCGCATCCTGCAGCAAGCACTGCGGCACTGACAAACATGGTCATTCGTAAAAGCTTCATTTCTATAAGATGGTGAATAGTTTTTTCAATGTTGTATCGGGGCCGGAGGCAAGGAGTTCCACTCCCGGAGCGGAATCCTTGAGCGGAATGCCGGCCATTCCCAGCACGTCGGCAAGGCGACGTGCCACAGCCGGTGCCGGATCGATGAATCTGATGCCCCCGGGAGCTATCCTACGCATCAGAGGCAGGAGGAAGGGGTAATGGGTGCAGCCCAGAACTATGGTATCCGCTCCGGCGTCCAGCAGCGGCTGAAGGCTCCCGCGCACAACCGACTCGGCATGAGGGCTGTCAAGGTCCATGCTCTCCACGAGCTCCACGAACCCCTTTCCGACACGTTCTTCTATGCGCACTGCATCGGCATACTGTCCTTTGATATTCAGATACTTGGCGGCCTTGAGAGTGCCGGCCGTGGCGAGCACGCCGACAACTCCGTTGCGGGTGCCGCTGGCGGCCGGCTTCACAGCCGGCTCCATACCCACGAAAGGAATGTCATATTCGGCCCTCAGGGTGGCTATGGCCGCTGCAGTAGCCGTATTGCAGGCCACCACTACCGCAGCCGCCCCCTTTGAAAGCAGCAAATCCGTGACGGCCCTGCTGCGGGCGGTCACGAATTCCGCTGTCTTCTCTCCGTAAGGACAGTAAGCGTTGTCCGAGAAGTATATATAACGTTCATCAGGGAGAATCTTCCGAATCTCCCTGAGAACTGAAAGGCCTCCTGAGCCCGAATCGAACACTCCGATTACCGCCATATCATTCGGCCAGTTGTCCAAGCACTTCGAAGCAGGCTTTGCCTTCTTCCGTGACTATCATCTGGTAGATGGTATCATCCACCTTGTAATAAGTCTTGCCTTCGAATTCGAATTCTTCGTAATCCTCGGGAAGAGCATCGACTATAGCTCCTGCGGGAGGCACTATCACCACATACTCGCCGTCATCGCCCTTGATGTAGAACACTCCGTCGTTATAGAAGTATTCGGTACCTGCTGCGGCATAGCTGCGAATCAGGTTGAGGGACTTGGCCTGCTCCGTTTCGGCGGAATCATTGTTTTCCGCCAGGGAGTTCAGGAGAATGGCCGTGAAAACCGCATCTGCCAGAGGAGTGAACCTGTAGCCGAAAGGAGGACGGCATACCCAGTAGCGGCCGGCGCGATAGCGGTACCAGACATCGTCCCAGTACCAGTAGTCTATGCCGTGATATACCCTGTGTATATAGTGAGGAGGCAGTGCCACAATGTAGTGGCCGTAGCCGTGGTGGCCGTGGTGGCTGAACCTGACGGGAGCGCCTCTGAGCTCACGGTGTACGTGACGGGGAGGACGGTATCCGGGTCTGTGGTTGATATGGACGCGGCCCATGCGGGAAGGCCCGGGCCTGCCGCCGTGGGCATAAGGACGTGAGCCGGGTGACGGACGATGTGCGCTGCCACCGGAAGGACGGGCGCCGTTGTGATCCGGACGATGTGCGCTGCCGCCCCAGGGACGATGGGAGTTGCCGCCGGAAGGACGGACTGCCTTGTCGTTGTTATTCTGAGGACGGCTGGGGCGGTCTGCCCTGTCGTTATGACCGGAAGGACGGTCGTTCGAAGGACGGTTCACGCTGCCGGAACCGCCGGAAGGACGCTGATGGTCGTTCCCGCCGGAGGGGCGGTTGACACTGCCCGACGAATGGCTGACGCTGCCACCGGAACGACGGTAACCGCTGCCGGAAGAATGGCTCATGCTGCCGCCAGACGAACTGCCGTGATGACTTCCAACATGTGCGGTATTGCCGGATGGACGGCTTGAATGGCTGCCGCCGTTGCTGTATGAATGAGATGCACTGCTGCCGCCGTGCGAAGAAGAATGAGAGTGGCCACGAGACTGGGCACCGAGAGGGAGAGCGAAGATGACGGCTGCCGACATCAAAGCTGCAAGTCTGATCAAGTGTTTCATAAGTCAGTGGTTTTAACGATAAATGTAGTACTTTTCCGACAAGGTCCGGAAATCTTTCACATCCGCCGTCCACCAGCTCAGTATATCGGATACCCGGAAACGCTTGCTGAATTCCTTACTGACAAAATCCGTTCCACAAACCTTGTTGAACATTGAAATCCTGTTTGGAGAGAGCTCGAAAGGGTTCTTCTTATATAACTCGTACACCGCCTGCATCACGTAAAACTGTATCAGCGTAATGGGTGCGGCTTCGTAATCGGTAAAGTAGTACTGCACTCCATGAATGAGCTTGCGGGCGCAGCTGCCATAGAAGGGGGTGTAGTGTACCGTCCTCCAGGCCACTCCGGGCACGTTATAGCTGTCCAGCCTGGCCTTAAGGGCGTCGGCGTCTATCCATTCGGCCGCAAATGCGTCGAACGGAATAGTATAACCTATGCCTATGTTGAGATAGTCGTTGAACTCGCCGACCAGCCCGGCGCATGGATAGCACATGGCACTGCGGGGATAGGGAATATTGGGAGAAGGCATCACCCAGGGTAGACCGGTGCGATCGTAGGTCATGCTGCGCTCCCATCCTTCCATTGGCACTACCGTCAACTGGCACTTTACCGGCTCCTCGTTGCCCTTCTGGCCGCAGTTGAGGCCTTCTTCGTTAATCAGGGTGGCGACCTCCCCTACCGTGAGGCCGTAGACATAAGGTATGCGGTACTGGCTCACGTATGAGAAAAATCCTTCGCGCACCACGCTCCCTTCTACTTTCAGTCCTCCGAGCGGATTGGGACGGTCCAGTACCATAACCGGTATGCCCATGGCGGCGCAGGTCCGCATGGCAAGCCCCAGACAGCTGATGAAGGTGTAGGAACGGGTGCCTACATCCTGAATGTCGTACACCAGGATATCGATACCCTTCAGCATTTCCGTTGTCGGCTGGCGCGTAGCACCATAGAGGGAATGCACCGGAAGGCCGGTCGCCTTGTCGCTGCCGGATTCCACTTTGCCACCGGCCCAGATATCGCCACGAACCCCGTGCTCAGGCGCATACAGGGCGACCAGATTCACGTTCTCGTTCAAAATATCTATGGTAGAGCGGAGCTGGCGGTCAACTCCGCTGGGGTTGGTCAGAAGCCCCACGCGCTTGCCTCGAAGCCCTTCGAAGCCGCGGTCCCGCAGGACCTCTATGCCCGGCTTGACCTGAGCTCCGAGATTTATTCCGATGGTAAGCGCCGCCGCACAAAGAAGGTGACGAAGAAGGTTGCGATACAGCATAACATTACAAGAATAAAGAATCCTACATAACCGAGGGCTTCCTGCAAGTATCCGGCCACAAGCCCGGGCAGCATCATGGAAAGGGCCATGAAGGCGGTGCAGATGGCATAATGCGAGGTCTTGAGGGGGCCCTGAGAAAAATGCATCATATACAGCATATAAGCCGAGAAGCCGAAGCCATAACCGAACTGGTCCAGGACTACGCAGGAACCCACAATCCAGATGCTTTCCGGCTGAGCGATACTCATATAGAGATATACGGAACAGGGCAGAGCCAGGGACAGGGCCATGGGCCACAGGCACTTACGCAAGCCGAGCCGGGCGGCCGCCAGCCCCCCGAGTATTCCTCCGGCGAGCAATGCAACCACACCGAAGGTACCGTAAACTATGCCGAACATGTCCGTAGTGAAGCCCAAGCCGCCGACCTCCACGGGATCCTTGAAGAAGGGGAACAGCATCTTTACGGAAAAAGCCTCCGGAAGGCGGTACAGCAGCATGAAGAGAATGGCGAGCAGCACACCGGGCTTGCGGAAGAAGGAAGCGAAGGCTCCGCCGAACTCCTTCATGACGTCGGATGCGTTGCGGACATCGCCGGCGCTTTTATCCTCCGAGGGCTTTGGAAGGGCAAAGCAATGGTAAAGCGTGAAGACACCCAGGATGGCTGCAGAAATGATCATGGTAAGCGACCAGGCGCGGGGGATATCTCCAAGACGCCTCTCGAGCACCCCGGCAAGCACGACCAGGACGCCCTGCCCGAAGACGGAGGCGATGCGGTAGAAGGTGCTCCTGATACCCACGAAGGCAGACTGCTGCCTGCTTGTGAGGGCAATCATATAGAATCCGTCTGCCGCTATATCATGAGTGGCGGAAGCGAATGCCGCTATGATGAACAAGATAAGGGTGACGCTGAACGTGCTGAGCCGGACACTTGCCGCGGTAAGGGCTATGGTTGCAAGCATTATGAACTGCATGGAGAGTATCCACCAGCGCTTGCTGCGGAAAATGTCTACGAAGGGGCTCCAGAGAGGCTTGACCACC
Organism: uncultured Bacteroidales bacterium; assembly: GCA_947303465.1. GTDB lineage: Bacteria > Bacteroidota > Bacteroidia > Bacteroidales > UBA932 > Cryptobacteroides. The sequence goes on from CAMYYI010000015.1 coordinate 8,113, forward strand.
CATGGGATACTGATGAGGCTGGTAAGCAAAGCCAGCGTACCGTTATCCATGCCCATATCCTTGAACATAATCAGGGATATGGTGTTCACTATGAAATACGGCAGGCCCTCCACGAAGTAAAGCGTGGGTATCCAGAGCCATGGAGTCTTGCTATTGAATGTCCGCATCGGCATAATAATGCTTTAGTATGTCCTTGTATGCGAAGCCCTTGCTGGCCATCACGGCGGCTCCGATCTGGCAGAGACCTACCCCGTGGCCCCATCCGCGGCCCCTCAGGATTATGTTGTCGCCTTCTATGGTGACCTCGAAGGCGGAACTCTTCAGGTGGGAGGTGCTGAGAGCACGTCGTATCGCCAGTTCCTTGCCAATCACCTCAGTATGCTTTGTGCCGCAGACGCGGAGGTATTTGATCCGCCCAGACGGGCCGCGGGACAATGGCTCCAGGGCAACTATCTCACCGAAATCCATACCGGTGCGGCTGTGCACCAGCTCCGACAGTTCCTTTCTGGTATATCGCTGCTCCCAGTCATGGAAGTCTGCCGTCTCCAGGTCGTAATCGTTGAGCACCTGGGAGAGAACCGCCTGGTCGTGGCAGTCGCACCAGGGGTCTTCTACGCTTTGCAGATATGGATAATCCTTATCCTCCCAGCAGGTGCTGAACAGCTCCGTCCGGCCCCCGCAGCACTTTGAGAAACGTGTATCGCAAATCTTGCCGCCATATCGCAACGTCTGCCCCCAGGTCTGGTCTATGGCCTTACGGACATTCTTCCCGACGGCGGGCGTGAGGCCCTGGTAGCGCTGGCAATGGTCGTCGGCACATACATCGTAACGCTCATGCGGAATGGCGGATTCGGCCTTATCCGGGTGGCGGCGGTCCTCTATGCGTGCGAGCAGCCAGCTTCGGGATATGACGGCGTGCGCCTTCAGGAACTCAAGGGACGCGTCTGCACGCATCTCGGAGGAAATGACGCTAAGCAGATAATCCTCTATGCCCACTTTGTTGATGGCGGTCACCCTGTCCCCTTCGGCTATAAACTTCAGGGAGCCTGCGAACTTCTGCGTCTGCGTGCGCTGCCAGTGGAAATCTATGCCTATGGGCACGTTACGAAGGATGAAAGAGGGCTCTGCAAAGAGTGTGGAACGGGTTACGGAGTCGAAGTACAGTTCGTCGTACAGCGCACCGTTATAGTTGATGCGCCCGTCCTTCACGCTCACTTTCTGCGGCCCGGCTCCGTCGGAGATGATTTCGAACTCTATCTGTTTTGCCGACATTATGCCCACCTCTATCTCCTGCTGGGTGCGTGTAAGGCGGGAATCTATCATAAGTTCCACCTGCTCGCTCACGCTCACTTCCGAAAGCATTTCCTCCAACTGGGATGGGGCGGCCTTGTCGAAATCGGCCTCTTCGGGGGCCACGAACACTCCGGCCATCTCGGCAGCCCCGGGACCTATCGTCAGATGGTCAGGACCGTCGGTATAGAAGTGATGCGAACGCAACTCGGTGCGCAGCACGACCATCACCCTGTACTCCGAATGCTCCGGATTGTACCAGGCATAAAGGTTGAACCTGGGTTCGAGCCCGGGATCGGCTTCAGGGCAGCAGTCCAGAAACTGGTAGAACAGTTTTGCGAGCGACTTGGTGGTACCTGCCTTGATGCACCATACGCCGCGCGTGAACTTGTGATAGTGAAAGAGTTTGGCATCAGAAACCCTGGCCATGGCCGCTTCGGGATTGTCCAGAAAGGAATCTACAGCCAGCTCAAGTGGCAGTTGACGGCGGGGAATCGCCTGGAAATGCAGGTGGTCCGGGGCCGAAGCACCGGCCTTGGGGCCGTTGTAATAGACGGTATAGCCCTGATAGTTCCATGCGAAGTCCAGCATATCCGGAAGATGGTGCCAGATGGCCTGGGGAAGATGCTCGGAACGGGCGATTACCAGATGATTGTTGAAAATAGGATACGGGTTGACCTGTATGTTGTACAGACGGCCTTTCCGGCCTTCAAAACGCAAGTGGAACTGCTCCGGCGGACGGTTCTTCTCGCAAAGGAAGCATGGCCTTGCCGCCAGCGAGGCCTCATCGGTTTTGGCTGTGCTGGAAATGATACGGCTTGGATTGAACTGTATCACGGCATCCAGTCCGCCCACCTGGACGGTCCTGACCCGCATGGACTTGAGGGCACGGAAATTTGCCGCGGCCAGTGGCCATACAGACAGCTGGTCCTTTATGAATTTGCTAAGCTTGTCCATTTAAAGTAGCGCCAGAAGGCTTTGTTTTACCATTGGGAACTCATGCTCGAAGTTGGGAGTCAGTATGTTCTTGCCGAACGCCGCCTCCAGCTCGGGAATCTCCCACCAACGGCCACCGGCGACCTCATCCCCATCCGGCTTGAGTTCAAAATTCCCCACAGCCGCAAAAACGTTCACCAGCTCCTTTTCCGTATTGGACTCGTAAATATAGGTCCTGATTGGATAGGGATTGAAATCATAGAACTTCAATTCCTCTGCGGCTTCACGGAAAAGGGCCTCGCGAAGGTATTCACCGTAATTCACGTGGCCGCCCACCGCCGTATCCCAATACAGCGGGAGCAAGGATTTGGATGCGCCTCTTTGCTGCAGGTATATCCTTGAGTATCTGTCTATTATATGAAGATGAACTACAGGATGCAGGGCCTTGCTGCCATGGTGGCACCAGCCTCTCGGGGCGCGTGCAATCACCGTCCCAGTAGCTTCTACTATGGGAAGCATCTCGCGGCCCGACTTGGCACCGGGGGCAAGAGGTGCAACGCTAACCGGGTAAACCAAGTCCATCTTCGGGATAATTGAGGATTTCGAGTTCTTCCGGAGTGTAGAGCAGCTTGTCGGTGAAATCCGGAGCTATGCGGGAGAGAGCCACGAATGCGAGGAGGAGCACCACGGCCGCGGCTACTACGCCCAGCGCCCAGACTGCAGGTTTCCTAAGTTTGCGGCCGCGGACGGCTTTGGCCTCGGGCGCCCGGGTTTCCTGCTTTTCGGGATTGGGAACTACAGTATCTGATCCTGTGGGCACAAGATCTGATACATCCGGTAAGGCACGGGACGAGGCGGCGTGGGACTTGAGGGATACCGGAGTGAGTCCGCAGGCTTCCGGGGAGATGTCCAGAGCCTCGTCCGCCACGAAGAAGAAATGGTTCTCGCGGGTTGCGCGGAGACGTCCCAGGCCAGGGAGCTCGACACTCTTCTGGTGCTCCAGTTCCCTTTTAAGGTCCTGAAGAAAAGTCTCCAGAACTGCCGCCGCTTCGGCAGGTGCCTGAGGGTTGGCTCCGGTGTACAGATCGAGCAAAAGACCATCCTGAGCATCCTTTCCGATGAAAGAAAGTCGCCTGTAAGGAGGATTGATGGTGTAGCCTTTATCCGAGAAACTGGCGGGCACATCCTCTGCCACGAAAGTACCCAGGCCCGGCAGGCTCAAGCTGTCGTGATCGAGCATCAGCTCGCTAATCATTCCGGACAAAAACTCTACATCCATAACAAGGCAAAAATACAAAAAAATCGGGAAAAAATTTGCAATTCTAAAAATTCGGCGTAACTTTGCAATCCACTTCGGAAACGAGTGGAACATATTCCTCCTTAGCTCAGTTGGTTAGAGCACCTGACTGTTAATCAGGGGGTCCTGGGTTCAAGTCCCCGAGGGGGAGCATAAATAAGCACCTGCGGCAACGCAAGTGCTTTTTTTGTTAATCTGTCTTTACGGTTGGAAGTTGCGGGAGGCGAAGGGGAAGGCGGTGCGGAGAGCCGTGTGCCAGTATTCCCAGGTGTGGGCTCCGTTACGGACACGGAGTTCGCTATGGATGCCTGCGGCCTTCATCTTGAGGTGAAGGTTCACTGACAGTAGCATCAGGCCGTCATCGTCGCCGCAATCGAAAAACCATTCGACGGTCCTGAGCTGCTCAAGGACCTCTGGAGATGCATTGTCCATAAATCTGAGAGTGGAATGGTCGCATACAGACTGGCATACTATACCCAGTTTGTCCTGGGGATTGGTATTCTTGGATACGGCGTTAGGCTCGTTGTCCAGCCAGGCGCTCATGGCATAGCAGCTGGAGAACATATCCGGATGCCGCTGGCAATAGACGGTGCTGCCGCCACCTCCCATAGACAGCCCCATAACGGCCCGGTGCCCCTTGTCTGCAATTATGCGGTAGCGTTTCTCCACCGTGGGGATAAACTCCTTGAAGAAAAAGTCCTCATAACTCCAGCCGGGCATGTTGAAATAGCCGTTCCACTCGTTGTGGGCGTCGGCATGACCGGCGTTAGGCATAACGATTACGGCCTCCCGCATCTCTCCGGAGGTAATCAGCTCGTCGGCCACCGGCTTCATGCCGCCGCGGTTCATCCAGTCGGTGTAGTTGCCGTACAGACCATGAAGCAGATAGATGACCGGATAACTCCTGCCTGATTCGGCGTACCCGTTTGGCAGATAGACATTAAACTTTACCTGTGAGTCCAGGATAGCGCTCCTGAGGCTGTCTGTGACTATCTTACCGGATGCAGCTCCGGCCGAAAGGCCCGTGAGAAGGGCGAAAAGCGATAAAAGAAACTTCTTCATATCTTGTCGTTTACCGCAAATTTCGCAAAAAAGAATATATATCCAAGAAAATACTTACCTTTGCAGCGCGACGGCAAAATATGCCGTCAAGTGTAACAGGCACCACTATAAAAACTGCAAATGAAAAACAAATACTCTACAGTCTTCCTGCTGATGGCGGTACTATTCGTAGTCTGCCTCATAGCATCCAATCTTTTCGCGACAAAAGTGATATGCCTCCTGGGGATCAACCTTCCCGGAGCAGTGATCATTTTCCCGGTTTCATATATCATCAACGACTGCATCTGCGAGGTGTGGGGCTTCCGCAAGGCCCGGCTGGTCATCTGGACCGCTTTTGCGATGAACATCTTCGTGGTGCTGGGCGGACAGCTGCTGGTATGGATGCCTGCCGCATCTTTCTGGGACGGCGCTCCCCACTTCGATTACATGTTCAACATGGCTCCACGCGTAGTGGCGGCATCACTCCTGGCCTTCCTCGTCGGCTCAACCATCAACTCGCTGGTAATGAGCAAGAAGAAGATTGCCGACAAAGGCCGTAATTTTGGAGTGCGTGCCATCCTGTCGTCTCTGGCCGGCGAGTTCGCCGACTCCATGATATTCATGCCTATAGCATTCTGGGGCACACCCGTTAAAACACTTTTCTGGATGATGCTGGCGCAGGTCAGTTTCAAGGTTCTGTACGAAATCATAATCCTGCCAGTGACTTCTGTAGTGGTGCGCAAAGTCAAGTCCTACGAAGGCGTAGACACCTTCGACGAGGGCATTTCCTACAATCCGTTCAAAATCGCCGACGTATAGATATGAGTACACGTAAAGAAGAGGGCCTGAAGGCCCTGGGCCGTGAGACTACTTACAATCAGAATTATGCTCCAGAGGTCCTTGAATCGTTTGAGAACCAGCATCCGGACAACGATTACTGGGTACGCTTCAACTGCCCCGAGTTCACTGCAGTGTGCCCTATAACAGGGCAGCCGGACTTTGCCGAGATACGTATAGGATACATTCCCGGCAAGCGTATGGTGGAGAGCAAGAGCCTCAAACTCTACCTTTTCAGTTTCCGCAACCATGGCGCCTTCCATGAAGACTGCGTAAACATAATAATGAAAGACCTCATCGCCCTTATGGAGCCCAAATACATAGAAGTTACGGGATTCTTCCTGCCCCGAGGCGGAATCAGCATACACCCCTACGCCAACTGGGGACGCCCCGGCACCAAATATGAGGCACTCGCAGAAAAAAGACTGGCAAATCACGAATAACAATGAAAAAACTCATCATTCCCCTCTTGAAGAGCCTGGACACCAACGACCTGGACACTGCCCTCGAGTTGGAAGGCACCCGTTTTTCCGTAGACAACTGCAACTGGCCGGAGACATTCCCCTACTCACCTTTCTGCAACGGACGCATTGCCCGCACCGAGGATTCTATCGTAGTGGATTTCCGCGTAAGCGGCCTCGACCTCAGGGTGCAGAATCTGGAAGACGGCGGCTGCTCCTGGGAAGACAGCTGCTGCGAAATCTTCCTGCAGAGCCCCGGCAGCGCCGAGTACTTCAATTTCGAGGTGAATGCCGCCGGCAAGATGACTGCCGCCCACGGCACCGGGCGCAGCGACCGCGTTTCCCTGTCGGCCGATGAGTTCGCAAGCATAGTGCGAATGTCAGAAATAGAAGGGCCGCAGGATTATGCAGGAGGCATATGGTCCTGGCGCGTGATTCTGATGATACCCTTCGGGTTGATGGGTCTGGACCCGGAGCATCTGCCGGCAGCTCTCCGCGGCAACATTTACAAGTGCGGAGACAAGACCGCACACCCTCATTTCCTGAGCTGGAACCCCGTGGGCACACCCGCCCCGGACTTTCACCGCCCGGAGTTCTTCGGTGAATTTTTGATCGGCTCCATGTGAATCGTGACGAAGGTTCCGGCGCCGAACCTCTCACGCAAACGCTTCTCGATGTCGCTCACTTTATCGTGAGCGTCATTCAGCTGCATATCCCCGGCCATCCGTACATGCACCTCGATTGCCGTTTCCTTGCCTATACGGCGGGTACGGAGGTTGTGCGGCTCAACCACGCCCGGGCATTCGCAGATTATGTCGTGGATCTCTTTTTCCATTTCCGCAGACAGGGAGCTGTCCGTAAGCTCGAGAATACTCTCCTTGAACAGCTCTACCGCCACTTTGACAAGCATGGCGCCCACTACTACGGAGGCAACCGGATCCAGAACGGCCCACTTTTCGCCGAACAGCAGGGCGCAGCCTATGCCAACGGCGGCGGCAATAGACGACAGGGCGTCGCTGCGGTGATGCCAGGCATTGGCCACAAGGGCCTGTGACTCCAATCTGCGGCCGCTCCTCCGGGTATATTGATACAACAACTCCTTGACAGCGATGGATATGAGGGCGGCCCAAAGGGCGATGGCGCCCGGCACCTGAAGCGTCTCGCCGGAGATGCATAGGGCAATCTGCCTGGCACCGTTTGCAATAATGCCGATGGCAGCTGCTATCAGAGCCATACCGATAAACAGGCTGGCCAGGGTCTCAAATTTACCGTGCCCGTAGTCGTGCGACTCGTCCTGCGGCTTGCCGCTTATACGCACGAAAACCAATACTACTATGTCTGTAAGGAAGTCAGACAGGGAGTGAACGGCATCCGCGATCATGGCGGCACTTCCGGAAAGGAAACCGGCCACGAACTTGAATGCGGTTAGCAGGGCATTGCAGGCACTGCCCCAAAGAGTTACCCTCAGAATCTCCTTTGTCCTGTCCATGGTCAGGAATCAGCGAGTGGAAACAATTGCCGAGTAAAGCTGCGGGAAGCGGTCTGCCAGCACTACCGGACGTCCGCCGTCGAGGAAACAATGGGTGCTGGAAGCTGTACACACCAGCTTTCCGCCCACTTTCATTGTATAGGCAAAACTCAGCTTGAGCTCGCTCATTTCCGACACCACTACCTCTATCTCTATCCTGTCCTTGAAAGTGGTGGTGTGCTTGTAATTCACGCTGATCGACACTACCGGAGATACAATCCCCTCCGCTTCCATACGCTCGAATCCATAACCCAGCTGGTCCAACCACCAAATGCGCGCCTCTTCCATGAAGCGCACATAATTGGAGTGATGTGTAACGCCCATGCGGTCGCACTCATAGTACTTGACCTCATGGACGTAAGGGGGAACCTTGAGCATTATTTCTTGAACTTGAGCTGCATGCTGCAAATCTTTTCGTTGGCATCAACCACCTTAACCGTAAATACGTTGGTAGAAGCGGCTATATCGGGGATGAGCCCGTAGATGAAAGCAAAATCAAGTACGGCATCGGTCTTGCCCTCAAGCACCTTTTTGGCGGGGAAGCCGAATTCCGACTCGGCCTTGGAATCATTGATAAGGTCTATCGTGAGGTTGCCTACGCGGTTCTGGACATACTTGGCAAGTGCGGCATCGGCGCCATACTCGAGCGTGACCGTGAGGTCTTTAATCTTGCCGGGGGCGCTGATCTTCACCTTTGACGGACCGGGCTTGGACTTGGAGTATTCGTTCAGGTCCACCAGGTCGTTATTCTGATTGTCCTGCCATACGATTTCGGGCGGGGATGTGAAGTGGAACTTGGCAGTCTTGGTCACTTCCTTGCCGGCCTGGTCGGAAAGGATTATGTCGATAGTGAAGCTGGTGTTGTTATCTACAGGTTCGCCGGTGATGATGGCGTTCAGGATGGCCTCCAGGTTCAAGGTGCTGATGGTCCTGCCGCGAAGTGCGACGCCGGAGGTCATATTGAGACTCCTCAGGAATTCTGCAGACTTGGAATCATCGATAACGTCCAGAGTGGCAGGATTGTCCTTGGTACCCTTGTTCTTGCTGCCGTCTTCGATATAACGGTTTGCAAGTCTTACGTACTCTCCAAGCCCAAGCTTGAGCTCGAGACTCTCAATCTTGGCAGGGGCGCTGACAGATACATTGGAGTCCTGATTCGTACCCATTTCTACGACAGCGAATTTCGTATTGGAAGGCCAGGTGATGCTGGGAGCAGCTTCATCAGTTTTCTTACAGGAAAAAAGCAGCACTGCGGAAAGTGCAAAGAAAAGCAATCGTTTCATCATCGTATAATTATCAAACTCTCAAAAGTAGTATTTTTTTGAACAAACTCAAAAAATCATGAGCGGGTTTTGTTCCGTCCCTTGTGCTCGCGGTTCCATAAACCGTAGATTTCGTTCACATTGCCGGCGGTTGTAAAGGCCTGTATGTTCTCCGTGCGGAGAAAGTTCATGAGGCTGGCGAATTCATCCTGGGTAAGGAGTGCCTGAATCTCCACATTCGTCTCTCCGCTGTAGCCGCCCCTGACATCGTAGAGACTGCATCCTCTGTGGAGCTTTTCTATAATATACGCACGAACTTTTTCGTGCTCCTTGGCAATGACGCATACACGTTTGCGCTTATTCAGACTGGCGGTAAAGTAATCTATGGCAAGACCGTTCAGCCATGTGCCTACCAAACCGGTAACGACCAGCCGGAAAGGATTGATGGCGAAGGCGGTACAGCAGATTATGGCACCGGCTACGGTAACCGACACGCCTATATCCAGATGCAAATATTTGTTTACTATTTTGGCCAGTATGTCAAGGCCGCCGGTGGATGCGTTTATATTGAACAGTATGGTCTGGGAAATACTTACCAGCAGAACGAAGCAGATAAGGTCCAGAAGAGGGTCACCCATAACCGAAGTCATTCCGGGATCTATAAGCTTCTCGTAGGGATAGATCTTTTCCCACAGTTCCAGCAGCGGACCGAGGATGAGGGCGGTATAGACGGTTTTTGCACCGAATTCCTTACCTATGAGAACCCATGCCAGCAACAACAGTATGGCATTTATTACGGTTACCACGACTGAGACCTTGACCGTCATTCCAACCATGCCCAGGAGGTTGGAAATAACTATGGAAAGACCTGTAATGGAGCCGAGGACAAGCTTGCTGGGAAGCATGAAATAGTAAACCGCTCCCGCAGCTATCATCATACCGGCGGTCATGATGAACAATTCTTTCCAAAATTTGAAAGTTGCCAGATATTTGAGAATGTCTTTCATCGCATAAATGTGGTTAGCGAATTCAAAGGTAAGGATTTTTTGCATTATTTGGCGAAAATGTTCATCTTTGAACAAATAATGCGATTATGCGAAGGAAGCTCTTTTTTCTGCCCGTCATACTGATTCTGGCGTCGTGCCATGACCGTTCGTTCGAAAACTCCCATGCATCTCCGGAAGCAGATTCCTACAAACTTGAACAGGTATTGGTAATGAGCCGCCACAATTTACGCGCGCCATTTACCGGCAAGGGCTCCGTAACCGACAGTCTCACCCCGCACAAAGACATGTGGCATGAGTGGTCGGCACGGACCGGGGAACTGACACGCAAGGGCGGAATTGCGGAAACCCTTCTGGGACAGTACTTCAGGGAATGGCTGGAGAGTGAAGGCCTCATCCCCGGCAACTGGCAGCCTTCGCGCCGGGAGGTGTATTTCTACGCCAACTCACTGCAGCGCACCGTCGCTACGGCCAGACATTTCGCTTCCGGACTGTCTCCGGTCGCCGGCATAGACATCAAATATCTGCCCGACAGGGACGACGGAACCTTTCTGGGAATACTGTCGGCCGACTCGGACGCCTTCCGGGAGGAAGCGGCAAGGGAAAGGGATGCCATACTGACAGAGGCCTTCCTGGACAGCATTGCCAAGGCTGCGGCGGTAATGGAGCAGGTTCTGGATTTTGAAAACTCAGACTTCTTCAGAGTTCACGGGAAGCATTTCGCCGGAGATGAAATCACTATCACCGATTACCCGGGAAGCGAACCCAGGATGCGCGGCATGCTTCGCACCGCATTGTCTGCAAGCGATGCCCTGGTGATGCAGTCCTACGAGGACGGAGACCTGCAGCGCGCAGCATTCGGCCACGATATCGGCGAAGAAGGCTGGTCCCGCATCTCCGACATACTCTCCATCTATCAGGACCTGCTGTTCGGCCCTCCTATCGTAAGCCTGAACGCCAGCTTCGACGCGCTGGAAGAGTTGAACCGCGAACTTGGCCGCCGCGGCAGGAAGTTAACCTTCTTCTGCGGGCATGATTCCACGGTATGCACGGTGCTGAGCGCCCTGGGAGCCGAGCCGTACGTCATAGAAGGGGCACTGGAGAAGAAGACTCCCATCAGCGTAAAGTTCGTAATAGAACGCCGTTCCAGGAACGGAGAACAGTTTGCGCGGCTGCGCCTGATCTGCCTGTCATGGCAACAGCTCAGGGAGCTCATTCCGCCCAGCCTGGACAATCCTCCGCTTATCTGCGATCTCAGGCTAAAGGGTATGGAGGCCAATGAAGACGGCTACTACCGCCTGGAGGACATACGCCGCAGATTCGCCGCAGCCATTGCAGCCGGGCGTAACGCATCCAGCGGACAATTACCGGATTACATGAAATAACACTGATATGCTGACTTCCTTCATAGTGGCGCTGCTGGCGCTTGCCCTCCAGCCCGACAATCCGACCGCCAGGCCGGAAGCCGTCGTAACCTGCGACAATGCCCGTTTTACCGTTCTTACCGACCGCCTGATCCGCATGGAATGGGCAGAAGACGGAGTGTTCGAAGACCGGGCCAGCCTTGCGATAGTTAACCGCAACCTGCCGGTTCCGCAGTTCAAACAGAGCCGCAAGGGCTCCGGCGTAACCATCAAGACGGATAAACTGACCCTGGAATACAAGGGCGGCGGATTCGAGCCCGACAGGCTGAGCGTAAGCTTCAGGATGAACGGCAAGACCGTGGTCTGGCACCCGGGAGATCCCGATTCCGGCAACCTTAAAGGAACCACACGGACGCTGGACGGCAGCCTCGGGTTCAGGCAGCTCAGCAAACAGGAGAAAGAACTGGAAAACGGCATACTGTCCCGTGACGGCTGGGCCATAGTGGATGAAAGTTCCCGCCACCTGCTGGAGGCCGACTCTTCGGACTGGCAGGAGTGGGTTTGCGAGCGCCCGGCAGGAGAACGCAAAGACTGGTACATCTTTGCATACGGGCACGACTATCTGGCTGCACTTCAGGACTTTACCAAAGTAGCCGGGCAGATACCCCTGCCGCCCAAATACGTCTTCGGATACTGGTGGAGCCGCTATTGGGCATACACCGACGAGGAGTTCCTGGCACTGGCATCCGAGATGCGGGAACGCGGCATTCCGGCCGATGTCTTCATCATAGATATGGACTGGCACCTTACCTGGCCGGAGATGGGCAAGCGGCTTGGCCATGACGAATTCGGCCAGAGGCGCGGATGGACAGGTTACAGCTGGAACCACGAGCTTATTCCGGATCCGGAGGGCCTGCTGCAGGAGCTGCATTCACTGGGTTACAAAACCTCCCTCAATTTGCACCCCGCTTCCGGAATACGGCCTTACGAAGACGCCTACGATGCATTTGTAAAGGATTACCTGTCACGCACTTCCGACTATGACGGGCCCCAAGGCTTCGTTTATCCGGAAGGCGGCTATACCTTTGCCGGCAACTCGGAGCCCACGGGCAAGGCAGGCTACAGGGCGCCAGTTCCCTTCCGTCTGGACCAGCAGGCCTGGGCGGACGCTTACTTCAACTCGGTAATCCATCCGCTGGAAGAGCAGGGGGTGGATTTTTGGTGGCTGGACTGGCAGCAGTGGCGCGAGAGCAAATACGTAAAAGACCTGTCGAACACCTTCTGGTGCAACTATGCTTTCTGGAACGACAAGGTTCGCCGTACCCGTTCACAGGGGCTTCATGCGGACAGGCCTCTGATCTATCACCGCTGGGGCGGACTGGGCAGCCACCGTTATCAGCTGGGCTTTTCCGGAGACACCTATGACGAATGGTACGTGCTTCAGTTCCTGCCTTATTTCACGGCTACGGCGTCGAATGTAGGCTACGGCTACTGGGGGCACGACATTGGCGGCCACATGCAGCTAAAAGACCATCAGAGGCTCAAGGATCCGGAACTCTACACCCGCTGGATGCAGTTCGGAGTGTTTACGCCCATCTTCAAGACCCACTCTACAAAGAGCCCCAACCTGGACTGCCGTATCTGGTCTTATCCTTCTCATTACGAGTATCTTAAGGAGGCTATCGACCTTCGCTACGCCCTCAGCCCGTACATCTATGACGCCGCCCGTCAGGCATACGAAACCGGCATCTCCATGTGCCGTCCGCTCTATTATTACTATCCCGAGGCCATGGAGGCATACGACTGGAACGAGGAGTATCTTTTCGGCGACAACATACTTGTAACCGCCATCTGCGAGCCTGTGGGGGCCGACGGCACTGCAAACCGCAAGGTCTGGCTGCCGGCAGGAGAATGGTATGACGTTGCCCACGGCAAGACGCTCAAGGGGGCCAAAGTGTACGAGCTGAAGTACACTATTGACCAGAATCCATGGTTCGTGCGCTCCGGAGCCGTCATCCCCATGGCGGAAGAAGGACTGCGTAACCTGCAGGATCCGTCCAACGTGCTCAGGCTTGCCGTTTATCCCGGAAAAGCCGCATGCAGGATAGAGCATTACGAAGATGACGGAATTTCACAGAGCTATGTTCAGGACAGCGCCCGTACGGTGATAGAGAAAAACGTTTCCGGGCGCAAGACCGTACTGAAGATTGCCGCCCGCGAGGGCAGTTACGCCGGAGCCCCCGCCACCAGGCGAATAAGCGTACTGATGGAAGGAGTTGACCAGGCGCCTTCGTCCGTGCTGCTGAACGGCGCTCCCCTGCCCGGTGGCTCAGTCTGTCTGGGCGGAGGACGTGTTTCCATAAACCTGCCGGAGTCTCCGGTAGGTCAGGCACTTACGGTGGAGATTCTAAAATAGGGCGTATTTAACTATCAGCCAGGCCATTATGCCTGAGCAGACAAGTTTGAGGCCGGTGCCCAGGATAAAGCCCAGAAAGGCTCCCGCACCTGCCTTGAATGCTGCCCATACGCCTTTGTCATTGACCATGAGCTCACCCAGGAAAGCGCCTATCAAGGCTCCGGCAACTACCCCGACAGGGGTAAAGAACATGCCGGCGAAAAGACCTATCAAGGCACCAGTGGAAGCGGCTTTGTGACCTCCGGCCATGCGCGTCATTCCGGAAGGAATAATGTAATCCAGGATGGACACTATCACGGTTACCGCCAGCCAAACCAGCAGAAGGGTGACGCTCATGGGGTCGTCACCGCCTCCGGACTTGTTGGCAAAATACACCAGAAGCATACCTATCCAACTCAGGGGAGGTCCCGGCAACCCGGGCACTATGCTGCCGATAATACCCACTATCGCCAGGATTATCGCGAAAACAATCAAAACGGTCATGCTGCGAAATTAGCAATTTTATTTCTACTTTTGTATTGTTATGGGAACTCTCGACCTGATTATTCTGGTACTTTACTTTGCAGGCCTTGTTGCTGTCAGCCTGCTGATGAGCCGGCGTATCAAGAGCTCGGAAGACATGTTTATCGCAGGCCGCAACTCTTCCTGGTGGCTCTCCGGAGTCTCTTCTTACATGACCATCTTCTCCGCCAGCACTTTTGTGGTATGGGGCGGAGTAGCATATAAATCAGGTCTGGTGGCCGTTATGTCCGGCGTCATGCTGGGGTTCTCATCTCTAATAGTAAGCCGATGGATTTCAGGACGCTGGCGCAGCCTGAAAATAAAATCCCCAGGCGAATACCTTACCGTCCGGTTCGGACACGGAACTCTGCGCTTCTACACCGTCGCAGGCATAATCGGACGCGGCATCCACACGGCCGTAGCCCTTTATGCGGTAGCCGTGGTCACCTGCGCCCTCATTCAGGTTCCCGAGGGCAGCGTGCTGGCATCCACCGGGCTGCCGGGGGATTCAGCAGCAGGCAATCTCAGCATATGGTGGGCCCTGGCCATCCTGGGCGGCATCACGCTGGCCTACACTATAGCCGGAGGCTTCCTGGCCGTGCTGATGACGGATTTCATACAGTTCGGCGTGCTGCTGAGTGTGGTGGTCTTCATGGTACCGCTGTCTGTTCACGCAGCCGGAGGAATGGGCGGCTTCATCGACAAGGCCGCAGCGATTCCGGGCTTTTTCTCCCCCGTCTCCCCCACTTACGGCTGGCTCTGGCTGGTGCTGTGGATGGGCCTTCATGTGGCAATGATAGGCGGCGACTGGCCGTTTGTGCAGCGCTACATCAGCGTACCTACCGTAAAAGACGCCCGCAAGAGCACTGCCCTGATTGGCGTGCTCTACCTGCTTACCCCGCTCATCTGGTACCTCCCCACAATGGCTTACCGCACCCTGGTTCCGGGTCCCGGAATGGACGTGGACCCGACTGCCATGACGCGCCTGGGAGAAGCTGCCTACGTTAACATGAGCAAGACGGTGCTTATGGCAGGCATGGTGGGCATGATGCTGGCCGCGATGCTTTCGGCAACCCTGAGCAATGTCTCCGGCACCCTGAATGTTTACGCCAATGTCTATACCTATGAAATCTGGGGACGGCGGCCGCGGAACTCTGCAGCCAACGAGCGCGAAAGGATACGCGCCGGACGCCTGTTCACCCTTGTCTTCGGCTTGGTAATCATAGGAATAGCCATGCTGGTGCCATTGGCAGGAGGTGCGGAGAAAGTGGTTGTAATGGTCATTACCATGGTGCTTTGTCCGCTGTACATCCCGTCTATCTGGGGCCTGTTCTCGCGCCGGCTGGACGGCAACCGCCTGGTGCTGGCGATGCTCATCAGCTGGGCAATCGGCTTTACCGCCAAGTTCACTGTTCCGGCAGATCTGGTAAGTCCCAGTCTTATTGAAGCAATTGCCGGCTTCGTAGTGCCCGTACTGATTCTCGGGGGAATGGAGCTCTGGTGCAAGGCGCGTGGAATCGTATGCAGCGGACGGGAAGCCCTCGACGCCTATATCGATCCTGCCGCAAATACGGAACCGGGGCCCGAAGTCAAGGCCGCAACCCGCAAGTTCTCATATCTTGCAATCAACTGTTTCTGCATCACACTTGCCTCGATTGCAGTGCTTCTGCTTGCCCTGCTGATTGCCAAAGAGCCCAAGGCGATGGAAGTCAAGGGTACCGTCATAGCTTTTATTGTTGGCATAGCGGTTCTGACCGGAAGCTATCTGGTGTACCGCCTGACAAGGAAAAACGTCTGAATAATGAAAAAAGTTTTATTATCAATCCTTTGCATCTGCGCGGCCATGGAGGCCTTCTCCCAGAGCTTCGGCGGCTTGCAACTGGAACCGGAATGTTCCGAATTCCTGGTGAAGGAAGGTCGCGGACGCGCACAGCAGGGGCTCGAGATTTACGGCCGCTACATATTCTCGCTGGAAGACGGCGGACATGTGAATGTGTACGACTTCAAAAAGCTGGACAGCATGCCGGTAGGCGGCTTCGAACTGGCGTCGTCCGGCAAGGACAACCACGCCAACAACGCCGAGTTCGGGGTGGAGAAGAAGTGCGGCGCATCTTTCCCTCTCATGTATATCTCCAACGGCAAGGTGGGGAGCGACATTGAATGGACCTGCTTCGTGGAGAGCATTACCCGAAGGGGTAAGCGTTTCAGCAGCGAACTGGTCCAGACTATCATATTGGACATAACCGGCTTTGCCGAGGCCGGACACGAGCCTATTTTCGGGGCTCCGAGCTGGCTCATCGACCGGGAGCGCAAGGCCCTGTGGGTATTTTCCGCCCATCAGCGCACCACTCCCAAGGTTACCCTGCGGGCCGAGGACAATTTCTACATAGCCTACCGCTTCCGCATTCCCGCCTTGTCTGAAGGACCTGTTGTCAGGCTGGGTCTGGAAGATCTGCAGCAGACTGTCATCTTCCCCTTCGAAACATGGTTCACCCAGGCCGGCTGCATGCAGGACGGCAAGATATTCTACTGCTTCGGTGTAGGTAAACTGGACCCCGAGAACCGCCCTTCACGAATAAGGGTTTACGATACCGACTCCGGGACCATCTGCGCCAAATACAATCTGAACGAAGAAATCCCTTACGAGATGGAGGACCTGGTGATAAAGGACGGCTGGATATATGTAAACACCAATACCAGCCCCAAGCGGGGACAGGGCAATCCGATAATCTATAAACTTTCCATGCCCCGCTGAATTTTTGTTTGGCGGTATAAAAATAATTTTATACCTTTGCAGTCCCTATTCCGTGAACTGGGATAGGGACATTGAGTTTGGTGGGTTCGTATAACGGCTAGTACTCAAGATTTTCATTCTTGCAATAGGAGTTCGATTCTCCTACCCACTACCAAATATTAAAAAAATAACATAATGGCAAATACAGCTTCAGCAAAGAAAGCCGATCGCCAGAGCGAAAGGCACCGCCTGCATAACAGGTATTATGCACGCACCACTCGTAACGCTATCCGCGACATCCGCAACACCACCGACAAGGCCGAGGCCGAGAAGAACGCCCCCAAGGTGTACGCGATGATCGACAAACTCGCAAAGATCGGAGTCATCCACAAGAACAAGGCTTCCAATCTCAAGAGCGGTATTCAAGTTTACATCAACAAGCTCTCTTAAGACTTTAAAAGACGCGTTCCCGACGCGTCTTATTTTTCGGGAAACGGGATGTAGCGCAGTTGGCTAGCGCACCACGTTCGGGACGTGGGGGTCGTCCGTTCGAGTCGGATCATCCCGACAGAAAGAGCACCGAGTGATCGGTGCTCTTTCTGTCGGGATACCCGACTGTTATCCCCCTGCACCCCCGCAGCCAAAGTGTCGGCTGCGGTCCAAATCAAGGACCGCAGCCGACACTTATCAATGGGTAATTAATCTGTTGCTTTAAGCAGGGCGGAGATAGTTGGAGGGATACGCTGGCAATTGAGATTGATGCGGCCGGAGGCAGACATGGAACTGCCGGGACGATGCTCCCTACCCCTCATATATCTCAAGGCTATTCCCTCTCTTTCAAGGACTATCCATCCGTCGGACACATAGTCCACGGTCGGCACCACCGCGATTGTCTGGAGGAACCTGTCGTGGCCATCATACAGTTCCAGGGCAAACTCGAACGAGGAGTCGCTTCCGTAAAGATCGTCCTTGGTAAACTCGCTTCCGTAAGGCGCCTGACGGGCGCTGAACACCACGGTATACTCGTTGTCCGGGCCCCAGTAAAGTACCTCCTCCCCGTCCATACGGAAATAAGGGGAACTGAATTCATCTTCATAATGGCAGACCATATTGTCGGCCAGATTAAGTTCCACCCCTTCATCGGAAACCCTGACTTTACAGCTCACTATGTCTCCGCAGCGGAAACGGTGGCGGAACAGAGAGGTCCGGTGTATTTCCCTGACGGCACGGGAAACCCTTATCGAGGGAGTTTCCGGAGGTAGTCTGTAGGTAATTCCTGCATTCTCACCGGTAAGAATCTTCAATGCCCGGTCGGAATAGCGCAAAGGCTCATACATGTTCTCAAGTTCGTATGAACGTATTCCGAGGCCGCTCAGGACGTCGTTGTGATCTATGGTACGGCCAAAGGTAAGCGACGTGCTGAAAGACCGCATGCCAGGACAGTTGATATCACGCATAATCAGCCAGGTCTCACGCCCTTCTGCGTTGTAGATAACGCCCTCGCTGTACTCGCTTTCAATCCATCCCCACTCGGACAGGGTTCCGACCAGGGTACCGTCGGCCTCGCACAAAACCGCCTTCACGGTGTATAGCTTTCCGGAGATGGGGTCCTCCATGGAACCGGGATGCTCCCGGGAATCTTCTATGGGCTCCAGTCTCACGAAGCGTCCGTTGCCCCAATCGATCTGCAGGGTGCTGCAGGTGGCACTGTTGGACCATTTGCCCGGGGTCACCTGCACGGCGCGCAGATTGTTGCGCTGGAGACGGTAGCCTATGGGACCCACATGCCAGGCTGCGGCACGCACCGGGTCTCCTGCCGGATCGTACGGTATGATGTAACCCGGATAAATGTACTCCGAAGTCTTGTTCAGACGACCGTCCAATGACTGGCGTACGAAATCTTTGGTAAGCAGTGAATAGCCTCCGAAAGAACGGTCTATTGCCAGATTATCAAAGGGGATTAGCAGCTGTCCGTCATTATCGATCAATCCCTTAAGGCCGTTGGAAGCGCTCCTGGCAACACCCCATCCGTCATTGAATACAGGGGATGCGCTGAACTGCGGAGCCCAGATTTCCCTGCCTATGTAATCGTAAACGCCCCAGGTGAATCCGGCCCCGGGGAAAGCCTCGCGCTCCGCCATTATCAAACCCTCTTTGGGGTTGAAGGAAATGGCATAGCAGTCTATTGGAATGACTATTCGACCGGTCTCGTCAATAACGCCGTGCAGCTTGGTCTTTCCCGGCTTCATGGTAACTTCCGCCACCCCGTCCTTAAAGCGCTTTGCGCCTTCGTATGCTGGCGGAATAACCCAGTTCTTACTCTTGTCCTGATATCCGTAAAGCTTTGTAGCCTTGTCTTTTACAGGCTTCAAATCCTGTCCCTGGGCCGCAGTGGCCAAAATCAGGGCCGCTAATGCTGCAAGAATATATCTCAGTTTCATATCAAATAATAATCAAATAACTATACTTCCCGGCAAAGCAACGTGGCCTGGGTACAGTCCATCACCTCCACGGATACAAAATCCCCGGCGGAGTGTGAGGTATCCGGCCATACGCACATCTTATTGGTATCCGTGCGGCCGCAAAGTTCCGAAGGATTACGCTTGGAAGGCCCCTCCACAAGCACCGTGAAACGCTTGCCGATATCTCTGCGGTTGCTCTCGAGCGACAGGCGGTTCTGAACAGCAATAATCTCTTCCAGACGTCGTGTCTTTACTTCCTGTGGTACGTCATCGGGATACTTGCGGGCGGCGAGCGTTCCGGGACGCTCGGAATAATAGAACATGTACGCCGCATCGAAGCCAACCTCCTCGAAGAGGCTGAGTGTGTCTCTGTGATCCTCTTCCGTCTCGCTGCAGAAGCCTGCTATGACATCTGTAGATATCGCACAGTCAGGCATATAGCGACGAATGGCGGCCACCCTGTCCAGGTACCAGGCCCGGGTGTAACGGCGACGCATCTTCTCCAGCATGCGGTCGGAACCCGATTGCACCGGAAGATGTATATGATGGCAGATGTTGGCATGAGAGGCCATCACCTGCAGCACTTCATCAGAAATATCCTGGGGGTTGGAAGTGGAAAACCGTACCCGCATGCCGGGGCACGCCTCCGCGACCATCTTGAGAAGTTCCGCGAAATTGCAGTCTTCGTATTTATAAGAATCTACATTCTGCCCCAGCAGCGTCACCTCCTTGTAGCCGTCGCCTGAGCACTTGCAGGCCTCGCGCACTATGGAATGATAGTCCCGGCTGCGCTCGGCACCCCGGGTATAAGGCACTACGCAGTAGGAACATACGTTGTTGCAACCGCGCATGATGGAGATGAATGCAGACACTCCGTTCTTGTCCAGGCGCACCGGAACAATTTCGGCATAAGTCTCTTCCCGTGAGAGCTGAACGTTGATCTGCGGCATTCCGGGGGCGGCGTTCTGCAGCAGCACCGGCAGGGACCTGTAGGCATCCGGACCGGCTACTATATCCACCTTCCCGCTCTCCAGCAGTTCCTCTTTCATACGCTCCGCCATACAGCCGAGTATGCCCACGAGAACCTCCGGACGGGCCCGCTTCTGCAGGTTGAACTGCTCTATGCGGCCGTGGATGCGCTGCTCGGCATTATCCCGCACGGAGCAGGTGTTGGCCATTATCACGTCCGCCTCGGACATGTCTTCCGTGCGCTCGTAGCCATGCGGCGCCAGCAGGGCAAACACGACTTCCGTGTCCGCTACGTTCATCTGGCACCCGTAGGTTTCTATGTAAAGCTTTTTCAATGGACCCGAATCTTTCTGCCTACGCTGAGGACGGTAGTGGGTTTGAGCCCGCTGTTAAGGCTGCAGATATGCGAAACCGTAGTTCCATACTTCTTGGCTATGCCGGAAAGGGTGTCGCCGGAACGTATGGTATGGTATTTCATGGCTGCCCGCTCCTTGGCGATACGTTCCTCCTCGGCCCGTATCTGCTCCTCAGTCATATATATTTCCTCTTCTTCGTCGATAGACTCCGGCACGTACCTGCTGTACGCGGACAGGTAGCTGCGACGCAACACGAACACGTTCTTGCGCAGGGTGCCGCTTTCGAAGTCGATTATCCACTGCGGGTCGAACGCGTACCCGCGGTAACGAGTCTCGAAGTGAAGGTGCGGCCCGGAGGAGCGGCCGGTTGAGCCGCCCAGCCCTATAAGGTCGCCGGCATGCACCCAGTCGCCCGCTTTTACATCTATGCGCGACAGGTGTCCGTAGAAAGTCTCCAGACCGTTCTCGTGCCGTATAATGATAAGGTTGCCGTAGCCACGGTGACGTTCTGCAAGCCGCACCCGGCCGTCGAAGGCACAATAGACCGGGGTGCCGGTGGGATAGGGAATGTCGCATCCGGTATGCGCACGGCCACGCCTGACGCCGAACGGGGAGAATACCTTCCCCTTGTGGGGACATACAAAATGGCTCACCGAGTCTACAAGACATATCGTGGTACGGTAGCGTACGCTGTCGAAGGGCTCTTTGGTGTACGGATTGACCACATGCTCGCTCCAATAGGAGGTAAAGAGCTCGTCTTCCTCCAGAGCCTCGACGTTCTTGATCAGGAACCATGTGTTGTCGTCCCTGAGGACTATACGTACGCGCCTGTCGCCAACGTCGAGCGTATCCACCGCCGCCCCGTTCCCCTTGGCGAATATCGTTGAGAACTCACCGTCAAACTGAGCATCACCCAGAACGACAGATGTGCTGTCATCCTGAGCGTAAGCGTTAAATAATCCTAACAGGCTGAATACAAGTATGCAGAATATCCTCATCAGGCACGTACCCCTCCAAACTGCTTCTCTATGATCTCCTGGGCCTGGGCAATCTTGTCCTTGAGCACCCCGTCTGTGGTAGCTTCACAGATGAAGCGGAGATATGGTTCTGTATTGGAAGGACGGATGTTGAACCACCAGTCAGGGAACTCGGCGCGATAACCGTCGAAGTCCATGAAGGCGTCGGCCTTCTGGACTGCCAGGAAATGGTCGCGGACGGCGTCCATGGCGCCCTTCTTGTCCTCTACGCGGAAATTGATCTCGCCGGAGTTGCGGTAGCGGGTAAGCTTGTCTATCTCTCCTCCGAGGGTACGGCCCTGCTTCTTGAGGGCGGCAACGATACGGAGCACGATTATGGAAGCCAGCATTCCGCTGTCCGAATAGAAGAAATCCTTGAAATAATAGTGGCCGGCAAGCTCTCCGCCCCAGAGGCCGTCTATCTCACGGAGCTTGGGAGCCGCAAAAGCGCGGCCGACACGCCAGGTATGCATCTCTGCGCCGTAAGCGGCGAGGAACTCACCCACTGCCTTGGAACTGCGTATTTCCTGCAGCACACGGGGATTCTTCGCACCTCTCTCATCGCAGAAATAATATGCCATGAGGGCTATAATGAGGTCGGGAGGACAGAAACGGGCCTTTTCATCCACGAACATCACGCGGTCCGCGTCTCCGTCATATATTACACCCACGTCCGCCCCGGTCTTGCGGACCAGTTCGCGCAAGGGCTCAACATTCTTGGGGATGAGCGGGTTGGGCTCGTGGTTGGGGAAACTGCCGTCCATCTCGTCGAAGAGGAAGGTGGCGTCGTCACCCTTGTAAATCTCCTTGGCGAAGAGGGTGCTCATGCCGTTGGAAAGGTCGAAGGCAATTTTGAGGTTGGAGTAATCGCCTTTGTACTTGCGCAGGAAGGCCAGATAGTCGGGCTTGATGTCTATTTCCTTTACCACGCCTTTCTTTGCGGCTGCTGGAGTGGGACGGCCCTCGTCTATCCACTGCTTTATCTGGCCGAGTCCGGTATCCAGGCCCACAGGAAGGGCGTTCTCGCGGCTCACCTTCATGCCGTTGTACTCGCGAGGGTTATGGCTGGCGGTAATCTGCACGGAGGCCTTGTAGCCGTAGTTGGCGGTTCCGAAATATACCAGAGGCGTGCTGCTGTAGCCTATATCGTCCACGTCGGCGCCTGCATCTGTGATACCCTTGATGAGGTAATCGTGAATCTCCTGTCCGGACAGACGGCAGTCACGGCCCACCAGGACCTTGTCGGCCTTGAGCAAGCCGGGAAGGAAATAACCTACTTTGTAAGCGATGTCTTTGTCGAAATCCACATTGTAGATTCCGCGAATGTCGTATGCGTGAAATGCTCCCATATTATGCGGTTTTTGCAAATTTACGAAATTATTCTTAATTTGTGTCCATGTATCTTCTTGGTTACGATATAGGCAGTTCCTCCGTAAAGGCATCGGTAGTGGATGCCGAAAGCGGGCGCGTCAAAGCCTCCGCACATTATCCGGAGACGGAAGCTCCCATCATTTCCTCCAGGCCCGGCTGGGCCGAACAGGACCCGGAAATGTGGATGGACAATCTGAAGCTGGCCACCGCCGACGTGCTTGGACAGCTTGGCAGAGCAGCCGGGGAAATCGCCGCCATAGGCATTTCCTACCAGATGCACGGCCTGGTGTGCGTAGACAGGGACATGAAGGTCCTGCGCCCTTCCATAATCTGGTGCGACTCGCGCGCCGTACCTTACGGAAAACGGGCGTTCGAGGCGCTCGGAGAAAACTGGTGCCTGCAGCACCTGCTGAACTCGCCGGGCAACTTCACCGCCGCCAAGCTGGCGTGGGTGAAGGAGAACGAGCCTGAGCTTTTCAGCCGCATCCGCAAGATCATGCTCCCCGGCGACTATATAGCCATGCGCCTTACAGGCTGTGCCCGCACTACCGTCAGCGGACTGTCGGAGGGCATTCTGTGGGACTTCAGGAAAAACACCCCCTCGCAGGAGCTGATGGAGTACTTCGGCTTCGACGAATCTGTCCTGCCGGAGCTCGCACCTGCATTCGGCATACAGGGAACGCTCACCGGGCAGGCGGCTGCCTGGCTGGGACTGCCGGAAGGCATACCTGTCACCTACAGGGCCGGCGACCAGCCCAACAACGCCCTCAGTCTGGGCGTACTGGAGCCGGGCGAAATTGCCTCCACAGCAGGCACGAGCGGGGTTATCTACGGCGTGATCGGAGACATAGCCTACGACCCGCAGTCCCGCGTGAACAGCTTCGCCCACGTCAACCATACGGCGGCCGACCCGCGTCTGGGCGTGCTGCTTTGCATCAACGGCACCGGTATCCTCAACTCCTGGATGCGGCGTACCGTGGCACCTGAGGGCATCTCGTACAACGATATGAATGAGCTGGCGGCAGGAGTTCCGATCGGCAGCGACGGCGTGTGTATCCTCCCCTTCGGCAACGGTGCCGAACGCATGCTGGGCAACCGCGATACCGGCTGCAGCGTGCACGGCGTCAACTTCAACCGCCACGACAGACGGCACCTCATCCGCGCTGCCCAGGAAGGCATAGTCTTCTCCTTCCAGTACGGAATCGGAATCATGGAGCAGATGGGACTGAAGATCAATACCATACATGCCGGAAACGCCAATATGTTCCTGTCCGGAGTCTTCCGCGACACTCTCGCCGGCGTCACTGGAGCAACCATTGAGCTATATGACACCGACGGAGCGGCAGGTGCCGCCCGCGGGGCCGGAATAGGAGCCGGCATCTACAAGACAGCCACAGAAGCCTTTTCCACCCTTGAGCGCCTGGCAGTCATCGAACCTTGCGATGAAGATCAATATAAAGATGCGTATGAACGTTGGAAGGATTATTTGGAATAGATCCTTCGTCACAAAGTTCCTCAGGATGACAGTTTTGTCATTCTGAACGAACAATGTCATTCTGAACGAAGTGAAGAATCTATCAACACAAAACAATATGTCAAAAGAATTTTTCCCGCAAATCAGCAAAATCCCTTTCGAGGGACCGCAGAGCAAGAATCCCCTTGCATTCCATTACTATGATGCCGACCGCGTGGTCATGGGCAAACCCATGCGCGACTGGTTCAAATTCGCCCTGGCCTGGTGGCACAGCCTGGGACAGGCATCCGGCGACCCCTTCGGCGGCCAGACCCGCAGCTACGAATGGGACAAAGGCGACAGCCCCTACGAGCGCGCCCGCCAGAAGGCCGACGCCGGCTTCGAGATAATGCAGAAGCTGGGGATAGGATACTTCTGTTTCCATGACGTCGACCTGATCGAAGACTGCGACGACATCGCCGAATACGAGGCGCGCCTCAAGGATATCACCGACTATCTCCTCGGCAAGATGAAGGAGACCGGCATCAGGAACCTCTGGGGTACCGCCAACGTCTTCGGGCACAAGCGCTACATGAACGGTGCCGCCACCAACCCGCAGTTCGACATAGTCGCACGCGCCGCCGTCCAGATAAAGAACGCCCTGGACGCCACTATCAAGCTGGGAGGCAGCTCTTACGTGTTCTGGGGAGGCCGCGAAGGCTACTACACCCTGCTCAACACCCAGATGCAGAGGGAGAAAGACCACCTCGCAAAGATGCTCACCGCCGCCCGCGATTACGCCCGCGCGAAGGGGTTCAAGGGCACCTTCCTCATCGAGCCAAAGCCCATGGAGCCCACCAAGCACCAGTATGACGTGGATACGGAAACCGTTATAGGCTTCCTTCGCGCCAACGGTCTGGACAAGGACTTCAAGGTGAATATCGAGGTCAACCACGCCACCCTGGCAGGCCACACCTTCGAGCACGAACTGGCAGTGGCGGTGGACAACGGACTGCTGGGCAGCATCGACGCCAACCGCGGCGACGCTCAGAACGGCTGGGATACCGACCAGTTCCCCGTGGATGCATACGAGCTCACCCCGGCCATGATGCAGATTATCCGTAACGGCGGCTTCAAGGACGGCGGCACCAACTTCGACGCCAAACTCCGCCGCTCGTCAACCGACCCTGAAGACATCTTCATCGCCCATATCAGCGCCATGGATGCAATGGCCCACGCGCTCCTGAATGCGGCCGCGGTACTTGAGGAGAGCCAGCTGCCGAAGATGGTGGCCGAACGTTACGCCAGCTTCGACTCCGGCCTCGGCAAGAAGTTCGAGGAGGGCAAGGCCTCCCTGGAGGAGCTGTACGACTATGCCCGCTCCAACGGAGAACCCGCAGCCGCCTCCGGCAAGCAGGAACTTTACGAGACACTTCTGAACCTTTATGCAAAGTAGTTACAGACAAAAAGGCAGTGCCGCATATCTCTTCGGGATAGTGCTGGTAGCGGTGCTCGGAGGACTGCTGTTCGGATACGACACCGCCGTCATTTCCGGCGCAGAACGCGGCCTGCAGGCATTTTTCGAAGGGGCCACCGATTTTGAGTACACCAACGGATGGCACGGCTTCACCACCTCCAGCGCCCTCATAGGATGCATCATAGGAGCGTTCCTCAGCGGAGTGCTGGCGGCCAGGCTGGGGCGCAAGAAAACGCTCTTCGTCGCCGGAATATTGTTCTTCCTCAGCGCCCTGGGCTCATGGAACCCCGAGTTCCTGTTCTTCCCCAAAGGCGTCGCGTCCCGCGGCCTGCTGGTGGCATTCAACAGCTACCGCGTGCTTGGAGGAATAGGCGTAGGCCTGGCCTCTGCGCTATGTCCCATGTACATAGCAGAGATTGCTCCTGCCTCCAAGAGGGGTAAGCTGGTTTCCTGGAACCAGTTCGCAATCATCTTCGGCCAGCTGGTGGTCTACTTCGTCAATTACCTGATAATCCGCAGTCACGCCAACGACCCTGAAGTGGTTGCATGGACAAATGCCATAGGCTGGAGGGTGATGTTCGTTTCCGAGGCCGTGCCTGCCGGACTCTTTGCGCTGCTTATCCTGCTTGTGCCCGAAACTCCTCGTCACCTCGCCCTCAACGGCAAGGACGACAAGGCCCTTACTGTGCTTTCCAAGGTCAACGGAGAGGCCCGGGCCCGCGAAATCCTTGCGGAAATCAAGGCCACGGCCGTAGAAAAGACGGAGAAACTCTTCGCCTACGGCTTCCTGGTGGTATTCATCGGATGCATGCTGAGCGTGTTCCAGCAGATAATAGGCATCAACGCCGTGCTCTACTTTGCGCCCCGTATCTTTGAGTCCATGGGCGTAAGCAACAATATGCTGTTCACCGTAATCATGGGCGTGATCAACATATCGTTCACCCTTGTGGCTGTGTTCACGGTAGAGAAGCTGGGCCGCAAACCCCTGCTTATCACCGGCTCGCTCGGCATGGCTGTCGGTGCGCTTGGTGTTGCCCTTTCGAATGTAGTCACCATGCCTGCGCTTATTCCCGTGGTGAGCATAATGCTTTACAGCGCCTGCTTCATGTTCAGCTGGGGGCCCATATGCTGGGTGTATATTTCAGAAATTTTCCCCAACACCATCCGCAGTCAGGCGACAGCCTGGGCAGTGGCTTTCCAGTGGATATTCAACTTCATCGTAAGCTCTACCTTCGTACCCATGTACACCTGGAGCCCGTTCTTTGCCTACGCACTCTACGGAGTGATATGCGTCATAGCCGCAATATTCGTCTGGAAGCTCGTCCCGGAGACCAAAGGCAAGACGCTCGAGGACATGACCGCCCTCTGGAGAAGCAGGAAATGATTATTTGATCTTCGCGTTGTATCTCGTGGCTACCTTTCCGTGAGAGATGTTGACCAGTTTCTTGGCAATCATCTTGCGGCGGATGGGAGCCACGAGGTCCGTGAAGAGCACGCCGTCCAGATGTGACAGCTCGTGCTGGACCATGCGGGCGCCGAATTTATCGAACTCCTCGGTCTGTTCCCTGAAGTCCTCGTCGTAATAGCGGACTTTGATACGTACCGGACGACGGACGTTGCAATAAACGCCCGGGACGCTGAGGCAGCCTTCTTCGTACTCGCACTGCTCCTCGCTTTCTTCCAGAATCTCAGGGTTGATAAGCGTGCGCTTGAAGCCTTTCAGATAAGGATAGACATCCGCCATCACGTCTCCGTCCACAATGAGGACGCGCC
Source organism: uncultured Bacteroidales bacterium (assembly GCA_947303465.1). GTDB lineage: Bacteria > Bacteroidota > Bacteroidia > Bacteroidales > UBA932 > Cryptobacteroides. Next base: position 35,661 of record CAMYYI010000015.1, read on the forward strand.
GACTCACTCCAATTTGGGGTGCCGCCAAGCCGCAGCCCTCGGAACGCTCGAGAGTATCCTTCAGGTCTGCAATGAGTTGCTTCAGTTCCTCTTTCTTGCTCAGGTCGGCTTCGGCGGCCCGCTCACGGAGCACCTCGGAGCCATAAAGATATATAGGCTGTATCATTTCTTCTTGTCCAGGTATGCCTGCAATATTATTGCGGCGCTTATTTTATCTACTGAGTTCTTGTCCCGTCTCTGACTTTTCTTCATCCCCCCGTCTATCATGGCCTTGTGCGCCAGTACGGATGTAAAACGTTCGTCTTCCAGCGCAAGCGGTACCGACGGAAACGCCTTCTGCAGCTGCTTGAGGAAAATGTCCACATCTGCCGCCGCCTCCGCGTGACTGCCGTCCAGGTTGAGCGGATAGCCTACCACGAACTTCAGAATCGTTTCCCCGAGGGCATATTTTTGAAGATAATCTATTATCTTTGTAGCAGGGACAGTCTCCAGAGGGGAAGCAAATATACCGAACGGGTCGCTCTGCGCCACACCGACGCGCGCCCTGCCATAATCTATCCCTATGATTCTGTCCATGCCGCGCAAATTTCGATATTATTATGGGAAAAAGCAAACTTGGCAAAGTATATCGCCTGAGCCTGCTGGAGGATGAGACCCACCGCAGCATACGCTCCTACCGCTTTACGCGGCTGGGCTTCATCGTAACCATCATAACCGCCTTCGTTGTGATTCTGGGCAGCCTCTACTGCCTCATCGCCTTTACTCCCCTGCGCACCACCATCCCCGGCTACCCCGACGCGCACTTCCGCAAGGAAGCGGTTAACAACGCCATCAAGATTGACTCCCTGGAAAGTGCCATCACCCGGTGGAAACTGTATTCAGAAAACCTTTCCCGGGTGCTGTCCGGGGATACCACCCTGAATCTGGACAGCCTGCTGCAGGCAAAGGAGGCCGCCGATTCCCTGGAACGATGAAAAGAAAGATTGCTATACTGGGGTCCACCGGCTCGATAGGCACCCAGACCCTTGACGTGGTACGCCAGCACAGGGACCTCTTCGACGTGGAGATGATCTCGGCCGGCAACAACACCACCCTGCTGGCGCAGCAGGCACGCGAGTTCGATGTGAACAACGTGGTGATTTGCAACGAGTCGCGATATCCGGAGCTGGCAGAGGCGCTCAAGGACAGCGACTCCAAGGTATGGGCCGGCGTGGACAGCCTGTGCTCGCTGGTGCGGTCCGATGGAGTAGATATAGTAGTGGGCGCCATGGTCGGTTTCAGCGGCCTACGCCCCACCCTCTCTGCGCTTGAAGCCGGAAAGATAGTGGCTCTTGCCAACAAGGAGACGCTGGTTGCCGCCGGCAGCATTGTCACACGCACGATGAGGGAGCACAACGCAGTTATACTGCCTGTGGACTCGGAGCACTCCGCCATCTTCCAGTGCCTTCTCGGCGCAAACGGCAACGCCGTGGAAAAGATACACCTGACCGCCTCCGGAGGCCCGTTCCGCACCTGGGAGAAGCAAAGGATCGCAGCCGCTACGGCCGCCGACGCCCTCAAGCATCCCAACTGGGATATGGGTTCCAAGGTCACTATAGATTCCGCCACCATGATGAACAAGGGCTTCGAGGTCATAGAAGCAAAATGGCTCTTTGACGTATCGCCTTCAGACATCAATGTGGTGGTGCATCCGGAATCCATAATACATTCCATGGTTGAGTTCGAAGACGGCGCAGTTATCGCTCAGCTGGGATGCCCCGACATGCGTGAGCCCATAGGGTTTGCCCTCTCTTTCCCCGCCCGTATCACCGTGGGCAACAAGAAAATCGACTTTGCCGCCCTTGGCTCCCTGCATTTCGAGGCTCCGGATACCGGACGCTTCCCCAATCTGCGGCTCGCATACGAGGCCATTGAACGCGGCGGCAATGCCCCCTGCGCCCTTAATGCAGCCAATGAGGTAACGGTAGCCGCCTATCTCAAAGGTCTTATCGGCTTCTACGACATCTCCCGCATCAACGAAAAATGCCTTTCGGGCCTGAATTTTGTAGCAGACCCGACCATCGAAGACATCTTCGAGACTAATGCGGAAGTCGCAAGAATAGCCAATGGTTGTATTAATTAAGACATTACAGGTCATCCTGGCCCTCTCGCTGCTGATCATAGTGCACGAGTTCGGCCACTTTTTCTGGGCCCGGGTATTCGGTATCCGGGTGGAGCGTTTCTACCTGTTCTTCGGCAAGGCCCTGGTAAAATGGCAATGGGGCGAGACGGAGTTCGGCATAGGCTGGATTCCCTTCGGCGGGTACTGCAAGATAGCCGGAATGATAGACGAATCCATGGACCTGGAGCAATTGAAGCATGATCCGCAGCCATGGGAATTCCGCTCCAAACCGGCCTGGCAACGGCTGTTGGTCATGGCAGGAGGGGTTATCAACAACTTTCTGTTCGCAATACTCATCTATTGCCTCATCGCCGGAATCTGGGGAGAGGCTTTCATCAGCAACAGGGATGCTAAGATCGCCCCTAACGAACTGGCACAGGAGATGGGCTTCCGACTTGGAGACCACATAATAGACTTCGACGGCTACGAGCCGCAGAATTTCGGCATGCTTCAGGCAGACCTGGTGCGGCGCGACGTTCGCAACGCCCGTATCCTCCGCAGCGCCGATACGCTGAACCTGTATATAGACCACGCCTACATGGCCGATGCACTGAACAGCCCTGCCATGTTCGACCTGGCGGTGCCGTTCGTAATAGATTCCATGCGTGCAGACGGGCCCAACGGAAGTTGCGGGCTGCTGCGGGGCGACCGCGTGCTCGCGTTCGACGGTCACGATGTTGAGTTCATTCAAGATGCGCGTGCAGTGCTCTCGGAATGCCGCAGCAGGACCGTGGAGGCACAGGTGCTGCGCGGCGCCGACACCCTGGCAATACCTGTACAGGTGGACAGCCTGGGCCAGGTGGGCGTTTTCCTTGTGATGCCGGAGATAGAAAGGCGCCAGTATTCATTCCTGGAAGCCATCCCGGCCGGACTCAGACTCACATGGGAGACCATCAGCGGCTACGTACAGGACCTTGGCCTGCTGATACGTCCCTCTACCGGGGCCTACAAGTCGGTTGGCAGCTTCATAGCCATAGGTCAGGTGTTCCCCGAAGTCTGGGACTGGTACCGCTTCCTGAACATACTGGCTCTGCTCTCGGTAATGCTGGGAATAATGAACCTGCTGCCGATTCCGGCGCTGGACGGCGGCCACATACTTTTTACGCTGTACGAGATGATAACGGGGCGCAAGCCCAGCGACCGCTTCCTGGCAATTATGCAGGTGATTGGAATGATACTGCTGCTGGCCCTGATGGTGCTGGCCTTTGGAAACGATATTGGACGACTAATCAAGTGAATATGAAAAAGATACTTTTAGCGATCATGGCCCTGCTGGCCCTCGCCTCCTGCAAGAACACCAAGGCTCTTCTGCCCAGCGTAAGCGGCAAAGCCGGTGAAATCATTGTCGTGATAGACAAATCCGACTGGGAAGGAAATCTGGGAACCAAAGTGCGCGAGCTGCTCGCCTGCGACTGCCCCTGGCTGGCCCAGAAAGAGCCGCTTTATTCCCTGGCCAACGTTCCCCCGGGAGGCTTCGGAGACCTGTTCAAGGTACACCGCAACATAGTCTATTTTGCTATCAACTCCCAGCTCGACACAGCCGGGATAGCCTACAGGCACGACGTATGGGCGGCACCCCAATGCCTTGTGCAGATAAGTGCGCACAATTCCGACGAGGCCGCCGACCTGCTGACAGAGAACGGCAAGACCATCGTGAGTTTCATAGAGCAGGCAGAGCGCGACCGCGTTATCCGCAACTCGATACGCTATGAGGAGAGGGAAATCGCACCCAAAGTGGCGGAGGTTTTCGGAGGCTCGCCACACTTCCCCATGGGATACAAACTCAAGAAACTGACCGACGACTTTGGCTGGATTGCTGACGAGAAGCAGTACACCATCCAGGGCATACTGATTTATAAATACCCTGCTACGGGCGCTGAGGACGAGTTGAGCCTGGACAATATCATAGCCAAGCGTAACGAGGTCCTGAAAAACAATGTTCCCGGCATGTTCGAGAACACCTGGATGACAACCGGTGAATACATGCCGCCGCAGATAGAATTCTACCGCTACCGCGGACGCGAGTTCTCACAGGTGCGCGGTCTTTGGGAAGTGGAAAACGACTACATGGGCGGCCCCTTCGTATCCCAGTCGTTCTACTCCCCGGACGGGCGCAGCGTCATAACGGCGGAAGCGTTCGTTTATGCTCCCAAGTACGACAAGAGACAGTACCTGCGCCAGGTGGAATCTATCCTGTTCTCCTGGGAATGGGCGAAATAGCGTCTTAGAACGTACAGCCCACAGTCAGCAGGGCCACGTTTCTGATGCGGCCCGAAAGGTACAGGGGCTCGGCCAGCAGGCTGGTGAAACAATCTGAAACCTTGATGCAGGGAGCGAACTTTTCCGTTATCCTTATGGTATAGCCTATGCCAATGTTTGCGGAGATGGCGGAAGCCGTGTCGTACTCGAACTGCCGTAGCATGTAATCATCGAAACTGCCGATGCTGGTGGCTGAAGGTTCGGCAAAAGTGCCGTAAGAGGCGGAGCCGAAACCGGAACGGTAGCCGGCACCCAGTTCGAAGGAGAATATGGACTTGCCTGTCTCCAGGTTCTTGCGGGCATAGGCTCCGACCGACATTTTGTAAATATCGTCTCTCCGGGAGAACGGATACAGTACGGCGGAATTCATATTTGCAGTGCCTCGAACTGAAACCCCGGCCACGAACGACGGCAAGTATCCGCCGGCATTTTTGTTCCACTCGTATCCCAGTCCGCCTTCCAGGAGATGCTTCAACGAGATACGGTTCTTTCCAAAGTACTGCACTTCCGTATTTTCACCTGTTCTGGTAACATACTCGAAGAGGTTTTCGTCGTTTGCCAGAAGCTGATAAGAGGCATCCAGCACGAAGCGGTGGATATCTGCGCCGGAACGGGCCAGGAGCTGGCCGCGGTAATCCGCATTAAGTCCGGAGAACTCGTAGAAGGTCGCCGTCCCGGAAGACTTCTTGCCATAGTAACCGCTGCGGTAGAGTACCTCCAGTTCATTGCTGAACCCGCCTGCAACCGCACTCAGAGACAGTCCGTAAAAGTCGTTCTTCATGGGGCGGATGCTGGATACCGATATCTTGTTGTAGTCGCCGGCAAGCTCGTCCATGGTGCCATAGAAGTACCCTTTGTCGGTGAATACGAAATACTGCTGGTCGGTTGTGCCGAAAATGCCGCCCTTGAGCTGCTCAAGGGTACTCCTATACACCAGGGACAGCCCGAGGAGCGTTTTTTCCGAGGGGCGGAAACAGACTCCGGCCTTATACTTCATATCCATCCATACACTGGAAAAGCGGGGGTCTTTGACCTTAGTCTGGTCTGCGGAGGAATACTCGTAGCTGGCACCCAGCGCCCAGCGGTCATTTATACTATAAGACATTGCGCCGAGCAGCGAATAATCTTCCCGGTTCCTGCCGCCCACGGTCCCGGGATCGCTCTCCAGGAAGTTCACGGGATTGAACGCGGGATCCATCAGTATCTGACCTCCCATTTGCTTGCCGTCCAAGTAAGACCAGGACAACTTGCCATGGAAGCTTATCTTGTCTGAAACGCCGAAGTACGATTCGGTCATAGCCCCGGCCTTGTAGCTGTCCGGAGATTCCGTCAGCGAAATCAGTCCGCCGTCGTCTTTGCGGAAAGAGGCTTCCGCAATAGAAAAATGACTGTGGAAAACGGAAAGTGCCGCCGGGTTGTCCAGAAACAGGTACGGGTTTGAGTCCTTGCGGAAACGAAACTCCTGACAGCCCTCCCCGACCTGGCCGGCAACGGGCAGCGAGGCAAGCACGAGACAAGTGGATATCAATATGTTACGAAGTTTCATCGGCGGGTGTTATTTCTTCAGGGATGCGGTCTTGCGTTGATGGAAATCTTTGCCGGAATCGTTAGTCTGGGCATATATTATATGTGCTCCGGCGGCTATCGAGGCCTCGGCGTCGATTCCCGAAGGATCTGTACTTCCGTTCACGTCCTCTGTACCGAAGGAGTAGCCGTAGACCAGTTTGCCGGCATTCTCCGGCAAGGCTTCCGTAGCCTCCTTGTCTACGTTGCGGTAGATGGAATAGCCCTTCTGGCTGACCATGGTCACGTAACCCGTATTGAGGTCGGGAGTGAAGCGGGACAGGCTGCCGCTTATGTTGGCCGCAGCGTACACTTCCAGGGCGTCCAGCACTTTAGACTTGGGGAATTTGACCGCCCAGCCTACTGCAGTGGTGCCGTTGGTGCGGTCGAAATTATCCGTGTCGTGGCATATCCTGTCATTCTCCTCCAGGCTCATGTTACCCAGGAAGAAGGCCGGAGATGATACCGACAGCACCCAGGCGTTGCCTTGATTGATAGGGAAGCAGGTGAGATAATGGCTCGTAGGAATGGCGTCGGAAGCCGCATACTTGGTATTGAAGTATTGCGGTACGTCGCTGTTGGACATCCAGTAATAGGAAGGATCGGACAAATCTACGGAAGCATCAACGGTGGCGGTATGGTCTATGGCGCCGAAGCATGCTATAACTATCTGGGAATAGCCCGGGACGGTAACGGGTGAGGTGAAGCTCCATATAGCTCCGGCCGCCGGAATCCAGTCCTCGTTTGCATAAATCAGGGTTTTATCCTTGCCGTAGAATTTGTTGGAAGCGTTGGAGTTGTACGGGTGCAGGAAGCCGAACACCAGCTCCGATGCATCCGTTTCGTATTTGGAATTGTTGTAAACTATTATGTATGCGTCGCTCGAATATGTACCCGTACCGCCGTTCCTGGAGCATCCTCCGGAATAGACTTCCTTGATGATCAGCTGGCGGGGGTCCACTTTGGAAAGCTCCATCCTGAATATCTCCGACGGCTGTCCGGTTATGCGCATGGATTGCAGGGATCCGTTGTAGGACACCGGCATTCCGTCCTCAATAATCTTGTAAGTTACATAAGCCGAGTAACTTCCGGGAACGACTGTAAACTTTGCAATGCCGGAGGCATCGGGAGCGGCCTCAAAGCGGAAGGAACCGGTATCTTCGACCAGCGTGACCACTGCTCCCTTCTCGGCGAAAGCCTTGCCGTCGAAGACCAGCTGGACACTGAGGTCCAGCAGTTCGGGGGCAAGCTCGCAGCTCACCGCCAGAGATGCCATTATCATGCAATAGAATAACCTTCTCATAATTAGAACTTGAATCTGACAGTAAGACCGTAATAGAACCTGGGAACGTAATTCCTGTCCGTCAGCGACTCGTATGAGCGCGTCTTGGTATTGTACACCTGCCCCAGGTTGTTGAAGAAGTTATTGGCATAGAACGACACCGATGCCAGGTCTCCTATCTCCTTGGTAACGCTGAAGTTGGCGCTGAAGTAGGGAGAGACGTATTCCTTCTTGAAGATATAGAGGTAGTTGGAAGTGACCACCAGCTTGGACAGGTCTGCGTAAAGGTCGGGGTCGTTTTCCTTGGCCCACTTGTATTTCTCCAGGAAAGGCACGGGATCGGGATCGTCGAAAGATGAGTAGTAATCCGGGAACATCACCGCGTAGTGATCGGTACTTTCGTCGTAAATCGAGGCGGATTCGTCGTAGGAAAGCACGTTGGAACGGTCTGCCAGGTAGTAGGAGCGCTGCCCGCCGTCACGCTCGCTCAGGCCGCGGGAATACTTGAGCAGGCTGGATTCGAGTTTCATGGAAATAATCATCCTCACCTTGGGTATGTGGGTGGTGAAGGTGATGTTGTTGTTTATGGTGCGGCTCTCTCGTCCGTTGGAGATCTGGTTGCCGCCGACGTAGTAGGCTATGTATTTGTACGGCTGCCCGTCCTTCCCTGCGGTAGTATAAGGGCAGTAGGCCTCCAGATCGGTAAGCCAGCCACGGTACGAGTAGAAATTTCCGTCGATACGTATGGTCGTGCAGATGGGTTTTATCTCCTTGAAGTCCACCACCCACTCGAGGCCGTAGCGGTCTATCGGGCGGTCCTGGTTGTCCTCGAATGTGGAAGGAATCATCTGCTTGCGGGTGGAATACGGAGCCTGTATGGGGGCGAGCGCGCCGGTACGGTCATTCACTGTAATGATGCCGGACGCCGGATCCAGGCTGTAAACCCTGTCGCCCGCCGGGATGGGAAGTCCCTGCACGTCGGCGGTGCTGGTGTAGTTGTATGAGAAGCGGTCATACTCCGTCGCCAGCTGGTAGGCATCTATAGTCCTGTTGAAGAATGCCACCAGCGACACGCGGTTGCCGGCAATGTCGGTCTCTACTCCGAACTCCGCCTGGTGGTTCTTCTGCCAGCGCAGGGCCGCATTGTATTCTATGCTGCGGGGCTGCACGTAATAGGCACGATATACCACGTTGTCGGCTGATGCGGTAGAGGTGAACACATTGATGTCCAGATAGGCGGGAACCGGATAGAGGATGGAGAACGACGGCTGCTTAACCGCAACTCCCCAACTGCCCCTGAAAGCGAGCGAGTTGAACAGCTTGTCGCGGCGGCCCTTGGTCTCAAACACCGTGTATTTGGCATTGAAACGCGGCGAGAGGCTGGAAGTGACTCCGTACGCGGAACCTTTGATTACAGTGTTGTCGTTACGCAAACCGGCAATCACATTGATACGGCCCTCGCCGACGGGTATCATCACATTGTCCTCTATATACGCTCCGATATTGTGCATCCAGGGATTATCGCAGTAGCGGTAAACACGGAACGTGGGAGCGAGGCTGAGGTCTTCCGAGTAGGCACCGACGCCGAAATTATAGTCAGAGTTCCAGTCGGCTCCTATTTTGAGTTTGTTGCTCACGCTCCCGAAATTGCGGGCCCAGTTGGACTTAAGGGTGAGTTTTGTAGTGAGGGGACGGTCATCCACGGCCATTACGTTATACCATGTGTCCGCAGGGGTCATCACGGCAAAATTGTCCCCGCCTTCCACAAACGGCATGGACATGTAATACCCCCTCTGGGTGGCATGCAGGGATGCATCAGTGACGCTGGAATGGTAATTCTTGTTCTCCCGGGACAACTTGTCTCCATATACCGCAGAAGCATTGAGCTCAACGTTGGTTATCCAGGGCAGGCTGAGCAGCCAGTTGGCCGTAAAGTTGGCCCTCAGGCTGTTGTCCCGCTGCCTCGCATAGGTGCCTATGAGTTTGTCGGGGTCTGCCGAATTGTCCAGTCCGCCCAGGTTCCCGGTAACGCCGAAAGAGAAGCGGAGGGGCCTGGAAGCGAATGCTCCGTTGGATATCAGGTTGGTGTAAGTCAGAGACATCTGGCGACGCAGGTAAGAGGTGTACGGAGACATCTGCTCCGATATCGAACGGGTGTACTCGAGGCTGGCGTTCAGAACACCCAGGGCAACGCCCTTTTCCGTTACCCCGATTCCGAAGCCCTTGCTGACAGAAAGCTGCTTGGTCTTGGGACTGGTGGACATGGTGAGCTGCCAGGGAGTCTTGCCTTTCCTGGTATTTATCTTGACGACTCCGGATCCCATGTCGCCGTATTCCACGCTCGGCACGCCGGTAATCACCTCCACCGACTCCACGTTGGCAGAGGCTATATTGTTGGTGGATACACCCTTGATGTCGGAATAAGATGCGTTGTTGGAAAGCCGCACTCCATCCACCTCGACTGCGGTGCCGAAAGAGGAGTTGCCGCTCTCTCCGGAGCC
>CAMYYI010000016.1 GCA_947303465.1 uncultured Bacteroidales bacterium
AACTCCTATTGCAAGATTGAGAATCTTGAGTACTAACCGTTATACGAACCCAGCAGATTGGAGTGCAAAGATAGTGAAGTTTTTTAAATCAGCAAATTTTTTCTGCACTCCCTCATTTATAATATGTTGTTGAACTGCGATTCGGCAGTCTCCTGCAGGCCGGACGGCACTGCGGCGAAGAAGTTGAATCCGGTACGCTGCTCTATGGCGTCGATAGTGGTCTTGTACGCAGCATCGGAATAATTCTTACCGGTGTGAGCCTTGTTCTCATAGATATAAGCCGCACTGCGGGCAGCCGTCATCGTACCGGAGCTGTCGAAGCTGCAAAGCATGAGAAGCTTGTACATGTGGCTGGGACGGGCGACGGTTCCGCCGTCATTGCTCGGGCCGCTGTCTCCATCTTCGAACAGGGTGCCGGATACCACATACAGGGTATCGCGTGCGGTAAGGGATGCCGCTTTGCTCTGAACCGCACCTTCCAGGCTGCTCCATACTCCGCTGTTGAAGCTATTGGCCCATTGGGGAACCTGATTGGTAAAATAGAAGGTTTGGCAATTTGCGCCGTAGGTAGTCTGACGGTCGTTTGAAGCGCATAGATGGCCCCTGTCATATCCGCTGCTTCCGCCTTCAGTAGAGCCACTCGACTGCCAGGATGCAGGGATAGCAGGATCGTAGCTGGTCTTCTCATCAAACTTGCCGGTGCGGCCTATATTGTTATCTATGTAAGTGACTCCGTGCATGGGACATGCAACCCAGAGGGCACAACGTCTGTTCTTATCGACCATGGTTGTATAGTTGCGCAGCTTGCGGCCGTTGTACAGGAAGGTGTGGGTGACCACCTTCAGGTCTGGATCGGGGAGATCGAATTCGTGCCATACGCTCGTGCCGTTTTCGTCATCTCCGAAAGTTTCGTTGCCTGTAGCAGTGGCAACAACCGATTCTACAGCAGGCATTTCATTGCAGTCCAGGAAACCGCGTCCGGGCACGAATCCGGAGTACACATAAGTCACTGACACCTTGGTAAAAGCAAGGTTGCCAAGTTTGTTGCCTACGTGCCAGGTAACGCTACAACCGGAAACCGTCTGAGCCGTTCCGCTCGCGGGACCGTCGAACGACGGCACGACACTACCGGTTCCCTTGTTCACCGTATAAGTAAGCGTGACGCTCTGAAGCTCATATCCGGGCGCGGCCTTTATCTTGATATTGCCGTAATCTGCGGCATATATACGCCAGTTTTTTCCGGAGTTATAGAACTTTCCGCAATTGTTGTAGCCATTGGTCTCTACCGTAATTACATCATCCAGCCTCAACACCTCATACTTAACACCGTTCTCTGGGGTAATACCTGCGCCGTTCAGCATTTCCACTATGGTTTTGCTAACGGTTGTGGTGGCTGCAGTGGATTCCCGGTTCTGACAGCTTCCGAGGTCAACATCGAATCCCCTCACCACACTGCGCCTGAACGTCTGGGACGATTTCAAGGGGAAGCTGTATCTGGCCATGTCTGTCACCACGGTAACAGTACCGTCGTAGCTGCCGGGAGCAAGGACCATGAAGACGGAGGCCGCAACATCGCCGGAAGCTGCAATTGCAGGCGCGGAAGCTACTGCGGTCTCAATTATAGTGGCCGAATAGCCGGAAATCGCAAGGCTCTCTTCATCATCCGGAATGATTGTGGTAATATCTTTTGTAAACGGTCCCGCCACCGGAGCAGTTGCCTGGAACCTCACGCTCTGTATGGTCTCGGACCGGAACGACGGGTTGCTGGAGTATACCCGGAACTCGGCTACAGCGGCAAGGTTATAGAGATGTATGCCGCCTATCGGGGTTTGCTGCGAACTACCGGCATACATGGCAGGAATCTCGAAAGGTGCAGCTGCCAAGGGCATGGCATCGAAATCGAACTCAGTGCCGTTCTGACTCTGGGAGGGGGGAATTTCAAAACGCACCTCATGGGCGCTAGGGGTAGAGTTGTTGTAGGGATAATAAACGTAGAGCAACTCTCCCGCCTGCAATCCGCCGGGACGGTAGATATTGAAAGACGAGGGCGTTCCGACCGTGATGTTGGAGTACGCAGGAGCATCCGAGGCTACCACTGTGCCCAGCCTGTCGCCGGCTTCCCAGTGCCCGTATCTGCCCCTTTCGTCTTCTGCAAGAACCGCTTTTGTTCCGTCTGCTGAAAGGGTGAAAGTATAAATGTCCGATGGCCTGTCATCAGACATGATATCCTTGGAACAGGAGGCGAGGACCGACGCGAAGAGGACGGCCGCCGCAAAACTCTTAAAGTAAGCCGCCGTCTTCATAATCGAGATATTCTGTATTGTCGTCGCCGTTAAAACTGGATGCCAGCACGCATTCCGGAATGCGCGCCGTCAACTCCGTATCCGGAGAATAGTAAATCTGCTTTTGCATGGTGATTATCAGCACTCAAATATAATCAATAATCACCAAAAAAGAAAAGCCCCGGAATTCCTGGAACTCCGGGGCTTCTGCCTATCTGTACGCAAAAATTATTTCTTGCGAGCCTTGTAACGCTGGTAGAACTGGTCCACACGGCCGGCGGTGTCGACGATCTTCATCTTGCCGGTGTAGAAAGGATGAGAAGTGTTGGAAATCTCAAGCTTCACGAGAGGATATTCAACGCCCTCGATAGTTATCGTCTCCTTGGTGTTGGCGCAACTGCGGGTGATGAACACGTCTTCGTTGGACATATCCTTGAAAGCTACAAGTCGGTAGGTTTCGGGATGGATTCCTTGTTTCATTGTAAACTATAGTTTTTAATGCGGGCGCAAAGTTAGCACAATTTTGCGAAAAAGCAAACTATTTAATCCTGTACGGCGCGTCTTCGTAAAGCAGATAGCGCTTGGCTTTGCGTATCCACTTCTGCTCTTCCAGCTTTACGTGTTCCTGCACTATGTCAAAGGTTATCCGGCCGCGCAGGTACTCGCTTATGACAGGGTCGTTGATGCGGTCCAGCAGCTCACGGGTAATCTCGAAACGGGAATCGCGGTCCGCGAACCAGCGCATGAGCTGAAGGGTATGCAGGAGAGAATGGTATTGTGCACCTGGCAGGAGTATGATCTGATAGCCGTGACATACCTCCCCAGCATATTTTCCGAATGCCGGAGTGAATGAGCAGGGGCGCATAAGTACTCCCTGCGGACTCGGGGGGATGGAACTGTTACTGACGAAAGGAGCACCTATGTACTCGTACGGACGCGGCGTACCCGTGCCTGCAGTAATGGCCGTGGCGCTCCACAGGCCTCCGCCGCTGTACATGTCGCAGGTAAACAGTCCGGGAATGTCGGGAGCAGGTGCTATGGTCCAGGGCAACAGGTCCTTTCCTACTTCGCCGGCAAGTGCCGAAATAATGTGCAGGGGGAAGCGGGCGCCTATCTCAGAGCACCACAGGTTACAAAGCTCGGCCAGGGTAAGTCCGTGACGATGAGCCACTTTAGGTGTCCATAACTCGGGCTCCAACACCGGAATGGTCCCTTCTACAACCCGCCCAGCCGGATTGATGTGGTCTATGATATACATCGACGGCCCCTCCTCCATGCGCGCGCGGAAGCTCAGCAGCCTAAGAACGTCACGTGTGTATCCGAAGTAACGGGTACCCACGTCCTGTATCTCGACCACCACCGCATCCAGCCCCTCCAGATCCTCGGCGCTGAAGTCTATATGGCCCGCTGATGGATCGAGTTCCGCTCCGGCCGGACCGAACACACGCACCAGATTCCCCCGTTTACGGAAAATGTCGTACAGATAAGCCTGTGCGGCACTGTCCCAGCAGTTGGGGGTGCAAAAGCAGGCAACCCGGCCTTCAGTCAGACTACGGTCGAGTTGCTCGCTTATGGGAGTTGTACGGAAACTAAACATTGCCTATGATGCGCTGCGCAAGGGCCACCACTTCGGCCGCAAGCGCTTCTGCTTCAGCGGCAGTAGGAGCTTCCGAATAGATACGGATAATTGGTTCGGTATTGGAGCGGCGGAGGTGCACCCATCGGCGGGTTGCCTCGAAGTCTATCTTCACGCCGTCGATGGTGTTGACCTTTTCGTTCTTGTAGTGCTCCTTCATCTCGTCCAGGATACGGTCTATCATCGCCTTGTCGCTCAGGTCGATACGGTTCTTGGCAATGAAGTACGGCGGCAGGGTTGCCTTGTAGGCACTGGCGCTGAGCTTCTTATGGGCCAGCTGGCTGAGGAAGAGAGCTACGCCTACCATGGCGTCGCGTCCGCAGTGGGAGGCGGGATAGATGACGCCGCCGTTGCCTTCGCCGCCGATGAGGGCGCCGACCTTGTGCATGAGGGTTGTCACGTTGACCTCACCTACGGCAGATGCATAATAGGTGCCGCCATGAGCCTCGGTAACGTCGCGCAGGGCGCGGCTGGAGCTGAGGTTGGAAACCGTGGCGAGCGGCTTCACGCCACGCTTGACGGCATCGTCAAGCAGATAGTCTGCAACTGCTACGAGAGTATATTCCTCCACAAACGGCTGGCCGTTTTCGCATATGAAGGCCAGACGGTCCACGTCCGGGTCTACGCTCACGCCGAGGTCCGCCTTTTCGCGCACTACGGTCTCGCTGAGTTCCACCAGGTTCTGCGGCAGGGGCTCTGGATTGTGGGCGAAATCACCGGTGGGATTACCGTTGAGAGTGATGCACTTGACGCCAAGACGCTTGAGCAGGCGCGGCATTATGATGCCTCCGACAGAATTGATTGCATCCAGCACAACGGTGAAACCGGCGGCCTTAACAGCCTCAACATCCACGGCATCCAGCTTAAGCACTGCATCTATGTGCTCGTCCGTGAAATCATGGTCTTCAATTACGCCCAACTCGTCCACAGGTGCGAAGTCGAAATCTCCGCTCTCCGCACAGTCGAGTATGGCCTGTCCCTGGACCGCAGTGAGGAACTCACCGTTCTCGTTAAGGAGCTTGAGGGCGTTCCACTGGCGGGGGTTGTGGCTGGCGGTAATGATGATGCCGCCGTCAGCCTTGCTGAACGTTACGGCCAGCTCCGTAGTAGGGGTGCTGGCGAAGCCGCAGCGGACTACGTCCACACCGCAGGCAATCAGCGTTCCTATCACCAGCTGCTCTACCATCTCGCCGCTTATGCGGGCGTCGCGGCCGACTACCACCTTGTAGCGGTCACCGAAGGGCTGCTTGCGCTCTTTGAGGCATTTGCAGTAGGCGTATGTAAACTTGACGATATCGACAGGGGTCAGATTATCCCCTGTAGGACCTCCGATTGTACCACGGATGCCGGAAATAGATTTAATCAGTGCCATAAGCTTATGTAATTGCACAAATTTAACTATTATTGTTTAACTTTACAAAATGGAAAAGACACTTCTCCTTTTGCTGGGTTTCCTTTCGTTTGCATCTTGTTGCAACGGGCCCGCACAGTATGCCAACAGGGCCGAAGCCATTGCCGCCCAAATACATAACCCCGATTCCAGATACGTGGTGGTTACCTGTCACCGCGGCGACTGGCGCAACTTTCCGGAGAACTCGATTCCGGCCATCGAGAGCATAATACGCATGGGAGCCGACATCATGGAACTGGACCTCAAGATGACCTCCGATTCCGTGCTGATACTCAGCCACGACGCCACAGTAACACGTTGCACCAACTTCAGCAGCGTGTACAAAAGCGAGCCAGGCAAGAGCGCCAGAGTGAAAGACCTGACGCTGGCGGAGATAAAGGGCCTGAGCCTCAAGCGGGCGCACGGGGTCACTATAGACACACTTCATATTCCTACTTTGAAAGAGGCCCTGGAGTGCTGCAAAGACCGTATTTGCGTGAATGTGGACCAGGGCTATGAGTTTTACGACCAGGTTCTTGCAATTACAGAGGAGCTGGGTGTCACGGATCAGATACTCATCAAGGGCAAGAAGCCCATCGAGGTGATTGCCGCCCATGAGGCAGCATACGAACACAACATGATGTACATGCCCATAGTGGATATCCAGAAGCCCGCAGGCATTACACTGTTCAATTCCTACATGGAACAGGGCGTTGTGCCCCTGGCATATGAAGTCTGCTGGCAGAGCAACGATGACGGAGCCTTCGACGAGGCATGCAGGAAGATACTGGACCAGGGCTCCAAGATTTGGGTTAACACCATATGGGCGAGCCTATGCGGCGGTGACGGTAATGACGATGATGCAGCATTTCTGGCCGACGACCCCGGTATGGTTTATCAGCAGTATCTGGACAAGGGCGTCTCTATGATACAGACCGACCGACCCGAGATGCTTATCGGATGGCTTACGAAAAAAGGTCGCCACACATTGTAAATCAATCGCTTATGAAACAGTATATAGAGCTGAACAAAGAACGCTTCTTCGAAGAACTTTTCTCCTTGCTGCGCATTCCGTCCGTGAGCGCCAAGGCTGAGCATAAAGCAGACATGTACGCCTGCGCCGACAGGCTGTGCGAACTGTTGATGGAGGCCGGTGCCGACAGCGCCGCAGTATATGAAACCGACGGCCACCCGGTGGTCTTCGGGCAGAAGACAGTGGATCCTGCAGCCCGCACCGTCCTGGTGTACGGTCACTACGACGTACAGCCGGTAGAGCCGTTGGAGAAATGGCGCACGGACCCCTTCGAACCGGTGATAGGTCCCGACTCCACGGGGCAGGATGCGATATGGGGCCGCGGAGCCAACGACGACAAGGGGCAGCTCTTCATGCATATCAAGGCCTTCGAGTTCCTAATGCGGACGGGGCAGCTTAAACATAACGTCAAGTTCCTTTTCGAAGGTGAGGAGGAAATCGGCAGCCCGTCCCTGCCAGCATGGATAAAGGCCCACAAGAAACTGCTTGCCGCGGATATCTGCCTTGTGAGCGACACCACCATGATAAGCGAAAAGGTGCCCTCCATCAACTGCGGCATGCGTGGCCTGAGCTACCTGGAGGTGAAAGTCGTCGGCCCGAACAAAGACCTGCATTCCGGACACTACGGCGGAGCTGTCGCAAACCCCATCCAGGTGCTCTGCGAGATGATTTCCAAGCTGATAGATGCGGACGGCCGTGTGACCGTACCCGGATTTTACGACAAAGTGGTCGAGCTCTCCCGCGCCGACCGCAGACTGCTGGCGAAAGCCCCCTTCGACATGAAGGAGTACAAGGAGTTCCTGGATATTGCCGCCGTTCGTGGAGAGAAAGGATATACCACCCTTGAGCGTACCGGAATACGCCCGTGCCTGGACGTCTGCGGTATCTGGGGCGGCTACACCGGAGAGGGCGCCAAGACCGTGCTGCCTTCTGAAGCGCACGCCAAGATTTCCATGCGTCTGGTTCCGAACCAGCGGAGCGGTGAGATTACCAAGCTGTTCGCTAAATACTTCAAGGCCCTTGCGCCCAAATGCGTAAAAGTGGAAGTCAAGCCCTGCGAAGGCGGAGACGGCTTCCTCATCCCCATTAGCAGTAGCGCATACAAAGCCGCAAGCCGCGCTGTTTCAGAGGTTTATGGCATTGAGCCCGTGCCCTCCCGAGGCGGCGGAAGCATAGCCGTACTCGCAGAAGTCCAGAAGATACTCGGTATAGACCCGCTACTGCTCGGTTTCGGCCTCGAACGCGACACCATCCACTCCCCCAACGAGAGCTACCTCCTCAAGCAGTTCTTCCGCGGAATGGAATCAATAGCGTTGTTCTATCAATACTGGGGATAATATTCGGGTAGATTCTTCACTTCGTTCAGAATGACATGATGAGCGGAATGACAATTGGCCTTGGCTGATAGCTGTCATTCTGAGGAAGGTGCAACCTGACGAAGAATCTTTATCAGCACCTGGATACAAAGAGGGCCCGGTCGATTTTGAAAATGCTCAGCATTTTTGTATCATGAGACCGGGTCCTCTTTGTAGTCAGGTGCGTAGAGACCTACAGTTCGCGGAACTTCTCGGAGGTAATTTTCTTCTCTTTGAACTTGACGGTTTCCTTGATCTTGGCGAGGACCTTGTTGTCCTCAACCTGCTCGGAGAGCCGCTCGATCTGACGGCGGTCCTTAAGGATATTGCCAACAGCTTCGGTAATCATCTCCTCGGGGACATTGCCCAGGCCATACATAGCGTACTGATATGATACATAAGCCTTTGCAGCCTCGTAGATATCGTCGTGCTCAACCTTGAAGCCGAACTTCTGCATAAGGCTGCCACGTACCAGCTGCCACTTGAAATCCTCGCAGAATCCAGGGAAATCCTTATCAATGTCTTCCTTGGAAAGCTTGACCTGATTGGCGGCAAAAAGCCACCTCTTAAGGAACTCCTCGGGGAGCTTCACTCCGGCCTTGTTCACGTAGAAGTCGCGGATATCCTTGCTCAGGCGCCACTCGGCCTCCTGCTTGTGCTCCTCCTTCAGGCGCTCGGTAACCTCTTTCTCTATTTCCTCGTCGCTCTTCACCTCGGGATTCTCCTTATCCTTGTTGCGCTCCTCAAGATACTTTTTGTAATTCTCTACAGCCGACGCCTTATCCTTGGCAGAAGTAGTAATGCTGTACTTCACTATTTCATCGGAAGCCTCCACATCTACATTAATTTCGGGAGAAAGGGCGGCATCGAAGATGAATGTAAAAGAATTGCCCTCAACCCACTCTAGCTCAGGCTGCTTCTCGCTGCCCAGCGGCTCACCCAGAAGGTGCAGCTTGTTGTCCTGGATATACTTGTCTAAAGAATTGGTAATTACATCGTTAACCGCATCTACAAGTGCCTGCTCACCATAAACCCTCTTTATCAGGGATGCAGGTACCATACCCTTGCGGAAACCCTTGAAATCTGCCGTACGTCTGCGCTCGGCGAGTTTCTTATGCAATTCTTCAGCGTAATCTTCCGGGGCTATCTCAAGGGTAAGCTCGAGATTGAGGTCATCAATTTGTTTCTTTTTAAGTTTCATAACTTTATTTAAAATTTAAAAATTTCTTTCTCTGCGAAGGATAGGCGACACGGCCATGGTGCATCTGGGCCAGGTACGACTTGAGCGCCTGCTTCACCTCGTTAAGTTCCTTGATGGTGATTTCTGCATTCAGCAGCTGTCCCTGGTCTACCTTTCCCTGAACTATCTTCTCCACGAAGGCGGAAAAAGCCTCGGGGGTATATTCGTTAAGCGTTCTGGAAGCAGCTTCTATGCTGTCGCACAGCATCAGCACAACCTGCTCTTTTGTTGTAGGAGCCGGACCCGGGTACGAGAACGCACCCTTATCGGCAGGATCGCCCTTGCCCGCCAGATGCTTACCCCAGAAGTAGCCGGTAACCGTGGTTCCATGATGCGTACGGATAAAATCCACCACTACCTGAGGCAGCCTGTGCTTGCGTGCCATTTCCACGCCGTCAGATACATGCTTGATAATATCGTCTGCACTCTGACGGGGCGACAGGCCGGCATGATATTTCTGGTCATCAGCCTTGTTGAGCATGGACTCGTTCTCTATGAAGCACATGGGGTTGTTCATCTTGCCTATGTCGTGATACAGGGCTCCCACCCTGAGCAGCAGCGGGTTGGCATCTATCGCCCGGGCTGCCGCATCGGCCATGT
Organism: uncultured Bacteroidales bacterium; assembly: GCA_947303465.1. Lineage (GTDB taxonomy): Bacteria > Bacteroidota > Bacteroidia > Bacteroidales > UBA932 > Cryptobacteroides. The sequence goes on from CAMYYI010000016.1 coordinate 9,537, forward strand.
TCATAACCTGCAGGGAGTGCTGGAAGGTTCCGGGAGCGTTCTGCTCCAGTTCACGGAGAATGGGCGAAGAGGTATCGGCCAATTCCGCAAGCCGTGAATTGGAAACCAGATTGAAAATCTTCTCGAAGAGGTATATGAGAGGATATCCTGCGACAGCAAGGAAGGCGGCGATAAGCAGCCTAAGCAGGTCCGGCAGCATTGGAGTGCTGATGGCGCCTACAAGATGCAGGGCGACATAAGCCAAAGCCATGGAGACGAAGGCAATGAGAGCCAGAAGGAACTGCTTCCACCCCTGAACCAGATAGCGTGAAGCATATATGGAAATCATGCCTCCCGTCAGAAATATGATAAACAGCGGCGCACCGTAATCTGCATAAATCAGAAGCGGCAGCAGCGAAATAATATACACCGGAACTATGACCCTTGCCCGCACGAAAGCCTGGAGGTACAGGGCTGCAAGGGTAAGCGGGGCGATGAATAGCCATGCCGGATTCAGACGGCATATCAGTGTTATCGCCACCGAGAAGAGGGTGAATACGAATATCAGGTAATAGTAACGGCTGTCGGAGAAGAAGCTCTTGCCGGAGAACAGTATCGCAAGGAAGAAAAGGCACACCAGCATAAAGGCTACCAGAATGTTACCGATTATACTGAGATATGCCGGACCGGACGAACCCATGTTGCTTTCATACTCCTTTTTGTAGGAATCCAGTATCTGCACCACTTCTGCCGTCACCACTTCCCCGTTGGATATAATCAACTGTCCGGCGGAGACATAGCCGCCGGTGGGCGAGATATGGCTGACGGCCTCTGCGCTCACCGCCTCGGAAGTCTTGGCATCGAAAACAAGATTGGGAACTACCAGACCGTAAACGCCCTGGGCCTTCAGAAGTGAGTCTGATGCAGGGAAAGCGCTGGCTTCCAGCACCTCGGAGAGCAGCTTTGAGCGAGCCTGGGAGATACCCATAAGCTCCGAGGATGGCACTTTGACCGCCCTCTTGTCTTTCTGGACATAGATGATTTCCGCATTCACGGGAACCTCGTCATCGGCCAGGACTCCCTTCTCCAATATGTTCCTGAGGGCTCCGGTAACAACCGGCTTCATGTCCCCGAGATCCAGGGCATCGGCGGCCGACAGGCTGGAGTTGGTAACCCCGGAAGAATAGCGGTAGTACGGAACATAGGAGCCAAGGACCTTCTCGGCCTCCTCCTGCATCTGCTCCGGAGTTTTGAGTATAGGGAAATCAAAAGGGGCGAAAAGCGTTTCGTAGTTCCATGTCGAGCCCTTCTTGTAGTCATAGCCGAACTTGGCCGTGCGGGGAGCGACGGTTGCAAGCAGGGCGGCTACCAGCAAAAGTGGCGGGAACTTATTTAAAAGGGCTGTCAGTTTCACGTGATATGTATTTGTAAGTCAATTTATCAGTTAAGCGGGGGAAGAGACGGTGCGCCCATACTGTAGCTTTCCCCAAGCCGGTAAGTATCAATTCGGATTTGCGCTTTGCAAGGCCACGGGCGAGATGTTGCGCGCATTCTTCAGCACTCATAAGTTTGTCCTCGTCCAGCGGGGTCTCCCCCTGTGCGCTTCCATCTGCGGTAAGGGCGGCATTGCGCACGTTGGAAGATGTGTAACCTGGTGCGAAAACCAATACCCCGAGGCCGTCTTTCATGTGCTCTATGCGCAGGGTATCCAGAAATCCGCGTATTGCATACTTTGAAGAGCTGTATCCCGTACGGGCAGGAAGTGCGGAATAACCGGCTATGCTGATAACCCCGACTACCTGCCCCTTTGTCTCCAGAAGATACGGAAGCGCATACTTGGTGCAATTGACGGTACCCCAGAAGTTGACATCCATCAGAGAATGTATCACCTTGAGGTCCAGGTCTTTGAACATGGCCCTCATGGAAAGTCCCGCATTGTTCACCAGTATGTCGATACGGCCGAAACGATTCACAGCCGCATCTACCATCGCCTTGCAATCTTCTTCCACAGACACGTCGCAACGAACGCAAAGCACCCTGTCCGCCGGCCCCACGGAAGGTGCCAGGGAAAGCAGTTTGTCGTACGAGCGGGCGGCCATCACAACCTTTGCCCCGAGGCTTCCGAACAGCCGGCAGGAGGCCAGGCCGATGCCGGAACTGGCGCCGGTGACTATGATGACTTTGTCCTGGAAGTAGAGATTCTTCACTTCGTTCAGAATGACAGTTTTACGTTGAGAATGACAGTCAGTCGATTTTCATTTCGGCGATATCGTCACCGTCGTAGGCGCCGGCATCAAGTTTGGCCTTTATTTCCTTGAAGGCATTGAGCGTGTATTCAACATCCTCCATGGTATGGGCCGCGGTGGAAACAATACGGAATATGATCATGCCCTTGGGAATCACCGGATAAATGACCATGGAGCAGAATATCCTGTAATTCTCCCTGAGGTCCTTGGCCATCTTGGTAGCCTGGGCAACTCCTCCGAAAATATGCACGGGGGTCACGCAGGCCTGAGCCTCGCCTATGTCGAAGCCCTCCTTGCGGAATCCGTCCTGAATGGCATGTGTAATGGCCCAGCACTTGGCGCGGAGCTTGTCGCCCTCGGGCGAATCTATAATCTCCATGCGCTTCATGTTGCCGATTACCAGCGGCATAGGAAGCGACTTGGCATACATCTGCGAACGCATGTTCATGCGCAGATAGTTGATTATCTTGTGCGGACCGGCCACGAAGCCGCCTATGCTGGCCATACTCTTGGCAAAGGCACCAATGTACAGATCCACCTCGTCCATGCAGCCCAGCTGTTCCGAGGTTCCGCGCCCATGCTCGCCCAGCAGACCGAAGCCGTGGGCATCGTCTATCAGGATACGGAAGCTGTATTTCTTCTTGAGTGCGGATATCTGGTCTATGATGCCCAGAGCCCCTGTCATGCCAAAAACGCCTTCGGTAATAAGCAGCACTCCTCCGCCGTTCTCTTCTGCCGTCTTGCAGGCGCGTGCGAGCACCTTTTCGCAGTCGGCTATGTTGTTATGGCGGTATTTGTACTTCTCTCCTATGTGCAGGCGGATGCCGTCCAGCAGGCAGGCATGGCACTCGGCATCATACACTATCACGTCGTGACGGGCGGTGAGGGCGTCTATGGTAGAAACGATGCCCTGGTAGCCGAAATTGAACAGGAATGCGTCCTCTTTTTTCTCAAAGCGGGCGAAGGTCTGTTCCAATTGCTCGTGGTAGCGGGTGTGTCCGCTCATCATGCGGGCGCCCATCGGATATGCGAGGCCCCATTGTGCGGCCGCATCTGCATCTGCCTTGCGCACCGCGGGATGGTTGGCCAGGCCCAGGTAATTGTTAAGGCTCCAGTTCAGCACCGGAGTGCCGTTGAATATCATATGCGGGCCGAGCTCGCCCTCGAGGCGTGGGTACATGTAGTAGCCGAAGCCCTGCTCGAAGTACTGTCCTATGGGACCTCCGCTGTCGCGCTCTATGCGGTCAAATATATCTAACATATCAGTTGTTTTGTCATTCTGAGCGCAGCGAAGAATCCAGATTCTTCACTTCGTTCAGGATGACACTAGGCATCGATGTTTGCGTAATGTGCGTTCTCCTCAATGAACTGGCGGCGTGGCGGAACGTCGTCTCCCATGAGCATGGAGAAAGTACGCTCGGCCTGAGCCGCATTGTCGATGGTAATCTGGCGCAGACGCCTGTTGGCAGGATTCATGGTTGTCTGCCACAGCTGCTCCTCGCTCATCTCACCGAGACCTTTGTAACGCTGTACGGTATAACCCTTGTCTGTGCCCTTTCCGAGCTTGAGGGCGGCCTCTTCGCGCTGTTCTTCAGTCCAGCAGTAGATTTCTTCCTTTCCCTTCTTTACGAGGTACAGGGGAGGAGTTGCCAGATATACGTATCCGTTCTTGATGAGGTCGTACATGTAGCGGAAGAAGAAGGTAAGGATAAGGCAGGCGATATGGGAACCGTCCACATCGGCATCAGTCATGATTACCACCTTATGATAACGGAGCTTGCTCAGGTCCATGTGCTTCTCGCCGGTCTCGTCTTCCATTGCCACGGTAACGCCGAGAGCGGTGTAGATGTTGCGGATTTCCTCGGAATCGAAGGCGCGGTCGCCGGAGGCTTTCTCCACATTGAGAATCTTGCCTCGGAGGGGCAGGATAGCCTGCGTACGGCGGTCACGGCCCTGCTTGGCGGTTCCGCCTGCAGAGTCACCCTCAACCAGGAAGAGCTCGCACTTCTCCGGGTCCTTGTCGGAGCAGTCGGCCAGTTTGCCGGGCATGCCGCCGCCGCCCAGAGGGCTCTTGCGCTGCACCATCTCGCGCGCTTTGCGGGCGGCGGCGCGAGCGGTAGCTGCCAGGACTATCTTGTCTATGATGGTCTTGGCAAACTTGGGATTCTCTTCCAGATACATATCCAGCGCGGCTGCAGTGGCCTGGGAGACCGCGGACGTAGCTTCTGGGTTGCCGAGCTTGGTCTTGGTCTGGCCCTCGAACTGAGGCTCTGCAATCTTGACCGAGATAACGGCCGTAAGGCCCTCGCGGAAGTCTTCCGGTGCAAGCTCACCCTTGAACTTGTCCAGGAGCTTGTTCTTCTCTGCATACTGCTTGAGCGAACGGCTGAGGCCCATCTTGAAGCCCTGCAGGTGAGTACCGCCTTCTATGGTGTGGATATTGTTGACGTAGGAGTATATCTTTTCCGAATAGCCGCTGTTGTACTGCAGGGCTATGTCTATGGGGATAATCTTGTCGGAAGCGATGCAGACGGGCTGCGGAATAATGGTCTGCGCGCCGGCATCCAGATACTCGATGAACTCGCTCAGGCCCTTTTCCGAATAGAAAACATCAGAGCGGAACACTTTACGGCCGGTGGCCTTGCTTTCGCCGCTCTCGTCCTGAACGAATTCATCCACCTGCTCACGCTCGTCGGTGAGGGTGATCTTGATGCCTTTGTTCAGGAAGGCCAGCTCACGCAGACGCGCCGCAAGGGTATCGTAACGATAATGAGTGGTCTGCTGGAATATCTCAGGATCGGGATGGAAGGTGATGATGGTTCCGGTGTTGGAGGATTCCCCTATCACCTTGACGTCGCCGAGGGGCTTTCCCTTCGAGTAGCGCTGCTCGAACACCTTGCCCTCACGGTGCACCTCTGCAATCAGCAGGTCCGACAGGGCGTTAACGCAGGACACGCCCACGCCATGCAGACCGCCGGAAACCTTGTAGCTGTTCTTGCTGAACTTACCGCCGGCATGCAGCACGGTCAGAACCACCTCCAGAGCGGAACGGTGTTCCTTTTCGTGCATGCCCGTAGGGATACCACGGCCGTTATCGGTAACCCTTATGGAGTCGCCTTCCAGTATGCGGACGTCGATAGTGTCGCAGAAGCCCGCCATGGCTTCGTCTATACTGTTATCTACGACCTCATACACCAGGTGGTGAAGGCCCCTTTCGGATATATCGCCGATGTACATCGACGGGCGCTTGCGGACTGCCTCAAGTCCCTCGAGAACCTGGATACTGTTAGCGGAATACTGTTCTTCCGCCTGTTTCATCTCTTCCTGATCAATCATAATATCTCTATATAACTCACAAATTTACACAAAAAATCACAAACTGAGGGTAATGCCTGCGGTGACAGAAGGGCCGTAAGGGCAATAAACCGGGCTGAGCCTTACCTGCTGGTTCAGCAGGTTGGTGCCCTTGAGCCAAACGCCCAGTTTATCGTTAAACCTGTACTCCGCCCAGACGCCCAGATTCAGGTACCACGGGAGTTCCACGCTGTCAGGGCCTACAACGGCGACACGGCTTGTGGCCATATCTGCACAGACGCCGGCATAGATGCGCCGCATCCAGTTGTACGAAGCCTTGAGGTTCGCCTGAACAGCAGCAGGAGCGAAAACCCTCTCGCCTACTCCGTCGGGCAGCCAATTATAATGCACTGCGCCCTGAACGTCCACCCTGTCGTTCTTCCAGGCCAGGTCCAGATCTGCATGGAAGACGCCCAGGTCGTTATCTGCGGCAGTCAGAGTCTCGCCGCCGGCAGCGCTAACGGTCCAGAGGGGAACGTCCTGAAGGAAGCGGTAGCCCGCCTTGACGTCCCAGCGCAGGCCGAAGCCGGTGAATCCGCGGACGCCTCCAAAGCAATCCGCGATTTCCCAGACCGGACGGGGCTCGGAATAATTGACAAAGTAACGGTGGGCAGCTGTCTTATAGTCCCAGTAGCCTGGCATGTGGTTACTTCCTACCGCACCGGCATATATATCCAGGTGATTGTCGAGCAGATGCCATACGGCTTTGACGTCAGGGCATATTGTGAAGCGCTCCCCCTCCGCAGTCGGATTCAGGCCAAAACTGTCGCTGTTCCAGCCAAGACGTAATCCTGCATCAAAATCCCACGGCCCTATGCTGAAAAGAATGTACGGGTGACCTTCCAGCCCGAAGTACCAGCTGTTGTAAACGAACTGCATGTCGAATGCGCCGCGGGTTCCCTCCCCTATGTATGGGGAAACGTAGACATCTACACGGGCATCATGGTCCTGAACCGGAGCCCAGCCTTCGAACTTTTCGTTCACATAACGGTAGCTGGCACCTACAGAGTAGGCAAAACCGCTTGGATTATCCATTCCTATACGCACCGACGCATAGGGGGCATGAGCCACGGAATTGTGCAGTATCTCATGTCCGGTGAACAGGCCGTCGTATGCGAGTTCGGCGCGCAATACAGACTTTCCGATGGTGAATCGGGTATCCACCCCTGCTACTGTTTTGAAATCCCAGCCATTATAAAGCGTACCCTTATCGGCCACGAAGGTATCGGCAAGAACATTCATATAGTTGCCGTAGTAACCGCCACCCTTTGCAAACACGTTGACGGCGACCTTCTTGGTGTCCAGAGCCGCCCACACCAGGTCAAGTTCCGGCCTGAGGGTCCATCCGGCCCCGGCGCGCAGCCACAACTTGCGTCCGTCGTAACCGGAGGCGGCAGGAGTTATGCTCACCGCATATGGAGAGAATTCGTATGAGCCCCTGTAGGGGGATTCAAATACAGAATAGTCGAAATGATAGTCGAAACGCAGCATGGAATCGGGAACGGTCATGGACGGTCCCTGCTTGGCAACGTCACCAATGCGGGTCTCGTATTCATTTGTCACCTGCACTTCCGGATTGAGGTTCTGGGCCACGAGGCTCAGGGGGAGCACAAGCGATGCAATCAATATAACGGTCTTTTTCATTCTGCGTAACTAATTGAGTTTGTTGAGTCTGGCCTCTACCAGATTGAGGATGTCATCATCCTGGCTCTCAGGAGTATAGCCGTCACGTATGCTGGAGAGAGTGGCCTTTGCCTGCTCTTTCCTGCCCATTTGCACGAATGTATCCGCCAGGGTGATGTAGCAGCGGGCAAGCCAGTAGTTCTGGCCTCCGGCCTTGCCGGAAAAATCGAACACCTTATTCTGGACCGACTCGTATTCAGCCCTGTCGAATGCGTCCTGGATGAGTATGTAGCACGCCTCAGCACCCTCTTTGGTAGAGGGATATGCGGACAGTCTGCCGAACTCAGCCATAGCCTCCGCGCGGCGGCTGGAAGACAGCAGCGACTTGGCCTTGATGTAAGAGGCCTCACGCAGTACGGCATCGGTCAAGCCGGGAAGGGCTTCTACAAGCTCTGCAGCCTCTGCGGCCCGGACATATTCGCGTGCCTTGTAAGCAGAACGCATCATCCCGAGCGCAGCCTGGGTGCGGTTGCCCTCCAGCCTGGCACGTTCGCTTAAGCGCAGGTATGCGTCATAGGCGGCGCCATAGCGTTCAAGGCTGTAATTCAGCTCGGCGGAACGGAGCAGCGAGGTCTCTGCGAACGAACCGGCATCCGGAGCGTCCACCACCTTGTCGTACAAGTCGCAGGCCTTCTCCTTGTTGCCAAGGGCGGCGTACGACTCGGCCAGATAGAACATGGCGTTGGTAACGTGACTGCCTCTGGGGTATGTATCCAGGTACTTCTGGAGAGACGAGGCCGCCTGGAGATAGTTGCCGGCAAGGAATACCTGCTCCGCAGTGTTGAAGTACAGGTTCTCCTTGTCGGATTCCGACTTGCCGGAATTCAGGTTGTTGGACTCCAGGTACTCCAGATACTTCTCCGGTGTATGAAGGGTCTGATAGATAGACTCGATGGCAAACATGGCATCCTCCGCATACTGGCTTCCGGGGAACAGCTGGACCACCTCCTTGTAGCAGCTCAGCGCCCTGTCGTAGTCGGAGCCGTTACGGCTTACCATTCCCATGCCGATGAGCGCCTTGGCCTTGGTCTCGCGGTCCTTGGCATTATCCCTGAGCAGGATGAATGCGTTCATGGCCCTCGCGTTATCGTTAATGTCCATGCAGGCACGCCCCAGCTCATACAGGGCATCTGCATACATAGGGGTCTCGGGATCCGCCTCCATCACGAAGGAAAGGGCTTCGGCCTTGGCCTTCTTGTCTCCGGCAAGGCCGTAACAGAGGGCAAGCTGGCAGTAGGGATAAATATCCTCGTCTGCCTTGATCTCCCGGATTGCATTGCGGTAAGAATTGATGGCGGCGGGATAATTGCGCTGGACATAGTCGCAATCGGCCCGGCGCAGCAGTGCATCCCTGCGGCAGGTCTTGTCGCCCTCGTTCAGGTAAATATCGAACCAGCGGGAGGCATTAGTGTATTCCTTTGCCTTGAGGTGGGAGTAAGCAACATTGTAGGACAGTATGGCTCCCTCGGGCTCACCTTCCAGCGCAGACAGGTTATAGAGGTCTGCAAACATGCCGGCGGCCTCATCATAATTCTCGGTGCGGTAGTTCGCTTCTGCCTGCCAGTAGCGGGCAAGCTGCCCCACCTTGTCATGCTTGGGCAGGTAATAGGATGCGGCCTTAAGGCAAGGAATCGCATCCCGGTAGGCTCCGCTGGCAATAAGCTGCTCTCCCCTCAGGTAATAAGCCTTTACGTAATTGCTCTGCTGGTCCCTGTCCAGCTCGTCTATCTTGTCGTAGGCCTCCACAGCACCCACGTAATCGCGGTTATAAAGGGAGGCAAGCGCCATGTAGCTGTATATTTCGTCGCCGCGCCTGGATGTGTTGTACCGGGAAATGTATTCCGCGAAGGGCTTGGTGTCCTTGTTCAGGTCGAAGGCCAGTTTGGCGTAATTGAACATGGCATCCTCTCGCATGGTGGCATTCCAGTTGACGGAAGAAGCGTCCTTGAAGGAATCCATTGCTGCCACGTTGTTGCCGGTATTCAGGTAAGCGTTGGCCATCTGGTAATTGGCTATCTGGCCGAGGGAGTCCGAGCGGTCCGTCATCATGCAGAAGTTCTCGATCGCGCCCTTCCAGTCCTCGACGGCATACAGCACAGACCCGGCATAGAACCAGTCCGCACGGGTCATCTCGTCCCTGTCGGTGACAGTGAAATACTCCTTGGCCTTCTCCTTCTGCCCGCGGACAAGGTACGACTCGGAAATCATGCGTGCCAGCCTGGCCTTGCGTATGTCCGGCTGCTCCTCGAATTGGGTGACGCCTTCCGAAAGCACATAGTCGTAATCCTTCTGCATGAAATGGCAGTCCACAAGGTAGAATTTGGAAAGCTGGCCGAAACGGGGGTCTCCGGACGACAGCCCGAACCACTTGGCGGCCTCTGCAAAGTCCTTTTCAGAGTAAGCCATATATCCCAGGGCGTAACGGGCAGGGCCTTTGAAGTCCGACATGGGCAGGGCCTCAACCTCCATGAAGCTGTCGCGGGCGTCGGGATAATTGCCGGATACAAAGTCACAGTAGCCCTTCTTGAATGCCAGTTCCGGGCGGGCCGTTTCCTCCAGCCGCTTGGACTGCACCCTGTTGAGACGCCTTGAAGCCTCATCGTAACGTCCCTCGTCGAAGAGTCTCTTGCCGTATTCCCAGTCTATCATCGAGGACAGTGGGGAGAAGCCCCAGACAAGCTCGTAATTCTCGACCATGGAATCCATCTCCGGGTTCTGCATCTTGATGGCGCAGAGCAGTGCATACCCCTCGCTCATGGGGTCTCCCTTCATCCTGTCGAAGAGGGAAGCTGCACGTTCGTACATCCCGGCGTTATATAGAGTGACCGCCTCGCGGAAGAGTTCCGCGCGCCCGTCCGGAGCCGCCTGGAGCGACACCGAAAGCAGAATGGCAGCCAATAAAAATCTGACTCGCATAAAAATGATATTTTAACTTACAAATTTACTCAAAATAACTTATATTTGCAGAGTTTAAGGCCAGAAAAATCATGAAAAATGTGATTTTTTTCAAAGATGCTGACATCACAAGCGGCGAGAGCATCGTCGTCTACGGAATGAACATGGAAGTCCGTGAGGGCGACCTGGTCTATATCGTCGGCAAAGTCGGTACCGGCAAAACATCCATAATTCGTACCATAATCGCAGAAAACCCTCTCCAGGGCGGTTCCGGCGAGGTTTGCGGATACAATCTGGCCAAGATCCGCAGCCGCGACATCCCCATGCTCCGGCGCAAACTGGGAGTGGTCTTCCAGGACTTCCAACTGCTCATGGACCGCAGCGTGGAGGCCAACCTGGATTTCGTGCTCAAGTCCACCGGCTGGAAAGACCGAGAAGCCATGGACAAGCGCATCAGCGAAGTGCTGGAAGCGGTGGGCATGCAGACCAAGGCCCACAAGATGCCGCACCAGCTCTCCGGCGGTGAGCAGCAGCGTATAGCCATCGCCCGAGCAATCCTGAATTCTCCCGAGGTAATCATAGCCGACGAGCCCACCGGCAATCTGGACGCCGAGACGGCAGAAGGCATACTCCAGCTCCTGATGCAAATCAACCGGGAACAGGGCACCGCCATAGTGATGGTGACCCACAACCGCAGCATCATAGCACGCTACCCCGGCCGCGTATTTGAAACCCGTAATGAAACATGCACTGAAATATGAAAGAATTTGAACTCAAAGTACAGAACTGGCTCGACGGAGACTTCGACCAGGCGACCAAGATGCAGATACTCAAACTCCGCAACGAGGATCCCGCTGCGCTGGAAGACGCATTCTACAAGGATCTGGAGTTCGGTACCGGCGGCCTTCGCGGCATCATGGGCGTTGGAACCAACCGTATGAACAAATACACGGTCGGCATGGCCACCCAGGGACTTGCAAACTACATCCTGAAGCACTACGAAGGCGACGACCCCCGCGTGGTCATTTCCTTCGACTCCCGCAACAACAGCAAGGACTTCGCCAGGATTGCCGCCGACGTACTTTCCGCCAACGGCATCCACGTGTTCATTTTCGATAATATACGGCCCACTCCCGAGATGAGCTATGCGGTTCGTCTCAAGAAGGCGGTTGCCGGCATCATGATAACCGCATCCCATAACCCCAAGGAGTACAACGGCTACAAGGTCTCATGGTCCGACGGCGGCCAGGTAACATCCCCTGTGGACAAGGAAATCGTGGCAGAGGTGGCCAAGATTACGGACCCTTCCATGGTGAAGTTCGAGGCCGGCCTGCGCTGCGGAGAGATAGAGGCGATGGGTGCCGATGTGGACGAGCAGTACCTCCGTGACCTGCTGTCCCTGAGGCTGAGCCCCGAGGCCGTCGCACGTCACAAGGATCTCAAGATAGTCTATACTCCCCTGCACGGCTGCGGCGTGCGTCTGGTACCGGAAATCCTGAAGCGCAGCGGCTTCGAGAACATTATCCATGTGCCCGAGCAGGACATCTCCGACGGCAACTTCCCCACCTGCGTCTCCCCCAACCCGGAGGAGCCGGCAGCGCTCAAACTGGCGCTCGAGAAGGCCGAGGCGACGGGAGCCGACCTGGTAATCGGCACCGACCCCGACGCCGACCGCGTAGGCATTGCGGTACGCGACAACGACGGCAAGATTGTGCTGTTCAACGGCAACCAGACGGCATCCATGCTCACATATTACATCCTCACCCGCTGGCAGGAACTGGGCAAGCTGACCGCCGGCAAGTATGTGGTCAAGACCATAGTCACTACCGAGCTCATCACGGACATCTGCAAGAGCTTCGGAGTCCCTGTGTATAACGTACTTACGGGCTTCAAGTACATAGCCGAAGTGGTGAAGCGCAAGGAGGCCGAGGGCGGCGAGTTCATTTGCGGCGGCGAAGAGAGTTACGGCTTCAACGTAGGTGAGTTCGTACGCGACAAGGATGCCCCGGTAACCTGCATGATGGTTTGCGAGTGCGCTGCATGGGCTGCGGAACAGGGCATGACCCTTTATCAGCTGATGCAGAGCATCTACGCCAAGTATGGCTACCGCAAGGAAGGTCTGGTAAGCCTTGTACGCAAGGGCATCAGCGGCGCCCAGGAAATCCAGCAGATAATGATTGACCTGCGCAGCAATCCGCCTGCAGAGCTCTGCGGCTCGCCTGTTACCAGGGTTATAGATTACAACGAACCCGAGAAGACCGGGCAGCCCAAGTCTAACGTACTGCAGTTCTTCGACGAGGCAGGCGACGTAGTGTCTGTGCGTCCTTCGGGGACCGAGCCCAAGATCAAGTTCTACTTCGGAGCCAAGGGCGACGACGCCGACGACAAGATCCAGCGTCTCAAAGAGCAGTTTGCCTGAGGCATCGTATTTGATGCAAAACACTGAAACAGATAACTGATGACAGAAAAAGCATTCAATATCAAGTACGAAGAGTATTCGTCACTGGATGAGCTGAACGCGGAGGACAGGGAGCTTGCGCAGGCCGCAATTGAAGGCATGCGAGGCTCCTATGCCCCGTATTCCCACTTCAACGTGGGCGCTGCGGTGCGTATGACAAACGGGCAGATCGTCCGCGGAGCCAACCAGGAGAATGCCGCGTTCCCTTCCGGCCTTTGCGCCGAGCGTACCGCCATGTTTGCAGCCAGCGCCAAGTATCCCGACAAGGAAATGGTGAGCCTGGCTCTCGTGGGAGGTATCTATGGCCGCATTACCGACGAACCGGCGACACCTTGCGGTGCCTGCCGGCAGGTTATGGCACAGTACCAGACCAGATCCGGCAAGCCCATGAGCGTAATCATGGTAGGAGCCAAGAAGGTTTGGAAATTCGAAAAAATCGATGATATTCTGCCGTTGATTTTCGACAGTATCTGAACAAAAAAAGGGAAAGCTTACTGTATCGCACCGCTACAACTTCATACCCTTGCTGCGTTCCCGCCCTGGGGGAGTTTTGAAGGAGCTGGTCGTACAGGACTTTCCCGCTGCAAATATAAGAATAATTTGTTGAAAAACAGAAAAAGGCTGAAAGTGTTGACTTCCAGCCTTTTTTCTGTAAACGATCATCACTAGATGCATGTATATCCACCGTCCACGGCGATATTCTGGCCGTTGACATAGGTGCTGGCGGGAGAAGCCAGGAAGAGGGCGCAGGTGTCGAGTTCGCCGCTCTTTCCGTAACGGGCCATAGGGATGCTCTGCTTGGCGATTGCCTGGAAATAATCGGAATCCAGGGTTGCGGTGGTGAGGTCGGTGTAGAAGTATCCGGGGCAAATGCTGTTGACGGTGATGCCATACTTGCCCCACTCAGCTGCAAGTGCGCGGGTCAGGTTGACCACGCCGCCCTTGGCTGCATGATAAGGAGCGCTGCCGCAGATGATGTTACCCACCAGACCGTACATGGAAGCGATATTGATGATACGTCCGTAACCGGCCTTGATCATCTCCTTGCCGAATTCACGGGAGCAGTTGAAAGTACCGAACAGGTCTATGTCGAGCTCCTTCTTGAACTGCTCGTCTGTAATCTCCTCAGCGGGAGCAACTGCGCCGGTACCGGCGTTGTTCATAAGGATGTCCACGCGGCCGAACTTCTCCATGGTGGCGGCAACTGCAGCCTTGACCCTCTCGGTATCGGTGATATCGCAGGCGAAAGGAAGAACCTCAACGCCGAATTCTGCGTTGATTGCTTTAGCGTTCTCCTCGAGGAGATTCATACGACGTGCGAGAAGTACCAGGTTGGCGCCCTGGCTTGCAAATGCTTTGGCCATCTGAAGGCCGAGTCCTGTGGAAGCGCCGGTTACAACAGCAACACGGCCGGTAAGATCAAAATAATTCTTCATAATTAATTGAATGTTGGTTATTGAATATTTTTATCAAAAGTCTTGGGACGTATCAATTCCTCTTCGTATAGCACTTCCCCGTCAGGTCCGGTCACACGGACCAGTACCGTGGCTGTGGCGCTCATTGCTGTGGCGACGAAGCTGTGGGGTGTCCTTCGGTCCTTAAGGTTGGACTTGGAAGCTGTGCTGGAATCGTCAAGCCTGGGCGTGATGTAAGTGATTACATACAACGGCTCATCCAGTTTGGATTTGCTCACTTTCAGTGGCTTGCCATCTTCGAACATCTCCACTTTCTGCCCCGGGGCATATCCCCAGTAGTTCACGTATATCATATTCTTAAACCTGGGGTCGGCATACCAGCTGCGATCGGGATATAACTTGTGGAAAATACGGCACTGGGGATCGTTGCGATAGAACTCGCCCACTTTGTTGATGTCGTAGATACGCATCATCCTGGTGCTGCCGTTCACCGCCACGTAACGGGGAGAAGGTTCAGACTCACTGCAATCCATGACGTTGAACGACTGGTTGCAGGAATCGGAGCCTATAGGCTGCCACCCTTCGGGATTCTGCCACATACTCCCGGATGTAGCCGCAAAGATAAACTGTTTGAAGCGGGTGAACCGCCCCATATCAGTATTGATGTGCTTGTGGGTATGTCCGGAGAACATGTACACCTTGGGGAAGGCATTGAAAATATCTTCCAGCAGTTCTGCCTGTCCCTCCTGAAGGACCTCCGACTTGCTGGCGTCGTTCACTACGGGAACATGGCAGCAGAAGAACACCCTGGTATCAGGGGAAACATATTTCAGGTCTGCCCTAAGCCAGTCCAGGTCCTTTTCAAGAAATCTGCAGTTGTAGTTGCGCTTTCCGTTGATATTCTTGTGCTTCGCATCGGGTTCACCCTCATTGAGGTATTCCACGGAATCCATGAAAATCCAGTGGTCGCCTCCTATGTTTACCGAATAGCAGGCCGGCCCCCATGTGTGACGGTAATTCCAGGCGGAAACAAAGTCTGTCCTTTCTCCCAGGCCGGCCACGGCGCCATCGTTGTCATGGTTGCCAGTAACCGAATAGACGGGAGACGGATATCCTGCCTCCGCGAGGAATTGCTCAGCCTTGTATTCATTGAAGCCGAAGTCATACCAATAGCGGTCATGCGCAAAGTCTCCGAGGTTGACGGTATATACCGCACCCTTCGCGGCAGCCTTATCGTATTCGTTCCTGATCACAGGCAGCACGTCGGACTTGAAGCGCTCAAGGTCGTTCCTGGAGGGATCATTGGCAAAGTGGCAATCGCTTATAAAGATAATACCATACTTGTCCTGATTCTCCGGGACCAGCTTGAAATCATGCACTTCCGTCTTGCCGGGCTCCTTTGTAAGCAGCTGCCAGAAACCCGGACGTATGGCATCCAGCATCTCCGCCCGGTAGCCGGAAGGAGTGGTGATGAACACCACGCTGTCTGCCTTGTCGGTAACCATCCTGTATCTGCCGCAGGCATTCGTCAGCACTATCTGACGCCCGTCAGACACCTGCACTCCTGCAAGCGGACGGCCGCCTGCAGTCACCCGTCCCTTGACCACTCCGGCCAAAGCGGACATGGACAGCAAAGCCAACGCGGCAATCAGGAACGCACGTTTCATGATCTGGAATACTTCAATACGGGCTGACGGGCCGCCGTGGTCTCATCCGGCCTGCCTATAGGTGTGTTATGAGGGGCGGTATGCAGCGATTCGGGATCCTCAGCAGCCTCCTTTGCGATGACGCGCATCACCTCTATGAAAGCGTCGAGCGTTTCCAGCGACTCAGTCTCCGTAGGCTCTATCATTATGGCCTGATGGAAAAGGAGCGGGAAGTATATGGTAGGAGCGTGGAAGCCGTAGTCCAGCAGTCGTTTGGCAACATCGAGCGTGGTTACGTCACCTCCGTCCAGCAGGCCGTCGAATACGAATTCGTGCTTGCAGACACCGGGAATGGGCAGCTTGTAGCAGTCCTTCAGGCTCTCCTTGATATAATTGGCGGAGAGGGTGGCGTACTTGCCTGCCAGCTTGAGGTTTTCGCGGCCGAGCATGAGTATGTACGCACAGGCTCGCAGTATGATGCCGAAGTTGCCGTGGAAGCCGCTCGTGCGGGGGATGTCCAGGAAGGGCACTATGCGCTCAGCAACGCCGACAGGGCCGCTGCCGGGACCGCCTCCGCCGTGAGGGGTGGAGAAGGTCTTGTGGAGGTTGAGATGCATGATGTCGAAGCCCATGTCGCCGGGCCGGACCATTCCGAGAAGCGGGTTCATGTTGGCGCCGTCGTAATAGAGCAGGCCGCCGCATTCATGTACGAGGGCGGCTATTTCCTTGATGTCGCGTTCAAAGAGACCCAGGGTGTTGGGATTGGTCATCATGATGCCGGCGATATCCGGACCGAGCAGGGGTTTCAGGTCCTCTACGTCTACCAGTCCGTTTTCCTTGGACTTCACTACGACTATATCGAGACCGCAGACGGCGGCGCTGGCGGGATTGGTGCCGTGGGCGCTATCCGGGACTATTACCTTGGTTCGGGCGAGGTCTCCCCTGCTCATGTGGTATTCGCGCATGAGCATGAGGCCGGTGAGTTCGCCGTGGGCGCCGGCACAGGGCAGGAAGGTGAAATGCTTCATGCCGGTAATCTCGGCCAGGGCTTTGTCCATGAAGTCATAGACTGCCTGGACGCCCTTGACGGTTTCTGCTGGTTGCAGGGGATGGATACCGTTGAACGGGGATACAATCTCCTCGTTGATTTTGGGATTGTATTTCATTGTACACGAGCCCAGGGGATAGAATCCGGTATCTACTCCGAAGTTCATCTGACTCAGATTTGTATAGTGGCGCACCACATCGGGTTCAGATACCTCCGGAAGATCCAGCGGGGCTTCGCGCCAAACAGCCGGCGATTCTTTTGACTCCCTGCGGGTCTGGCAGCCTCGTAATGCTGTAGGCAGCGAATACCCGCAACGGCCGGGCTTCGAAAGCTCGAATATCAATTTATCGTAGTATTTCATAGCGCGGCCTCCTTGATGACGTTAACGAGTTGATCTATTTCCTCTTTTGTGCGGCGCTCGGTGACGCAGAAGGTAACATATCCTTCCTCGGTCTGGATGGCGCCGAAGAAGCCGGCGTCCAGAAGGGCCTGCTGAAGTTTCTTTACGTCGCAAAGCGGCTTGAGTGCAAACTCCTTGAGGAACTCGCGACCTTCGAACGGGTCTGTAAACTTGCCGGTGGCAAGCAGGGCGTCGTGAAGGTAGTGTGAACCATGGTAACAGAGTTCGTTTACTTTTCTCATGCCTTCGGGGCCCATCAAGGAGAGATAAACCGTGCACCAGAGAGCCATGAGAGACTCATTGGAGCAGATGTTGGAAGTAGCTTTCTCGCGGCGTATATGCTGTTCCCTGGCCTGGAGGGTGAGTACGAAGGCACGGCGTCCTTCTGCATCAGCCGTCTGTCCTACTATTCGGCCGGGCAGTTTGCGCATCCACTCGTTCCTGCAGGCCATGAAGCCGACGTACGGTCCTCCATAGCACAGGGGTATACCCAGACTCTGCCCGTCTCCCACTGCGATATCGGCGCCCCATTCGGCGGGCGACTTGACCACTGCAAGTGCGGACGGGTCACAGTATTCGACCAGAAGGCCGCCCATCTCATGCACCAGGTCAGCAAGCCCAAGATGACTCTCGATTATACCGAAACGGTTGATGGAAGGAACGATTACCCCGGCAAGGTCGAGAGTTCCTTCGGCAACCGCTTCATACACGTCGTCCGTGACTATCAGGTTGATGCCGGAATACCTGGCATAGGTCTCGAGGACAGCTAACACATTGGGCAGCAGGCGGGAGGATGCCACAACGGAATTGCGCTTGCGGGTACAGGCGACACACATGCGCATGGCCTCCGCGGCTGCGGTGGGCCCGTCGTACATGGACGCGTTGGCGACATCCAGGCCTGTAAGCTTGCATATCATGGTCTGCCACTCGAAGATGTATCTCAGGGTACCCTGGGAAATCTCGCACTGGTAGGGCGTGTATGCTGTGAGGAATTCCGAACGGGAAGTGATGTAGGGAATCACGGAAGGGGTATAGTGGTCATAGGCACCGGCGCCGGCGAACACCTTGAGTTCCGTGTTGCGGCCCGCCAGGTCCTTGAACCAGGCACGCACTGCCTCCTCGCTGAGCGCCTCCGGAAGATCGTATTCACCCTTGTGGATAAACTCGGCCGGCACATCGGAATACAAGTCATCGACGGACTGCACACCGATGCGTTCCAGCATGGTCCGGATGTCCTCCTCCGTATGGGGGAAATATGCAAAAGCTCCCATCTTTACTTTGCGATGGCGGAATACGCAGCAGCGTCCATGAGGGCGGAGAGCTCGGATTCGTCGCTCATACGCACCTTGATTATCCAAGCCGCGTAGGCGTCTTCGTTCACCTTCTCGGGAGCCGATTCAAGCTCTTCGTTGACGGCTACGACCGTGCCGCTTACCGGGCTGTAGAGCTCGCTGGAAGCCTTGACGCTCTCCAGTGCGCCGAACTCTTCTCCGGCCACCACCTCGTCGCCCTCCGAGGGAAGATCCACGTAGGTGATGTCGCCCATTTCGGCCTGCGCATAATCGGAAACGCCTATGACGGCCACGCCGTCCTCAACTTTTACCCATTCATGTGACTCGCTGTAGAGGAGTCCTTCGATGACTTTGCTCATTTCTTATAGTTTGTTTTGTAAAAACGTTTTTTGACTACGGTACCGGGGAAGACATTTTTGCGGATGCGCACGAAAAGCTTTGTGTCAAGCGCCGCATATGCGCTGTCTACGAGAGCGAAGCAGATGCTCTTCTCCAGCGAAATGGAATGATATCCGGTTGTAACTTCTCCTACCACGGTGCCGTCTTCCAGCTCCACGGGATAGCCATGACGGGGGATGGCCTTGTCTGCGAGTTCAATACCCACCAGCTTGCGGGCCACTCCTTCCGCCTTCTGCCTTACAAGGGCGTCCTTGCCTATGAATTCCGGCTTATCAAGCTTGCAGAACATGGACAGACCGGCCATGACGGGGCTGATTTCCGGGCTGAGTTCATCGCCGTAAAGCGGCAGGCCCGCCTCGAAGCGGAGAGTGTCGCGGCAGCCGAGGCCGCAGGGCTTGACACCGTCTTCCAGCAGAGCGGCCCACATGTCCTTGATGTTGTCCGGGGCAGCGTAGATCTCGAAGCCGTCCTCGCCGGTGTAACCGGTACGGCTTACGATGATGCGCCCGCCGTCCTCGTCTTCCAGGTCGTAGAAAGTATAAAACTCAAGCTCACGCAGTTCCTCGATACCGAAATAACGCACCAGGGCATCCTCTGCCCGAGGTCCCTGAAGGGCTATCTGGCCCCAGGAATCGGAGTCGTTGAAAATCTCAACCTTGAAGTCCGCCGAGTTGTCCTTCATCCATTTATAGTCCTTCTCGATGTTGGCGGCGTTTACCACCAGAAGGAAGCCGCTTTCGAACTCCTTGTACACAAGCAGATCATCCACCACGCCACCGTCCGGATAGCACATCATGCCATAGAGGATGTGCCCCGGCTCAAGACCGCTTACGTCATTGGTAAAAATGTGGTTCACATAAGCCTCGGCATCCGGACCGTCGATGAATATCTCCCCCATGTGGGAGACGTCGAACATGCCGACAGCTTTGCGCACGGCGTTATGTTCGTCAATGATACCGGAATACTGGATGGGCATGTCAAAACCTGCAAACGGGCTCATTTTGGCTCCGAGGGCGACGTGTTCGTCGTGCAGGCATGTGGTTTTTAATTCTTGGTCCATAGTTCGTCAAAGATACGAACTTTATAGCGCTTTTCCAAGAATAAAAGAGGGGTCCGTGTAGCTTTTTTCTATATCCTCTATGGATGCTATATCGGATGCGTCCAGCAAGCGATTTCCGTCGCAAAACGCATCTGTCAGATAGTCAGCAAGCTCTTCGGCTGAAAGGCCCAGTCCGAGAGCCGAAAGATTGGCCACCCTCTGCCTTACAGACTGCACTCCGTGCTTGGCAAGCTTGGCTTCCGTGGGGGTTATGGCAGCCGCCAGCATGTCGAAATCGACCGAGTGGAGAAGCGTGCCGTGGACTATGCTGCCGCGCGGCAGGCTGAAGAACGCGTTTCCGGAAACCTTGTATCCGTCTACGGTAATGTCGTTGTGGGAGGTACAGACCGCAGGCATCCCAAGGGCTCGGAGAGCCTCTGCGAAACGCTCCAGGAACTGCCTGAAAACCACATCCACACCCTTCTCCGGAGTGATGTACGACAACATGAGGTTGCCCCTGTCTGCATATACGCAACCGCCACCGCTCTTGCGGCGTACCACATTGATTCCGTGCTGGCGGCAGAACGGCATATTGACTTCCGTTTCCAGTATCTGGTTGCGCCCTATTATTACTGTAGGAGCCACCCGCCATACAAAAAAGCCGCAGCCATAAGCTGCAGCCACATGCTCTTCCATGGCCAGATAGAAGGACAAGGGCCTTTCAATACTGTCAGGAAGGACTATGTGCTCCATTATTGCAGCATTTTAAGGTCTTTCTTGAGAATCATCTTGGGCTCCATCATGGATACTTTCTGGAAAAGCCTGATGCGGTTGCCCAGGGAGAGATAGACCTTGTCTTCGTGTTTGCCTTTACGCCACCATTTGTAGAAACCTACAGGGTCGTTTTCATAGGGAATCTTGGCCAGGATACCGGTGCTGTAGCCGGGATAGTCGATAATAAGCTGAAGTCCCATGAAACGTTTGTAGTAATCGGGATCCGCCCTGCGGAGCTTGCTGACAAGGGGGTTGAGCACCTCGAAGCTGTCTACCTGAAGCACCTTGTCTTTGACTATCATCCTGTGGATACGTACAGGGTCGGCGTTGAGCCAGGCCCCAACTTTCATGGTGACAGGACCTTCGTCGGTGTCAAGCGTAAGCTCGTCCATCGAGTAATATACCTTCTCAGGATCCAAAGGGAAGAGTGCTTCTGCCTCCATCAAAGTGCCGTATATTAGCGTACAATTGGCAAATTTAAGAATATTTTTTAATTTTGGAAAAGTTATGAACATATTTATTAACATCAGCAGCCTGTACCAAGACGAGTCCTGGCACCCCTTGGATGCAGTTTCCATAGATTTCCGGAAACTGGACGGCTGCTGCTGTTATTGCGACCCCGTGGCCGAAAGCGCCATACGTGCCGCGCTGTCGCCCTACTCCCCCTCCGGCTTACACTGGATCGACACCGGCGACTATCACTATATCAGCAAGATATGGATGGAGAAGATAGACGAGCCCTTCGTTCTCGCCCTTTTCGACAATCACTCCGACGACCAGCCAGGAGCCTTCGGCGACCTGCTCAGTTGCGGCAGCTGGGTGCGCGTGGCCCGGGAAAGCCTGCCGATGATGCAGGCAGACTACCTCAACAAGGCCGGCATTCCGGGAAATCTGCCGGTCTATATATCCATAGACCTTGATGTAATGCCCCCGGAATTCGCCCGTACCGACTGGAGCCAGGGGAATATGTCCCTGGATGAACTGCTGTCGGCATTGGGCAGAATTGCCGGAGGGCATCGTATCATAGGCGCGGACATCTGCGGAGGACTGACCATAGCCAAAGGCGCCACAGCTGCGGATCTGGCAGTTAATGTCCGCACAAGGAAGATCCTGGACGAGTGGTTCGCTCACCTGACATAAACCATGTGAGACGCAGTCAGCGCGTTATCCCATGACGTCACCGTTATCTTCATTGCGGCTCCTATGGCGGCGTTGGATTTGGCATTTACGCGAAATGTTCCCTTCATTTCCATGAACTCTGTTTCAAAAGCGTAAGTGTCACCGCTCAGGGAATAGCTGTAGTCTCCGGTGTCGTATCTCTGGTTGGTTGAAAGGTTTACGTTGTTCCACATGCCCGGCTGCAACTCCGTATAGGGGTCGGCAAACTCGAGGCGGCGGCTGTCTTCCAGGACGCAGTCCATTTTCCAGTCCGTACGGAAGCATATATCATCCGTGAACGACATGTAAACTGTATAACGCCAGTTGCGGTTCACATCGAAATTGGTGCAGGCGTCGCTGCCCAGGTAGAACCTTGCGGTTATGGGCTCGCCTATCATCTGTCCGGAAGAACCGGTATATACGGCTCCTATTTCCACATAAGTGCAAAGGCCCGGGTTGCGTCCTGCCGCCGTCAGGCTTGACGGAACTTTACGATCCGGGTCTGTATTGTACGGCAGCAGGGTGCCCTGCTTGTTTTCGAGGATGAAAAAGTAGGGTTGCCAGCCGGCATTCAGCGTATTGACCGCTCCCTCGCCTCCGGTATCCCCGTCCGACACATCCGATACGCTTACGGCATATCCATCGGAAAAGAACGGACAGACATTATTCATCTGGCGCACTTTCACGGAGGTGAAAGTCAGGCGGCCATGCTGCAGTCCGGAAACGTCGGCGTCCAGGAACAGTATGGCGCAGAGACGCTGGAGCTGGATATTCACCCTCGATGTCTGAGGCGATACCACAACGGTTGCATGTCCGCTCATAGGGATTCCGTGTGCTTCCAGGCCCGAAAAGCCACTGGTCCTGTACGTCAAGGTGTTAAGAGCTTCCGTAAGGCTCTCCGGAGGAGTCAGCCCTCCGTGGTTGGCCAGCACCAGAATGTCGTAAGTCTCCCCCACTATCAGGCGGGTAGTAGCCGTAAAGGCATTGGAAGATACGTTGTTCCGGCTTATGCACAGGCGGTTGCGCAAGTGTCCGCCATGATATACAAGTATATCCAGGGCGTCCATGCTGAACAGCGATACGTCAATGCTGCTCTTCGTATCCGCTATGGTACACGGCGCGGCAGAGATGTCGATACTCACTTCTACTTCTTCCGCTTCAGGCTCCAGCGCGCTCTCGCACCCGCACAAGCTGCACGCGGAAAGAATCGCAATTATCATTCTGTGTCTCATACTGTCAAAAATCAATCAAAGGTATTTCTTCATTACTCCAATCTGCCACGCTCACCTTTGCATATGATTTCTCAATATCCACAGTCATGGTAATATCTTTGAGATCCTCGTCTGCAAAACTGTAGCCGGATGCCGCGATCAGGGAGCCCAAAGGCACTCTGCGTATAGTCTCACCCTCAAATACCACATTGAGTGAAAGAGAGTTGTCCAGCTGCCTGGGGAGACGGATGCAGCACCCTTGTGCCACTTCCGGCTCCCCGGCGGCCCGGATGAAATCCCCCTCGCGGGGAGCCGCATCCAGCAGGTCATAGCCGGCCACCGTTCCGCTGACGCTCATCTGCGAGCCGGGAACAGGGTTCAGGACAGTAAGATACAAGCGGGCAAAATTCTTATGCAGGCTTACCGGATATTCAAAACTGTCCCCGCTTAATTCGGCATTGGAGCTGCTGCTGAACAGCTCGTCGCACTCCTGTTCGTAGCCTATATCAAGGGTACGGCCGCGGAGCAGGTTCATGGAGGTGATTCCGGAGAATACTGTTACCACCGCAGGCTTGCGGCTGACGGTAATCTTGCATTCTCCGGCCTCAAACTCCTCCCGGCTAAGCATCTCCTGTTTAACAACCGCGCCATCCTGTACAACACTCACCACTACGCTGCCGTCCGACAGAAGCGCTTTGGCAGGCCTGACCAGAAGGTCACATGGACATACTGAGCGGTTCTCCTTGACAGTACAGGAGCACAGCAGAAGGAATGCAATAATAGGAAAGCGGCGCATGGTTATTACCTGAATGTTTCGTTATAATCGTGGCCTGAACTCCAGGATTCCACCGTAATGTTGAATGTGCAGTCCTGAACAGAAGACACTTCTCCCGTAGGCTGGTCGGGGTCTCCCGAACCCGGACGCGTAAGTGTAAGCGTATTAATGTGATACACCTTATTGCGCTCCAGGCTGCCACGGCTGCCGCTTACTACACCGGGAAGGGTGACAGGATAATAGCAGGTCTGGCCGTTGTACTCGCACTGCACAATCAGGCGGGTTCGCCTGGGAGTGAAGTTCTGGCCGCCGGTGATTTCGCTGGTAGAGCCGTTGGGATATGCGTAGAACGTGTGCGTCACGTTGTAGGTCCCGCCCTCGTTAAGGGTATAGTTGAGGCCGGAGTCCACAATCAGCGAGGAGGCGTTGTCCGGCAGCTCTCCTATAACGCCATTCTGCACACAGAACGAACCGGGCACACCGGCTTCTGCCAGCAGATTGGTCGTACTCGCCACATTACTCAAATATACTTTCTTGATAATCAGCGGTATTTCGGCATATGCGGGTTCCTCGAAGTCACGTACCACCTTGTCTAGGACTATCTTGCACACCAGGCGTTGCAGGGAGAACTCCACATCTTGCGAACCTGTAACCGAGATTGTTTTTCTGTCGCTCATTATCAACTTGTCCAGAGTGTTGTCATTCAGCTCGAACACCTCGGATTCCAGATCTTCCAGCGTATCCGGAGTCAAAGAGTAGGGTGCGTTACCTACCGCCCATAAGGTCTTGGTCCCGGGGACGACCTCCAATTCTATATCATCATCCGGTTCCACCTCGCCGGAATAAGCCTCGATATTTCCGTCACGGTCGAACACGAAGATCTGGACATCATCGAGCCAAAGGTCAGCTCCGGATGTTACGAACGCTTTGGTTCCTGCAGGCAATACGCTCATTTTGAGTTTTACCGGGCCCAGGTCGGAACCATCGTAATCTTTTGCACAAGAGAAAACGGCCAAACAAGCCGCAATAAGTATAATTATTCTTTTCATGGTTATATCCTCCTACATTTCATATTGAACATCAGTATCGTCCGGAAGTATGGACAGTTTGTTGCAGATAATGTCTACATAGGTGCGGTCGCTGCCGTCCTCCGATGTAACTCGCTGGATCTGGAGCCTTCCGAAAAGATGCACCGCACATCCCTTTTCCAGGCAGTCCAGATTATGGACGTTCTTCCCTTCGAAGGCTGTTACGTTGTGCCACTGGGTCTCGATAACCGGAGCCCCTTCCTTGTTTTTGTAGGCGCGGTTCGTCACTACGGTGAACCGGGCCATGCGCCTGTCATTGATGCGTTGCAGACGGATGTTTCCGACAATGCCAAGCAATTCAATCCTGTTGATTTGTTCCATACAGTTTTTCATTTTTTAAGTTTATACACGGGCATCCCGGCGCGGCGCGCCTTCGTCCCGGTTGCAAAGTAAAGGACTGTCTTGCGGAGCGCCAAATAATACTGAGCGGAGAGCAGAATTATTTACGATTCTTTGCATTTCGGCCTGTATTGCAAAAGAATGCGCGTATAATTCTTCCTGTGTAAAGCAGTATTTCTGTAGAAAAAACGTAAAAACTTGATTGTCAGTTTTTTCACTTTATTGGACAAGACATTTCCATTCCCGATATTTGGCGCCATGTACAAATTATTGAATGACGAAGAAGACAGGCACTGCCTGGAATGCGGGGAGCCATTGTACGGCCGTCCCGACAAAAAGTTTTGCAGCAGCTCGTGCAAGAGCAAATACCACGGAGAACTGCGCAGGTGGCACAACAGGCTTTATTCCACCACTTTAGATAATCTTAACCGGAATTATGGGATATTGGAGCACTTGTACAGGCTGAATAACACGGGTTGCCCGACAAGTGAGCTCCTGGCTATGGGCTTCCGCCCCGATTTTGTGACCCACAGGGTGGAGAAAAAAGGAAAGCACCTGGAATACAGGTGCTTCGACTTCGTTTACAATATGAGCGACAGCAAGTTATTCAACCTGCGCCGGCTTTGACTCAAGCTTTCCCAGGCAGGCGTCGAAATCCTCTTCGGAAATCATCTTGCAACTGCCGTTAAGGGACGCACCCATCTCTACCTGGAGTTTTCTTACATGCAGGTCTCCGGTAACGGAAGAAGTTGCCTTAAGGGAAAGCAGATCCTTTACGTACACATCGCCTTCAATCTTGCCCCAGAGGTCAAGATTGGTGCAAATGAGCGTACCGTCTATGAATGCATGCTCGCCCACTACTATGCGGCCCTCGGAAAACATTTTTCCCTTCACCTGCCCGTCTACGCGGACATCGTTGGAAGACTTGATTTCACCCACTATGGAAGTGCCTTCTGAAATACGGCTTACGGAATTGACTTCCACTATTTCTGCAATCTTTGTCATAAGCTTACAATGTTAAACCAGGCCCTGGCCATGGCAGTTCTTATATTTCTTTCCGCTGCCGCAAGGGCAGGGATCGTTGCGTCCTACCCGCTTCTCCACCTTTACGGGAGCGTTTGACTTGGGCTCTCCGTTGGTGCTGAGGTCTGTATGCCTGGTCTGCATCTGGGACATGTCAGGCTTGCGCTGCATCGCCCTCTGGGGAGGCTGGTTGCGATCCTGAAGAGGAACGAATGCCCTGAAGAGGAAAGACAGCACGTCCTGGTTGAGGGCCTCCAGCATCTCGGAGAACAGGTTGTAACTTTCGAGCTTGTAAACCACTATAGGGTCTTTCTGCTCGTAAGCCGCATTCTGGACGCTCTGCTTGAGGTCGTCCATATCGCGGAGATGCTCCTTCCAATGCTCGTCTATCTGGTAGAGTATAATATTCTTGCTCAGGGTTTTGGATATCTCCCGACCTTCATTCTCGTACGCCTTTTCCAGATTTACAGAAAGGTTGATTACCTTGCGGCCGTCGGACACCGGAATCGCAATGTTCTGGTACATCGAGCCCTGCTTCTCATAGACCTCCTTGATGATGGGATAGAGTTTCTCGTCCAGCCCGTCCATACGGCGGCGGTATGTCTCCTGCATCACCGAGCAGATACGTTCCACCAGTTCATGCTTCTTCATCCTGTCATATTCAGCGGGATCTATATCCACGTCGATGGAGAATTTGGCCATCAGGGACTCGCGGAAATCTTCAGCGCTCATGCCCTCGCAGCGGTCCACGAAAACGGATGCGGAATCGACCATCATGTTCTGGAGGTCAATCTCCACCTTCTCGCCGCTGATCGCATTGTGCCTGCGGGAGTAAATCGCCTCACGCTGATAGTTCATCACGTCGTCATATTCCAGCAGGCGCTTACGTATGCCGAAGTTGTTTTCCTCCACTTTCTTCTGGGCGTTCTCTATGGCGCCGGAGAGCATCTTGGCCTCAAGAGCCTCGTTGTCCGCCATACCCATACGGTCCACCATACCTGCTATCCGCTCCGAGCCGAAGAGACGCATCAGCTTATCTTCCAGGGAGATATAGAAGGTCGAAGAACCCGGGTCGCCCTGACGTCCGGCACGTCCGCGCAACTGGCGGTCAACACGGCGGGAGTCGTGACGCTCGGTGCCTATGATAGCCAGACCGCCGGCGGCCTTGACCTCGTCGGAAAGCTTGATATCGGTACCACGGCCTGCCATGTTGGTGGCGATGGTCACGGTGGAGCTCTGTCCGGCCTGACCAACGATCTCTGCTTCACGTGCATGCTCCTTAGCGTTCAGCACGTTGTGGCGTATGCCGCGCAGGCGCAACATCCTGGAAAGCAGCTCGGAGGTTTCCACGTCCGTCGTACCCACCAGCACCGGCCTGCCCGCCTTGGAGAGTTCTGCAACCCTGTCTATCACGGCGGCGTATTTGGCTTTCTTGGTCTTGTATATCAGGTCGTTCTGGTCGTCACGTATGACGGGACGGTGGGTAGGGATGACCATCACGTCCAGCTTGTATATGCTCCAGAACTCTCCCGCTTCAGTCTCGGCCGTACCGGTCATACCGGCCAGCTTGTGATACATTCGGAAATAGTTCTGAAGGGTGATGGTCGCGAATGTCTGCGTAGCCGCCTCCACCTTTACGTTTTCCTTGGCTTCGACAGCCTGGTGCAGACCGTCGCTCCAACGGCGTCCCTCCATTATTCGGCCTGTAGATTCATCCACTATCTTGACCTTGCCGTCATCGGAGATGATGTAGTCCACATCCTTCTCGAACATGGCGTAAGCCTTGAGCAGCTGCTCCACCACGTGGACACGCTCGCTCTTTATGGAGAACTCCTCCATCAGGGCATCCTTCTTTGCCTGCTTCTCGGCAAGCGTCCCCTCTCCCTGCATGATTTCGGCGGTTCGGGCACCAACGTCGGGCAGCACGAAGAAGTCTTCCGCGCCTACGGACCCGGCCAGCATGGCATCTCCCTTATCTGTCTTGACAACAGAGTGAAGTTGCTCATTGATAACAAAATACAGAGGGTCGGTAATAACCGGCATCTCCTTTTCGTTATCCTGGATATAGTAGTTCTCGGTCTTCTGGAGGATGACCTTGATACCCGGCTCGGAGAGGTACTTGATAAGCGGCTGATACTTGGGAAGTCCCTTGTGGGCCCTCAGCAGCAGTTTGCCGCCCTCCGCCTCGTCGCCTGCGGATATGA
Organism: uncultured Bacteroidales bacterium; assembly: GCA_947303465.1. GTDB lineage: Bacteria > Bacteroidota > Bacteroidia > Bacteroidales > UBA932 > Cryptobacteroides. The sequence continues at coordinate 37,963 of CAMYYI010000016.1, forward strand.
GCTTCTTGGCCTCGTTCAGGCACTGGTTGACCAGCTGGCGCTGAGCGGTGTAAAGCTTCTCCACATAAGGCTTGTACTCGGTATACTGGGCATCGTCGTCGGTGCTTTTCTGCACGGGACCGGAAATGATCAACGGGGTACGGGCATCGTCTATGAGCACGGAGTCGACCTCGTCCACGATGGCGAAGTGATGCTTGCGCTGCACCAGGTCCTCCACGGCAACGGCCATATTGTCACGCAGATAGTCGAAACCGAACTCGTTGTTGGTACCGAAGGTGATATCGCACTCATAGGCACGGCGGCGGGCGTCGGAATTGGGCTGATGCTTATCGATACAATCTACGCTCAGGCCATGGAACATGTACAAGGGGCCCATCCACTCGGAGTCACGCTTGGACAGGTAGTCGTTCACGGTAACCACATGCACGCCCTTGCCGGCAAGGGCATTGAGGAATACGGGGAAGGTAGCCACAAGGGTTTTGCCTTCACCTGTGGCCATTTCCGCAATCTTGCCCTGATGCAATGCTATACCTCCGATAACCTGGCAGGCGGAACCGGCCTGCTCGCGGTCAGTCTTGCCGGGATCGCCGTAGTGCTCCATGTCCCATGTAATCTCGTTGCCGCCGGCCACCCAGTGGTTCTGATAGATTGCCTTGTCGCCCTCGATGTGCACGAAGTCATGGTTCACGCTGAGCTTGCGGTCAAAGTCTGTTGCAGTTACGGTAATGGTCTCGTTCTCCTTGAAGCGGCGGCCGGTGGATTTCATGATGGCGAAAGCCTCCGGGAGTATCTCGTCCAGGCATTTTTCGATTGCCTCATCCTCGTCCTTGACAAGCTTGTCCGACTCGGTGGCCAGTTTCTCCTTTTCCGTAATGGGAATATCCTTGGACAGCTCCTCGCGTATGGCTTCCATACGCTCTTCGAAAGGCTTCTCAACCTCACGCAGGCGCTCGCGGAGGGCCGCGCTATGTGCGCGGAGATCATCGTCCGACAGAGCATTTATAGATGGATAGACTTCAAAAAAGCGCGTGAGAATAGGCTTGACGGCCTTATAGTCGCGCTCCGCCTTGGAGCCGAATATTGACTTGATAATATCTGCTAATGCCATAATAAGTTTTGCAATATGTAAAGCGGGCAAATTTAGTAAAAATATCGTACATTTGTAAAAATATGCCCGCCGTAAGTATAATAATAGTGTGCATGAACCGTCCAGACAACCTCCGGCCGTGCCTTCAGAGCATCAAACAGCATACCACAGCCGATTACGAGACTATAGTGGTCGCTTACCGCTTTTCTCCTGACAATCTGTCAGCCGTGAAGACAGAGTTCCCCTGGGTCCGGTTCATTGTAAATGACGGAATCAGCGGCTTCTCGGAGAACAACAACCTGGCACTAAAAGAAGCCTGCGGCGAATTCTGCTTCATACTTAACGATGATACGGAACTGATGGGGCCTGCGATAGACAAGCTGATCGATGACTTCGGGAAGCTCCCTGCAGACGCAGCTATCGTCGCCCCCAAACTGCTTAACGCTGACGGCAGCCTGCAACTCTGCGGGCGTCCGGACTACCCGGCCTTCAATTATGTGAGACAGCAGTGGCACTGCTACAAGGAGCCCATAGATAACGGAGAAGGCCTGTTCCGCACTTTCAATGTGAGCGGGGCCGCATTCCTAATCCGCACGAGCATCTTCCGCGAGCTTGGATGGTTCGATGAGCGCTATTTTTTCACCCCGGAAGACATTGCCCTTTCCACACTTGCCCGCAAACGGGGATACACGGTCTGGTGTGACTCGGAGGCCGGTGTGACACACAAATGGCGGACCACCGCCTCCCGTATCTCCCCCGCCATACGTCCCGCCGCAGTGCGTGGAAGCCTTGTTTTTTTCAGTGACGGCAGTTCCCTGCGCTACCTCCTTCTCGCCCTCGGAGTCTGGCCGGCAGAGATGGGAAAGCGCATCAAGGCATGGCTGCAGGGACGCAGCGCAGATCTTAAAACTTACCGCAACATAACCCGCAGCATCTTCACCCGCAAGACGCCCAAAGAAATCTTCATACGTTACTTCAATGAACTCTGAGATTCTTGTTATCATAGTCACTTTCAACGCGATGCGCTGGCTCGAACGCTGCGTGGGTTCGGTGCGCAAATCGCTCGTTCCCGCCGACATCCTGGCCATAGACAACGGTTCTACGGACGGCAGCATAGAGTGGCTGCAGGGGCATGGGGTAGAAGTAATATGCAACAGTTCCAACATAGGGTTCGGTGCCGCCAACAATATTGGCTTGAAGCGTGCGCTCGAGGAAGGCTATGCCTACGCATACCTGCTCAACCAGGACGCCTGGGTGCAGCCCGACACCTTCGGAAAACTGATAAATGCCTTCGAATATGGCCCCTACGGTATCCTGAGCCCCGTCCAGTATGACGGCGGCGGGAAGAAGATGGACAAGCAATTCGCCAAACGCTGCAAACGTTTCCTGCGCCGGCATAAGGGCGACAGCGTGGTGGAAGTGCCTTTTGTAATGGCGGCGCACTGGATGATAAGCCGCGGCTGCCTGATGAAGGTTGGAGGCTTCTCGCCTGCGTTCAACCAGTATGGCGAAGACGACAACTACATAGACCGCGCCCACAGGTTCGGATGGAAGTGCGGTGTTGTTCCGGAAGCCGCCGCGCTGCACGACAGGGCTGACAGGCCGAACTCTCCTGAACGGCGTATGTTCCTGAAATGCAATGCGTCCGTGGTGCACGTCAGCAATCCTAAGGGCGGCGTGCTGCTTCGCCTGCTGGGCGAGCCTCTCAGGCTCATAGCCCTTGGCTGCCTGCACTTTGACAGCGCCCCTTTCCGCTTTATCGGACGCCTGGTCAAACGGTATCCTGAGTTACTGAAGTACCGCCGCCGCAGCCGGAAACCCGGCGCCTTTCTGATTCCAGGGAAATAGATCCTTCGTAGTGTTTCACCCTCCTCAGGATGACATTCGGGGTCTTAAGATAACTTTTATGACCTCAAGACAAGGGTAATGACCCCAAAAATACGGTTGGGGCTTCAGGATAACTGTTGCCATTCTGAGCGAAGCGAAGAATCTCCACCGCCGGCTAACGATTCAGGAGACGGCGAAGGCAGAATTTGTCGAGGCGGCGGCGGGCGTCGAAGTATTTCTTGATGAGCCATGGGCGACGGGGCCGACGGTCGTGGTAAACGTAAGACAGCCAGTCACAGTCCCTCAGCAACAAGCCGTCCGGCAGCAGCGGCTGAATATCCACCCCACACTCGCGGGCGCAATAAACAAGGGACAACTGGTCCCGCCCGGACAATGTCTGCAGGCAGTCCCACCACATGGCATCCATGGCCGCAACGGCGGAATCTCCCCCGCGGCGCAGCAGAATCGAATTCTCGAACAATCCGGCATGGCGCGGAAAACCCTTGGCGCGGAGGAACCTGATAACGCGGCGCGCCGCCGAATAACGCTCCTTGTCGGCAGCGACAACCGCATATGCCTCATCGTAAACGCAGTCCCGCAGGGGGTGCTTTGCCGCCGCCATCTGCACGCCAGCGCCAATCAGCTCATCTATACGCTCGTAGAACCCGGCACTGCGGATGGAGATGTTGCCGTCCATCCACAGGGTCCACTCATAACACGGGAGCAGTTCCTCCGGATGCAGCTTAGGGTAACGGGAAAGCATACGGTCATCTGCAATATCGGCAGGAATCTCGCGAAGCTGCCATATACCGCCGTCGAGACCGTCCATTTTCCGTACGAAGCAGATATAGTCGTATCGGGAATCCAGCACCTGAGGCTGCAGGAGCTCGTCTATATCACCCACGATGGAAGTGTATATAACCCTTTCTTTCATCGCTTTCTCGGTTCGAACATACGGCCCAGCTCCAGGTCTGCCTCAGGAGGGTCGAAGGGCACAAATCCACCCCAATGGCAGAAGGTATATTCTCCAAAGAGCACACGCCCGTCGCCGGGGGCATAGAAGTCTATGCGCACCTGAGGGAAGTCTTCCGCCAGAGTAGAAGCCAGCCCCAGCATCTCCTCCAGACAATCCGGCCTTTCAGGCGGCACGGAGGCATTGGGGTGGCCGTTGCGGACATCCATATGTCGCCAGTCGGGAGTAAAGAAATCAAACTTCGTCTCTTCTGCCGGATTGTCGCGGTCTGCGGCTACAAAAAGGAATTCCGGTTTGCCGTTGAAGCAGAATATTTTATAATCCTTCAGACCGGCGCCTATATATGGTTCTGCAATTATCCTCGGGCTTACGCCCTTGTAGGCCCATTCGCGGGCCCTCAGCCAGAACTTGTCTTTCAGGGATTCGGCCAGGCGGGCACAGGCTGCGTCACGGTCGAAAGAGCTCTTATCCGTGCAGATTATGGTGCTGCCGCTGTCATGGGTACACTTGAGCACGAACTGGTCGGGCAGAGAATTCCAGTCTATATCTTCCGGCCTGTCCCAGACGCCCAGCGTAGGAATCACATGCTCCGCGCCTACCTTTCCGGCCACATACGGCTTCACTTCCGCTTTATCAACAAGCTTGTGGTACAGAGGGTTGCGGTCGTGCAGTTTCTGCCACTGAAGCTTCTCCGTAAACGTTTTAGGACGGCACAGGTGAAGCCGGCGGCCCATGGATACCCGGTATTTCATCTTGAGAAACAGTGCATCCGGCAGCCAGCGACCGGTCTTACGAAGCACAAACTCCCTCTCGCCGTTTGTAAGCGCGTACCGCCAGCACAGCGGAGGGAAAGTCACGACGGTGACGCCCAGTACCGCCAGCAGCCGCCAGCCGGGGGCGTCGATCAGGAAATGCAGGTTGATCGGAACTGCCGAACTGAGTATGGCAACCGCAATCACGGGGCCAAGCGCCTCGTCGAAGAGCGCCCTCGGTGAATAGCCGGCCAGCTTCCTGGCATACAGTACCTTGATTACGTCTACGATAAGATATACGACTGCGAAGAAGATATACGACACTTGTGCAGGTGCTCCCGCCCTGAATGCAATCCATGAAGAGGCGAATGCCAGCAGCGCCACGGCGGAACTTACCAGATAGTAGCCTTTCACGCGCCCGTCCGCCTGAATCAGCGTTACCAGAGGGTTGAACAGCATATCCGCAAGGATGCAGAGAACGGTCAGGCGGGTGAAGACAACTGCATAATCCGGAACGTTCCCCAGCCACAATTTCAGCAGTGTCGGGGCCTCCAGCACCAGCGGAATACCGATAAGCGTGAGTATCAGGCCGCTGAATTTGATTCCCTTGTTCACCAGCTCGAAACTGTAGGACTTGTCTCCGGCAGCGTAGGACTTGGTTATCTGGGGATTGAGAGCCGTAAGGAAGTTGGAGATAAACTGTTTGATTATGTTCTCCACCTGCGAGGCCACCAGTCTGGCGCCATTCAGGGCAACGCCGAAGAAGATATTGACCAACTGGTTGATACCCTGAGTATTGACCACGTAGGCGCCGCTGCCCAGTACGTTCCAGCCGGCAAATGCCGTCATATCCTTGAGGAGCCCGCCGTCAAAGACGACCTTGCCCCGGGTTTCCGCAAACAGCCTGCGGCAGGTAATGCCGTAGGTGAGGCGTATGATGAGCGCCACTGCAAGCATGAGCATGGCGTAGAGTATGAGCTTGTCGCAAGCCGCGGTGGCAATCAGCAAGGCCACGCCGAGCTTCAGGACGGCCTCTCCTATGCTTATCCAGGCAAAGACGTCCATACGCTCATGTGAGATGATAGTGGCGTTGAACGGCACGCTGAGGAGGCTGACCATGAGTACGCCCATGGAGCATTGGAGCACCCATCTGGCGGCGTCCATGCGGCCTGCGGGGATGTTCATTTTATTCTCCAGCCACCAGACGCCGAGAGTTTCGGTAAGCAGAAGCAGTACCGCACAGAAAATCAGCTGCATGGTGACCGCCGTGGAGAACACCCGGTGGAGGGTGGCGCCGGCATCAAGCGACGGGGACCTGCCATCCTGGCGACTTTTTCCCAGGTTTTCAGGAGACAGGGGGACAGGTTTACGGAGCAAAGAGCTACCGGCGGAGCCGAGATGCCAGGTGATGTAGCGGCTGATGGACTGGGAGACGGAGTTGGTGACGACGGTGAAGAGCATTACCAGTCCTCCCACCGCACCATATACACCGTAATCCTCGACCCCAAGGGCCTTCAGAACCACACGCGAGGTAAACAGCCCGATGAACATCAGGAGCAGCATCCTGAAATACAGCAGGACGGTATTCTTAGCTATGCGGCGGCTATTTTCCGATATCGGAGGCATCACTATCTGGGGTTTGTCTTGCGAAGATACGAAAAATTTGTATCTTTGCAGACACTTGCAGGATTAGCACATCGGTAGTGCATTGGCTTCCCAAGCCAAGGAGGAGGGTTCG
>CAMYYI010000017.1 GCA_947303465.1 uncultured Bacteroidales bacterium
ACGATGAAGCAGGCCCTGGAGTGCGAGTGCTGCAGCCAGGAGATCAAGGAACTCGCCGCCAAGTGGCTCGAGGCTCCGAAGGACGCCGCCGTCACCCGCGAGGTCGCGGACAAGATCGTCCCGCTCGCCCAGGAGTGCAGCTGCGACACCTGCAAGAAGCTCGTCGAACTCCAGCACTTCATCCCGTCCCGCAGCCAGTGGATCATCGGTGGTGACGGTGCCTCCTACGACATCGGTTACGGCGGTCTGGACCACGTGCTCGCCAGCGGTGAGAACGTGAACATCCTGGTGCTCGACACCGAGGTGTACTCCAACACCGGCGGCCAGAGCTCCAAGGCCACCCCGGTCGGCGCCATCGCCAAGTTCGCCGCCTCCGGCAAGAAGATCCGCAAGAAGGATCTCGGCATGATGGCCATGAGCTACGGCTACGTCTATGTGGCCCAGGTGGCAATGGGTGCAAGCCCCGTCCAGTACATGAACGCCATCAAGGAGGCCGAGGCCTATGACGGACCTTCGCTCATCATCGCCTACGCACCTTGTATCAACCATGGCCTCAAGGCCGGTATGGGCCTGAGCCAAAAGGAAGAGAAGCTTGCAGTAGAGTGCGGATACTGGCACCTCTACCGCTACAACCCTCTTCTCGAAGAGGCCGGCAAGAACCCGTTCAGCCTGGACAGCAAGGAACCCGACTGGACCAAGTTCCAGGACTTCCTCAAGGGAGAGGTTCGCTTCAGCTCGCTGAGCAAACTCTATCCCGAGAGCGCAGGCGAGTTGCTTGCCAAGACTGAGGAATTCGCAAAGATACGCTACAGCACTTACAAGAAGCTATCTGAATAGAGTATCTTGTAAACAATTAGAAAAGAGACCGGTATTTGTCAGCCGGTCTCTTTTTTTTTACAAAAAAACCTTACTTTTGCAGATATGAAAAAGATTATTCTCTCAACTGTTTTATTCCTGATGGCGGCATTTACTGCCGGCGCAGATGACATCATTACCAAAATCGACGGCGAAAAGATACGTGCAATGGTCATGGAGGTACGCGACAATACCGTAAAGTATAAGCGCATGGACAACCCCAACGGACCGGTATATGTCCTGGACCAGTCTGAAATCCGCAGTATAGAATATGAAAACGGACTGGTAGAGGAGTTTGACGAGCCGTCTCCGGAGCCCGAGAAATATTATGCAAACAGGTACGACGTACGCTACCGGGACATAGCCGGAATGTACAGACCCCAGGATTATGTAGAGAAGTTCGATGATCCTTATTCCGCTGCAGTATCTGGAATAGCATCCTTCTTCATTCCCGGCCTGGGACAGTGCCTGGACGGAGAGTGGGGACGTGGACTTGGCATTTTTGCCGGCAACGTAGGCTTTTCCGTGCTGGAAGCGGCCGAGACTTCCATTTTCTTTTATTCGGCTGTCCAGGGTGCATCTTACTACCGGGACTACGGGACCTCGAACGGAGTGAGCAACGCTGTCATGACCGCTTCGCTTTGTGCTGCCATTCTCACCGCTTCCGCCCAGCTGGCTTTCAATATCTGGAATATCTGTGACGCGGTTAATATTGCCAAAGTCAAGAACATGTATTATCAGGACCTGGGCAGGAACACCGTATCCCTGGATATGAGCCTGGAGCCTCATCTTGCTTTTACACCTTCATACGGAATTGGTCTTCAGCCCGTTGCCGGTCTCAGCCTGAATCTGCGCTTCTAATAGCCCCAATCCCGTGATGAAACGCCTGCTGCTGATTGTCCTTCTGTTACTGCTCGGAGTTAGCGTCTTCGGACAGAACGACACTCTGCGGTTCAGCGTTCGCGGCGTGGTTCGCGATGCCGAGAACGGACGCCCCCTGCAGGCGGTCGCAGTGGCAATTCCCGGAACCAGGATAGCAGTCATCACCAACAGTGACGGAACTTTCGTCATTAAAGCGCCCGAGCAGCCCTCGCAGCTGGACTTCTCCATGCTTGGCTACAGGAATCTCAGGGTAACAGTCCCCGAGTCACCGTCCAAGGTATTGAGTGTCAGAATGAACAGGAACAGCTTCACCCTGGATGCCGCCACCGTCATAACCGGCGACCCCATGGCAATCATGCTCCTGGCCATACAGAGAATAAACGACAACTCCACTTCTACTCCCGAGCTGTTCGACTGCTTCTTCCGGGAGACCGTCCAGAAAAGGCAGCGCTTCATCTACGTGTCGGAGGCTGTTACCAGTGTGTACAAATCCCCGGCCAGGGACATCTTCATCCCGGACAGGGCGGCCGTAGTCAAGAGCCGGTTGCTCACCAGTCCCAGGGCGTCCGATACACTCGGCGTAAAGATACTCGGCGGTCCTGCGATGGCTGTGGATCTGGATATGGTTAAGAGACGCAGCACCTTGATAGACGAGCAGGAGCTTGTCAACTATAATCTGGAAATGTTGCTGCCGGAGATGATCAACGACAGAATGCAGTTTGTCATCAAGTTCACCCCCGCAGCGGAGCCGGGGTACGCGCTGCAGAACGGCCTTGTATATATAGACCGGGAGACTCTGGCTTTCACCAGGATAGAGATGTCCCTTGATATGTCCGACCCCGATCTGGCTACCAGGGCCATGCTGGTAAAACAGCCGTCAGGCGTGAGATTCCGCCCCAAAGAAATGAGCCTGCTGCTCAACTACAGTACGGACGGCGGCAAAACCAGACTGAGCTATCTCAGGACACGCTTCCGCTTTAACTGCGACTGGCGTAAGAAGCTGATTGCCACCGATTACACCGTAGTGGCGGAAATGGTTACTACCAACCGCCACGAAGGAGGGCGCGAACTGCAGATACCCCGCGAGGAAGCATTCAACAGCCGCGACGCCCTTGCAGACAAGACCAGCTACTATCTGGATCCGGATTTCTGGGCCGCCTACAACATAATAGAGCCCAGCACCAGCCTGGAGCACGCCATCGGGAGGCTCAAGAAGGACTGATACCCTGAGGCCTCCTGCACAGGCCTACCGCCAATTAAAGGATACCGAATTCACCTCAGACGAGGATGGACCGACGGAGAGCAGATACTCGCCGTGCAGAGGAAGCATTTTCTGGTCGGCAGCTGACCACCATGTAAAAGTATCGTCAGTGAGCCGGAAACGCACTTTGACAGTTTTACCGGCCGGGATTCGTACGCGCTTCCAGTCGCGGAGGGTACGGATGGGTCCGGAAGGATCGTCGGGACGGCTGATGTAAAACTGAACGGTTTCCTCGGCATCGCGGGCACCCGTATTCTTTACCGGGACGACCAGGGTCTTGCCCCTGAGCACAGGTTTACCGTAACTGAAAGCGGTATAGGAGAGGCCGTAGCCGAACGGATATAACGCTTCTCCGCGGAAATAGCGGTACGTATGGCCTTCCATATTATAGTCTTCCACTTCCGGCAGGTCGGCTACACTGCGATAGAAGGTTACCGGAAGCCGGCCGGACGGCGATACTCGCCCGGTCAGGACATTCATTATTGCCGTTCCGCCCTCCTGCCCCGGATACCAGGCCTGCAGAATGGCGTCGCAGTTTTCTGTCTCCGGCACCAGGCCCATGGCGCTGCCGGAGAAATTCACCAGCACTATCTTCTTCCCGGCATCGTGCAATGCGGCAAGAAGGCGTCTCTGGACAGCCGGCAACTCTATGTCCGTGCGGTCTCCCCCGTCGAATCCTGGGATCTCTACGGGCATCTCCTCCCCTTCTACCTGGGGAGAAATGCCTCCGGCGAAAACCACGAGGTCCACGCCGTCAAACGATTTGAGCAGCTGCTCTACATCGCCTTCGCAGTCGGTAAGGCCGCATCCGCGCTCATACACCAGATCCGGATACTCTTCTCGCATGGCCTCCAGCAGCGTCACGGTTTCCTTGGGTACAGGATTGTAGTTTCCCCACTGCATCTGGGCGTCGTCGGCATTAGGGCCGACCAGGGCGAGCTTGATGCCTTTTGGAAGCGGTAACAGGTCTCCCCTGTTCTGCAGCAGCACCAGCGACTCCTCCGCCATCTTGAGCGACAGGGCGCGGTGCTCCGGCCCTTCGACCATAGTGGAGTCAAGATCATCCCATGGCGACACTCCGTCCATCTCTCCCAGGCGGAAACGGGCCGCAAGAACAGGCAGCAGATTGGAATCCAGCGTCTTCTCGTCCAGAAGGCCCAGATTCACTGCGTCCGGCAGCCCCTGATAAGAAACCCCGCACTCCATGTTGAGACCGTTCTTAGCAACCGCGGCAGCTGCGGCAGCGCGGGTATCGGTATAGCCGTGACAACCGGGATTGTAGAAATCCGAGATAGCCCAGCAGTCAGACACCACCAGGCCGTCGTATCCCCATTCGTGCCGTAGAATCGTATCTACCAGGTATGCGTTTGCAGTACAAGGCACTCCCCGGAAACGGTTGTAAGCTGTCATCACTTCCCTTACTCCGGCGTCTACAAGATCCTTGAATGCAGGGAGATAGGTCTCGCGGAGATCTCTCTCCGAAACTTCCGCATTAAACTTGTGACGATTGCGCTCGGTGCCGGAATGTACGGCGAAATGCTTGGCGCAGGCATGCAGTTTCTGAACGGGCGCACCTGCAGGGCCCTGGAGCCCGCGAACCACGGCAGAACCCATGCGTCCCGTAAGGCAAGGGTCTTCACCATAGGTCTCCATTCCACGCCCCCATCTGGGATCCCTGAAAATATTGATATTGGGAGTCCAAAAGGTCAGGCCGTTATAGATATCTTCAACTCCGGCATCCGCAGCCATCTTATGCTTTATGCGCGCCTCATCACTTACTGTCGTAAATACCTGCTCCACAAGGGCCTCGTCGAAAGACGCCGCCATTCCTATCGGCATGGGAAACACAGTTGCACTGCCGTTGCGGGCCACTCCGTGAAGAGCTTCGTTCCACCAGTTGTACTGCTTTATCCCCAGACGCGGTATGGCCGGTGACTCATATCTGGACAACGCCGCCTTTTCCTCCAGCGTCAGCCTGGACAGCAAATCCGCAGCCCGCTCCTCCGCTCTCAGGCTCTTGTCCTGGAAAGGAAGCACCGCCGGCTCACTGTGCCGCTGGCAACTGCTTACAATAAAGCCACCGGAGAGCACTTCGGAGCATATCGTACCATTCTGACTAAAAATGCTCAGACAAGTCAGAACAATTATGAAAAAAATCAATTTAGACCTCATAAAAAAAAGCTTACCAGTCTTTTATAAAGTTGTAATTAGTGTCAAATTTCTTCAGATCTTTGAGACTTACAGTCAAAATCATATCCTTTTCCGTAAAAGACTCCTCGGCATCCGGGTTATCGTACTGTTCAAGCAGCCATGACCAATAGTGCTCAACAGTAACAGGGAAAATAAAAGTCAGCGTAACATTATCGTCAGTATACAATTCTCCAGGAGCACTTGTGGTTACAAGGCAGAATTCGGTAGGCATCATAGTTCCCACAGAGAAAAAATCCGTAAACCGACTTAGCGAGACATTGGTATCATCAACCACTTTATAATCAGGCCCGGTACATTTTACCAAGGCGGTTCCGCTATAATAAACAAAAAATGAGGATAAATCATCTCCAGGATTCTTACCGAAAAGCGCCTTGTCTGCATAAACTATTGGCTTATTCCTGATATAGATGTTGTTTAGAATAACATGGCGTGAGGTTTTGTGCTGTAGAACAGTCTTGTAGTGCTCGACTATAGGGCTAGTACGCTGCCTTATTCTCTCAACCACAAATTGTTCCGCTTGAGGCAGCTGCATAACAGGGTAATTTTCGTTGAAAATCCCGATGGGACTAAAACTAATACCAGGAATAGCTTTACCCCAGCATGACGCAAGGATTGAAACAGCATTCCGATATATTGCTGCTTGCTTTAAAGTCACAGTATCAGGCCACTCTGAATCTAAAATGATAACAGAGGGGTACTCTCCGTCCTTATGATGCCCGCGACAAGATAATAAGCAGCACGATACTGCAAATGTCGTGAAGAATATGAAGGTTAAACGTCTCATAATAAAACATTAAAGCCATTGAATAATATTGCGCAGTTATCACATCCTGCAGGGTCAAACGAAACGGAGAGCAGTTTTATCTCCCCGGGCATCAGATGGAAATAGTTGTCGGAATAATGAACTGGCAGCACAAGGGAGCCGTCGGCATCAATCAGCTTGAGCCGTATCATAAGCGCCGGCACCTCGCCGATGTTGCTCAAACGCACATCGTAGCACCCCGGCTCCTTCTCAACGCAAACCGTCTCGACTGACGCCTCCGGCAAGTCGTGAAGGGCCTTCAGGTTACCCTCCTCACGCCCAAGGACGTAAGTGTTCTCGGAGTACAGCTTGCCGTTTGAATCGGTCAACGTGAGCCTGAGGAAGTAAACATCTGAAATATCCTCCGGAACAGCAACCGGGAAGCATGGCACCGTTTCATCATCACCGATGCTGAGCTCCTGTTTGCGACTCCAGACCTCACTGCCGGACATATTCCTGATCTCTGCAGATGCGGTAAGCTGCGCGAAGCATCCGGCATGATAATTCACCACCTCCACGTCTCCCTTCCAGGCATTGTACAGAATATGCAGGGACTCGCAGGCCTTCTTACAGCCGAAGAAGGCGGCCGTAGGCTCGAAGTACCAGTCGTATGTCTGCCAGACCATAGAGGGCCAGCACGGGTGGCTCATCCAGAGCAGCAGGCCCTGCCGGCATTCGCTGCGCCCCTCGAACATGGCACGATAACCGTCGTAATTCACCCACTGGGCGTACTCTGAAAACTGCCTGGCGTCCGACGGCTCACCGAATGCCCTGATTATTACCTGGTTGAAGGTCTCGGTCGCCTGGGCGGAATTCTGCACGCTACCGAGGGTATAATCATGCATCGCATAGGCGGTATTGGGATGCTCCAGGCTGCTGTACGGCTCGACATTCTCCTCCCCCAGGGTCCGCACCAGGTTCTCATAATTCATCACCGCCGGCATGCCGCGCTCGCTGTGCATCTCGTCGTGCCCGAATAAATGGAAATAATCGCTGTAAGGCCGCACGTTATAAGGGCCGCCGCCGTTGAAGCCGTCTGCCGCAGAATGGGGATGATAATAGAGACCGGGATGCAACTGGGATACCGCTTTCCGCAGGCACGTGTCTATTGCCTCCGGCGGATAGCCCTCGTTGCGGCCCACATACAGGGCAATGCCCGGATGATTCCGCAGCCTGAGGACATGACGTCTGGCCGTCTCGTTGAACATCTCCGGGTCTGCAGGATCCGGGCCGTCCCAGGGATTGGCGAGCCAGAAGTCCTGCCATATCATAATACCGTAGCGGTCACATGCATCGTAGAACGAACGGTGGGAAGTCATGCCCACCCAGTTGCGTATCATGGTGAAGTTCATCTCCTTATGATAGCGCACCGCGGTATCGTATTCTTCCGGGCCATACTGCAGCATCAGTTCCGGATAGCCCCAGTTGCCTCCGAATCCGATGAATCTCCTGCCGTTTACATATATCTGAAGCCGCTTGTCCTTCACCCTGTCCGGATAGCCGCCAGGGATAATTCCCCCGGTAACAGGAGTATGGTCTTCCAGTTTATATTCCATTTGCCGCACCCCGGAACGGAATTCGCGGCGGTCGGACAACTCACCGTCAGCCATGATGAATTCAAAGGCTACGTCGTAGAGATTCTGCTCCCCATAACCGTTGGGCCACCAGAGCGAAGGGCTCTCGAACAACAGGGAGTCGATGCACACCGTTTTTTCTTCATCTCCGTCCAGTTTGATCTCGCGACTGAACTCCACTGGGCCGTAATGTCCCCTGAGCAGTCCTTTCACCGGCCAGGAAGAATGGTTGGTAAGGCCAGTCTCTGCAAATACGAACGCGCGTGTAGTGTCCGGCAAGGGTAATTCCGTACGCACGAAAGGATTGTCGATGGTGACGATGCCAGTGCCGTACAGCCACACATCATCACAGATACCTAGGTTGCGCCCGGGAAGAACAGGGATCCAGTCCCACCCTATGGTCGGGTGCATGGTGGGGTTATCCGCACCCAGCACTCCCCCGTTCGGGCCCGTACTATAAACCGAACGAGATTTCGCAGGGCCGTAATTATCATTATGTATTATCTTGACCTCCAGCTCGTTACGGCCATTCTTCAGAATCTCGGAGACATCGAAATCCTCGCTCCTGAAAGCTCCGTCGATTCTGCCCAGCGACACTCCGTTCAGCCATACATCCGCTTTCCAGTTGACGCCCTCGAAATGCAGGAACTGACGGGGGCTGCCTATGCGCGAGCGGAACTCGTATCGGTATATGAAATCGGCGCAGAAAAGCGAATCCGGAATACGGAGTACATTGTCGCCGAAGTGAGGGTCCGGCATAAGACCGGCATCCACGTAGCTGCCGAGTACGGTTCCGGGAACTCTAGCCGCAATAACAGGGGCTCCGGCACTGTCTTTCTGCAATGTCCAGCCGTCCCCGGATAACAGCTGCACGTCTCCGCCAGCCTTGATTGCAGGATGCGAACAGGTACACAGCATCATCACGGCCAGTATGCCTAAAAGTCTTGTTCTCATAAGGATAACCAATTACGAATGAGCTCGGCGCGCTTTGTCAGAATCTCGAAATCAATGCTTGAGGCATCATCTGTCACCTTATTGGTATTCATGGTGATACCGGAAGTAAACATCACTGACGGAATACTCTTGCTCAGGAAAGGCGCCTGGTCGGAGATTTTTGTATAGAAATACTCGGTAAAACTCTTGCTGCGGTAGTAATCGTAATATACCCTGAGCCCTATGCCCTCGTTCGCCAGATCGAACTGCTTCTCGTATTTTTTACCGCCGAGGGCAATGAGGAAATCTGGCCTGTACTTATTGGGCGGAGCCAGCACGGAGCCTATGGTGTCAAGGTTCACAACCAAGGAAAGCTTCCACTTGCCGACGCTCGCAAGCTCTTCTGCACCTGCAAGACGTTCAGAATAGCCGTCGAGGGCAGCGAAAATATAGTTTCTGCCGCTTCCCTTGAGCTGCTCCGCAAGATACAGCATAACCGCCACTCCGGAGGCGTTCGTATCCGCTCCGGGATACACCATGCCGTTCAATTTGCCGACGCCGTCATAATGGGCGCAGATTAGCGTGTATTGCCTGGACTGAGGATTACCGGTATTGATTGCTATGACATTGCGTCCTACTCCCCTTTCCGTCCTGAACGTTTGAAGGGTGGGCTCCAGGCCTATCTGCCGGAAACGGCGACATAGATAAGCCTGTGCCTCCACCGCGCCGCGGGTAGCGTGCCCGCGCCCCTCCATGAGAGAATCTGCAAGGCAGAGCACGTCGTCCCTGAGCCCGGCGCGGGCAGGGATGCCGAAGCTCATCAGAACTGCGGAAAGCAAGAGAAAAATGCAGATACGCTTCAAAACGGCACGATAAATGTTTATCTTTGCAAATGTAGTGAAAAAGTTTCTCCTTTCCATAACGATACTGCTCTTGGCAGCCGTATGCGCAAACGCCCAGTACGACAAGGACGTGTTCAGCATGCGCGGCCGCCTGGCCCTCCAGGACGGCAAGTACGCCCAGGCCATAGAGCATTTCAACATCCTTGCCAGACTGGACAGTACGGACTACTGGTGCTTCTTTTACAGGGGTATAGCCAAATACAACCTCGGTGACGTTCGAGGGGCCCAGAAAGATTTCAACACTTCTGTCCGGCTGAATCCGGTATTTACAAACGGATATCACTACAGGGCCATTACGGAAAGCCGCTGCGGCGAGTACGACAAGGCGTTCGACGACTTCGACAAGGCCATCAGCCTGAGGCCAGGTTTCATAGGGCTGTATTACAGCCGCGGCGTTACCAACTTCCTCGCCCAGCGTTTCCCTGAGGCCGTGGAAGACTTCAACCGCTACATACGCAAAGAGCCAAAAGACCCGTCGGCATACCTGAACCGAGGGGCTTCATACCTGTTCCTCGGAGATACGCTGAAGACTATGGACGACTACAACAGGGCCATCAAGCTGGACCGCTTCGAGCCGGAGTGTTATATCCGTCGCGGACGCGTTCTGGCAGCCCAGGAAAAGTATCCGGAGGCAGTTTCGGATATGACACGTGCCATAGAGCTGGACAGCACGAACACCTTCGCCTACTTCAACCGGGCGCTGATGTACTATGAGCTCCACGATTACAATTCCGCCATGCGTGACCTTAACCGCGTGCTCAAGGAGGAACCGGGCAACGCCCTCACCCTGTATAACCGTTCGCTCATTTATGCGCAGGTAGGCGATTATGCCAACGCGCTGGACGATATGGACAGGGTGCTGAACATCAACCCACGCAACGTTCTTGCCTACTTCAACAGGGCGGCGTTCTTCATGGAAATGGGCCGTTGGCGCGACGCCCTTGCCGATTACGACCGTGCCATAGAATTGTATCCGGACTTTGCCAAGGCCTACCTTAACCGTTCCTATGTGGAGAATATGCTGGGCATGACCAAGGAGTCCAAGGCCGATTACAAGACCGCCCAGCGAAAGGTTGGAGAGTACCGGGCAAAGAACGCGTCCGGAGAGGCGTCTTTTGCCGACACCACCCGCAAATACAACGCCCTGCTTGCCCTGGATGCCGACTTCGCCAAGAAAGACTTCGACAACGAACTGCTGCAGCATCGCGATATAGACATACGCCTGCGTCCGCTCTACAAGTTCCAGCTGGCAGCCCGGCGCGAGCAGCGCAACCTCGCCTTAAGCACCCGCTTCGAGCATGCCCTGCTGGACCGCTTTGTTGATTCCGTGCCCGTGCCTGTAGTCGTTTCCAACAGCGACAGCCTGGCGACTCTCAAACTGGTCAGGTCGCTCAGTTCAGTACTGTCCGGGGACGACAGCTCCGGAGCCGGCAAGGTTCAGCTGACGCCATCCGAGACCTTCTTCATAAAGGGTATCTACGATGTACAGCAGAAGAATTACCAAGCAGCCCTGAACAGCTTCGACAAGGCCGTTTCCGCTGCGGAAAGCGATGCCGAGAGAGACCATTACAGCCGCTTCTACAAGGCATTCTACCTGATGAACCGGGGTGTCCTCAAAGCCGAAATGATAGACTTCATCGCCTCTCTTGAAGGCAACGTGCAGACACTGTCGATGGATAACAAAGGCGCTACGCGCGCACGCGTCGCCGACCACGTTGCCCAGAGCTATGACTACACCGAGGCGATCGAAGACATGCAGGCCGCCACCGAACTCGTACCGGATATTCCTTACCTGTACTTCAACCTGGGCAACCTTTACTGCCTGAGCGGTGAAATGGTCAACTCGATAGACAGCTATTCCCAAGCCCTGAGGCTCTACCCCGCCATGGGCGATGCCTACTTCAACCGAGGGCTCGTTCTCATCTATCTGAAAGATAAGGAGAAGGGCTGCATAGACCTGTCGCGTGCCGGAGAGTACGGCGTGCGTGATGCCTACAGCGTCATCGATAAGTACTGCCGTAACGATGAGTAACGTCCGGTTCAAGTCTTTCTCTTCCGGCAGCTGCGGCAACTGCTATTTCCTGGGCCTGTTCGGCGAAGACTCCCGCCGCTGCGAGGCAGGGGTGATCATAGATGCCGGAGTCAGTCCCCGGCGCCTGAAAAAGGAACTGCAGACAGACGGTTTATGTTTTGATGACTTCAGTGCCGTGCTGATAACCCATGACCACGCAGATCATATACGCTCTCTGGGTTCGTTTTGCAAGCACATCGGCAAGCCGGTATGGACGACGGAAAACCTGCACCGGGCGCTGTCGCGTCACTTCCTGACCCGCGGCCAGACGGGAGACTACAGGATGATACTGCGGGACGGTTTCTGGAACGAAGTGGTGCCGGGACGCATCAGGGTGAGGTATTTCGTGGTGCCTCACGACGCCTCCGAGACCGTCGGCTACGCCATCCTTCTGGATGATTTCAAGTTCGTGATAATGACTGACATAGGTTGCATGACTGCAGAGGCGCTCAACTGGGCGAAGCAGGCGGATACTGTGGTCATCGAGAGCAACTACGACCCGGAGATGCTGCGCAACGGTCCCTATCCACTGGAGCTGCAGGCACGCATCCGCGGCGGCCACGGCCACCTTTCCAATCCCGAATGCGCAGACGCCATAAGGGAGTTCCGCCACGAAGGCCTGCGGCACATCTTCCTCTGCCACCTCAGCGAGCACAACAACACCCCGGATCTTGCCTGGTCCGAGAGCCTGGACGCCGCCGCCGGCATTCCCCTCGCCCCTCTCCCCCGCATGACCGCCTCCCCGCTGTACAATCTCTGACTTTTTTTTGCCGCTGCTACGCTTGCAGTGGTCTGGGTCTGCCGACCCAGACCACTGACACGCTTCGCAGCGCATTCGACTCGTGGTTCAGCCTCCTTCGCCTCAAATCCCTCCGTCCTCTCAGCTCTGGACGACACTGGCAAAGTACCGGCTGTCGCGAAGTGACTGTGGCACCCCATTTAGTCACGTCGCTGGCCGTTTTTCAGTAAAACATTCCGAAAACCACTGGTGACGTGATTCTGACCACCCTCAGAGTCACGTCACCAAGCAAAAATGGGGACAAGAAACGAACTAGATGTGCTCCTGTCGCCAGAGGGCAATCAGTTCGTCGTCGATGACGTAAGTCTCAACAAAAATGTCATGTTTCTGGAAATGGCTCCATTCTACTCCTTTGCGGGTTTCGAAGGAATCGAAGAAACGGCGTGACCAGCTGTCGCCTGAGCCGGATGAACAAGTAAATTCAGAACCGTCTTCAAGTGTAACGTTAATAAAACTTGCGAGAGCGCCATTTTTCAACGAAAAACTTGATAGCTGATAGTACAGCCGCATAGTTTCCCCGGCTTTGATTATTCCATCAGCAGGATTTGAAAGCTGGGCAGGGTAATACTTATTATCATAGTTTAATACCGTGATTGTGAGCTTTATAGTTTGAGATGTCCCGTTGAAGATATCAGCATATCCCTCATATTCCCAGTCGATATCAACTATGCATGAGCAAAGGCAGGATATGGTTGCCGCGAGTACTAACAGTTTTTTCATAAGCGAATGAGTCATTATTTATTAATAGTAATTCTTATCCCGGTATTAACGGAGAACTCTACCGGAGTGGCAGTATGGTAAGATATGGGCAATCGGTCTGTCACCATAAGCGGCAGGCCCAGTTCGGGCTCAAGAAATACCCCAAGGTGCTCTGTAAGCTTATACTGGATTCCGCCTGCAGCCACCAGAGACAGCCCGAGTCCGCTTTTTTCTGCAGTATTTCCATTAGTAATAGCTCTAATGCAATAATCTGCTTCAAGACCTCCGCCGACGTATACCTCGAACCATTTGTTTGATTCCAACGTACCATCCAAACGAAGCGGAATCCCAAGGTAATGTGCAGATTGTTTCTTGAGCCCGGCTATTTTATATTGGAATTGCGAGAAATAGAGCGAGTAATCAATACCGCTGGTAATGCTCAATTTATCCGAAATCGGGACTCTGACTGATATGCCGGTTCTCAACGGCATGAAGAGCCGTTTCTTAAGTATTTGATCTCCGTCCGGCAATATCTCAACGCCATAGTCCTTTGAAACAAACAGTTCGGGTAAATAGATAGCTGCCAGCGCCACACCACTGCCTCCGATAATGCTGGCTGCAGCATTCGCCACATCCAAATTCGCCTTCCCCACCACAGGAGCAGTCGGAACAAATGGTGACTTCTCGTCTCCGGCAACAGAAGAAAAGATTACATCCTCGGCACGAGCTTGATGCTCTTCTTCAATTATAACCTGGATACCCTCCTCCGTCGGCTCCAAGTCTACGGGCTCGCAGGATTTTATCGCCTCCACAGGGGCCTCCATCGGCGGCCGCGCGACCTTGGGCATGACAGCCTGGGCAAGCAGGGGCGTTGTTTCAACGGTCTCACGAACGTCGACCGAATCCATCGAAACGGCCACCACTTCCGACGGCTGCCGGATAATCTGGATGCCGTCGTCGGGAACCACCGGCCGGCGGAGAAGCAGGAGCGCAGCAATGCCCGCGGCGACGGCTGCAGCCATCACCCAGACAATCGGGAATCGCTTCGTTTCCCGCGCACCTGCGGCTGACCTCTGGCGGGCGTGGAATCTGGCAAGGCTTCCTTCCGGAAGAGTCATTTCGAACCCTTCCAGCTTATCCTTGACTATGTCTTCCCACTTACTCATATATCCTGTTCTTTCAGATAATGTCTTATCTTTTCTTTTAGTTGTTTTCTTGCCTTTGTCAAAACTCCAGCCGAACCTTTCTCGCTGATTCCCAGCATATGAGCAATCTCCTTATGCGAGTAATCGTCAATGCAATACAAATTGAAGACGGCTCTTCTCAAGTCCGGCAGGCCAGAAATCCACTCTATGAGTTTCTCCTCAGGTACAGCTGCTATCTCTTCTTCCGTGGGCTCCGGAATGGAATCGTGAGTCCATATCTCCAGCGGGACACTGCGCAATCGCTTCCTGCGTATCCTGTCTATCGCCATATTGACGGCAATCCTTTTAATCCAGGCGTACAGAGACCCTTTACCGCTGTATGTGAAAGACGATATTTTATCCAACGCCTTGATTATGGCATCCTGCATCAAATCCTCCGCATCTTCCGAATTGTCCGTATATCGGCAGCAGAGCGTATTCACCTTCGCTGCATATCTTCTATACAACTCATCTTGCGCCATTCTGTCTCCCCCTGAGCAGTATCTGGCCAACTCCTGCTCATCAAGCTGCTTATACACTCACTCTTTTGCCTGTGTCGTTAAAGTTAGCAATTTTTGTTTCACTTTAGAAACGAATAATTCCACAGAATACGTCTCTTATTGTGGCATTTTTATTATCTTTGACCAGTTAATTGAAATAAACTTGCTATGAAAGACACTTACCATTTATGTCTGTCATCACACGGCGAGGTGATGTTCAGAAACGAGAATGACCTGATTATCGGGTTTAATTATCTGGCCCTGGCAGCCCTGGAAACCGATTCTGCCCTATTGGCAGACGGATTTCTATCCACCCATCATCACGAAGCGGCCAGGACTGACAGCCCTAAAGAGTTGGCTAAACGCCACCGTTATGCTTATACGCGCTATTTCAATGCGAAGTACCACCGCAGAGGATCATTAGGCGAGAAAGAGGGCTTCTTAATAAAAGTTGAAGGCCTGTATCATATTCAGTCTATGCTGAACTATGTTTTGCGGCAGGGATTACATCACGGAATGGCGGCAACTGCTTTCGGATATCCTCACGGATCAGCCAATACTTTCTTTCGTAAAGACCTGGGGCGTGACCAGACTCCCGAGTTGATTCCAGAATTCAAACGGCACAACTATTTGCCATTCAATACCAGGCTGCCATCTAAATACAGAATGGCAGCCAATGGCCTTTTACTCAGAGAAGACATTGAAGATATAGCGTACGTAGAAAGCGTTTATGTATCACCGCGCAACTTCCTGTTTCAAATGAACAGGATATCTGACGGAAAGGATATAGCAGAACAGCAGAAAGAAAACAATTCTCCGGTCATAACCTTGGACTTGATAGAAAAAGGTGTTCCGGAATTCAATCCTTCGAAAGCATTTGTGGCAGAGCAAGGCAGAGTCAATCGGGACAAGATGACCGACCTGGAACTCTGTCATATTATAGATGACCTGATTCTGCCTGCCCGTTATTTTAAGGGCGGCGGCGAGTCTTCAATCTACCTCCTTCCACATAGCAAGAGGGCGGATTTGGGAAACTCCATTTGGAAAGAGTCTCAAGTTGTAAGGTATCGCAAATGCGACAGCCTGTTTTCAGAAAAGATTATTACAGAAAACCAGATTCGCCGTTGTCTGGCCCTTTGATTTGTTCCCATTTTTGCTCAGTGACGTGACTCTGACGCCCTCCAGAGTCACGTCACCAGTTATTATCGGAGGATTTTAGCGAAAAACCGTCAGCGACGTGACGAAATGGGGTGCCACAGTCACTTCGCGACAGCCGCATTGCCACATCGCCGCCGCTCCGCTTGCAGTGGTCTGGGTCGCCTACCCAGACCACTGACACGCTTCGCCGCGACGCTGTGACGAGTGAGCGGAAGCAGGCGTTTTGGTCCCGGGGCCTTTGGCTCCCGAAAAGGGAAGGGGCCCGCGTCAGTAGCCGAGGCGTTCGAGGGTGGCGATGGGATCGGGGACTGTGGCCGGGGCGGCGGGATTCTCTGCACCTGCGCGGAGACCATGGTCGATCAGATACTGGAGGGTGAGGTCTGAGCGGTTGGTGAAGAAACCGTCGGAGCGGGAAGTCTGCTCCTCCATCTGCTCGAGCGAATCGAAAGAATAGGGGTGATTCAGCATTCCGGCCTCGTGGACCAGATCAGCCTGCCAGGCATGATTGAGCTCGGCGTAGTTGTTGGGCTCGCCGGAGATGGAAGGGCCGCTGATGTTGGCGCCGTTGGCCTTGGCCCACTGCAGGATGGCACGGAAGCCGTCTTCCGTCTCCAAATCACCGCCTGGAATATCCTCAGGGCACGGAGGCCACAACAGGAAGCACATGGGCAGGCGCCCTTTGAAGATGGAGTTGGCACGGACCAGGGATGCGGTTGAGAAAGTCTGGAGGATGACTTTGCCGCGGGTCTTCCCTACCTGTACCAGTCCGTCCTTATAGAACCCGGTCTCTGCGGGCTGTTTGGTGATAATGTTCCAGCCGCAGGCGTCAAGGATTTCGTAGACCCTCTGCTCCATGTCCTCGGGATTTACTTCCGGTTCCTTGAACTCGATATAGATGCCCGGGCGGTGGCCGCTGTCGGCAGGGTCGTCTACGTAAGCGCCGGCGAAGTCGTAATCCAGCATCTCCATATATTTGCCGCCTTCCTTGGCCCCGGAGCGAATCTCTGCCAGGGTTTTGCCCTCGCAGCACGGCTTGAGGGCGTACGGCAGCACGCGACTGCCGTTGCCGTCACGCCTGAGCATACGGCCCTCGGCGTAAGCAATCTGGTCCTGAAGGGCGGAGACGTATTGGCTGCCGGCAAATGCAGGGCGTGCCTGCTCGGGACGAGCCACGTTGAACCAGGATCCGGCATCGAGAGTAAGGAGCTCAGCATAGTAATAGGACGAGGCATGATAGGCTTCAAATCCTTCCGCATCGCAGGCAAGCTGCGCATCTGCGTCTTCTTCACTGAATCCCAGGGAGATATAGAAATCGCGACGAGTTGCGGGAACTCCGGGCCCGAAGACCTCTTCAATATCCGTCGTGCGGGTGAGGTTCACATCGTGATTGGCCAGGATGACGCCGTCTTTGGTGCACTGCAGGTCGGATTCCAGATAGTCCACACCCATCTCGCGAGCCCAGCGCCAGGCGCTTTCAGTCTCTTCCGGCGCCCAGTAGGTGGAGCCGCGATGAGCCATAACGGCATGGCTCGGAACATAGGAATTGATGTCCGGGGCCGGGGACCCGCAGGCAGAAATGACAGCCAGCGCGGCTAAAAGCATACAGTGTTTCATATGGGGTAGATTTTTGCGTCAACGAATTCAATCAGATCCTGCGGTGCTATGCACAGCTGAAGGCCGCGAACTCCGGCACTCACATAGATGCTGTCGTAAAGCAGCGCGCTTTCGTGTATAAAGGTCGGAAAAAGCTTCTTCATCCCTATCGGGGAGCATCCGCCGCGGATATATCCTGTAAGCGGAAGCAGCTCCTTGACATGCAGCATCTCGCAGTTCTTGTTGCCGGAGATGCGTGCAGCCACTTTAAGATCCACCTCAAGAGAACCGGGAATCACGCATACGAACGGGCCGCTCTTGTCTCCCCGCAACACCAGCGTCTTAAAGACGCGGTCTATGTCCTCTCCAAGCTCCTCAGCCACGTGCGATGCCTCCAGGTGCTCCTCGTCAACCGCGTACTCCACAAGAGAATACGCGATTCCCGCCGCATCCAGCAACCTCGCCGCATTGGTCTTCTGAATCATAGAAGTTTAAAGATAAGAAGACTACTTAAAGTACTCCAGGACTTCTCCGAGGAGACGGTCACGGTCCTCTGAACGCTTGAGACATTCCAGCGGAACGCCAAAGGAAACGGCCTTATAATTTCCGGGATTGTAGCGGACGGCGGCGGGAATGCCGGAGCCGTCATAACGCATAATTACAGAAGCCTTTGACGAGGCAGGCTTAATACCGTCGGTATGGGGAACGGCATAGAAATCAGGATTCACACGGTCATAGAAGGGCATGCCCCCTACCAGTCCCAAATTGGTACCGTGAGAAGAAGCCCAGCTGTAACCGAGCACATCTTTCACAAAAGCCTTCCCTGCCACCATATTCAGGGAATCCGGAACGAAGTCATAAACCGCATCCCATACGTCAGTGGCAATACGGGCCCCGGAAACCAGCATGTTCCCGCCTTTCATGCTCCAAGTGCACAATGCCGCACGCAAACGGGACGGAAAAACACTGAACCGCTCCGGATAAGCACCGCGACCGCTTTTCGTAGTAAGCTGGGCCCCGCAAATCAGGTCCACACAGGCAAAGCCGGAGCCCGCCAGGGTTGTGTCCGCGCAGAAAGCCTCGGAAGACATGGAACAGAACGGCCTGCCCAGCCGCATGAGAGACTCTCCGTGCCTGGAAGGATAATCGAAAGTGTTTCCTGCAACCACGGAACCGGCATAATCTGTATAAGAGCCGCCGAAGCCTGGACCATCGTCACTCGTCCATGGCTGCGAACGCCGGAACTCGTAATTCTCACCTATGAAAGATATGTCGCGAACATACGGCATGCCCCAGTCAAGCCGCGACTCAAATCCCGCGTACTCAGGAGTATCTATCCATGCAGGAGCGGCCACACGGTCGAAGTTGTTGACGACAAGCACCGGGGAACCGGAAACGGCATCAGGGATACCGGCTGACAACAGCTCCGACGGGAAACTGCAGCCTCCGTCGTTCCAGGCTTCCACCTTCCAGGTGTAAAGATGGCCCGGCTTCAACTGGAGCACCACATCCGGCTCCAGGACGGGGACGCCTTCGTCAAAGGCGCCGTCATCTATACGGGTATAAAGCGTATAGCCCCTTGTAACGGCAGTAGGCTCCAGGGGATCGTCGGTAGGTTTCCATCTGAGGTGCACGGCATCCTTGCCGGCAAGTACAGCGGAAAAGCCGTGGACAGGCAGCGGTTGAACCACGTAGGAAGTACCATAACGGCACGCGAGATACTTGAGTATCCCTTTGTATACGGCGCGGCTTACCGTAAAGCGGAACGACGGGTCCTGGCCGTATTTCATATCCGCAAAGTTCTGATGAGAAAGCAGTTCCAGCAACAGTGCGGGTACCTCGGTAGTACGGGATTCACTGTAGGAACGGTCCCACAGCATACGACGCGACCATTTGGGATCGAAACCGGCACGCAGATCACCAACTACCTGTGTCTGAACGAAATCCGCATAGGTACGGGAAGTCATGCGGTCGCTTCCGTCCCGGAATCTCATGCCTTTGTCACCCTTGAGGGTATAGATTGCAAGGGTACCGACTATGCTGTCGTTCGGAGTGGCTCCGGCATCTGAATGGAAAGCCAGGGAACAGTCGAAAGGAATCCCCTTATCCATCATCATCTGGGTCCATACTCCGCGGGTGGCATAATCATTTGTATAATCGCTGCTCCACTGCCGGAGAGTGGAATCGGCACCGGCCCAGGGCATCCAGTACGACGCCCCCTCGGCAAAGGCAGGCATTCCGGAAACGCTGCCGCCACGTGCCACTTTTCCCATGCCCCCGCCGAAGCGTACGGCATCTGCACTCACGACCTCTCCCCTGGCGCCTTTGTTGTCGAGTTCTACCCAGCCGCCCTTTCCGGGAGCGAATTCAAAAGTTCCCAGATATATCCATGTCCCCCCGCCCTTACGCTGGTCTACGCTGAAGCGGGTATCGCCTCCAAGATGGTGGACAGTATAACGGGCATCGCTGCAGCTGTTCTTTCTCGAAAGGTAACTCACATACACTGCGTACTCGCCACGGTACGGAATATCCGGTGTCCAGCGGGCAATACATGAAGGAGATACGCCGCATTGAACGACACGTACAGTGCCCATGAGGAAAGGATTATCGTTTATGTCATAGGCCTCCTTCGCGTCGGCGAATCCAGGCTCGGGCGCAGTGAGCCAGCGGCCCTGTTCGCTGTAGGAGCCGCAAATACGAAGGCCTTCACCAGCCGCCTCACGGTCAAAAGAAGGATCATTGTCACAAATCACCTCATTGGTCTGGATATCCCTTTCACGGGGAGTCATGACATAGGCGCCGGCATTCTCCAGCATGGGAATGACACCCTCAAGAACATAGCTCTGGGTGTACATATCCTCCACGGTACGGTGAAGCGTGGCGCGCTGCCACTTCCACTGTCCCTCCTTTTCATTGAAATAGCGTCCGTGGCTCTGCCACAACACTATATGCCGGCCACTCAAACCTTTGGAAATGTATCTGGCATCTCTTCTGCGAACCACGGGCAGAGAAGCCTTGGAAGCTATTTTGTAAACGTACTGACGGGACTTTCCGTCATTGGAGATCCTGGGCGTCACCAGCTCTTCCAGGCGGCATCCGGGGACCTTGCAAGAACCGACGACATACTCCCCGAGCACGTCAGCAGCCTCGGTATTCAGCTCCGACATAAACCAGAGCACGTCTTCTTCGTGCCAAGGATAATCCGCAAGGCTCCTGTTGAAAAGCAAGTCCAGCGCTCCGTTGTCGAGGGATACTTTCTCCAGGCTCACAGCGGACTTCACAATAAAATGCCTGTTACAGCGCGCTGTAAGGGTATCGCATACAACTTTGAACTGTGAGGGTCCGGGCTGGCCCTGGGCGACAAGGGGCAGCAGGACTAATCCCAGCGAGAGGGAGAAGAACAGTTTACGCATTGTGAAACAGTTGAATGAAGAAGGTTGCTATGGCGCCGCAGACAAGGCCTATGAAATCTGCCATAAAATCTTTCGTATCCATCTCACGATAAGGCAATTTGCTCTGAATGAACTCCGTTCCCCAGGCAATCAGGCATCCCACAGCCAAAAGGCCTATAATTATCAACAGCGTTACAGCTACTCCCCTGTGCGCAGGACGCAGCGAATTGAAAGTCAGGAAAGGGAACGGAAGGAACATCAGGAAATGCACAATCTTGTCCATGCGTATTCCCAGAAAGGTCTCCTGAATGTCCGGCAAGCCGCTTACATTCATAAAACAGATCATGCCGACCGCCACGAGATACAGCACGGTGAGTATACGGAATATGTCTATTCTCTTCATCATAATGACTGCATGTCGTAGAGTTTCTTGTAATATCCTCCCAGCGCGAGAAGGTCCTCATGCCGTCCCCTCTCTACTATGCGTCCTTCGTCCAGGACTATAATCTCATCGGCGCCCCTTATGGTGCTGAGCCTGTGAGCGATAGCAATCGTGGTACGGGAGGCCATCAACTTGTCCAGCGCATCCTGCACACTCCTCTCCGATTCCGTATCCAGAGATGCCGTGGCCTCGTCCAGAATGAGTATGGGCGGATTCTTGAGTATGGCACGGGCGATGCTGATGCGCTGCCTCTGGCCGCCGCTGAGCTTCACTCCCCTGTCTCCTATATTGGTGTCATACCCGTCTTCCTTTTCCATGATAAACTCATGCGCGTTTGCAACCCGTGCTGCCGCTTCTACGGAATCCTTGTCGGCATTCTCCACCCCGAAGGCAATATTGTTGAATATCGAATCGTTGAACAATATGGACTCCTGGTTCACATTGCCCATCAGACCGCGGAGGTCACGGATAGGGACTTCCCTTATGTCAACGCCGTCTATGCAGACGCTGCCGGAGGTGACATCATAGAAACGCGGAATAAGGTCGACAAGGGTGGATTTACCGGAGCCTGACGCGCCCACAATGGCGACAGTCTTGCCCTTGGGCACCTTGAGGTTGATGTCGTGCAGCACTTCGCGGCCATCGTCGTAATGGAAACTGACGCCCTTGAATTCTATGCAGTCGCTGAATTCCTTATGCGGCTTGGGGCAGGACGCCTCCGTTATAGGATTAGGAGCTTCCAGAATAGCGTCG
Source organism: uncultured Bacteroidales bacterium (assembly GCA_947303465.1). Lineage (GTDB taxonomy): Bacteria > Bacteroidota > Bacteroidia > Bacteroidales > UBA932 > Cryptobacteroides. The sequence continues at coordinate 22,012 of CAMYYI010000017.1, forward strand.
ATTCGGGACATGCTGGCGAGACCCTTGGGTATTCCGTACGCGGCCTTGGAGAACTCCTTGATGGGCTGGATGATGTTGTAAAGCATCACCATGTAGAATATGAAAGTGGGAGCGTCGATGACTGCACGGTCGCCCAGAATCAAAGTGCCGCCGAACCACAGGACTATGGATATCATAACGGTACCCATGAATTCGCTCACCGGGTGTGCAAGCGCCTGGCGTGTAGCGACTTTGCTGTTCTTGTCCTTCATGGCGCCCGTCACCGCCGCAAAACGCCTGGACATCTTCTTCTCCGCCAGGAACGCCTTAATGATACGCAGGCCGCCGAGGGTCTCCTCCACCTGGCTCATGGTATCGCTCCAAAGCAGCTGCGCCTCGGAAGACTGCCTCCTGAGCTTGCGCCCGATGAAACCCATAAGCCATATCATCGCAGGTGCAAAAATAAGCACGAAAACTGTCAGCTGCCACGAAATGGCTATCAGCGTGGAGACGTAGAAAATAATCAGGATAGGGTTTTTGACCAGCATGTCGAGGGCTGCGGTGATGGAGGTCTCCACCTCCTGTGCATCACCGCTCATGCGGGCTATAATGTCCCCCTTGCGCTCCTGGCTGAAGTAGCCCAGGGGCAGTGCCAGTATCTTGTTGTACAGCTCCATACGCAGGTCTTTCACTATTCCCGTACGTATGGGAACCATAACTGCCGTTGAGCCGAAGTAACAGGTTGTCTTGATTGCTGTGAGCAGCGAAAGCGAAAGGCAGAGGAGCAGCAGCACGTTGCCGGCGCCCCACTTGTCTATCATCCCCGTAACATAGAAGTACAAATTGTTCACCGCTATGTCCTTGAACCCGGCAGAAGCCGAGTCCCAGGGCATGAACTCATAGTGCATCTCATTGATATTGAACAATATCTGCAAGATGGGAATGAGCAGCGAGAACGAAAAGATATTGAAGATGGCCGACAGCATGTTAAGAACCACCGAGCCACCCAGATATCCCTTGTACGGAGTGACGTAACGCTTTATTATGCTCCAGAAATCCTTCATCGGGCAAAACTAATGGCTGATGACCGGCACACCCAGCCAATGAACCATGATAAGGTAGATGACGCCGCTGACAACTATAACCGCAGGGATGGTAAGTATCCAGGCCCAGACGATATTCTTGGCCGTTATCCATTTGACAGTCTTGACGCCACGGGTTAGGCCGGTTCCTATAATGGATCCCGTGATGGTATGTGTAGTACTCACGGGGATACCAAGTACTGCCGTGAGTATCAGCGTAATGGCACCGGAGGCCTCGGCACAGAATCCCTGGGTCGGGAAGAGTTTGGAGAGCCCCTCGCTGAGAGTACGGATTACAGACCACCCGCCGGTCACCGTACCCAGGGCGATAAGTCCGTAGCACGTTATCTTCAACCACATAGGTACGTAAAAACCGGTATAACCGGCCGCCTGCGCTGCCAGATAGCCGTTACCGTAAAGGAACTGCATCACCGCATTGTCCGGGTTGGAAGCGAACGCAGAGGCGAAAAGGATAGCTATCACGCCCATGGTCTTCTGCCCGTCGTTGCCGCCGAATCCAAGTGAGAACGCAGCGCTGGAGACCAGCTGCATACGTCTGAAGGTCTTGTCCACCTTCTTCACGTTCACGTTGCGGAAGAGCAGCATGATGATACAGTTGAGGGTGAATCCCAGAACTATACCGATGAGCGGAGATATGAAGATGAATGCAACAATCTTGAAGATTCCTCCGGTCACCAGATACTGCGCGCCATATACGAACCACACGGGGCCTATAAGTCCGCCCACGAGGGCGTGGGATGCAGAAACCGGCAAACCCAGCCTGGTACACAGGAAGATGTACAGCACGGAGCCGAGCAGGGCGGCGAGAATCACATACACGTCTATGCAGCTCTCGTCCACGATACCCTTGCCCATTGTGGCGGCAACCGTGGTGTCGAAGACAAACAGGGCGATGAATATCCAGAAAGCCGCCCAGAACACCGCAACCTTGGGAGGCAGGGCCTTGGTCGCGACCACGGACGCGATGCAGTTGGCGGCATCGTTCATGCCGTTGGTAAAACTGAAAGCCAGTGCAATCAGCGCCGTTATCAGTACAATCGCGACCATATCAGCTGTTCTTGACTACTATGCTGCGGATCTTGCTGGAAACTGCCTTGGCAACATCCGATGTGTCTTCCAGGGCCTGGGCGATGTTCTTTTTCTTCACCAGTTCAATCGCGTCCTTCTCATACTCGAAGAGATTGGACATATAACTCTCGTAGATATCGTCCACGGTGTGTTCTATCTCCTTAATCTCGTCGCAGAGTTTGTCTATGACCTTTGCATCCTTGCGCAGGGTGTCGAAGTGCCTGGTGGCTTCTACCATTATTGCCGCTGCCTTGTTGATGTAGTCCGCAATCTCTATGAGTTTCTTGGACGAGTCCTTAGGCTGGTAAATGGCAATCTTCTTGGAGGAATCGCGTATGGAATCCAGGAAGCCGTCCATACCCTCCGCCAGGTCGTGGATATCATCGCGGTCAAAGGGCGTGATGTAGGCATTCATCAGCACGTCAACTATCTGATGGGTAATCGTATCGCCTTCCGTCTCGCGCTCCTTGATACGGTGCGACAGCATCCTGCGCTCGTCAGGATCGGACTCCTGCGCCTGTTGAAGCAAGAGGGCGGCAGCCTCGCTGATGTTCTCTGCAGACTTTACAAACAGGGGAAAGAAACTCTTTTCTTTCACCACGAACAATTGGAGTAAATGGTCGAAATTCATATTTGTAATCTATTTTATGTCGTCACTGTAAACCGCAGAAGGCAGGTCGTGAAGGTTGTAACGGGAAGCCATGCTCATGCCGTATGCTCCGGCGGACTTGATGGTCAGGAGGTCGCCCCGCTGAGTCCTCGGCAAGGTTATGCCTTCGTCAAACACGTCTGTAGATTCGCAGGCGGTGCCTACGATGGTGTAGCGCTCCCGCTCCTGGGCCCTGGAGGTGATGTTCTCTATGTTATGGTAGGCTCCGTAGAGGGCGGGACGGATGAGCTCCGTCATGCTGCCGTCCACTATGACCAGCTTGCGGCCGGTTGCCGTGGTCTTGTTGAACAGCACGCTGGTGATAAGTTCTCCACACTGTGCCACGATAGCCCGGCCGAATTCGAAGTGAACGGGGCGTCCGCCGGTCTTGAGGTGCGAGTTTATTATTGCGAACACTGAGGCGAAGTTGGGCACAGGCTCGTTCTCCGGGAAGTCGTAATTGATTCCGAGTCCGCCGCCCACATCGATGAAACCGAAGTCAAGCCCCAGCGAGCTCAGGTGCGACACTATGCTGTTAACTTTCTCGCACAAATACTCAAAAACGTGCAATTCGCGTATCTGGGAGCCTATGTGCAGGTGCATTCCGGCAACCTTTACATGCTGCAGCTCCTTGATGGCGTCAATGTTGGCAATGACCTCCTCGTAGGAAATGCCGAACTTGCTGTCTGCCTGGCCTGTGTCTATGCACTTGTTGGTCTTGGGATCGATGTCGGGATTGATGCGGAGGCCAATCGGCTGCACCTTTCCGAGCTCGCCTGCAATTTTGTCTATGAGCTCCAGCTCCTGAAGCGACTCGCAGTTGATGGCATAGATGCCCTGCTCCAAGGCATAACGTATCTCCTTATCCCGCTTGCCGACTCCGGCATAAACTATTACGGACGGATCGAAACCGGCCTCAATTGCACAGCGGACTTCATTCCCGGATGCGCAGTCTATACCAAGCCCGTATTCGCGTATGATGGCAATTATGCGGGGGTCGAAGTTGGCCTTTATGGCATAATGAATTACGTATCCGTATTTGTTTGCCACGGAAACTGCACTCTCGAGCGTCTGTCGCAGGAGAGAAAGGTCGTAAAGATAGAACGGGGTCTCAAAAGCGCGGAGCTTGTCCGCAATCTGTCTGCTTAACATAACTAACTAACCATTAACTCGTCCAGGGTATGCCTCCAGCGCCTTCTCCAGGCATACGAGGGCCTTCCCAAGGTCTTCTATATTAAGTACATATGCAATGCGCACCTGGTTGCGACCTACCGACTGCCCGGAATAAAAGCCGGAGGCCGGAGCCATCATCACTGTTGCGCCATTATAACGGAATTCCTGCAGGCACCAGATACAGAACTTCTCTGCATCGTCTACAGGCAGGCTTGCTACGGTGTAAAACGCGCCCATGGGCATGGGGCTGTATACTCCGGGGATACGGTTCAGCCCCTCTATCAGGAAATTACGGCGCTCCAGATACTCCTCATAAACCCCTTTCAAGTATCCGGGCTCCACGTCAATGCTGGCGGCCGCCGCTATCTGGCCCAGCAACGGCGGACTCAGCCGAGCCTGGCATAGTTTCATGACGGCATTCCGGAAATCCCTGTTCTTTGTGCAAAGGCAACCTATACGGATGCCGCATTCGGAATAACGCTTGGAAACGGAATCAATCAGCACCACATTGTTCTCCAGCCCCTCCAGCTGCAGGGCGCTGAGATAAGGCTCATCGGAATAAACGAACTCCCGGTATACTTCATCGCTGATAAGGAAAAGATTATGCTTGAGCACTATATGGCGAAGCTGGAGCATCTCTTCCTTTGTGTAAAGATAACCAGTGGGGTTATTGGGATTACAGATGAGTATAGCCTTGGTACGTGGAGTTATCTGCCGTTCTAAATCCTCTACCGACGGCAAACGGAATCCGTCCTCTATGCGTGTGGTTACCGGTTTTATCACCGCACCGGCAGTAATGGCGAAGGACAGGTAGTTCGCATAGAACGGCTCGGTCACAATAATCTCATCTCCCGGATCCAGGCAGCACAGAAGAGCATACAGGACAGCTTCTGAACCACCCGAGGTGACAATTATCTCATCCGGAGCCAGCCTGATGCCTATGCGGGAATAGTACTCCGCCAATTTGTTCCTGAGGAACAGGTAACCGTTTGACGGGCTGTACTCCAGCACCTTGCGGTCAATGTTCCTGATGGCCTCCAGGGCACAGTCAGGAGTCTTGATATCGGGCTGCCCGATATTGAGGTGATAGACGTGCACTCCGTCGCGTTTTGCCGCGTCGGCATAGGGCACGAGTTTGCGAATGGGCGAGCTCGGTATGTACTGTGCTCTCTGACTGAGTTCCATGACCATTATAATGTAAAGCGGACGCCCAGGGTGCAGCCGAAATTGTTGGCGAGCACCTTTCCGGCGTCAAGATAAAGACCGTAAACGAGGTCGAGCCGGCCGGACCAGCCGACATTGAACGGAACGTAACCGTTAAGTGCCGCCGAGAACTGCCCAAGCGGCTCGTCCCATGTGTTCTTTTTCCACCATTTCCAATCGGTTCCGTATACTCTCGCCTCGGGAACGAGAGGCGTTGCAAAAGTGCCGCAGTTACGGCTGTATGTCAGCATCAGACGGTAAGGGGCGTAACGGAACAGCTTCCCGGAAAGACCGAAGTGATAAGCGACGTAGCGGTTGTTGTATATTCGATATACCCCGTCGTTGTATCGCCTGGTATAAAAAAGCGGCCCGCAGATGGCACGCCCGAAGTGCGTCCAGCCGGACTGGTATTCTCCATTGGTGAAATAACTGTCACCGCCGAAGAAATTCATTTCCTTGTGCTCATACCAGTTGTAAGGGACACCGTTTTCGTCCAGTTCCGGATCATGCCGCGGCCCCGACTGCCACATGGTATAGTGGAATTCCGCAAGGACGTCACTTACCCAGCGGTCCTTGTCCTTGAATCCGAAGTGCAGGGTATATGCACCGTCCGGCAGGTTATTGAAGCGCATGCCCGACTTGTCGCTGTAAGGCTTCTCATACTGGAAAGTGATATCGAAGTCGTCATACCGCCATCCCATGCGCAACTCCTCCGCCCCGCCGTGGTCACCAAGGCAGTTGATCTGGTCGCTCAAGGTGCCGTCGGAGCCGGCGCTGCGGCCAGTGCAGATGCGAAGGTAGTTCTTGAAATCCACATTCATGGCACTGATTCCCTGCCCCTCGGGAGGCGTTCCTCCCCACAGGGCATAATGGTCCAGGCCTATGCGGATATAAAAGTGCTTGCGGGAATCATAGGTCAGATAAGCCTGCATCCTGTGCACCAGAGCACCGTCTATGAATCTGTCGTCTATAGTCTTATAGTCGCCCCAGACTCCGCTGATCAGCACATGCTTGCCGGTAAACGGTATGGCCCAGGGCTCCAGTATCAGCTTATATCCCGGCATGGTGCGGGAGTTGTTGCTCTCTATGATATGCCCCTCGTTCACGCTCAGCGAGCCCAGTGAAATATCTGAGCCCGTAAATTCACGGTCACTTCGCATCATGCCGATATCTGCCCTCAGCACATTCCAGCGTGCACCTGCGTAGAGCTCATCCACCATGGGATGGAACGGGGAACTTTCCTGATTAAGAGGGTCGTTGGGCTGCCAGTTTGCCGCCAGGCTCACGCCGGCGTGCCACTGGAAAGTCTTGCTTTTATCGAAGGGCTTATATGCCTGCACCAATGCAAGGGCGCCGTTGTTGTCCGGCATTATGCCTCCCTGGTTGGAAACCGCCCAGAAAGGCATGGTTCCACCGGTCGACAGGGCCCCGAGGAGCATTGCTGATACAAAAAAATCGTTCATTATTCAGGTTTGTAAGAGTCCTTTAGGGTTGCAGTACGGTTGAAAACCGGCTTCTCGGGAGTGCTGTCGGGATCCTTGATGTAGTATCCGGTGCGCTCAAACTGGACGGCTATGCCGGAAGCATCCTCCAGCAGGGCGGGCTCCGCATAACCGTTTGCAAATACCAGAGACTCAGGGTTCAGGAAGTCCTTGTAATCTTTGTCCTCCGGCACCTGGCTCATATCCGCCAGGGTGAACAGGCGGTCGTAATTGCGTATCTCTATTTCCCTGGCATGCCGGGTGCTCACCCAGTGGATGGTGCCCTTGACGGAACGCCACTCCCCTCCTCCCGGACGGGTCGTAGGATCGTAGCTGCACTTCAGCTCCACAATGTTGCCAACGGCATCCTTGACAATCTCCTCGCACTTGATGATGTAGGTGTACTTTAGGCGCACCTCGCCATCCGGCTTGAGGCGGAAGAACTTCTTGGGAGCGTCCTCCATAAAGTCCGCACGGTCAATGTAAAGCTCACGGCTGAACGGCACCTTGCGGGTTGCGCCCTCAGGCTCGGCGGGATTCAGCGGGCAGTCGAACCACTCCACCTGACCCTCAGGGTAGTTGACGATGGTCAGCTTAAGCGGATCCTGGACCACCATGTAACGGTTGCTGCGGGCGTTCAGGTCCTGGCGCACGCACCACTCCAGCAGCTGGATATCCATCAGCTGGTCGCGCTTGCTCACGCCTATCTTGTCGCAGAAAAGCTTAAGGCCCTCAGGGGTATAGCCGCGACGGCGTACACCGCAGAGCGTAGGCATACGGGGGTCGTCCCAGCCGCTCACCAGCCCCTTCTGCACCAGTTCCAGCAGCTTGCGCTTGCTCATAAGCGTGTAGGTGAGGTTGAGGCGGGCGAACTCATACTGGTGGCTCGGATAGATGCCGAGCGTCTCGATGAACCAGTCGTAGAGAGGGCGGTGCACGTCGAACTCCAGCGTACAGATGGAATGCGTGATATGCTCTATTGAGTCGCACTGGCCGTGGGTGAAGTCGTACATCGGATAGATGCACCACTTGTCCCCGGTACGATGATGATGTGCATGCTTGATGCGGTACAGGATGGGGTCGCGGAAGAACATGTTGGGATGCGCCATGTCTATCTTGGCCCGGAGCACCTTTGCGCCGTCCTCATACTTGCCGTCACGCATCTCGCGGAAGATGCGGAGGTTCTCCTCCACGCTGCGGTTGCGCCAGGGGCTCTCGGTTCCGGGAGTCTCCACTGTACCGCGGCCCTTGGATATCTCTTCCTGTGTCTGGTCGTCAACGTATGCCAGGCCCCTCTGGATCAGCTGCTCGGCCCACTCATATAGCTGGTCGAAGTAGTCAGAGGCATAGAGTTCCTTCTCCCACTGGAAGCCGAGCCACTTGATGTCTTCCTTGATGGAATCAACATACTCTGTATCTTCCTTGGTGGGGTTGGTATCGTCATAACGGAGGTTGGTCTTTCCACCGTATTTCTGCGCGAGGCCGAAATTGATGCAAAGGCTCTTGGCGTGTCCCAGATGCAGGTATCCGTTGGGCTCCGGCGGGAAGCGGGTAAGTATGCTGTCCACCTTGCCTGTCTTGAGGTCATTCTCGATTATCTCCTCGAGAAAGTTCAGTTTGCGTTCTTCTTCCACTACTTAATTACTTTATAATCAACAACTTCAGCGGAATACCCCAATTTATTGAGGGCGGCCTTGAGCTTAAGGGTGTCGGTCTTGGCAGGATTGAAGGTCACAGTGACCGTCTTGCCGGGGACATCAACCTTGAGGTCCTTGACGCCTTTTTCAAAGGCGATATTCTCCTGGACTTTCTTACCGCAATTAGCACAATGGATGCTGGTTGCGAAAACCACTTGCACAAGTGCAAGTATAATCATCAGGTTTCTCATATCTTTTCTGTTTTCCAAATTGTCATTCGTATTCCGGCATATACCCTGGTACCCATAAGCGGGCCCCAGATGCAGCTGGCATCGAAGCCGGTCTGAAAAGGATTCTCCCACCCGATAATGGGGTTGGGCTGGGTATAATTGGTAAGGTTCTCCCCTCCAACGTAAATGTCAAAGCCCTTGAAACGCTTGGTCACCTGGGCATAAAGAAGAGGATAGGGTTTTGTCCATCCGTTCGCATACATAGGATCCAGATCTCGCATGAAGTCCCATACGCGGCAGGGGCCGCTGAGGGAAGCGGTGAAATCGAATATCCACTTGTTGAGATTGGTGGCATACTGGAGGTTCAGCACCGCCTTGTAGCGGTCTGTCATGGGCTTGAAGTCATCGTCCTGGTTCCTCAGGGTCTGGCGGGCATCGGTAAGGCGGCCGGTAAGCGTAACCGTAAAACCGCGGAAAGGCTCGGTAGCAAAATCCAGCTGCAGGTTGTTGGTATACGAATACCCTCCGGCAAAGGAGCTGAGGGGATAGAAACTGATATCGTAATCCGAGTAATCCACAAGCATCTGCTCCGTGAAATGCGTACCGAAGTAATCCAGGCTCAAATATGTCTTCTGGCTCTCGTCGAACGGCAGGTACCAGGTGGCGTTGCCGCCGTAGGTCCAGCATTTCTCAAGAGGGAAATCCAGATAATATCCTGAAAGCGACTTGGTCGTAGACAGAACGCCGATATTGTCTATCAGAGGGATGCTGGTGCGCAGGCCCCTGCCGCCGTTGGCACGCAGCACAAGCTGTTCGAAAGGTACCCACTTGAGCGTCAGTCGTGGAGACAGTTGTACACCGTTACCGAGATACCAGTCGCCACGCAGACTGGCTATGGCCGAAAAGGCATCCTCGTAATGGTAGGTAAACTCACCGAATGCACCGAGATCGTTGGTCAAGTGCTCATTAATATCCTGTCTCGTATAATACGGGATAACCTTGGTGACATCAATCTCGTAGGAATCGAAAGCATCGCTCAGGCCTGCGGTAAGGTGCAGGCTCTCGCGCGTCTGGTCCTGATAAAGCAGGTTGAAGAACAGGGAGTGCTGCCTGGCATCGAAGGGGCCCTTGCCATATATGGAGTTCAGGTCCATAAGACTGTAGTCCGACACCACCGCAAAATTGCGGCTGTTGTCTTCGTTCAGCGGTACGCCAACCTTTACATAGCCATTTATGCTCTTATTCACTATATCGGCATTCCACGCTCCCCCGTTCGCCTGTCCGACTGACTTCGAAGGCATCTGTCCGCCGTTTTTCTTGTCGTAAATACCACGAACCCCGAAACGCACCTGCAGGCCGCTGGGGTCGTAATACAACCAGCGGTTGGACAAGGCGATATTACCACCGCGCGGATCATCCAGGAAGGTATCGTTGTTGTGGTCCATGTCCATGAAGTTGCCGTCGGCATGGGCCAGGATGACCGTACTCCATTTGCCCATTTCGTCGAGCTGAAGGGAGCTTGCGAGATTCAGGTCAGTTTTGGTATTGTCCATCACGGACGCCTGCAGATAGAAAGGAATCTCATCCGTCGGCTTGCGGTGCTCCAGGTTGATCTGGCCGGTCATGGACTCGACGCCGTTGATGACGGAAGTCACCCCCTTGGCCACCTGTATGCTCTCCAGCCACTGGGAAGGCACCCAGTTCAGCCCCCAGGGTGCCGCAAGGCCGCGCATTACCGGACGGTTCTCATCCAGCATCTGCACATAGATGCCGCTCTGCCCGAGCAGGCGAATCTGGCGCGCACCTGTAACAGCGTCACTGTAGCCCACGGTAACGCTCGCAGAATTCTCGAAACTCTCAGCCAGGTTGCAGCAAGCCATCTTGCACAAGCCCGCAGCCGTAATCACCTCTGTACGAATATCCTTCCCCTTAGACAGGAAGTTGCCGTTGCCTGTAGCCGTCGCTCCCGCCGCCGCCAGCGTATCCTTCCTCTCCCCGTATATACCGGTCGTATCCGGCATCTGCGCGCGGAGAGGAGCAGTAAGCATCAGCGGTACGAGAAGCGACATTACGCTCCTCACTACCAATCCTCTCCTGCTCACCTTCGCAGTCTCCGACTGGTCGTCCCTCCCACTGCGCTGCGCTTGCGGGCCCCTCCCGCTCATAGGTCGCGGGCGGCCACGTTCGCCGGAGAGGACCGGCAGCGCGTCGCAATTATAGTCTCTTCTCGTCATAGAATGTTAAGGGACTGCTCCCTGATCTTTTCAAGTTCATCCTTCATGCGAACCACCGCCCGCTGTATGCCGGCATGGTTTGCCTTGGAACCGGTCGTATTGATCTCGCGACCCATCTCCTGAATGATAAATCCAAGTTTCTTGCCAGGATACGCTTCTCCGTCTATCGTATCCATGAAATACCTGCAGTGCTGACGCAGGCGAACCTTCTCCTCGTTTATATCCAGCTTCTCCAGATAGAAAATCATCTCCTGCTCGAACCGCTCGGCATCGCACTTCGCCCCAAGTTCGTCCAAAGCCTTCTGCAACTTTGCCCGAACCGCACTTATACGTTCCGCCTCGTAGCCTTCCACCTCGTCCTCAAGCGCCATGATGGCCGACACCCGGGACGTCACGTCCCGGTACAGAGCCTCACCCTCACGCCTGCGGTAATCGACCAGTGCATCCAGAGCCTCATCTATGGCACGTGAGACCAGAGGCCAGTTGTCTTCAGTCACTACGTCCCGCTTTACGGTGTCGATCACATCAGGCATGCGGAGCAAAGTGGCCATGAGGTAGTTGGGTTCATTCGCCCTGAGGTCTGCAGCGCCTATTTCGCGTCCCAGATCCTCCAGCTGGCGGAAGTACGCCTTTGCCAGTCCGGCATTGACGGTGCGTGCGGAGGCCCCGGCATTGGGCTCCCAAGTCAGAAACATGTCTATGGTTCCCCTCTGGAGACGTTCTGCAATGCGCTTGCGAACCTCCATCTCCCTATCCTTGGGCAGCAGGGACGTCTTGACGCTGATTTCTGCGTTCTTGCCGTTCACTGAACGGAACTCCACAGTCAGCCTGCCATCCCCCAGCAAGGCCTCCGCCCTGCCATAGCCGGTCATAGAACAAATCATTATCAGTAAACTTTTACAATACCCATCTCCAGGCCCCAGCACCCGTCGGTAATGATGGGAACCGGTTTACCCGCTGAATCGTTTACATACACGAAGTCCTCAACGAAGGTGTGCGAATGGCCGCCCACCACCAGGTCTATACCCCTCATACCAGGCATATTCTGCTGGTCCTCAGGCTCATATCCGTTGTGGGAAAGAAGGATGACCATATCGCACTTCTCCACCTCGTGAAGATAGTCGGACCATTTGTTCACTTCCGTAACGGGATCAAGCTGAGGGATACGGGACGATATCGTCTTGGCTACGCAGGTAGAAATATCAGCCTCCAGGCCTATGATGCCAATCTTCTTGCCGCCGCGATGCAGCACGGTATAGGGCGTCACGTATTTGCCAAGCTCGAAGGAGCTGAGATCCAGGTTCGCGCAGACAATGGGACACTGAATCCTGCGGGCGCGCCCGGTGAGGCTCTCTATGCCGTCGTCGAACTCGTGATTGCCCAGAGTTATTGCGTCATATCCCATGGCATTGATCATATCGACCTCCAGTTCCCCACGCAGCTGGGTGTAATAAGAAGTACCCTGGTTGAAGTCTCCGGCATGCAGGAGGAGCACCTTGCCTGCGCCGTTTGCCTTGCGTACCGAATCCACAAAAGCGGCACGCTCAATTATGCCGCCGCGGCCGTCACGCAGAGGGTCCAGGTGGCTGTGTGTGTCGTTGGTATGCAGGATGACGAGTCTGGGCCCGCAAGCGCATAAGGCGGCAAGAGCCGCGATGAGCAGGACTGTCTTTTTCATCACTTAACTATGACCCTCCCGTCGGTCGAATAATCAATTGCCTTGCCCTCGGCAGTCAGGCTGCGTATGTATGCCTCCATTGACTGGCCGATTATGGCATCGGTCATTATGAGTTTGCGTGCGTTGCGTGCCACGTACAGGCTGTCTCCTCCGTCAAGCAGGAAGTCGACGGTCGCCACGCCGTAGTTCTTCCTGGGGTCCAGAGGCTTTCCGCCTATTTCCGCACTTTCCAGCTTATGGTCGGCCACAACCATCTTTACACCGCTGACGCACTGAATCTTACGTGCAGCCATCTGCTCCAGCAGGTACTGCAGGTCCTCGCCCTTCAGTTCCACATAGCAAAGCTTGTTTACGAAGGGGAACATGGAGCGTATGTCGTCCAGCGTAACGTCCCCTTCCGGCATATCGACGCGGATGCCGCCGAAATTCGTGACCGCAAAATCCACGGGACGGTTGACCAGCCTCGCAGTCTCTTCACGGATGAAGTCTGCCACGAAGTTGCTGAGCTCGCTTTCCGGCGCATGGGCGTTCATGGCCTTGGTAGAATAAGCGATAACTTCCTTTACTTCGGCCATTACGGGCTGTGCGTCTATAAGAAGTGCTGCGACGCGAGGTGTAGCGCCGTCTGTGAAGACCACGCCGTTGGGTGCGGTGTAGGCTCCGCTGAGGGAATCCACAACGCCTATCGCCTCTGCAACATTGTCAGCGGTAGGCATCGTTACTCCGGTCCTGTGACCGTCCATGACAGCTTTCTCCCATGTCATCCCCGTCTTGCAGCCGGAGAGCGTGAGAAGCAGCGTCAGAGCTATGGAAAAATATCTCATAAAATTACTGTTTAAGCCATTTGAAAAGGTCCTTCCATGTGGACTTCTTACCGAACATAAGGATGCCCACCTTGTAAATCTTCGCAGACAGCCATGCGCAGGCGGCGAAGGTCCCGATCAGCAGTACCAGAGAAAGGACGATCTCCCAGGTGGCGACTCCGAACGGCAGCCTGGCCAGCATAACGATGGGCGAGGTGAAAGGAATCATGGAGCCCCAGAACACCAGGGAGCTGCCGGGCGCCTTGAAAGCATAAATGGCGATGAAGAAGCCCAGAAGCAGGGGGACCGTGATAGGAAGCTGCAGCTGCTGGGAGTCTCCCTCGTTCTCCACGGCCGAGCCGATAGCCGCAAAGAGCGAGGCGTACAGCAGGTAGCCGAAGACGAAGAACAGCAGGAAGCAGATGCACAGCTGGGGAAGGTTGATATTGGAGAGCGTGCTCACGATAGCCTGCATGCCGGAAGGTTCTGCGGGAGCGACGGAGGTGCTGTCGGCCGCGGCGGCAACGGACTCGAGAGAAGCAAGGTCTCCGGGCATATGGACACCGGGAGCCATCATCTGGGTCATCTGGGCGGTCTCTTCCGGAGAAATAGCCCCCATTATCTTGTCCTTGCCTATTATTCCCATGGCTACTGTAAGGATAGCGAGCGTAAGGACTATCCACAGCAGGAACTGGGTAAGGGCCACCAGCGCAACGCCTATGATCTTGCCGAACATCAGTTCCGTAGCCTTGACGGAAGAAACCAGGACCTCCACCACGCGGGAGCTCTTCTCCTCAATGACGGAAGACATGACCATACCGCAGAAGAGTGCGATGAACATATAGATGGCCATGCCCAGGATCATGGAAACAGCCATGTAAACGCCGGACTCGGAAATGGTCTCCTTGCCGGATTCGTCAATTGTGTAACTGTGGAGATGTATGTTGGACTTAACTCCGGCCATTATCTCCTCCAGGTTCTCGACTCCGGAAGACTCTATGCGGTAAGCCTCCACGGCGTCATTTATGCGGTTTTCTATAATGGAGCCGGTATCCATGCCCAGGGGTTTCTCCGAATAGCAGTCGGCGGAAACGCTGCGCTGCTCAGAGTCAAGCTCCGATATGCTGAGGAGCGCGTCTATGCCATGGCCGGAAAGGTTCGTCTTAACATCCTCGGGAAGGACATCCTCAAGGAAAACGTACTCTATCGTCTCGCCGCTCTCCAGGAAGGGAGTTACAATGCCGGAGCGGTCTATGACACCGACCTTTTTGGCCTCTTCCTTGGCGCCCAGCATAATCAGTGAGGGCAGGATGCACAGCGCTGCGAACAGCACCGGGGCGAGGAAAGTGATTATTAGGAAACTCTTCTTTTTGACCTTGTTCAGGTATTCCCTCTGGATAATGATGCCTAATGTCTTGATGTTCATATGCTATGCCTCCTCCTGAGTTACGAGTTTGATAAAGATGTCGTTCATTCTGGGAATCACCTCCTTGAAAGAGTTGAGACGGACACCGGAGGCGATGAGTTCCTGAAGACGTGTGTTCACATCCTGGCGGGCGACGACTTCCGTGCGTCTCTCCACGCCTTCCGTGAATTCTATCTCAACGTTGTCCTGCCCGTAACGGTGACGGATTTCATCCGTACCGCCGGTGATAACCAGTCTGGACTTGTTGATGAGGGCGATGTTGTCGCAAAGTTCCTCTACAGACTCCATGTTGTGGGTGGAAAGGATGACGGTCGCACCTTCTTCCTTGAGTCGCAGTATCTCCTGGCGTATCAGTTCCGCGTTCACGGGATCGAAGCCGGAGAACGGCTCGTCGAGTATCATCAGGGAAGGTTTATGTACAACCGTGGTGATGAACTGCAGCTTCTGGGCCATGCCTTTGGAAAGCTCTTCCACCTTCTTGTCCCACCAGTCCTGGATGCCGAAGCGCACGAACCAGTCTTTCAGGGCACTGCGCGCATCTACGGCGCTCATGCCCTTGAGGCGGGCCAGATACATGGCCTGGTCGCCCACCTTCATCTTGCGGTAAAGGCCGCGCTCCTCAGGCATATAACCTATGCGTTCCACATCCCGCTGGGTTATGGGGCGCCCGTTGAACAGGACTTCCCCGCTGTTGGGTATCGTTATCCTGTTGATAATGCGGATAAGGGTGGTCTTGCCGGCGCCGTTGGGGCCGAGCAGACCGAAAATCCGACCCTCGGGAATCTCCAGGCTCACGTGATCCAGAGCCACCTTTTCCCCGAAGCTTTTACAGACTTCTTTACATTCGATAATTGCCATCTCGCGATTAATTGTTTTAATCTTCAAATTTAGGTATTTTTTGCGGGATAATCACTATTTTTGCAGAGATGAAAAGGATATTTTTGATATTTTTCTTGTTCGCGAGCGCATTTGCGTACGCGCAGGACATGAACGAAACCCCTTCACCGGACTCCAGCAAAGTAGCGTTCACAAGGAATAATGACCTGTGGGTCAAGGATATAAACAGCGGATTGGAAATCCGTCTCACCAACGATGGCAGCGATCTCATTCTGAACGGCTATGCATCGTGGGTTTATTACGAAGAAATCTTCGGCAGGGCCTCCAAATACTGCGCCTTCTGGTGGAGCCCGGACTCCAAGAGACTGGCGTTCTACCGTTTCGACAACAGCGCCGTGCCCATGTTCCCCATATACTCCCCTTTCGGCCAGGACGGCCACCTTTCCCTGACACGCTATCCCAAGGCAGGAGAAAGCAACCCTCCGGTACGTATAGGCATAGTTGAAGCTGACGGTTCCGGCAGCACCGTATGGGCAGACTTCGACGAGTCTGCAGAGCAGTATTTCGGAACGCCCTTCTGGGGCCCCGGCTCGGACGAACTCTTCGTCAGCCGCATGCCCCGCCGGCAGAATCTTCTCGAGCTTTTTGCAGTAAATGCAAACGACGGAAGCAAGCGCCCGGTGTACTCTGAAAGCTATCCCACGTGGGTAACCTGGATAGAGGGCATGCTGTTCACAGACAATGGATTACTGATGGCCCGCAACTTCGAGACCGGTTGGGAGCAGATTTATTTCCTGGGTTACGACGGCAGCCTGAAACGCCTCACAGACGGCAAGAACTGGGACATCCAGCTGCTCAAATACGACCCCAAAAAGGGCAACCTCTGGTTCATTGCCAAACGCGATTCACGCATTCATCCGACTCTATACAGGCTGGACAAAAAAGGGCGGATATATACCCTGACGGACCCTGATTACTACACCCTGACAGCCAAGATTTCAAAGGATTTCAAGACCTTCAAGGCCAGGCTTTCCAACGCCCGTACGCCATGGAAGATGATAGAGGGTAACGCATTGAAAGTAAAAGAGTTCCCAACAATGGACAAGAGCGACGAAGAGCGCCCTTACCCGGAGATAGTAAAGATTGAAAACGACGGCTACGACCTCTATGCCCTGATGAGCGTCCCCCGCGGATTCGACCCGTCAAAGAAATATCCGGTAGTGATGCAGCTATACGGCGGTCCAGGCACCCCGTACGTGAGAGATCTCTGGAACAATCGCGACGCTTCCAACCTATGGTGCTGGGAGAACGGAATTATTTACATTGTGGTCGATCCCCGTTCCTCGGGAGAAAACGGACGGGCCGGAATGGACGAAGCTTTCAAGCGGATGACCGTACCCGAACTGGGCGACTATATAGCCTGGGCGAAGTGGCTTCAGTCTAAACCCTGGGTTGACGGCTCCCACATAGGCGTAGAGGGTTTCTCGTTCGGAGGCACTACCACTTCCATGCTGGTGCTCCGCTACCCGGAGTACTTCTGCTGCGGGGTTGCAGGAGGAGGCGTTTACGACTGGAAACTGTACGATTCGCACTATACCGAACGCTTCATGGACACACCCCAGGCAAATCCGGAAGGATACGCCGAGGCCAGTGTCATCACCTGGGTTGACGGATGTGCGCTGAAGGAGCGCAAAGGCCTCCACGACGGCATGCCCGCACTCAAACTGACCCACGGTACCGGAGACGACAACGTGCACTTCCAGAACACCCTGCAACTCATTGACGCACTCCAGCGTTACGAGATTCAGTTCGAGCTGATGATTTATCCGGACGGCATGCACGGATACCGCGGCTATCAGCACGTGCACGACGCCGAAAATGACCACCTTTTCTGGCAAAAGCATTTATTTTGATTATATTTGCAGAGTAACTGCTAAAACCTATGTTCGGATTCAGAGCTGACGGGAAGAAGGTCAAGGATCTCGATCCCATCCAGAGGATGATGCCTCACATAATGAACTATCGCGCGGACGCACAGAATGCCACGAGTTACGACTGTCCCTGCGAGCCTATCGACGAATTCATCAAAAAAGAATACGAAAACGGGGAGAAGTATAACTACATGCACATCCTGATTGCCGCGATAATCAGAGGCACTGCACTGAATCCCCGCCTGAACCGTTTCATCTGCAACGGCCGCATCTACGCCCGCAACTGTATCCAGATTTCTTTCCTTGTAAAGAAGGTGCTCAGCCAGGATGCCGCAGACGCCACAATCAAACTGGACTTTACCGGCCATGAGTCGCTCCCGGAGATACGTGACAAGATCAACGCGGTCATCCAGAAGAACCTGACGGTGGAAACCAAGAACGGCACCGACACCATGGCGCGTATCTTCTCCCTCGTCCCCAATTTTATGATTGGCACCCTGGTGGGTCTGCTGAAATTCGCGGACTTGCACGGGCTGCTGCCCAAGGCCGTTTTAGACCTGCTGCCTTTCCATTGCACGGCCTTCGTAACCAACCTCAAATCGATTAAAGGCCCGTCTATCTATCATCACGTTTACAACTTCGGAAATACCGGAATGTTCTTCTCCATGGGCAAGGAATCACTCAAGCCCGTGGTGCGTAACGGGGAAATAGTCCCCGGCAAGATGCTTCCCATACAGATAGTCATGGACGAGCGTTTCTGCGACGGTTTTTACTTCGTGAACGCGTTCAGGCAACTGACCGCCCTGCTGGCCGATCCGGCACAGATGAAGGAGAGACTGGAAGAGCTTCCCCAGGACACCGTGGTGCAGCACGGATTCAGCAAGAAGAAAAAGGCTTAGAGCAGCTTCTCCTTAAGGTGCTTTATCATATCCCTGGTCATGGTCTCCAGATTGTAGGTCGGAGTCCATCCCCACTCTTTTCGCGCACAGACGTCATCCATCTTGTTGGGCCATGAATCAGCAATTGTCTGACGTACGGGATCCACTTCGTAGCGCATCTTGAAATCCGGATAGTGCACCCGGATGGCATCATACACTTCTTCCGGGTCGAAGCTCATGGATGCTATATTGAAGGCGTTGCGGTGAACCAGATAGCGCGGGTTGGCTTCCATAAGATTGATTGCCGCTTTGATGGCGTCCGGCATGTACATCATGTCCATATAGGTGCCGTGGGCCAGCGGGCATACGAACTCCTCCCCTTTGACGGCAGCGTAATAGATTTCCACAGCATAATCCGTAGTGCCACCGCCCGGCAGCGTCTTATATGAAATAAGTCCCGGGAAACGCACGGAGCGGGTATCTACATCGTACTTATGGTAGTAATAGTCGCTGAGAAGCTCGGTCGCAACCTTGGTTACGCCATACATGGAAGTAGGACGCTGGATGGTATCCTGAGGGGTATTGTCACGGGGCGTATCCGGCCCGAAAGAGCCGATTGAAGACGGGGTAAACACCGCACAATGCTTTTCCCTTGCAACCTCCAGCACGTTTATAAGTCCGTTCATCTGGATGTCCCAGGCCTTGAGAGGAAGGCGTTCGGCAGTTGCAGAAAGCAACGCGGCAAGGTTATATATGGTATCTATGTCGTATTTATCCACGATATCCGCAATCTGCTTGCCGTTGCAAACGTTGGCGGGCTCGGCAGGACCGCTTTCCAGAAGGTCTCCGGTCGGTTCGGCGCCAGGAATATAACCGGCAACGATACGGCCGTGCCTGTAAGTTTTGCGGAGAGTCATGGTCAGTTCCGAGCCAATCTGGCCTGTGGAACCTATAACGAGCACATTTTTCATATAGTGTTATTAAAGTCCCGCAAATTTATTAAATTTGTGGTAGAAATCTATATTAATACCACATAATTTATGTACGGGAAATTCCAAAAACATCTTCAGCAGGAACTGAAAGCGATAGACGAGGCCGGTCTTTATAAACGCGAACGCACGATCTGTGCACCCCAGGGTGCGGAAATCACCCTGGAAGACGGCAGCAAGGCACTCAATTTCTGCGCCAACAACTACCTTGGACTCTCTGACAATCCGCGCCTTATAGCAGCAGCAAAAAAAGCCATGGACGAACGCGGATACGGCATGTCCAGCGTACGCTTCATCTGCGGCAAACAAGACCTTCACCGGAAGCTTGAGGAGGCTGTTTCCGCCTATTTCCATACAGAAGACACCATCTTGTATGCCGCTTGTTTCGATGCCAACGGCGGCGTTTTCGAGCCGCTTCTTACGGCCGAGGACGCAATCATCTCAGACGCCCTCAACCACGCATCCATAATTGACGGCGTACGCCTTTGCAAGGCAGTCCGTTACCGTTATGCCAACGCCGACATGGCGGAGCTGGAAAAGTGCCTCCAGGAGGCCCAGGCCCAGAGGTTCCGCATCATCGTCACCGACGGAGTATTCTCCATGGACGGCAACGTTGCCCCTATGGACAAGATATGCGACCTTGCGGAAAAGTATGACGCACTTGTAATGGTGGACGAGAGCCATAGCGCCGGAGTCGTGGGCAAACACGGACGAGGAGTGGCCGAGCAGTTCAATCTTTACGGCCGAATCGACATTCATACCGGCACCCTCGGCAAGAGTTTCGGCGGAGCCGTCGGCGGATTCACCACAGGCCGGCAGGAAATCATAGACATGCTGCGCCAGCGCAGCCGCCCGTATCTCTTCTCCAATTCCCTGCCGCCAATGATCTGCGCCGCCGGAATCGAAACCTTCAAGATACTGGCGGAGAGCGACGAACTTCACGACCGCCAGCAGGAAAATGTTACTTACTTCCGGGACAAGATGCTGGCCGCCGGCTTTGACATCAAGCCCACCCAGAGCGCCATCTGCGCAGTAATGCTATACGATGCTCCGCTGAGCCAGAAATTTGCCGCCGCAATGGCAAAGGAGGGCATTTTCGTTACCGGATTCTACTATCCCGTAGTGCCGAAGGGGCAGGCCCGCATAAGAGTTCAGCTGTCTGCCGCCCACACGCGAGAGCAACTGGACAAGGCCATAGCCGCCTTCATCAAGGTAGGCAAGGAACTGGGAGTTCTGAAATAGAAAAAAAGAGGCGGCCCGTGATGAGGCCGCCTCAAACTTTTATTTGTCAAACAATTTCTCTTTGGTGCGCGTGAGCTTTTCTTTCATGGCATCTACCGCACCGGTAATTGCATTCTCGAATGTGTCGGCGACGCGCTCGATAATAAGGTCGTCACCGGGAAGATGAATGTGGAGCTTGGCCTTCTTGCCTTCCTTCACGTCTTCCAGCGTCACTTCGGTCTCCGGTTCTACGCCGGGGAGAAAGAACTTCTCCAGACGCGCCACTTTCTTCTCCACGAATGCGGTGAGCTTCTCACCAGCATCGAATTTGAGGGTTTTGAGTTTAGTCTCCATTTTTACCTCCGTTTTTAGCCCTCGGATGGGCGTT
>CAMYYI010000018.1 GCA_947303465.1 uncultured Bacteroidales bacterium
GGACCGTCCGTCGAACATTTACCTCACCTCCTCTCAGCGCATGCAGAATTACCTTAATTTCATAGACTGGAGTTCAAGGACCAACGGGACCGTAAGGGAGAAACTGGCGATAGGACATAAAGACCAGATTGTCCTGAAGCACGATGCGGCGGCTTATCCGGGATTCGCAGTACGCGGCATTGCTGCCGGCGGAGACATCTGGACAGGAAGCGGTACATCGGTGAACACCAAATACTTACCCACATCCGACCAACTCATGGCGAACCTGGAGGCATGGGATCCCAACGAGAACATAATGTCCTGCGTATTCACCTTGAGCTACGGCAAGTTCGACTGGTTCAGCGGCGGCGATATCCAGTATACCGGTATCTCGACATACGCTTGGAAAGATATTGAAGAACCCATCTCAAAGGTTGTCGGAAGGGTAGAGGCCATGAAGGCCTGCCACCATTGCACCAAGAGCTGCAACAGCGCAAAACTTCTGGCGGCCTTGAAGCCGGATAATTTCATAATTGGCGTTTGGACGAAGAACCAGCCTAACCCGTCATCACTGAAGCGCGTGTACAAGGCCAGCCCTTCGGTGAATATCTTTGCCACGAATATGGCCGACAGCATAATCGCTACCCTTAAGGATGAGGGTATAGATGCGTCAACCTTCTGCGCCCAAAGCGGACATATCGTGCTCAGGGTACTTCCGGGCGGCGGTTCTTACTACATCTATGTCCTGGACGATTCAGATTTCCAATACCGAGTGACGTCCATCCACGGCCCGTTCGATTGCAAATAACGTTACCTACTCCGGCAGGTAGACGCCGTCTGCCTTGAGGGTGGAGACCAGTTTCTGAGGGTCCAGCTGCTTTGGACCGACTCCTTCGGCGACAGAAAGGGCTGCTGCGGTCCCTGCGGCCTGGCCCATGGCAAAGCAAGGAGGGATAACGCGGATTGCGGCCATCACCGGGCGCTCTGCAGCAGCGCAGCGGCCGGCGCAAAGCAGGTTGTCTACCTTCTGAGGCAGCAAAGCACGGTAAGGGAAGTAGTAAGGATCGTTGGTGTTACGGGCAACATACTCCACATAACCCTTGCGATGGATATCCATGTGGTTGGCGCAGCAGAACACAGGATCCGGATATTTCACAGAATTCTTGGCATCCTCGGTGGTAACGGTGTACTCGCCGATGATGCGGCGGGTCTCACGCACGCCGAGGTTCTCGGCCGACTGGGCAAGCTCGCAGTTCTCGCAGCCTTTAACATACTTACGGAGGAACTTGACCACGTAGTCCGCCTGCTGGCGGCCGGTGATTTCCGCCTCCGTAACCTGCTCGGGATCAAGTCCGTTCACATCGTCCGTCTGCGTCATGTTCACGGTAGCGGTGCCGTCCAGGTTCTGGAACAGGGCAATCTTCTGGCGCCACATGGGGAATTCTCCCGCCTCGCGGGCAGCAAGAATCTCACGCATGTAGAACTGCCCCTCGAAGTCGCCCGCCTTGCGGCAAGCCTCATCGTGGGCATCCATGGCCTTCCAGTCAATGTTACGCAGGACGATGAAGAGAGACGTCGCCTGAACTCCTCCTTCACCGTCTCCGTAAATGTATGGTGCCCCTGCGTGATATGCAAGGTCGCCGTCGCCGGTGCAGTCGATGTAGTTCTTTGCCTTGATCTTCCAGATACCGTCTTTGGTAGCGAAGTAGGCCGATGTAATCTTGCCGCCACGGGTATCACACTTGACATAAAGTGCGTGATACAGAAGCTCTACTCCTGCTTCCACACACATCTGTTCTGTGGTACGCTTCAGGCACTCGAAGTCAAAGGTAGTGAGTCCGTGGTGTCCCTTGTCGCGGTAAGCCGAGAAAGAACCTATCTGCGCCTTCAAGGGATGGATAGCTCCGCCCTGCTCCACCATGCGGTTGACGAGTTCCTCATAGAAACCGCGTATAAGCAGAGTCTCCCCGTCGGGAGTGGTGCTGGACATAAAAGGAGCCACGAGACCGTTTGTGGCCATGCCTCCGAGATACCCGCTTCGCTCGGCCAGGATGGTCTTGGCGCCATGGCGTGCCGAGCAAACGGCCGCACCTATTCCGGCAGGGCCGCCGCCGACAACTAATACATCGCAGTCGAAAGTCTTGGTTACAGGGAATTTAACCTGATTCTGATTGTTACAGGAGCTAAACAGAATGGCAGCGGCAGAGATAACGAATAATACTTGTTTCATACTGATGTTATTGCTGTGTAAATATAGCAATTTTTTTGGGCTGAGTGTCGGCTGGGGTCCATTTACTGTACCCCAGCCAGCAAAATAAGTCAAAACTGTCGGCTGCGGTCCAATTCGAGGACCGCAGCCGACAGTTGAAAGAACGGAAGGTGGGCATTACGCCACTTCGGCGCGGGCCATGGCGTCCTTGTAGTACTTCTGGTTGACGAAGACGTCCTCTTTGTAAGGATTGATGTGACGCTTCCTGGAGATGCAGATAATCCAGCAGAGAGCGGCGATGTTGGTCACAAGGGCCAGGGCGCTGATGACCACCATCATGGTAGGATTTGCAGCCACCACGGAAGGATCTACATTAGTGCCCACGATACCGTCAACTGCGGCCTGTCCGCCTGCGGCATAAAGCTTTTCAACGGTGGCGACACCTTCAGGATAAAGCACGGGAAGAGTAGCCCAGTTGAACCACTGGCGGCCGTCCTTAAAGGTCTCCTGGAACAGAGGGAATACCTGTGCGAACATGCACCAGATAGCCAGGGTATTGGCGCGGTTCTGGATCCAGCCGCCGCGGTTCCACAGAAGGGCTGCCACGGTAGGGGCGAGGAGAAGGGCGACGCCGCAATACCAGCTGTGAGTGGGCAGGCAGTTGTAGGTGTAGGCGAAGTTCCAGATGTCATAAATGACGATGTAAACCCAGGTCATATCGGCCCAGATCATATCCTTTTTGTCCTTGGACGGCCATACGCTCCACCAGGCGGTCATACAGAAAATGTTGACCAGACCTGCCACGCCGTTCATCACATTGTGCCAGCCGCCGTACTGCCATACGCCTTCGGAGGTGAGCCACCACTTGTTCCATCCCATTATTGCGCTCTCGAAGTCGGATGCGCAGGCAATGAGGATATTGATGGCCACGATGATGAAGGGGAAGGGTTTGAACCAGTGCTTGGCACCTATACCCCATTTGTATTTGATCATCATGAAGCCTATACATCCGGCCGTGGCGGCATAGAGCTTGGCATAGTGGAACCAGCCCTGCATATATACATGGGTCTGGTTTTCAAGGGCCCACTGCGCGCCTGTCTTGGCACCTATCCAGATGGCAAGGAAATAGACCGTAAGCGCCAGAGGGATGGCGAAGAACATGGTAATGCCGCCGAACTTGGTGCGACGTGCGAATTCATTGAGGAGAATCAGGCCGAGGAGGACTACTATGAGCATTCCCCACTGAGCAAGGGCGTGTTCCCCGTAAACTTGGAAAAACATAGTGTTATTAAACAATTTAATGGTTCGTACAGCAAAAATAACAAATTATTTTTACATCGGCCGCAATTATTAACTATATTTACCAAAGATATGGACAGAAGACATTTCTTTAAGATTTCGGCGGCCGGACTGGCAGGGCTTACACTGCCCGGAGGTCTGAGCCTGGCCATGGGGCCCAAAAGCACCGGCGACAAATATTCAGTAGTTATCCTTGGCGATACGCACTACGACGCCATGGATCCTGAGCTTTATCACAAGGGGTATGAGCTGGCCGACAAGGTGCGCGAGGCCAACCACCGCAAAGAGTTTGCCCGAAACGGCCAGATGTGGGCCGGACGCAGCAAGGATCTGGTCAAGAGAGCCGCATGCCTGGTGGATGACGATACCCGCTACGTATTCCAGATGGGAGACCTCATCCAGGGCGATACGGCTGATGCCGAGACCCATAAGCGTTATCTGGACGATGCCCTCAACCTGTTTAAGGCAGATGTCGCACCCAGCCTGCCGTTCGTAACCGTTGCCGGCAACCATGACCTGCGGGGGAACGACGACGCCGTATGCACCCAGGCCTACACCGAATACATGTCTGCCCGCATGTCAGAAGAGCTGGACCAGGAAATAAAGAGCACCAACTTCCTCTTCCGCAGCGGCCCGGACGCCTTTGTGGTTGTGAACTTCACCAAACCCAAGGTGGACGAAATAACCGCTTTGCTGAACGGGGCCCGCGGTGCCAGGCACGTATTCGTCATTATCCACGGGCCGGTTTTCCCCTTCGACGACACCAAATATTACTGGTGGTATCTGCTGGGCAACAGAAAAGACTCCAAAGCCGACGAGCGCAGGGAAATGCGCAAACTGCTGGCATCACTGAATGCCATCGTGCTTTGTGGCCATACCCACAAAACCGAATTCCTCGACTGGTACGGCGACGGCGGTCACATAACCCAGATGACTATGAGCAGCGTCTGGCGCAGCGAATCTCAGGCAGAATACAAGTTGCTCGCATCCGGGCGCGACGGCTACGGTACACTGCTGTTCAAGGCAAAACCCGAGCTGGCTACCGAGGCCAACAAAGCCCTCTTCGCTGAATATAGGGAAGGTATTCGCGACTACAGCCTGTCAGATGCCGCCGGCTCCTACAAGATGCTTATTGATGATGCGCACGTTTACGTTGACTTCTACGCCGGAGACTCCGCCCAACGCTCCCACCGCTTCACCCTCCGATAATTCACTAAGCGGCTACTCGCAACTGTAAGGACCGTAAACAGCCTCCACCGCAAAGGAAAAGTCGGTGTCGCGGAGTTTGTACACGTAGAACTGCGAGCCTCCGGGCGACACGCGGATAACGAAGTGTCCGTTGTAGTCACGCACTTTGGTGCCAAGGTCGGCTACCGGGGTTCCTGCCTTAAGATCCACGGAGTTGTCGAGACGGCCGGGATGGAGGTTGGTACAGAAAACGTCTCCGTACTGATCGTAGAGCGAAAATGCCGGATCTCCCGGTTTGTCGGTGTCGAAAATCTGAGCCAGGGTAACCTTGGGTTGGAGGATAGCGGCAGACGCAGGATTGAAGGTATTGTAGTACATGTGGTGTCCGGCCTTCATGGCCTCCACTTTCTTTCCCAAGCCTGCAGCGATATATCCCATTATCGGCGACTGGTTGCCGCTGTCCCCCTGGGTCCAGTAATCAAACTCGCCGTAAGAAATAAGCTGGACTATGCTCTGTGGGTTCTCATTGGAAGCAGGGGTGTAAGATGTGAAGCCGCTTCCGTCCCAGCATTTGCAATTCGCGCCCAGATTATAAACTGTGCAGTCGTAAGAAGTATCGTATTTCAGCTTGATCTGCTTTTTGTAGTTACCGGAAGCGTTGAGATTCACAGGATACCACGCCATGCCGTCTACAGCCTGACGGTACTCTGCAAACTGACGGAAATCCTCGTAAACTGCAGCACTGTAGTCGCTGGTAGACGGAGTCTCCGAGGGCCCGCAACGGTCTATCAGTTTAAGGAATGGCAGGTCGTCATACAATGCCATAACCCCGCTGCGGCAGTAGCCGTTACCCGTGGTGCCGGAAGTCTCGCTGTGATGGCCCATATGATCCATATGGTAATGGGACAGTACAAAATAGTCCAGGGCGTCGTGCCCGGTGGCCTTTAGGAAATACCTGGCATAGGTACTGTACACCTTGAACGGCCGCACGGAAGCATTGGGTTTCTGGTCCACATAATGGTCACTGGCATCAACCTGCAACTCTCCGGCGTCAATCATAAACGACGTGCCGTCCGGCAGGATAACAAAGGTACACTCTCCACGCCCGCTGTTGATAGCGTGAATGTCCAGATATCCTTCGGACCAGGCGGGAAGCGTTTCTGCGGAAGGCTGCGGCAAAGGGTCGGGCAAAGGCTCCGAGACATCGGAATAAAGCACGGGGCGCACTGCAAGGCATTTTTGCACATGCCCCACACCCCAGGCGGCATCGCTGTTAAGATGTACGGTGTAGCCGTAATCACAGCCGTTCGCCACACGGAATCCCAGAACAACAGAGGAATGATCGCACTCGGGATATTTGGAGGTATCCAGCCCCGAAAAGACGGAAGATCGGTAATACCCCTGACCGTTCACATAGTTGATCGTCGCCACATTACCTCCGCTGATATAGCGTCCGCGTCCGGTCTTGGGCAGGAAAAGACCGCTCTCAAGGTCGGCAGCGTTCAGGGCGACGGCAGTAGTGTTCAACGAAGATTCCTCCCACGATGGGGTGGAAGTGAGCAGGATGCCATAAATGGTATTCCCACCGACTGTTACGTAACCCGCACGCGCTGTTGCAGAATATGTCGTATTGCCCGCACGGAGCTGGACCAATTCGGATGATGTGGGCATACGATACTGCCCCTTGCTGGCCCAGAAGGCCACATCGCCATGAAGCGACGACCCCGTGGCCAACGATCCCCCTGCCGGAGTGGCGAAACGGTCGTCCCCGGTGAGCTCGGCAGCATCGAGGGTTTCGGCATCACCGGCGGAAGCCGAGAACACGCGTCCGGAGATGTTGTATCTGGCGGTTGTCGGCAGCATATAGCCGCTGTCTGCCAGCCACGCGTCGCCAGCCAGGCCGCCCCAGTTGAAGCGGTCAAAAGCCGTGGCGCTCTGGGTGAAGGTGACGCCGGTGGAAGTACCGATGGTATCGTACCCCAGGTACTCATACTGGTTGCCCGCCAGCCTCCAGCCCGTCTGGAATCCGTCTGAAGTGCTGCCTGCGGCCTCTGCAATCAGGTTGCCTGCCGCCCAACGTATGCCGGCCACCTTGCGTATGGAGGCGTCGCGGGTGCAGCGGGAGCGCACGTCCAGCGACGGCATCACAAGGTAATCGGCAGCCTCCAGCGAACGCGACGAAGCCCCGAACCTTATGCACTCAAGCCCCTCTATGAACGACTCGTCGCCGTCGAGCAGGCCTATACTGAGCTCGGAGTAATCCCCCGCCGGCACCGCCAGCCGGAAATGGAGGTCTGTGCCGTACCCCTCACAGTACGGGAAGGTTACGATGCGCGACGACGGCACATCCTCGGTTTCAACAGGCCCGAGGGTGGATGTGTTGAATCCAAACGTGCCGCAGATGCGCTTGTCGCCGGCCTGAATCACCAGGGCCCTGGCGTATGCAGGAATATCATGAAGGGTGATGTCGATGACGGGGGCGATATGCCTGAAGTACAGTTCAGAAGGCACTCCGGCGCTGATGGGCCCTACGGCAGAGGCCATGAGCGAAGGCATCTCATCCGTACGCTCCGACCTCCACGGAAGATCCACCTCGCCCGGAGTCTCCCCGGCAAGCGACCAAGGGTACACCGCCAGTGCAGGCTCGCCTGAGAAGCCGCCGCAGGTAAATATACCGTCAGAAGTTCCTGCACCACCGCTCAGAGTGGCCTTATACTTCTGTCCCGAGCCGTTATACACAGCTATGGCATCGCCGGAGGTCCATGTCACCTTTCCTTCACCGCTCACCGCCACCTTGCTCTCCGGCAAGTGGGCGACAAGGGTGAGTTCAGAACATTCCCGGCCGTCAGGCCCTGTAATCTGCGGCTCCTTGCCGCAACCGGCGGCAAGCAAGCACAATGCGGATAAGATATAGAGTGTACCCCTGAATTTCATGATTTCTTATACTTAATCTACAAGTACGGGACGGATGGCGTTTCCACACCTAGGATCTTCATATGTTAAAGATCCTGAATTGTTAGAAATCTGATTAGTGTAACCATTCATTAGTGCATTATCTGATTTCCATCCTATTGCCCTTGCTGTTTTTTCGAATCCAGAAACTGCTTTAGTGCCAAATGTACCTGACCAATATGCTCCCCAGCTGTTGAATCCCCTGATATCCATACTATTAAAGGTTTCTGGGATTGTTCCTCGAATGCCTATTGAAGGCAGGAACAATCCGGACTCAATATCAGCATCAGTAAGCTCTACAACGCCTGTGTTATAGGTAGGTTCTGTGGCCCAATGAGGTGGTGTTGAGGTAAACAGTAAACCTTTTACTGTTTTCCCGCCGACAGTGTATTGGCCAGCCTGCATATTAGCCCGTCCACTTGTTACTCCAGCTTTACTATATAGCATTGATAACTCGGCAGATGTAGGCATCCTAAATTGTCCATTACTTGCCCAGAAAGCAAGATCGCCTGCATAAGGTCGATTTGTCGATCCGAAAGATTCATAGCTAACCCATCTTTCATCATCATTTAGTTTCGTTAAGCCAGAGATATCCGTCGCAGCTTCAATAGTGGTTCCTAAAGCAGCGGCAGAGGAGTAAACATACCCGGAAATAGCATAGTCAGCAATACTTGAATAGAGTACCTGATTATAAACTCTTGAGGCCCTCGCTAATGTTCCCCATGTAAAATAATCCCAATGAGTATAAACAGAGTCCTCTTTGTATATTGATGTATTAAGCGAAAAGTTTACAGCACTGCCATTGGTCTCATTCAAGAGCATATACTGGCTTTCCCACTGATTATCATATACATTCCATCCTGTCTGCCAGCCAGTACCTGTAGTGCCGCTTTTCCATGCACGCAGGTTGCCCTTTGCCCATTTGACGCCCTCAACCTTAACGAAATTGTCCCGGGCACTGCCAACTAGTGACCGGACATTGAGAGCGGGCATGGTGACATAGGCACTCAGATTGCCGTCCATTTGGGAAGTGACGCTGGTGGGTACCAATTTGCCGGTACCTTCAATCACTGTCTCATCTCCATCGAGCACACGAATCTTGAGATCGGTATAAGCATAGGCGGGAACGGCCGCACGGATTTTAATGGAAGCCTCGGCACCGTATGCGGTCTTGTACGGGAAGTATATGACCTGCTGGGTATTGCCGCCGGTAGTAATGTCCGTGAGTGAAGTGCAGTCCCCACTTACAGTCCATGTACCATGCAGATCAGCCCCGGAAGCAGACCAGAGTTTAAGGGCACAGGCATACGCAGGCACGTCCTGGAGGGTAAAATCCATTATGGCCATAAGGCTATGAAAGTACAATGGAGCAACCTCACCGGCAGTAATTTCGCTCACGGTCGATGCCATAACGGCCGGCACATAGCCGTCGACCCATGGGATGTACTCCGGGATGGTGACTGTTCCTTCAGCCGCCCCGGCCCAGGCATAGGGATACACCGCCTTGGAACCGAGCGTGCCCTCAAAGGTGGTACATTTGAACGTAGCCGTTTCGGTACCCGCCCCGCTTTCTATGTCGAACTGAAACTTGGTGCCCTCGGTATTCCAGACTGCTATGGCATCTCCGGCCGTCCAGGTGGTCTTCCCTTCTCCGTCAACTGCCACTCTGGTATCGGGCAAGGATGCGTTGATGGTAACTGTGCGAGTGTCAGAAACCGGTTCTGGGAGAATCTCCGGCTTCTCCGTGCAGGCGATGGTCGCCATCGCCACACTTGCTATTGCAAAATAAATCTTATTCATAAGCCGTCAGATTACTATTCCCATTCACCGTCAATCATATCCCTGTCTTCGATATTAGATTGCAGAATAACCCCGGACACCTTCAGAGCCGTATCCTCAACGCAGGGCGGTGTATATAAGATGTTGGTTTTCATATCGTTATGTTTTATTGATAATTATTTAGTCTACAAGTACGGGACGTATGCAGTTGCCGGCTTTCACGTCGCCCCATTCATTACCGTTCAGATTGGTAGTGTATCCATAATCACAGGTATAGTTTAACCGCCATGCCAACATAGTGGAACTAGTTTCGTGATCTGCTGCCAAAGAGCCAAAGGTACTGGACCAGTAAACACCCTGATTATCGAAGAAACGAATCTTGCTATGCGTCTCGGTAGAAGACCGGCGCCCTGCTTTTGGCAGGAAAAGGCCGCTCTCAAGATCAGCATCGGATAATTCGACTGCTGTAGTATTCATCGAGGCGCTTGTCCAAGATGGAGTGGAAGTCAGAAGAACGCCGAAAACAGTATCACCGCCCGGAGTATTATAGTATCCAGCCTGGCCTGTAGCAGCGGTATTATTTGTGCGCAACTTTACAATCTCGCTTGACGTAGGCATACGATACTGACCCTTACTCGCCCAAAATGCCAGATCACCGAAAATCGTGGGGTTGCCAATTCCGTTCACTTCATCGGAAACGCCGCCGTTATATCCGCTGAATACATCCCAGTAGTGGAATCTGTCATCTCCGGTAACTTCTGCTGCATCCAAAGCATCCTTGTCACCCTCACGCGCACTGAAGACCCGGCCGGATATATCGAACTTGGCCGTGGTAGGGGTGATGTAACCGGAATTGTTGTACTGGCAGCTTCTTCCGAGCCCTCCCCAGTTAAAGAGGTCGTAAAATGTGGTACTTCTGGCAACGTCCGAAGTTTTAGGTTCTGTTACCGTTACCGCATCGGTCTCAGCATAAGCGGTCTGCCATTGATAATCAAACAAGTTAAAACCGGCCTGCCATCCGTCCTCGTAACTTGCCTCCTGTTTCACCCGCAGGTTGCCCTTTGCCCATTTTACTCCCTCAACCTTGATATAGTTGTCCCGGGCACTGCCAACCAGTGAACGGATATTCAGTGTTGGCATTA
Source organism: uncultured Bacteroidales bacterium (assembly GCA_947303465.1). Taxonomy (GTDB): domain Bacteria; phylum Bacteroidota; class Bacteroidia; order Bacteroidales; family UBA932; genus Cryptobacteroides. Next base: position 10,549 of record CAMYYI010000018.1, read on the forward strand.
CGATATAGGCGCCAGCATCAGCTCCTATCAATGATGTAACGCTGGTCGGAACGGATTTGCCTGTTCCTTCAATAACAGTCTCGTCTCCGTCAAGCACACGGATCATTAAATCAGTGTAGGAATACGAAGGAACAGCCGCACGGATCTTCATGGTAGCTTCAGCACCGTAAGCGGTCTTGTAAGGAAAGTAGATGACCTGCTGGGTGTTGCTGCCGGCAGTAATGTCCGTAAAGGAAGTGCAATCTGCGCCTACAGTCCATGTGCCGTGCAGGTCTGCACCGGTTTTAGACCAGATCTTGAAGGCGCAGGCATACGCAGGTACGTCCTGCAGTGTAAAATCCATAATGGTCATGAGGCTGTGGAAGTACAGAGGAGCAACCTCTCCGGCGGTGATTTCGCTCACGGTGGATGCCATTACCGCGGGCACATAACCATCTGCCCAGGCGATATACTCCGGTATGGTTACGGTTCCGGCCGCGGCTCCTGCCCATTCATAGGGATAAACGGCCTTGGCGCCGAGAGTCCCTTCAAAAGTGTTGCACTTGAAAGTGGCAAGTGCTGTGCCTTCTCCGGATTCTATGTCAAAACGAAACTTAGTTCCCTCGGTATTCCAGACTGCGACGGCATCACCGGCCGCCCAGGTGACTTTACCGTCGAGCATATTGACATCAACTTTTGTTTGTGACAGGGATGCGGTAAGCGTAACTGTGCGTACGTTTGATTCGGGCTCCAGAACAATCTCGGGCTTTTCGCTGCAGGCGACGGCTACCGCCGCCACGCAGACCAGTGCGTAAAACAGGTGTTTCATGTCATCAGGTTTTACTCCCATACACCGGGATATACAGTTCTGGGGTCAACATTAGATTCGCAGATTACCCTCTGTGCCTCTACAAACAGCACACGGGTAGCAGGTTGTATGTATTCAGTCTTCACAATATATTATTTTTATTGACGTTCGTTTTCGGGAATCCATACAGGGCGTATTGCATTGCCGAGTACGGTCTGCCCGGTAATGGTTTTGCTAAGCTTGCTGGTATAACCGTATGTCATAGCGTTTCCGCTTGTAAAATTGATATGGCGGGCGCAGTCCTCGAAACCGCTGTTGCGACCGCCGTAAGTGCCGGACCAATACACACCCCAGGCATTGAAGAAATTCACTACGGTGGCGTTGTATTCAACCGGATCGCTGTTGGTCGTGCGCTCTCCTATCTTGGGAAGGAAAAGACCCGACTCCATATCGGCATCGCTGAGCTCCACGGCTTCAGTATAATACTCGGTAGTGCTCCAGGAAGGGCAGGAGGTAAAAAGAATGCCTCGCAGGACTTTGCCGTCGACAACATAGTAACCGGCCTGCATATTGGCATGGTTACTGCCCTTGCCGACGTTATTCTTGGCGTAGAGCGAGCCTATCTCGCTCTTGTCGGGCATACGATACTGGCCCTTGCTTGCCCAGAAGGCCAGGTCTCCGACAAGCGTGGAGTTTGTTGTCTGGAAGGTGCCTACATCTTCCCAGCGGGAGTCGCCGGAAAGTTCCTGGGCAGTGCTGATGTCGCCTTTCCCTCCCTCGAGATAAAACACTTTGCCGGTGATGTCGAATTCTGCAGTTGTGCAGGTGACCGGTGCATTGTGCACTCTGGAGGTGCGGCTGAGCGTGCCCCAGCTGAAATAATCCCAGTGCGTGTAGACGCTGGCGTCACCTATGGTTTCCTTATACTGATCTGTATTCAGCGAAAAGCCCTTGGAATTGCCGTCAATCTCAGTTGCCGTCAGCATGTACTGGCTTTCCCACTGATTGTCATAAATATTCCAGCCTTCCTGCCATCCTTCTCCCTGAGTTCCGCTTCGCCATGCGCGCAGGTTGCCCTTGGCCCATTTCACTCCCTCAACCTTGATGAATTGGTCCCGGCTGCTGCCGAGCTGGGCGCGTACGTTTACCGTGGGAAGGGTGAGGTAGTCGCCAGCCTTCAGGTTTGAAGACGCCTGCTTTATCGCCAGGTCGGTACCTTCGATAATGCTTTCGTCGCCGTCCAGCACGCGGATTTTCAGGTCGGTGTACTCATACGGAGCGACAGGGAAGTAAAACTTGACGCTGGCGTCGCTGCCATAGGCGGTCTTGTAAGGAAAATATAACACACGGTCGTTAGTGCCGGCTTCTGAGTTGCCGGTATCGCAGTTAACTCCGTTGAGTCCGGAGTTGATGGTATAATCTCCGTTGAGTTGGGCCCCGGTCTTGGAGAACAGCTTGAGCGCGCAGGCGAAGGCGGGCAGGTCTTTAAGGGTCACCTCAACCATGGACATTACATGATGGAAGCATAAGGCATTGACTTCGCTGCCGTTGACTTCCAGTGCGGAGGCCATTACAGGCTGGACGCTGTCGCTGCGTTCCATGAACTTGGGAATGCTTACGACGCCTTTGGTATCTGACGCCAGAGAGGCGGGATAAACTGCGATATCGGTAGCCAGAGTGCCGCTGAAGCTACCGCTGAACTTGCCGTAGTTAGTACCTGCGCCATCGCTGAGAGTGAGTGTGAACTTGGTACCGGTTGTATTGTACACGGCAACGGCATCTCCTGCCGACCAAGTAATCTTGCCCTTGTCTGCATTCACCTTGGTTTCGGGGAGCTCCGCTGTCAGGCTTAGCGTCCGGATACCGTCTCCGGAAGGAAGTTCCGGGACTTCTTTGTTGCAGGCGACGGCTGCCGCCGCTGCAATCGCAATGATAATCAGGATCCTTTTCATAGCACTACCATACTAGGTCGGAATCCCAATCGCCGTCGAGGTAATTCATATCATCGACGTTGGAGGTGCAGACAATCTGATTCGAGACTCCCTGCACTGTGCACGCCTGAGGCGCGCGATAGTTGTTTCCGTTCATATTAAACATCAATAAGTATTATTCGCATTTTATAGGTCCTTCGACTGACTTGACCTTGTAGTAATTGTTGGTGTCGTCGAGCTGGAAGACCCAGAACTCGTCTCCGCCCGGTTTTACGCGTATAACCACGTGGCCGTTGTAATGGCAGCGGTCGTAAAGATTTGCATTGGGAGTGGAGACGACCGGGTCTATGCAGGTGAAGTAAAGCGACACTCCAGTATCGTAGTAAGTCCCATCCAGCAGGGCTTCGACCGTACTCAGCATGGGCTGGTCCGTACGCTGGGCGAAGCTCTGGGTGACTATCACCTTTGGCTTGAGTATACTCATCTGTGCTTTTGGCAGGCAGTTCACCGACATATGATGATCCGCCTTCATGGCCTCGATAGGCCGCCCTATCGCTTTGGCCACCGGCACCGCCATCTTGGTATTGCCCCCGGCATCGCCTGCAGTGTAGTAATCAAACTTGCCGTAGCTGAGGAGGGATATGCATGAGGTGCCGTTCTCGTAAACTGTACCACCGCCATAAGCATCAACAAGGGAGCTTCCGTTCCAGTACTTGCCGTTCACGGCATAGTTGAAAATCTTGAAATCAGGATACTTGGCTTTATCGTACTTTAACACGAGCTGGTCGGCGGTGCCGGCTTTGAAGCGCTCCATTTCGAGCCCCTTCCTGGATGTGGCGTATTTGACGAAGTTGGTGTAATCGCCATGCAAGGTGGAACTGAACTCCACGGCGCTTTGCTTTACGAACTCATACTCCGGATCGTCTGCGCTCCATGCCCTGTCTATCAGCTTCTTATACGGCAGGGAAACGTACAGGGCCATCATACCGGTCAGCGTATATCCTTCTCCGCTTACTATGAAGCCCTTTCCCTTGCAGGTGCCGAAGTGATCCGTATGGAAATGGCTCATCACGGCATAATCCAGATAATCGTGCCCGGTGGCCTCCAGAAAATGCTTCATGTATCGCTGCTGCGTGAAGTAGGGGCGCTGGTCCGCACTGGGCCTCTGCACCACGGATACCGGAGACGAGGTGGAGGTTACCACTTCGCCGGCATCTATGACCATAGTTGTGCCGTCGGGCAGTATGAAAAAGGTGCACTCCCCGCGGCCGGTACTGATGGCGTGGATGTCCAGCCAGCCTTCCGCCCAGGCAGGCAGCACCTCACCCACGACAGCCTCGTCAGGCTGTTTGGTATTGACGGGCTGGGTTTTGCCGCCGTTGTCTTCCGGCTTCTCGCCGCAGCAGGACAGCAGCGCAAGCGCGGCCGCCAAAATAAATTGTTTTACTCGCATTTGAAAGGTCCGTCTATAGATTTAACTCTGTATTCGAAATCAGTATCATCCAGTACAAGCACATAGTACTCATGTCCCCCGGGCATCACACGTATCACCACATGGCCGCCGATGCCGGCCGCACGCCCGTAGACGTCTCCATGGAGCCGCAGCTGGTTTTCTCCCAGATTGGTGAAATAGTAATACTTCGGTCCGGGATAGACCGCGTCGGACAGGAGCCTGTCGACCACCGTATAGTCCGGCTGGATCTCACGGTCAGTAAAGACCTGCGTCACCACCACCCTGGGCTGATAGATGCTCATCGTCTCATCTTTCATGCAGTGGTATGAAAAGTGATGGTCGGCCTTCATGGCCTCTATCTTACGGCCTATGGAACGGGCAACCGGAAGGGCAACACGGCCGTTGCCGCCGGCATCGCCTCCGGTATAGTAGTCAAAATCGCCGTAACTCAAGAGGAAGCAGCAGGAAGCCCCGTTTTCCTTCATGTCCCCGTCTTCATAAACATTCACGGCCTTCTCTCCGTCCCACACAATCCCGCTTGCGGCATAATTGAATATCCTGAAGTTGCGGTAGCGGCACGGCCGGTGGAGCAATTTAAACTGCTTGCTGTCTCCCACCCTGAAACTCTCCGCCTTCATGCCGTCATGGGTGGTGGCGTAGCGCACGAAATCCTGATAGAACGTGCATTTGGAGCTGGACGGCAGCCATACGCTGTCGTATTCCGGATAAGAGCGGTCAATGAGTTTACGTATGGGAAGTTCCGCCTGGAGCGCGGATATGCCGGTAAGGGCGTAGCTGCGCACGGAATCCGGGGCGCTCCATTCCGCCTCAGTTCCGAAATGATCTGAATGATAATGGGTTATAAGCGCATAATCCAGGGCTCCGCGGGAACGGCGGGGCATGAAATGGCGTATATATTCCACGTATACCTCGTAAGCCCGTACGTCCGCGTTCGGACGCGGTGCCACCGCAGTATACTTTCCGGACGGAGTCCTGAAAGATTCCCCGGCATCCACAAGCAAGGTAGTGCCGTCCGGAAGTATGAAGAAGGTGCATTCTCCCCTGCCTGAGTTGATGGCGTGTATGTCGAGGCAGCCCTCATGCCATGCAGGCAGAGGGGAACCTACGACAAAGGCCGCAGCCAGAAGTGAGACGAGCAGGCCCGTCATTTCTTTGTCACTTTTACATCGAACACGAAGATACGCGGGGCGTTCTTCTCGCCCTTGGGGCAGTCTATCATCAGTCTGGTGGACGGAGTGATTCCGCTCACATCCATACGCAGATGGGAAACAGGCTTGTCCACGTCCGCGTTGTCCCATGAATGAGGGAAGAGGTCATTGTCGGGAATTGCCAGGGTGGCGCCTCCGTCAGAGAACTGCGAATAGCTACCGGAAGCCTCTTCGAAGCTGCTGCCTGTCTTGGCGGAAACATATGCGTCACGGGTTATCGACGCCGCCTTGAAGCTGCCGCCGCCAAGCAGTTTGATGTAAACAGGGTCGGTTGAGGTAGTTGAGAAACGGGCGATATCTATCTCAATCAAAGCGTCCGCAGTGCCTTGTACGGCAGAGAATGCCGGCGTAGTCATGGCGCCGGCAATGGTGCCGGCGCATAGCTGCATCGCACCGGGCCTCTCCGCAGCGTAAGTGAACACCCAGTCCTGAAGACCGTACGCCTGCATATAGGACGGCAGGGCTTCGGCTGCAGAAGAAGTATCGTCCGGATAATCGAATGGGAAGTTACCGACGTTCTGGGTGACGGAAGCAGAAGCAGGAAGGTATCCGTCGTAAACATCTACCTTGCTGCCTATGCCTGCGGCAGGAGCGATATAGTCTCCGCCCATGGTGCACAGGTCGAAATCCTCATGGAAAATCACGGACGGATCCTCAGCTCGCACAACATTTATCCTGTACCTTGGCGCTGAAGGGTCGGTGACATCCGCGACTACGCGAATCTTTCCGGGGCTCTCAAGCTCCACGGTGAAAGGATTGTCGGCAATCTCGATGGGAGACATCGTGCCTATGGCGCGCTTCACATAATAAGTTAGCTTACTCTTTCCGGCGGTCTTGATGGCTCCCACCGGAAGGGCGGAATTTTTGGATGATATGATACCAAGGCCTCCTGCGCCGGAACCGGTAGCGAAGCCGTAGGGAACGCCGTCCAGTTCTATGGTGAAACTGGTGGAAGCAGGAATTTCAAACTCGCCTTCATAAACGTTTGCAACGCTCTCCTCCATCTTTACGCGGCGGCCATCCAGGTTGATCCGGCACGGAGGCGCCTGCACTTCGGAGCATACCACATTCATGGCGCAAAGCTCTGCGCGGCTCACTCCCACGGCATAATCGCTCAGCGGCTGGGCTATTACTACCGCACCGTCAGCGTCTATGAAAGAAGCGTTGATTGCAGAGTAGTCGGAGGCGGGTACGGGCAGGAAGGCGAGGACGCTCTTTCCTGCACTTTTAACCACGAGCTCCGCCCCACTGCCGTCAACAGCGTCGGAAGGCCTGATTCCGCGCTCCAGCATGTCGGAGACCTTGCTCTTGAACGTACCGCTCAGTGCGCCGTCAGGGCTGGCAAGCAGCACCCTCTCGGCTTCGCCGGGATAATTGGACATGTTCAGGCGAAGGAAGCCCAGTGCCTGTTTGAAATCCACCTGCCAGCTGTCTTTTATGGCAGCAATCATTATTCCGGTATATCCGGAAGAAGTATCGTATTTCCCTGGAACCTTGAGTGTGAGGTCTTCTCCGCTGAGGGACACCACGGCCGAAGCTGGATAAACGGCCACTCCGCCTATCTCTTTGCCGGAGGGAATGGTTCCCTTGAAAGTGGCGCGTTTGGTATCGCCTGTTCCGTCGAGGACGAACTCCACAAAGCTTCCGTCCGAGCAGGCGACGGCAATCTTGTCCTCACGCTCCCATACTCCGTGGCCTTTGTCATCCATATAGACTTTGGTCTCCAGATTCTCGAAAGTGGCCAGGAGAGTCACTTCACCGGTGCGGTGGAAAGACTCGTCCGGGCTCCAGGTCTCGTAACTGTAGTCCTTGCAGCCGGCCAGAACGGCAGCGACTGCAAATAATGCCATATATCTTTTCATACTCATCGTCTGTTAATAGCCGGGGTTCTGGTCTTCCTGGTTGATGGCCGGGTTCGTGCGGATTTCAGTGTCCGGAAGCGGCCAGAGCTCGTCCTTGCCAACCTGATAGTACATAGTGAGCAAGGTCCTGAGATTGAACGCCTTGCCGTCCCAGGTGCTGGAGGGGTCGTAGCTGACCGTCCAGTTCTCGTCTATGACGGGCTTGGCGTTGGATAGGTTGTTCTTGAAAGCGGGAGCGTACTGCGGTCCGTTCATAACCTTGACCGCAAGCGCCTGGCCGTCGGAGCCCTTCCAGCGGCGAATGTCGAACCAGCGGAAGCCCTCGGCGCAAAGCTCCACGGTGCGCTCATAACGCAGGGCGCTGCGGAGTTCGGCGCGGTCCAGGGTGGTGACCTTCGGCATCTTCACCCTCTGGCGCACACGGTTGATGTCGTTCTGCGCCCTCTTGAGGTCGCCGCCTTCCATCTCTATATTGGCTTCGGCATCTATGAGGAGCAGCTCGGCATAACGCATGATGCACACGTCCAGCTCATCCTCGTAGTTCTTGGTAATTGTCTCGCCGTAGTAGGCCTTGTCTGCATACTTGCGCCACAAATAACCGCCCGGGCCCTTTGTGCCGTTGGGACCGTACTCGCTCTTGTTGCCGGAGACGTCGTTGTTGTTTACCATGGCACCTGTGTTATAGTCGCGCACCTGCTTCACGGCGGGGTCGGTAGAGTATCCGACATTGTTGATGCGGGTGTCGGACCTGAGGCAGAAGAGGTCGAGACGCGGGTCCCTGTGGGCCCATGGATCCTGCCAGTTGTAGAGCGGTGACTCGGTAATCGACTTGCCGTCGGTACACTGGAAGGTGTCCATGAGTGCCTGGGACGGGCCGCAACCGGCGGCGCCGTTGGCAACACGGGAAGAATAGGTATAGATCTGGGCATGAACGTTGGAAGCGGCCAGCTTGTTATACTGAATAGCCCACATCCACTCGTCGCAGGTCTCTCCCGCAAAGCCGAAGAGGTTGGAAGCCGACGGCTCACCTTCGGTTGCGGCGTTGGGATAATAGGTGCAGTCGAGGGGCTCGAGGGTATATACGCCTTCCGCAAGCTCCATGGCTATGCGGGAATACCTGGCGGCATCGGCATAGCGGCCCCAGTTCAGGCAGATGCGTGCCTTAAGGGTGTATGCCGCAGCCCTGCCCAGACGGCAGGTGCCCCATTTTGCCTTCTCCCAGCGGACCGGCAGGGCGTCCAGCAGTTCATCGTCCATCTCCCTCAGGACACGGTCTATGACCTCCTCCTTGGGAGTACGGGCATAGGCATAATCTTCCAGAGTCAGGCAATGGTCGATGAAGGGGATGTCGCCGTAGAACTGGCACCCCATGTCGTAGATATAGGCGCGGAGGCAGAGCAGTTCGGCTTTGAACTGCAGGTAGGTCTCCTCGGACATCTTGTCCTTTATCTTATCCAGCTTGTCCAGCACCAGATGGATACGGCCCGCCGTCTTGTAGATGCGGCCGTAGAGATATGTGGCGGCGCCGGTAGTCTGGGTAAGGGTTGAAGTTACGAATAGATTCCAGTTGCTCAGGCCCACACGCGTGGTGCCTATATCGGTAATATTGTCGGTGAAGCGAGTTGGGAAATTGCTGTACTGCTGCTCGCTGTTGGCAAGGTTCTTATAACTCACGAGCACACCGCTCAGGGCCTCTTCCTCGCTGGCGGGGAAAGTGCCGGTGGAAGGGCCGTTCAAGGGATAGCGCTCCAACGCCTTGTCGCAGCTGCAAAGGGCGAGCGTAGCGCTCAGAATAAGTATAATGGTCTTTTTCATAGCGCTTTAGAATTTGATGTCAACTCCGAAGGTGTAGGTGGAAACCAGAGGATAGTTTGTCGCCGTGGCTCCGGCCTGTACGCCGTCGCCGCTGGTGGTGAACATGTTCTCCGGGTCGTATCCCTGCCAGTAATTGGTGAGGGTGAGAAGGTTGGTGGCGTTTGCGAACAGTGTAAGCTTGCTCACGCCGAAACGCTTGAGCGCCTTCTTGGGAAGTGTATAGTTAAGCTGAACGTTCTTCAGGCGGCAGTAGGATGCGTCCGCCATCCAGAACGAAGAGTTCTTTTTGTTAAGCTCGCTGGCATAGCTCAGACGGGGGTATTTTCCGTCCGGCGTGTCAGGGGTCCAGCGGTCCAGGTGTTCAACCCTGAAAGTACCGCCCTGCACACAAGGCTGGGTGTAATAGCCGTCCAGGTAGGCGTTCAGCTTGCCTACTCCCTGGAGCTGCGCGCTGATGCTGAAGCCTTTCCAGCCCAGGCTGAACACGGCTCCGTAGGTCCAGCGGGGAATGGTGCAGCCGATTATCTGGCGGTCCTTGTCGTCAATCTTGCCGTCGGGCGCGGGCATCTTGTTACCCTTGGCGTCCAGGACGAACTCGCCGTTTTCATCGACCAAAAAATCTCCTGCCACATCTTCGTAGATGAGGTCTCCAGGCTTGGTCTCAACTCCGTACTGCGGGCAGTTGGCGTTTACCCAGTCGGCCTCTTCCTGCGTGCGGGCCATGCCTATGCATTTGAGGGCGTAGATGGAGCGCACCGCATAACCTTCCTCGTTACGGAGAAGGTTGCCGTCTGCGGTTCCCTTCATGTCGGTGATTGTGTTCACCACGTCGCTCAGGTTGGCGTCCACGCCCCAGTTCCAGTCGCCCTTGGAATCGTGATAGCCCACACCTAGTTCCCAACCTACGTTACGCACGGTGCCGGCGTTCTGGTAAGGCGCCGAAAGGCCGATGGACGAGGGAATATCCAACTGCATCAGGATGCCGTAGGTGTTCTTGTAGTACCAGTCGGCGGTAATGTCGAACTTGCCAAGCAGGGCGGCGTCGATACCCAGGTCGTACATCTCGGAGGTCTCCCAGGTTATCTCTTCGTTGGCCAGGCTGTTAAGTCCCACGATAGGATAGATTATGTCTGCCGCAGAGATGCTGGAAATGGTAAGTGACTGTACGGTAGGATAGTAGTCGGAACCTATGTTCTGGTTACCCAGCTGGCCGTAAGAGGCGCGCAGCTTGAGCTCGTTGACCGTCTTCTTCATGCCCTGCATCCAGGGTTCTTCGGAGATGCGCCATGCCGCGGAAGCCGAAGGGAAGATACCCCATTGATGTCCCTTGGCGAAGCGCGAAGAACCGTCGAAACGGATATTGGCCTCGAATAGGTAGCGCTCCTTGAAGTTGTAGTTGAGCCTGCCGAAGAAGGATGCCAGCGCCCACTGGTAACGGGCTCCCGCATTCTCTTTCAGCTCATTGTCCGCACCGGCGTTGATGGTGTGGTACTCCGGGTAGGCGAAGTCGCGCCTGTAAGCCTCAAGCGTGCGGTTGTCCATATCCTCGTAGGAGGCGCCGGCCAGCAACTGGACCTCATGGGCATCGGCGAACTTCTTATGAGCCTTGGCCGTGAACAGATAGTTGCCGTACACCGTGTTGCTGTGGCTCTCGCGCAGGGAGTTGTATTCCCTGTTCTTAATTGGGGATTCAGTACCGTAAGCGTCTGAATAATAAGTCACCAGATCCGTGAAGTTGCTGGTGTAGCTGAGGGCGATGCGAGGCGCCACGGTACCTTCCAGGGTGAGCCACTCGAGCGGCTTCCATGTGAGTGCCGCAGCTCCGGAAAGGCGGTAAGAATCAGCAGTCACCTGTCCGCCGAGTCCCTGATCCATCATAGGCAGGGGGTTGACGGTACCTCCCGTGAATGGGGCGTAGGTACCGTTGGACCATTCGGCGAGGAAGAGCGGGTCGCGCGCGTTCATGAAACCGAAGAAGGTGCTCTGGTAGGGGCTGTAGTGCCTGCGGCCGAAACTTCCGGACAGGTCGAAGCGGAACGATACATGGTCGTTGATGTCCACGTTCATGTTGTTTCGGAAGTTGTAGCGCTTGTAGTCGGCGCTCTTCACTATACCGTTCTGGTCCAGGTAGCCGAAGGTGGTGAGCGAACGCATCTTGCCGGAAGTTGCGCTCAGGCTCAGCGAGTGGTTGTGGGTGAGTCCGTTGCCGTTGAGCACGTGCTCGCGCCAGTTCACTATGGGGAAGCTGTCGGGATCCAGATAGTTGTTCTTGAGATAGTTGGCGATGTATTCGTCGGTATAGATGGAGGTATTGCCGTCGTTCTCCGTTGCCTCGCGGTTGAGTATCATGTAGTCCACGGGGCCGACGGTATCAGGAGTTGTTGTCGGGGTCTGCCAGCCAACGTAACCACGGTAGCTCACGCTCGACTTGCCCTTGTCCGCACGCTTGGTGGTGATGAGGATCACACCGTTTGCGGCACGGGAACCGTAGATGGCCGAAGATGCGGCATCCTTGAGCACGGATATCTTGTCTATCTGGGACGCATCCACCGCGTTCATACTCCCCTCAATACCGTCTATGAGCACCAGAGGGGCCGCGCTGGACTCGCCGAAGGTTCCGATACCACGGATGCGGATGTTACCTGTATCGGCACCCGGCCCGCCGCCGTTCGTGGTAACGGTAACGCCGGGGATGGCGCCCTGCAGGGCGGTGGACGCCTGCACGATGGGCTTGTTGTCAAGCACCTCGGAGGATATAGCGCCCACGGCTCCGGTAAGGTTGACCTTCTTCTGGGTGCCGTAGCCAACGACCACCACGTCGTCCAGGAACTCGGCGTCGGTTTCAAGCTCAATTATATAGCCATTGCTTTGTCGGCCAACCCTGAGCCTTGAGTCACGGAAGCCGAGGAATGAAACAATAAGGGTGCTGCCTTCTTTCGCCGCAATGGCAAAGTTGCCGGCATTGTCGGTAACAGTGCCGGTGGATGTCCCTTCCACGAAAACGGAAGCTCCTGGGAGCGGAAGTCCGTCCGGGTCCATTACTTTTCCTCTTACAAGGCCATCGGACTCTTGCCTTGAGGGAGTTCTGGCAATGTTGCTCAGGACGATGTTGCCGTCGATAACCGAAGCTTTTACGTCGGTGCCTTTGAACAGTTCTTCCACGATTTCCAGCACATCACGGTTTGTCGCGGATATGCTGACCATCCGGTTCTTGTCGAACGCGGCGTCATTGAAGAAGAACGTAAAGCCGCTCTGTTGCTCGATCATCTTCATCACGGCCAGCACAGGTTGCCGCGCGGCCTTGACGGAGATCGTTCTGGTCTGCGCGCTCAGCATGGTGGTGCCGAGCAGTACGCAGAAACAAAAGAGCAGTCGTCTCAGTGTCTGGTTAGTTTTTCTCATATTTAATATACCAAAATCTTTTGTCTACCTGTAATGTTCTGGGGATCAGTCCCCTTGATGTCGTAATCGAAGTGGATACGGGTAGTCCTCCTAAAGTGTTCGAGAACGACTTCCAGCCGCTGTCCGGTGAAAGTACCGGTGTATCGCTGGGTGAGCAGCTCGTCGTTCCTCACCAGGAATTCCACATTGAAGCGGTTGCCTATCTGGCGCAGGGCTTCCTCGAGGCTGGTGTTTTCGAGAACAATCTTGCCGTCTTTCCAGGAAGCGGCAGTGTTCAGGTTGATCTTGCTGTGGGACAGTTTTCCGGTGGAGAGGTTCCAGGTGTAGCAGTCCCCTGGCAGCATGGTAACGGAGGTATTAAGACCGCCCTTCGCCGGCAGTGAAAGCCTCACGGAACCGTTAATCAGGGAGGTCCTCACCTGGGTATCCCCGGGGTAGGCCTCCACATCGAACTCTGTGCCCAGGACCTCTACGGTGGCATCCTTGGCATGGACTATGAAAGGCCTGCTTTCCTGTCTGGCCACTTTGAAGTACGCCTCCCCCTCGAGCTGGACCTCGCGGGTATCTCCGAAGCGTACCGGATAATGGAGGGTGGAATTGGAGTTGAGCCATACCTGGCTGCCGTCAGGAAGCGTTGCCGCAGCCGTCATGCCGGCTACCGAGTTGACGGTCACCTCGGTGGGCTTGTCGTCCCTGTAATACTGCCAGGCGAACCAGCAGGCCATCAGGAAAAGCGGCAGGGCCATGATAGCGGCAATCCTTTGAACGTTAGACATGAAACTCCGCCTGCTGCTGCTGCGCATCCGGGAATGGACATTGCGAAGGGCGGCCTCAGTTTCATTGCTGTCAGGAGCCTCCATATTGGCGAGAAGATACTCCAGCCGGCAGTATTCTTCTGCAGTCCTGCGGTGTTCCGCGCTCTCGCATACCCATTCATCGACAATCTTCCCCTCCCCAACAGACAGTTTGCCGGAGAAGTAGTCGGGAAGAAGCCTTTCAATAGAATCATTCGATTTCATACCCTATAGACAATTAACCGGGGCTTCACCCTAGACCGGGCTTTCACTTTTTTTCAAAATTCTTTATATTTGCCTCGACATGTTCGACGACAAGCATATGTTTGAACTGGTCCGCCAGGGAGACAAAGACGCCTTCGACCGCCTTTTCCGCCGCTGGTATCCGGTGCTCGTAGCCTATGCCTGCCGTTTCGTTCCCCGGGAAGACGCCGAAAACGTGGTCCAGGACGTCATGTTCACGCTGTGGAAGCGCGCCGCCGCCACCTCCATCTCTTCAGGACTGTCTTCTTATCTTCACGCCGCCGTTCGGAACAGCTGCCTCAACCTGCTTGCCAGGAACAGACATCTGGACCGCTACAACTCGGCCGTGAGAATGTCGGTCATGGAAGCCTCGGACAGCCTGGAGTACGCCGGCGCACGCGAACTGAGCGCCCTGCTGGGCAAAGCCCTCGCCGGACTTAGCGAAGAGCAGCGCCGGACTTTCGAGAAAAACCGCTTCCAGGGCAAGAAGTACACGGAAATCGCCGCCGAAGAAGGCGTCTCCGTCAAAACCGTGGAATACCGTATATCCTCCGCTTTGCGCGAACTCCGTCTCGCACTCGCCGAGTGGCTGTAATCCAACGTTTTATTTTGCCGTATATGGGCCGAAGATGGCCTTTACCTTGTATTCCTGGTCGGTATCGTCCAGGACATACACGTAGTAGGAACCGCCTCCCGGAAGCACGCGCACGACCACATGGCCGCCGGTTGAACAGAAGTTGGCAGGGTTGACTCCCGCGTCCTTCAGCGTAGTTACATTGGACTCGGCAAGATTTGTGGTAAATACCTTCACCGAAGAATTGGCGTTATAAACCCGCTTGAGTGTGGCGGCATTCGGCTGAACATCACGCCATACGCCCGCAATATAAACGTCTGGCTTGAGCACCCCCAGCAGCTCGGTGCTGTTGGTATTCTTGGTGGAATGGTGGCTGGCCTTCATCACCTCCACTTTCTTCATCACCTTGGAAATAGGCAGCTCAATGTCTTTCCAGCTGTAATAAGTCTTACCGGTAAACTGGATGTCACCACCGCTGAACCAGTCGAAATTACCGTACTTGAGGTGAATCACGTTCGAGAAAATGTTCTCGTTGATTGCCCATTCCTCGTGGTTGGCGTCGCATTCTTCAGCAGAAGGCACATAAGACGTGTTTACTCCCGTTCCGCTTCCGGTCCAGATGTCGCCGCCGGAAGCAATGGTGCGGATGCTGAAGTTGTAGTCCGAAGGCTGGTGTGTCAACACTATCTGGTCCGTGTGTCCTACCTGCAGGGTTTCGCGCACGGTGCCGTAGGTGCGGGCGCTGTAGTCCAGGAAGTTGACATAAGCTGCGTAACGCTTCTTGCCGCCGCTGGTATAATAGTCTTCCGAAGGACGGCTGGCCCAGTCACCGCGGTCGAACACCTTGTTTATGGGAACGCCCATGCCGACTTCCGCCACGCCGTTGCGCACAAAGCCGCCGGCGTTCAGGTTCACCGAAGCCACAGGGTTGCCGTTCTTGTCGTAAGGCTGCCAGCCGAAGCTCTTGTATTCATCGCGCCATGCGCCGATATGGTCGCCGTGATAGTGGGATGTCATGAAGTAATCCAGCCTGCCACCCGCTACCGCCGGAGCAAAGTGCTTGATATAATCTACAATGACGGCGCCGCTATTAACGTTCACGGAGGGTTTTGACGGCACGCCCTGGGAATTACCGTCACCATAACTGTACAGCTCTGCCGGGGGCGCGCCAGCAGCATCTATCAGCATGGTGGTGCCGTCCGGCATCACATAGTAGAAGGCCTCTCCGCGTCCGCCGTTGACGGAATGAATGTCCAGGTAACCGGAACGCCACAGGGGAAGCGGCTCCCCTACGGCCGCCTCGGTGGGGGAAGCAAAATCCACATGAAGCGGTGCCATACGGCGGACACGGTTGCGCTCGATTTGCACCGTCTTGCCGGTAGATTCAGATGTGCTGCGGCCGTTATTGTCCGTAAAACTTACGGTGAAGCCGCCTGCCATGCTTACAGGCGGAACCGCAAACCAGAATTCCGTAGCCGTTTCTACCGTTGTGCCAAGAGCGACCGGCTGATTGAAAGTCATCTGGATGCTTGATGAAGCCCCCGCCTGCTGAAAGCTGACGGAAGGTTCCCCTTCTGCAAAGCTGACCACTGCTGTACCGGCAAGATACTCCCCGGAATTACCAGAAACTGTAATGGAGCTCACCGAGCCGCTTCCATAAGCGCTGATGATAAGCAGGCCGCAGAGGTTCTTGAAGTGAAGGTTACGGTCTTCAGACTTCGCCACCATTACAGCCGCACCGGGGCCGAAACTGCCGGCAGCATATGCCTGTTTGGCCTGGATGCCTATGCGGAGTTTGCCGGATGTGAGCGAGGTTGTGCTGCGGTATGGATATACAGCGTAGTACGGGCCTGCCGCAGTAAGAGATGAATTTACGGGATCGAAGGATCCTGCGTTGGCGCCGTCCTCTCCGGTAAAACGATATTCGGTATTGGATGCACCCTGGGCGAGTATGCTGATGCGGTCGTCGGCGTTCCAAAGCACGCTGTAATTATCACCGGCATGGGTCTTTGTGACGTTGTCAGTATAAGCATAGAAAGAGGCCTCCCGGGAGGAAGGAGTCTCTGCAACTTCTGTCGGCTTTCCAGTGCAGGTGTAAAACAGTACCCCTGCCATCGCAAACAATAGAATGATCCTTCGCATAACAAGCAAAGTTAAAAAGAATACTGCAAAATGACAATAGAAAAAGGAGGCCGGTTAATCGACCTCCTTCTATCTAATTATCAGCGTATTGCTTGAATATGCTAGTCTGAGAAAGCTGCCCAGATGGTGTTGTAACCCGAAGCTACGCCAGAAGCGGTGATGACTGCGGCAGGACCGGCAAGCAAGGATTCAAAGTTGCCGGCAGTAACAGCCGTTCCACCGACGGAGCAGGCGGAAGTAACAGTAATCTTATGCTCGGAGGTGCCAAAGACACTGGTGTATTCCCCTTGATTATAGCGCCCGACAACAGCACCCCGACTGTTATCATGACCACCGGTAATTACAGCGCCCACAATGCAACCCTCACCGGTAGCGAGTTCCGCCTTGCCATTATGCAGGCCTATCAAGCCACCTACGGCATCATTGACATCCGCTGAAGCAGTCAATGAAACGGGGCCATAGCTGTTACAGTACTCCATCTTTGCCAGGCCGATATTACCGATAATGCCTCCAATATAAATCTTGGACACGGTACCAGCTGACACAACAGGAGCGTAGTTGGTGCAACGCCGAATAGTACCTGATGAAGCATAACCTACTATACCGCCTATCCGCTGGTTGGTAGATTTTGTCTGCGTCCTGTCATCAACCTTGCCCTTGGTATCACTTCCAAGTTCTCCGTTAACACAGTCTTCAACAAGCGCGTCATCACATTCTGTCTGGCCGACGATTCCACCTACAAAATACTGGTTAGTGTTACCATTTTGCTTTATGACTGTGCCAAGATTGGTACAGTTTGTAACCGAACTGTTGTAAGCGAGTTTTCCCACTATCGCACCTACCGCAGTCTTTCCGCTGGTTGACTGTCCTGTAGGGTCGGTACCGACGTTAGCATTGTTAACGCAATATGATACTACTACATTTTTATTGGAGTCCGAAGATTCACCGTCAATTCCGAGAATTCCGCCGATATACAGCTGCGCACATTTCATATTGGCGCTGGTGCCGACTATACCGTCGACTAAACCGTTATTGGTACAATGGTCAATCACATGGCCAGTTGAAGCATTCTCAACGGTATAATTCCTCGAACGTCCTACTATACCTCCAATCAGGATGATACCTGATCCTTCGGTTCCGGACACTTTTGTCCTTTTTACCTCAGCATTGTTCTGGCAATAGCTAAATGTCGCTGTTCCGAACAAAGCTCCTGCAATACCACCAAGATATGTGTTAAGCGCAGATGCCGTACACGCGACCACATTGTCATTGGTGCACTGGCTGAAAGAGCAGGTGCCCATCGTCTCTCCCACAATTCCTCCAAGTATCAGCTCTTCTGTAGCGGCATAGTTTATAACTGTACGCATATAGCTGTGGACATTGTTGATCGTGGCATTCCTGCAAATACCTGCGAGGTTTCCACCAATCCTCGGAGTAGCAGAGGAAAACACCAAACGGTTATTGTCTCCGTCTATATTTCCATCCACATCCGGAACATAGCCAAGTTTGAGATTTTCTACGCGTACGCGCGGGGTAACGGACTCAAGTGTTGAGAAGAAACCGCAGTTTGCACCGAGTGAAGTATCAATCTTGATTCCATAGATACTGTAATTCCTGCCATCAATGGCGCCGGCGAAGCCTGTAGCCTCGTTGCCGTCAACGGGTGCCCAGTCAACGCCACCATAGTTAATGTTCGCGCCCAGTTTCACAGTCTCATCTGCCTGATAATAGGTAATTGCACTCACCCATTTTTCAAGGTCGGTCTTGGTGCTCAGGGGACCGAGCCAGCTGCCGGCGGTAAGGCCGAAGGTCTCGAACTTCCAGCCGCCGTTCAGGGGGAAGGAAGTGACATTGTCGGCCGAGCCTGTACGGAAAGCCTTGATGGCACCGTCGGTGGGGTCGATCTTGGTGAAGGTGAAACGGTACTTCCCTACTGTAGAAGCGGGATAAACCACCGCAAAGTAGTTCTCCCCGCTCACGAATGCTCCGTTTACGACCACGCGACTGGCGGTACCGGTAACATTCGCTTCAGGGCTGACGGAGCTCACGGAAGCGTCACCGGCGATGGCCAGACGGGAACCGAGGGCGAAAGTGCCGTCGGGAACAGCCTCAAAGTACACAGAAGTAATATTGTCATCAGGGACCTTGAACTCGATGAGCGAGGTCACGTTTACGAACTCGAGGTCGTTGGTATTGTCTGCCTTGCAGACCTGCACAAGGGCGTCCTTTGCCACACAGCCGGAAATTATATTCTGAACCGCAGGCAGTGTAACAGTCAGCGCATCCCCGACGGGAGCGGCAGATGCCGCGGTAGCAGGATAAACCGCATAATAGGTGGCAGCCGCTGCGGGAGGATTGGCCGTGAACTTGAAAGAGGCCACGTTGCCGACAATGTCACCGCCGGCAAGAGCGTCTGACTCGCACCATGCGGCGCCGTCATACACTGCAATCTTGTCACCGACTTCCCACTCTATGCTATAGCTGGAAATATTGGCCTTGGTAGGCTGCTGAAGTGTAGCCGTGAAAACCACGTCTGATCCGGCGGAAACAGGTTCCACCACCGTCTCTATCTCTTTGGAACACGAGAAGAAGGAGAGAAGGGCTGCAAAGGCAGCAAAAATAACTGTTCTTTTCATGATACCTGAAGATTAAAGTTCATCTGTCCAAACCGGATTCTCCGGCACAACTGTAGCATCGAAGGAGCCGCAAAGAACTCCGCTGAATTGGACTTCCGTTACCTTTACGGCAGGGGAAGCGTATAAGTATTTGATATCCATAGATTTTTGATTATTCAAACGTTACCCAAAGTGTATTCTTACCTCCACCGAAAGCCTCTCCTGAAGCCTGGAATCCGTAATCGGAACCTACAGCATAAGTAAGATAGTTATTACCTGTTACTGCCGTGCCGTTTACGGAGCTGCCCGAGCAGATGACAATAGGGCTGGCCTGAGTTCCCCAGCCGGTAATTACGGAACTGGAATAGCGTCCGATTACTGCACCGGCGTTCACAGCCTTGTCACAGCTTACGCTTGCCTTTACGCGGCATCCTTCACCGGTACTGTTATCCGTAGAAGATCCGTTAATAAGACCTATCAATCCGCCAGTGCTGCTGTTGCTGCCGTCTGCATTGGCACCGGTCATGGACACTTCCCCGCAGTTGATACATTCAACCACCTTGCCCAGGGTGTCATTGCCAACTATACCGCCGAGGTAATTCTTCTTGCCTCCGTTGCTTTGAACCTTACCGTAATTTACGCATTTATTGTAATTACCCCTCATGCCGTATCCGCATACACCTCCTATGCGTTGATTCTTGTTGCTGGTCTGAACCGCATCGACAACCAGTCCCTTGGTATCATCGTCAGCTGCACCGTTAACACATTCGGAAACCATGCCATCGACGCTCGAGGACATACCGATGATGCCGCCATAGCAGCCTTCCGCACTGTGGTTGCCTACTTTTGTTATTGTACCCAAGTTGACACAACGGTCTATAATGGATTTGTTGGACTGACGACCTATGATACCACCTACTCCGGTATATTTATTCTTGTTTTCCGTGCCATCGGGATTATTGTCTGCAGCGGACTGGTTATAACCATTTATGCTGCCTTCATTGCGACAGGTGACAACTTCCAGTGCGTAATCGCTGACCCCGTCGGCCGGTTGACCGTCAATGCCACAGATGCCGCCGAAATAGAGCTGTGAAGCCTTGACATTAACCGTAGTTTCAACTGTACCGTAGTTGATGCAATCAACAATATGAACATTGGCGATACTGTTGCCGGCACGGCCCAATATACCCCCCATGCAGTTTACACCACCGACTTCACATGTTGCGTCGTGAGATATCTTACCGTAATTGATACACGTGTCGAATGTGGTACCGGTATATGCAATTCCGGCTATGCCGCCGTTGTATACTGATGTAGAGCCGCTGTTACAGGAAACGGAACCATAGTTCTCACATTTGCCGAAATAAGAACCATCCCCGGCAGCTGCGGCACCGGCAATACCGCCGACAAAAGTGGTAGCTGTGTTGGTGTAACTGACGGTAACGGGAATGTGGTTGATTACCTCTGAAATATAGGCGTTCTTAATCTTGCCTGCAAGGGCGCCCGCATAAGTACATGCATCAGTAGAGATATCCAACAGGCTGCTGTCGCCTTCCTTGCCAAGAATGAGGTTTTTGACTCTCTCACGTGGCTGCTCTGAAGCGATAACGGAGAAGAAACCGGAATTATCGGCGGATGCATTGATTACGATATTGTAAATGCTGTGTCCGTTTCCGTCGAACAGGCCCGCGAAGTGGTCGGATCCCTCATTGGCGTTGACCGGAGTCCAGATGCCACCGGCATAATCTATGTCAGCACCAAGTGTTACGGTCTCTGCTGCGTTAAAATAATGAGCCATGGACGCCCAGGTGTCGAGGTCGGCCTTGCTGGAGATGGTGCCGTCGAACCAGTTGAGGTTGGAAGGCATTCCGGAGACTACCCGGATGCCGTTCGCAGGCAGGGAGAATCCGGCTTCGGAGGTACCGGTAGCCAAGGCTTTTGCCTCACAATTGCCGCCTGTAGGCTTGCAGAAGCAGAAACGAAGGGCCTTTACGGACTCCTTAGGCAGCACTGCAGCATAATAGCTCTGACCTGCAGAGAAATCACCCTTCAGCGTCACCTTCTTGGCGCTGCCAGTGGTATATCCCGGCTCGGGAACGACCGGAGCGGCTCCTGCGACATAGATCGTTGAGCCGCTGTCGTTGAGAGCCTCAACGAACACTGTCTGCACGCCGGACACAGGGACTTCAAACTTGACCAGTGAGGTCACATTCTTGAAAGTGAGCTTGTCTGTGGTGGTGCTGGTAGCTATCTGCACCAGGGCATTGGGGTCGACATCCTTGCCGGGGGTTATCATCTGAAATGATGGGAGATCTATCATTACCGCGCCCTCGGCCGGGTTGGCAGGAAGGGCCGCCTCAGACTTGGCAGCAGCAGGATAAATGGCGGTGTAGGAATCTCCGGCCGCAATGTCAACGCTGAAAGACGCGGTTAAACCTCCGTTTTCGATGTCGGCATCGGTAAGGGCTGCGGAAACGGCCCATGTACTGCCATTACTGACGGCAATCTGGTCGCCGGGAGTCCAGACCACCTGCTGACCGTTAAGGTCTGCCTTCAGTGGCTGATCCAGAGATGCCTTGAATACTATCGTACCGGCGGGAACTTCAATGCCGGCTTCCTTCGTGCATGCGAAAGCTATTATTGCTGCCGCTGCAATAAACATGTATTTGAACGTCTTTTTCATGATCTTGCTGTTTTTAAAATGATTAAGACCAGGAAAGGTCGCCCAGGTTTTCAGGGTCATCGAAGGCTGCGCCGCTTGCCTGACAAAGCTGCGCATCCAGATCGTACGGCTCGGCGCAAATCTGCGGGGGAGCGTAAGACAAAGATTTAACAGTCATATTATTTTGTGTTATTGAATTAATATTCATTCAACGGTACAAAAGACCGTAATATGCAGTGTATTTGCAAATATAATAACAACGGGCAAAAAGCGAAGAATCTCAGTCGCGTAAATACACACCTTCAGCCTTTAAAGCATCCTGCAGTTCCTTGACATCCAGCGCACGGGGTTCGACTCCGGCGGAAACCGACAGTGCAGCCGCCTTGCCGGCCGCCTCCCCAAGGCACATCGCCGGTCCCATCACCCTCACGGACGCAAGGGCCAGGTGGGTGGCGGAAATGTTGCGCCCTGCACATAGCAGGCCTTCCACCTTGAGCGGCACCAGGCTGCGGTAAGGGATGTCGTAGCAGTCGGGGCACCACATGAGCGTACAGTCACCTCCTACGGGATGATGCAGGTCCACAGGATAAGCCGCCACGCCTATGGCGTCCGGGAAACGGGCGCAGTCGAAGATGTCCTGCTCCGTGAGCACGTATTCTCCCACGATGCGGCGCGTTTCACGTATCCCCATGAACGGCGCCACCCTGTCCACGTACGCATTCTCGAATCCGGGGATGTAGGCCTTGAGATAGCGGGCAATCTCTTCATTCTGCTTGATGCAGATTTCTTCGCCCTTGGTGTACTGTTCCGGGTCGGTGGCGTCTATGCCGTTCACACGCGACATGTTCACCCACCATTCGTCCTCTGCCATACCAGTCATGAAAATGGTACGCTCGACGGGCAGATGGTATCCGGCCTCCCGGGCCTGCTTTATCTGGTTGCGGAAGCCCACCATGGTACAGTTGTCCATGGGGCGGAAGAACTCGTTGGGGATGAAGTCGATGTCGTAGATGTCCGGGTGGTCGGCCACGGCGTCGCGCAGCTTGCGGGAATCCACTCCGCGCATGGAGAACATGAGGGTTGGGGGCTGTGCGATACCTTTGTCGTTGCCATACTCCATAGGAGCCCCGGCCCGGAAGGCCACGTCGCCGTCGCCGGTACAGTCTATGACGGTCTTGGCCAGAATGGCTTCACGGCCCTTCTTGGACTCGATTATCACCCCCTTTATCTTTTCGCCCTCCATTATCACATCCACGAACATCACGTACATCAGAACCTTCACGCCGCACTCCTCCATTATTTCCCAGGCCAGGCGTTTGGTGCCTTCCGGGTCTATCATGGTAAGACTTACATGCAAGGGGCAGGCGCGGTGATGCGTTGCCTGGCCGCGCTCGCGCAGGCGCTCCACAAACCTGAGCGGCAGGCCCTTGATGACCTCGTTGCCCTTACGTCCCAGGAACCCCAGCAGGGGCAGGCCCTGAGTCATGTTCCCTCCCAGCGAACCGCGATTCTCTATAAGCATGACGCGGGTTCCTTCAACCAGAGCTGCAGACTGTGCAGCCATAAGGCCTGCGGGACCTCCTCCAACAACAAGCACGTCCACCTCGTCCCTGACGGGTATCTGGCGTGCAGGCTCATTTATAAATATTGCCATTCTGATTTTTTCTTTTGGTTCCTCAAATTTAGTATTTTTTCCCAAACTGTATTTCGTACGAGGTCTCATTTGAAGCCTTAGACCTCGATCGGCGATTCTGCCTCAGAAGGTGCTGGAAGGCAAAAAAGAAGAGCGAGGTCTCCCAATCAAAAGGAGACCTCGCTCATTATTAACCGGACAAACAGTCCTACAGCTCGCTGAGGCTGCGGGTGAGCTCGTCGTTCTTGGTGACGATGAGGTCCTGGTACTCCTTGAGACCGGTACCGGCAGGAATCAGGTGACCGCAGATAACGTTCTCCTTGAGGCCTTCCAGATGGTCTACGCGACCGCGGATGGCGGCTTCGCTGAGCACCTTGGTAGTCTCCTGGAAGGAGGCGGCGGACATGAAGCTGTCGGTCTTGAGGGCCGCACGGGTAATACCCTGGAGTACGAGGCGCGACGTAGCGGGGCGTGCGGGACGGGTGACCAGAAGCCTGCTGCCCTGGCGTTCCAGGGAGGCGTTCTCGCCCTTCATCTCGCGGGCACCGATGATGTCGCCCTGCTCGAAGCGGTCGGAATCTCCGGCGTCCTCGACGATAAACTTACCGTAGATGGCGTCGTTGGCGTCCATGAACTTCCACTTGTCCACGAGCTCCTCCTTGAGGAACTGGGTGTCGCCCGGATCGGTGATTTCGACCTTGCGCATCATCTGGCGTATGATGATCTCGAAATGCTTGTCGTTGATCTTCACACCCTGCAGACGATACACGGCCTGCACCTCGTTGACAATGTACTCCTGAGCCTTGACGGGACCGAGAATGTTAAGGATGTCGTTAGGTGACACTCCGCCGTCGGACAGCGCCGAACCGGCCCTTACATAGTCGTTCTCCTGAACCAGGATCTGCTTTGTCAGAGGCACCAGGTAGTGCTTCTCCACACCGCTCTTATTGCGGACGGTGATCTCGCGGTTACCTCGCTTGACCTTGCCCATGACGACCTCGCCGTTGATTTCCGAAAGGATGGCGGGGTTGCTCGGGTTGCGGGCCTCGAAGAGCTCGGTGACTCGCGGCAGACCTCCGGTGATATCGCTGGCCTTACCGATTGCACGAGGTATCTTCACGAGGATGTCGCCGACCTTCACCTTGCTGCCGTCCTCTGCCATGACGTGGGCGCCCACCGGCAGGTTGAACTGACGGATGCTGTCGCCCTTGTCGTCAAGCACATGGAGGGTAGGACTCTTGGTCTTGTCCTTGGAGTCGATGATAACCTTGTCCGTGCTCATGGAGAACTCGTCGGCGGCCTCCTTGGCGAAGGTCACGCCCTCTTCCATGTTCTCGAAGCGAACGGTACCGGCAGACTCGATGATGGTAATGGCGTTGTACGGATCCCACTCACAGATACGGTCGCCCTTCTTGACTTTCTCGCCGTCTTTCTTGTAGATGACGGAGCCGTAAGGGATATCGTACTGGGAGAAGGTGATTCCGGTATTCTCGTCTATGATGCGAAGCTCAGTCATACGGCTCACAACGACTTCCTGCGCCTCTCCGGTAACCTCGTCCACCCTCTGGATGGTACGGAGTTCGTCGTAGACGAGCTTGCCGTTGTACTTGGAGTCGATGAAGGAATCGACCATGGCACCGGAAGCGGTACCACCGACGTGGAAGGTACGCAGGGTAAGCTGGGTACCGGGCTCGCCGATAGACTGGGCTGCGATAACGCCCACCACTTCGCCCTTCTCAACCATGCGGCTGGTGGCGAGGTTGCGGCCGTAGCACTTGGCGCACACGCCCTTGCGGCTCTCACAGGTGAGAACTGAACGGATTTCCACCTGCTCGATAGGAAGGGAGTCGATGAGGTCGGCATCCTTCTCGCGGATTTCCTCTCCTGCATGCAGGATGATCTCTCCGGTGAGCGGGTTGAAGATGTCGTGCACGGTGGTGCGGCCCAGGATTCTCTCACCCAGGGACTCGACCACCTCGTCCTTGTTCTTGATGGCGGTGGCGATAAGTCCGCGGAGGGTTCCGCAGTCTTCCTCGGTGATGATAACGTCGTGCGATACGTCCACCAGACGCCTGGTCAGATAACCGGCATCTGCAGTCTTAAGGGCGGTATCGGCCAGACCCTTACGGGCACCGTGGGTGGAGATGAAGTACTCGAGCACCGACATTCCCTCCTTAAGGTTGGAAATAATAGGATTCTCGATAATCTCCGCTCCGGCGGCTCCGGACTTCTGAGGCTTGGCCATAAGGCCACGCATACCGCAGAGCTGCTTGATCTGCTGGGTAGAACCACGGGCGCCGGAATCCAGCATCATGAACACGGGGTTGAAGCCCTGCTGGTCGCCGGAAATCTGCTTTGTAACTATACCGGTGAGGTTGTTGTCCACAGAGGTCCAGAGGTCGATGACCTTGTTATAGCGCTCCTGGTTGGTAAGCAGACCCATGTTGAAGTTGTTGCGGATGCCCGCGATCTGCTTGTAGGCGTTGTCGATGAGGCCCTGCTTCTCCTCCGGCACAATGACGTCGCCGAGGTTGAAGGAGATACCTGCACGGAATGCCTGGTCGTAACCCAGATTCTTGATATCGTCCAGGAACTTTGCGGTGCGGGTGACACCGGTGTTCTTGATGACGAGGGTGATGATCTTACGCAGCGACTTCTTGCCGAGCACCTCGTTCACGTAAGGCACCTCATCGGGAACGAACTGGTTCACGATGATGCGTCCTGCGGTGGTCTTGACCATCTGGGTACCCTTGGAAGGATCCTGCTTGTCGGCCGGCAGGCGCACCTCTATCTCGGCGTGCATGTCTATGGCCTTCTCGTTGTAGGCTATGATCACTTCCTCGGGGCCGTAGAACTTCTTGCCCTCGCCCTTTGCACCCGGACGTATCTTGGTAATGTAGTACAGACCAAGCACCATATCCTGAGAAGGCACGGTGATAGGGGCGCCGTTGGCGGGGTTAAGAATGTTCTGGCTGCCGAGCATGAGCAGCTGGGCCTCCATTATGGCGGCATTGCCCAGCGGCAGGTGGACTGCCATCTGGTCGCCGTCGAAGTCGGCGTTGAAAGCGGTACATGCAAGAGGGTGCAGCTGTATGGCCTTTCCCTCTATCATGCGGGGCTGGAACGCCTGAATACCCAGACGGTGCAGGGTAGGTGCACGGTTGAGCAACACGGGATGGCCCTTCATCACGTTCTCCAGGATGTCCCAGATGACCGGATCCTTGCGGTCCACGATCTTCTTTGCGGACTTCACTGTCTTTACGATGCCGCGCTCGATTAGCTTGCGGATGATGAACGGCTTGTAGAGCTCAGCCGCCATGTACTTGGGCAGACCGCACTCGTGCATGTTGAGCTCGGGACCCACGACGATGACGGAACGTGCGGAGTAGTCCACACGCTTACCGAGGAGGTTCTGGCGGAAGCGGCCCTGCTTGCCCTTGAGGGAGTCGGACAGACTCTTGAGGGCACGGTTGCTCTCGCTCTTGACGGCACTCGACTTCTTGGAGTTGTCGAAGAGGCTGTCGACGGCCTCCTGCAGCATACGCTTCTCGTTGCGCAGAATCACCTCGGGGGCCTTTATCTCGAAGAGCCTCTTGAGGCGGTTGTTGCGGATGATGACGCGACGGTAGAGGTCGTTGAGGTCTGAGGTAGCGAAGCGGCCGCCGTCCAGAGGGACGAGGGGACGCAGGTCCGGAGGAGTCACGGGGATGACCTTCATGATCATCCACTCGGGACGGTTGACGCCCTTGGACTCCTGGAACCACTTGACCACCTGGAGACGCTTGAGCATCTCGGTCTTGCGCTGCTGGGAACTCTCTACGGCCATCTTCTGGCGGAGTTCCTTACCGAGGCTCTCTACGTCAAGCTCCTTGAGGAGGTCGTAGATGCCCTCGGCTCCCATCTTGGCCACGAACTTGTCGGGATCGGAATCGGACAGGTTCTCGTTGCCCTTCAGGGACTCGCTGCTGAGAATATCCAGGTACTCGTCTTCGGAGAGCAGGTCCATCTTGGATACCGCGGGCTCGTTACGGTTCTCGGAAGGCTGGTACTTGCCGACATTCACCACGATGTACTTCTCGTAATAGATGACGGATTCCAGCTTCTTGGCGGGAAGGCCGAGGAGGGCGGAAATCTTGTTGGGCGCGGACTTGAAGTACCAGATATGGGCCACGGGAACGGTGAGACTGATGTGTCCCATACGCTCGCGACGCACCTTCTTCTCGGTAACTTCTACGTTGCACCTGTCGCAGACGATGCCACGGTAACGGATACGCTTGTACTTGCCGCAATAGCATTCGTAATCCTTGGTGGGACCGAAAATCTTCTCGCAGAACAAGCCGTCACGTTCGGGCTTGTAGGTGCGGTAGTTGACGGTCTCAGGCTTCAGGACCTCGCCGCATGACCTCTCGGTAATATCCTCGGGAGATGCCAGCGAAATGCTGATTGTCTGGAAGTTGCTCTTTACCTTTGTTTCCTTGTTATTGAAAGTAGGCATATAATTCGTACGCTGAATTGTTTATTCCAAAGTGACTTTGAGACCGAGTCCGCGAAGTTCGTGGAGGAGCACGTTGAGGGATTCAGGGATTCCTGCCGGCGGCATGGGATCACCCTTCACGATAGCCTCGTAGGTCTTCGAACGTCCGGTGACGTCGTCGGACTTGACAGTCAGGATCTCCTGGAGCGTGTTGGCTGCACCGAAGGCTTCCAGTGCCCACACCTCCATTTCACCGAAGCGCTGGCCACCGAACTGGGCCTTGCCTCCGAGAGGCTGCTGGGTGATGAGGGAGTAGGGACCGATGGAACGGGCGTGCATCTTGTCGTCAACCATATGGCCGAGCTTGATCATGTAGATCACGCCGACGGTAGCAGGCTGGTCGAAGAAGTCGCCGGTTCCGCCGTCGCGCAACTGCGTCTTGCCGAAGCGGGGAACGCCCGCCTTATCGGTATAAGAGCATATCTCGTCGATGCTGGCGCCGTCGAAGATAGGGGTGCTGAACTTGAGGCCAAGTCTCCACCCTGCCCAACCGAGCACGGTTTCGTAAATCTGGCCCAGGTTCATACGGGAAGGCACGCCGAGAGGGTTGAGCACTATGTCCACGGGAGTTCCGTCCTCAAGGAACGGCATGTCCTCGCGACGGACTATCTTGGCCACGATACCCTTGTTGCCGTGACGGCCTGCCATCTTGTCACCAACGGTAATCTTGCGCTTCTTGGCGATGTACACCTTGGCAAGCTGCATGACGCCGTTGGGAA